>NZ_LAPV01000009.1 GCF_000971275.1 Devosia psychrophila | reverse complement strand
TAACATTAGTCAGCACTCCTGACCGAAGCCGGGTTTGACAAGCTCGGTCTGAGTGTTTTCAAGGGGAGGGGCATGGCACGCATGACGGGGGCGGGGCAAAGACGCATGGATGACGTGGCGGCAAAGCCCAAACGGGGCAGGGCGCGGCAGGGCATTGCCAAGGCGGCCGGCCGCCGTATAACCATGACCGACATCGCCCGCGAAGCCGGCTGCTCGCAGGCGACGGTCAGTTTCGTGCTAAACCGCGCCGATGGCGTCAAGATTTCACCCCAGACGCGGGACCGCGTCATCGAGGCGGCGCGGACGCTGGGCTATGCCGCGCCAAACTTTGCCCATGTCGAGCCAGCGCCGGCGAGTCGGCCTGCGGTCGACGGGTTGATCGGTTTTGTAGTCGATCAACTGGCCACCAGTCCCGAGGCTGTGGTCGCCATCGAGGGCGCGCGGCAAGCTAGCTGGAACGCCGGCAATATCATTCTTGTGGCGCAGACTCTGTCAGACCCGATCATGGGGCCGCGCACCATTCGCGCACTAACGGGACAAGGCATTTCGGCGCTGATCTACATGGCGATCTTCACGCGCGAGATTGCTGCGCCGGACCACCTCTATGAGCTGGATATTCCGGTGATCCTGCTCAATTGCTATACAGCCGACCACGCCTTTCCGGCGGTAGTGCCCAGCGAAATAGCCGGCGGGCAGGGCTCCACCCGGCATCTGATCGACTACGGCCATCGCCGCATCGCCTGCATCACCGGAGAACAGTGGATGCAGGCGGCGCAAGACCGGCTCAGGGGCTATCGCCGGGCGCTGGCGACCGCGGACATTCCCTTCGATCCGGAATTGGTGGTCGAGGGAGACTGGTCGGCTAGCGCCGGCTACAAGGCAACGGTTCAGCTACTCGCGCTGAAAGAGCGTCCGACGGCGATCTTTTGTCAAAACGACCGTACCGCTATCGGCTGCTACGAAGCCTTGAAGGAAGCTGGGCTGTCGATCCCCGGGAACATTTCGGTGGTCGGTTACGACGACGAGGAAATCTCGCGGCATCTGCACCCCCAACTGACGACGTCGATCCTGCCGCACCGCGCTATGGGCCAGTGGTGCATCGAGCAGTTGGACTTGTCAATGCATCAGCCGGGGAAGCGCTACCCGATCACCAAGCTCGAATGCCCTCTGGTGGAACGGCATTCGGTGGCTACCAACCTGCGGACTTGAGCCGGGATTTTGCCGGCGACCCGCACTGCTCGGCGGTGCGGGTTGGCTCCAGTCGTTGACCTAATTCACGCGATCTCGGACAGCTTCTTTTTCCAGTCGATCTGCGTGTTGCCGTCGATGAAATCTTCGAACAATACCGTGGTGCGGTCGGGTGTGCCGATGACCACGGCCATTTGGCCGGGACCTGAAAGGCGAGAGAAATCCGCCTCTGGCTGGTCGACGGCAAAGCCCACCGAATAGTGTCCCCCGGCCAGGGTGGTGAACGGTAGGCCGTGCCAGGACGCAGTCGAGGTCAGGTGCACGTGGCCTGCGATCACCTGGCGAATGTCGGGGTGAGTTTTGAGTGCGTCGATAAAGGCGGTCGGCTCGAGCATGCGGATTGTGTCGGAGTGGATGTGCAGCGCATTGGCGTTATGGTGCAACACAACGACCACCGGACGGTCCATCGCTTCAGCAAGGCGAGCTCGCAGCCAGTCGATCTGGCGCACCTCAAGCACACCATCGACGCGTCCGGGCTCGGACGAATCGAGCAGGATGACGCGATAGCCTTTGACGTCGATGACCTTGTCGATTTTGCCGGTCTCGGCCTCGAATTCATCGCCGAATACCGACAGGAAAGTCGGGCGGTCGTCATGGTTGCCCAGGGTGATGTGGACCGGAATCGGCAGACGCGAAGCAATGGATTTAAGCCGGTCATAAGCAGCGGCCTGGCCGAGATCGGCCAGATCGCCCGCGAGGATACAGAAGTCGGCGTCGCCGTATCGGGCAATCACTGCATCCACCGCGCGCTCGAGCCGTTCGCTGGTGTCGAGCGTCATCGACAGCTCACCCTCGGGGACCAGATGCAGATCGCTCATTACAATAAATTTCAGGGTCATGCTGATCTGTTCCAGTCTTCAAAGTGTCGGTGGTGAGCCGCCGCCCACCACGCCGGTGATGTTCGGAAAGGCCCTGCTTATTCGGCAGCCCGCAAGACGTCTTCGCTGAGGGCGATCAAGCGCTTGGCGATGGCAAGGCTCTCCGGCTGCTCGCTGCGGTGACGCGGACCGATTTCCATCATCATCACGGTATCGGGCAGGAAGCGAAGTTCCGCGAAAATGCTGTCCCAGTCGATGTCGCCCCAACCGAGCGGCATGTGCAGATCGCCAATGCCCATTGCGGTGTTTTCCTGCGGATGGAAAGCCTTGTAGAAAGCCTGTGGGCGGCCAAAGCTGTCATGGACGTGCAGGTGACCGGTGACGGGCGCCATGGCGGCGATTTGCTCGCGGAAGTTGAGGCCCTTGTAGGTGCTCTCGATATAGGCATGGCTGAAGTCGATCAGCGCCACGACATTTGGATGGTTCACCGCCTTGACGGTCTCGGCCACTTCGGCCGGGGTCTGACGATACTGGCCAAGTTCGGTGGTGAAGATGTTTTCGAACGCAATGCGCACGCCGTACGGGCGAGCGAAATCGCCCAGCTCGGTCAGGGCCTCGCGCTCACGGATGTCGGCTTGGGCGCGCTGGTGCAACTGATCGGCACGGAGGGCGCCGCCGTGCTGCACCTGGATGCGGGCATCGATGCGGTCACACACTTCGACTAGCGCCTTGGCGGCCTGCATCTGGAAATCCAGTGTATCTGGATCCATGAAGTTCGATGACACGAGACCATGCACGGTGTAGCGGAAGTCGAACTGGCTGGTGATGGCGGCCAGTCGCTGCAAACGCTCTGCTAGGATGCGGCCACCAGAAATCAGGTCAATGCTGGTCAGACCCAGTTCGACCGTGTCGACGCCGATGTCGGCAAGGCGGCGCAGGTCGGCTTCGAGGCTGAACAGTTCGCCGTCGTCAGAACCGCTATTGAAGCCCGTTGCGATGATATTGCCCATGAAGGATCTCCCGATCAGGCGTTGAGAAGCGATGGTACGCGATGGTCGGCGCGCATCTCGATGCGCTTGCCGTCGGCATTGTCGAACAGGTGCAGATCGTTTTCGCCGAGGGTGAAGTGGATCGGCATGCCGGTGCCGAGGGCATCGGTTCGCTCATCGACCAGCACGATGCGGTTGCCATCGGTATCGGCGTAGACGAGGCGGGCGGCGCCGAGTTCCTCGATGTAGTCGACCACCGCAGCGATGGCGCCCCTGGTGCCGGCTTCAACACGGCGCACAGCCTCGGGGCGAACGCCCAGGGTCACATCACGGCCGGCGGCAATGCTGGCGGCGCCGGGCAGGTGCAGCATGCCGCCTCTGCCGTGCAGGAAATTGCCAATGGCGTCGAATTGGCCCTTGATCAGGTTCATTGCAGGCGAGCCGATGAAGTCGGCGACGAACAGACTGGCGGGGCGATGATAGACTTCGCTCGGCTTGCCGACCTGCTCGACAATGCCCTGGTTCATGATGATCAGTCGATCGGCCAGGGTCATGGCCTCGGTCTGGTCATGGGTGACGAACACCGATGTGACGCCGAGGCTGCGATGCAGGTTGCGAACCTCGGCGCGCATCGCGACGCGCAGCTTGGCATCGAGGTTGGAGAAGGGCTCGTCGAAAAGGAAAACCTTCGGCTCGCGCACCATGGCGCGGGCCATGGCGACGCGCTGGCGCTGGCCGCCGGACAGTTCGCCCGGCTTGCGGGTCAGGTAGGGATCAAGCCCGACCGACTTTGCCACGGACATCACCTTGGCGTCACGCTGAGCGCGTGGCATGCCGGCGACCTTGAGGGCGTAGCCGATGTTTTGAGCCACGCTCATATGAGGGTAGAGCGCGTAGTTCTGGAACACCATGGCGCAGCCACGCTCGCGCGGTTCGAGCTTGTTGACGACGGTATCGCCAATGGCAATGGTGCCTTCGGTGATGTCCTCAAGGCCGGCGATCATGCGCAGCAGGGTCGACTTTCCACAGCCGGACGGCCCCAGGATGACGACGAATTCGCCGCTTTCGATGGTGACATCGACGCCGTGCACGACGGGATTTTTGAGGTAGCGCTTCTTTACGCCCGAGAGGGTGATAGCGGTCATGATGGTCTCACTTGTCGCGGGAGATGAGGCCGCGCACGAACCAGCGTTGCATGAGGGCAACGACCAGCAGCGGCGGCAGCATGATGATGAGGGCACCCGCCATGGTGACGTTCCAGTCGGGCGTGCCGTTCTGAGCGGGGATGAGGGCCTTGAGCTGCATCACGACCGTGCCGAAATTCTTGCGGTCGGTGGTGATCAGCAGCGGCCAGAGATACTGGTTCCAGCTCGAGACGAACATGATGGTGGCCAGTGCCAGCATATTGGTGCGGCTCAGCGGCAGCAGTACGTCTAAGAAGAACCGGATCGGGCCTGACCCGTCCATCTTGGAGGCTTCCACCAGCTCATCTGGAATGGTCATGAAGAACTGGCGGTAGAGGAAAGTGCCCGTTGCCGTTGCGACCAGCGGCAGGATCAGGCCGGTGTAGGAATTGAGCAGGTTCCACTCCAACCCGATGCGGACGCCGGATAGCGTTTCGATCAGCCCGGTAATGCCGAACACATCGAGGATCGTCTGGAACGGCAATAGCGCGTTGGCGGCGATGGAATAGGTCGGCACGATGCGCACTTCGAGCGGCAGCATCAGGGTGATGAAGATCAGCCAGAAGCAGATCATGCGGGCGCGGAAATTGAAGAACACAATGGCAAAGGCCGACAGCGCCGCCAGGATGATCTTGCCGGTGGTGACGCCGACCGCGACGATCAGCGAATTGATCATTTTCGGGCCGAGGTCGGAACGGGTCCAGGCGGTCTGGATATTCTCGACCAAATGACCCGAAGGCCACAAGTTAAGCGGTACCTGGCTGACTTCCTGCAGGTTCTGGCTGCCGGCGACGATGGTGATCCAGAACGGCACCAGCACCAGGAACATGCCAAGGATCATGGTAGCATAGGTGATGAAGTCGAAGAGGGGCGAGCGTTCGATCATGACCGGGCCTCAGTTATAGTGGACGCGCTTTTCGACCCAGCGGAACTGGACGAAAGTCAGCGCGATGACGAGGAGCATGAGCACGATGGACTGCGCGGCGGCGCCCGAATAATCGAGGCCTTTGAAGCCATCGACATAGAGCTTGTAGACCATCACCTCGGTGGCATTGATCGGTCCGCCCTCGGTCATCACGTCGATCAGACCAAAACTGTCGGTGAAGCTGGAGATCAGGTTCATGATCAACAGGAAGAATACCGTCGGCGCGATTAGCGGCAGCTGGATGTCGAGCATGCGGCGATAGGGACGGGCTCCATCCATGGCGCCGGCTTCCGACAGCGACTTGGGCAGCATCTGCAGCGCCGCGAGGAAGAAGATGAAGTTGTAACCGATGCCGAGCCAGGCATGGCAGACGATGACCATTCCCAAGGCGTGAAATCCGTTGGTGGCGGGATTCCAGATGCCCGGCCACATCTCGTTCACAGCGCCGATCAGCCCGGCTTCTGGAGCAAAGATGAAGCGGAAGGCGACGCCGGCGGCAGGCGCGGCAATGGCATAGGGCCAGACGAACACTGACTGGAACATCCGCGTACCCTTGAGGGCGCGGTCGACGAACATGGCCAGTGTCAGCGCCAGGCACATTGAAATAGCGCTGACCGCTATGGCGTAGAAGGCGCTGCGAGCGACGGTGGCCCAATAGCGGCCGTCACCGAAAATATAGAGGAAATTGTTGAAGCCGGCCCAGGTATTGCCGCCGCCCCATGGCTGTTCGAGCGTGAAGGCCCAGAACAGCGCTTGCGATGTCGGCCAGTAAAAGAACACCAGCACCAGCAGCAATTGGGGCGCCAGCAAGAGCCAGGGCAGAACGGGATTTTGGTAGAATGCGCGACGTTCCATGAGCCTTGGCCTCCGGGCACGAAAGAAAGAAGCGCGGGCGACCCAAGGGTTGCCCGCGCCGGTTCAGTCAGCGATCAAGGGAGAGTCTGGCCGGGATAGGTGGCTTCGAACTTGCGAAGGACGGCATTGCTGCGTTCTGCAGCAGCATCGAGAGCCTGCTGCACGGGAACGTTGTTGAACAACACCTCCTGCATGGCATTGGCGACTTCGAGGCGGATGGCGCCAAAGTTGCCGAGGCGGACGCCGCGGGTATATTCGGTTGGTGGCGTTGCGGTCAGGCTCTGGATGGCCAGTTCACGACCCTTGTAGGGGGCTGCCGAGTAGAAGCCCTTGTCGGTCATGGCCTTGAAGCCCGAATTGGTAACCGGAATGTAGCCAGTCACGGTCGACCACCATTCAGCCTGCTTCGGCGTTGCGAGGAATGCGTAGAACGCGGCAGCGCCCTTGTACTGATCAGGGGTCGAACCCTTGAGGGTCCAGAGCGAAGCGCCGCCTACCAGGGTATTGGTGCGCTCGGTACCTTCCCACAGTGGCAGCATGGTCACGTCCCAAAGCATGCCTTCGATGGCCTGCTTGCCGAAGGTGCCGTGATCGGCGATCGACGACGAGGACATCTGGCACTTGGCATTGACGAAGGCGTCATTGGCGGTTTCGCCGATAGCCTTGGACTTGGCCACGAACAGGCCTTCGTCGTACATTTTCTTGATCCAGGTCAACTGATCGACAAACTTGCCCTGGTTGAATTGGACGACGGCATCGAGGCCGCCAAAGCCATTGCCATTGCTGGCGATTGGCTGGTTGTGTGCAGCGGAGAACTGCTCGAACCACTGCCAGGTGCCGGTCGGATCGAACGCGACGGGGCAATCGTAACCAGCAGCCTTGAGGTCACGGGCGATCTTCTCGACCTGTTCCCAAGTCTGCGGAGCGCCTTCAAAACCGACCGCCTTGAGGGCATCGGAATTGTAGTAGAACATGGCGGTCGAGGAGTTGAAGGGCATCGACAGCAGTTCGCCGGACGACGTCGAATAATAGCTGGCGATACCGGAGAAATAGTCGTCCCACTTGATGTCGTAGCCGTTTTCTTCCATTAGCTGACGAACCGGGACATAGGCGCCGGACAGCATCAGGTCGAGGGTGCCGCCGTCGCTGATCTGGGTAACGGTTGGCTGCTTGTCGGCGCGGAACGCGGCAATGGTGTTCTGCAGGTTGTTTTCGTAGGTTTCCTGGCTGACGCAGACGATTTCATAATCGGCCTGCGACTGGTTGAACGTGCCGCACATTTCCTGAATGCGCTCGCTCAGGTCGCCCGACAGGCCGTACCAGAATTCGAACTTGGTCTGCGCCATGGCTGGGGCAGTCGCCAGCGCCAAGGCGGCGATCGTGGTTGCTGCGCTGAGCAGCTTGGTGCGTGTCATTTGGGACTGTCTCCGAGAAAAAGCCGTTTCGGCGACGGGACATCTAGCCTCGATAATTGACGGTTCGTTCTCAGAGCGGTGACCGTTCAAGGACAGTTCCATGACGGATAGATGACTTTCGACGGAGCGATGAAACGCGCGCCTGATGGCCGGCATCCGGTCGAGGAGCTCCATTACGGTTGGCGGATATAGCGGCGCTACTCGCGAGCGAACTGCCGGTGCTGCCGGCCGAAGTCGCGTCTGAAGTTTCTGCATATTCTCGCTACCTGTGGTCTTGGCTAGCCGGCGTCATGGAGCGGGGTGCTGGGCAGGGCACTCTCAGGCTTGAGGCAGCCGCAAATATTGAGGCGGAAATGTTTATGGCTACCGTCCACGGAGCGATGCTTTCGGCCCGTGCGCAAAGCGATCCCACGCTGTTTGACGCCATCCTGAAGCCAACCCTTCGCAGACTGTCTACAAAAGCCTAGTTACGACGAGCCGTTCAAGCGCTGTCGACATGCAGATGTGGTCCATTTGGGCGCATAGCAACGCCAGTCTCGTCGGCGATATCGATGCCTGACAGACGCAGGTCGCTGACTGCAATCCCTTAGAACCGGGGACAAAGGATTCGAGGTCCGCCGCCGCGATAGATACAACGGCCTTTGCGCATGGAATGTTGAATGCTAGATGCAGTCCTTCCACCACTGACACAGAAGGAAAAGCCGTGAGCCGGAAGGAATTTGATGTATCGCGCATGCGCAGGCTTAAGCGCCATGCGACGCGTTATGGCCTCACCATCCTGACCGATGACAAGATGAAAGTGCTCGGCACCACTGGCGGCCACCAGATCCGCGACGAGACGTTCAAGATTCTTTACGGAAATGTGCCGAAGCCGTTCTCGGCAAGCCTGGACGAAATCGAAGCGTGGCTCGATGCGAACACGGCGGCGCAAGAGTAAGCGCTACTGCCCTAACTGGCAATTGCCCTCCTGAGGGGGCGCGTCGAATTTGCATTATTTGTTCTGTAACAGGAATCGACGCACACTCACGTCATTGGCTTATGTGGAGGTGCGTTATCGTGTTCACCCTGATCAATGCCGACGCTGAAGACGACGATGCCGAAATCACCGATCCCCAGGAAATCGCAGAGCTGTTCGCTGCCATAGCTGCAGTCGCCATAGAAGCGATTGGAGTTGGGCAAGCCCGGGAGCTTTTCGATGCCGTGATCGAACAAGAAGGCAAAGACCCTAACTGACTGGGATAAAAACCGTCCCGGCAGGTCAAACCCGGCCAATGCGCCCAGGCGACATTTGCATTATCGAACGGTCTTCCGAGCGAGGCGGAGCCCTCCTGCTTATGGACCGGGTTGACTGATCCGGGCGGGTCCCTCAGGACTTGCTGCGTGCTCCGATCGAGGAGATCGCATCATCGCCGACTCGTCCATTGCCGCGATATTTCCGACGCCGACGCTGCTGCCGCTCGGTGACAGCGCCCTTCTGGTGCGCTTCGGCACGACACTGACCGATGTCGCCAATCGGGCAGCCATTGTCCTTGCGGCCATGCTTGACAATGCGCCGATCCCCGGCGTGGTCGAGATCATGCCCAATCTGGTCTCGGTGCTGCTGCGCTATGATCCACTGCTGGCATCGCCGTCCGTCATCCAAGGCGAATTGCGCCTGCGCCTGTTCGGACTGGCAGGTGCGGGACGCGAGCCGCGGCGCTGGACGATCCCGGTGGTATTCGATGGTCCCGACCTCGCCGAGACGGCCGAGGCTCTCTGCATGAGCACTGAGGCCTTCATCACTGCGCACAATGCTGCGCCGCTGCGCGTCTTGGCCACTGGCTTTGCGCCCGGTTTCGTCTATTGCGGCCTGCATAATGGTTTGATCCTGCCGCGGCGCACCGTAGTTCGCCCATCCGTGCCTGCCGGTAGCGTGCTGTTCGCCGCAGGCCAAACCGCCATCACCGCGACCGAGATGCCCACCGGCTGGCATGTCATCGGCCGCACCGCGTTCAGTAACTTCGATCCTGCCGGCCACCCACCAACGCTGATTGGCTCTGGTGACCTGATCGCCTTTGAGATCGCCCGATGAGCGTTATCCTGAAGCTCACTCGCGCCGGCCCACTGACCAGCATCCAGGACCTTGGCCGCTTCGGCATGCTGCGCCATGGCATCAGCGCCTCGGGTCCGATGGACCGGGCGGCCTATGTGTCGGCGGGACAACTTGCCGGCGGCGGGCAGGGCGGTGTGGAATTCACCACAGCGGGTGTGGAAATTACGATCGCATATGGCCGCTGCCGCGTCGGCTTTACCGGTGGAAATTTCGTGGGTCGAGTCAACGATCAGGCACTGGCATGGCCGGGCGCCGCAGAACTTGGCACCGGCGACAGGCTGGCCATTACGCCTGGTGCATGGGGCAATTATGGCTATCTCCGCTTCGATGGCGATATCGACGCGCAGTCCATGATGGGCAGCATAGCCACTAGCAGCCGGGCCGGATTGGGCGGTCTGGCTGGTCGCGCCTTGCAGGTCGGTGACGTGATCGAGCTCTCCGGATCAGGCGCCGAACCGATAGTCCCGGCGGCGCGGGAGCGGGCCGACGGCCCAATCCGGATCATCTGGGGCATTCACGCAGACTTTTTCTCGCAGGAACTGCGCCTGAAATTCCTCGACGCGAGCTTTGCCGTATCGTCCCGCCTCGACCGCATGGGTGTTCGGCTGGACGATAACGACAAGGTATTCGCCGATGCGTCAAATCTGTCGCTCGTTTCCGATGCTATCGTACCCGGCGATATCCAGATTCTCGGCGATGGCACGCCGATCGTGCTGATGCGGGATCACCAGCCCACCGGCGGCTATCCGCGCATCGCCAGCGTCATCACCGCGGATCTGGACCGTTTCGCTCAATTGCGCCCGGGCAGCGCGGTTGCGTTTCGGCCGGTGACGGTGGAACATGCCCATGCACTGTTGCGGGGCAGTAAAACATGACAACGATCGACCTTAATGCCGATCTGGGCGAAGGCATGGGCACCGACGAGGACCTGCTGGAAATCGTCTCCAGCGCCTCGATTGCCTGCGGCGGCCACGCCGGTGATTCACCCATTATCCGGCACATTCTCAAGTTTTGCAAAGCCCGCGGTGTTCGCGCCGGCGCCCATCCGGGCTATGCCGACCCCAAGCGCTTCGGCCGCTTTCGGGTGGTCATGCCGCTCGATCAACTGCTCGGCCAGATTCGCAGCCAGCTGTTTTTGGTGCGTTTCATCGCTGATGAAGTCGGTGTGCCGCTGGCTTATGTGAAATTGCATGGCGCACTGGCCAACCAGACCGCTGAAGAACTGGCCTTCGCCGTCGGCATCTTCGCCACCATCCAGGCCATGGATCGCAAGATGGCGGTGCTGGCGCTCGACAACAGCGCCCAGGTGCGTGCCGCCAAAGCCGTCGGGATGCCGTTGATCCGCGAGGCCTACGCCGACCGCGCCTATACGGCCGAGGGCTTGCTGGTTCCCCGCACTCAAGAAGGTGCAGTCATCCACGACAGCGACGCAGTAATCGAGCGCTGCCTGCGCCTCGCAAAAAGCGGCGAAATCCTCGCCATCGACGGCACAGTGCTGAAATCCTCCGCCCGGTCCATTTGCCTGCATGGAGACACGCCGGGCGCCGTCGATCTGGCGCGTGATGTCAGGGAGGCGCTGGAAGGCGAGGGGGTCACTATTGCCGCCAACCAGCCTGAACCGGCGGAATAGCGGGTGTTGGCACCCAACAGTCGCCTCACGCCGACTTGATCCGCGGGTCACTCTTCATGCGCAACAAGCGTCTAAAGACCCTCGGATCAAGTCCGAGGGAACGCCGGTGTATTTGGGGAGATAGAGATTACCGCCATAAAGAACATACCCTGGGCCTCTCTGGGGAGAGGTGATATCGGCGGAATGCCTTTGGTCGAAAGGCCCAGGGTAGCGCGTGTCGCCGGAGCGCTTTCAGGAAAAGTGGGTACCGGTTTTCCTGTTCGAAGCGCGACCAACGGAAAGACTAGATGGCCAGGTATTCGCGGCGAAGTTCGGTGTTGTCGAGGACCTCTTTTGCGGTGCCGGCAAAAGCTACTTCGCCGGTATCGAGGATGACGGCGCGGTCCGCCAGCTTGAGCGCCGCAATTGCGTTCTGCTCAACGATGATCGTGGTGATGCCCAGCGGCTTGACCGAGTGCAGGATGCGCTCAATCTCTTGCACTATCACCGGCGCCAGCCCTTCATAGGGCTCGTCCAGCAACAACAGCTTAAGGTCGCGCGCCAGGGCCCGGGCAATTGCCAGCATTTGTTGCTCGCCGCCCGATAGCGTCACCCCCTCCTGCTTGCGACGTTCGGCAAGCCGCGGAAAGCTCTGGTAGATTTGGTCGAGGCCCCAGCCACTGCCCGGCGCGACCTTGGCCAGCAAGATGTTTTCCTCGACCGACAGGCCCGCGATGATGCGCCGATCCTCCGGCACCAGCTGGATACCAGCCCGCGCCGCCTGATAGCTCTTCATCTGATGGATCGGCTGGCCGTCGAGCCAGATTTCACCCTGCCGCAACTGCGGGTTGTCGGTGCGCGCAATGGTGCGCAGGGTGGACGTCTTGCCAGCTCCGTTACGGCCGAGGAGCGCCAGGATTTCGCCCTTGCGAACATCCAGCGACACGCCCTGAACGATGTAGCTCTCGCCATAGTAGGCGTGCATGTTGCGGATCGAGAAGAACGGCCGCGTGGTCTCGACCGAAGCCGCCTCGCTGTTGGTAATAATCTGGGTTTCCATTGCGATCGCACTCATCAATGGGTGCCTCCGAGATAGGCTTCCTGGACTTTCGGATTGCCGCGAACCTGGTCGGGCGTGCCATCGGCAATGATGCGGCCTTGGGCCAGCACTGAGATTTTGTCGGCCAGCGAGAACACCACATGCATGTCATGCTCGATGATCACCTTGGTCATGCCGCGGCTCTTGATTTTCTTGAGCAGCTCGATGGTGGTGTTGGTGTCATGGCGCGACATGCCGGCGGTCGGCTCGTCCAGCAGCAATAGCCGCGGATGCTGGATCAAGCACATCGCAAGTTCCATGCGCCGCTTGTCGCCGCGGCTGAGGCTACCCGCCGCCATTTCACGGCTGGCAAACATGCCCACATCCTCCAGCATGTCCTCGGACTCACGCAGGATACCGGTTTCACTGTCGAGCCCGCGCAGCATGTTGAGCCTGAAGGCGCCGTCGCGCTTGGCTAGGGCCGGGATCATCACATTGTGCAGCACCGAGAGGTCGGCAAAGATTTCCGGGGTCTGGAACACCCGGGCGATGCCGAGCTGGTTGATCTGATACGGCTTGCGGCCGGTCAGGATGGTGCCGTCGAACACCACCTGGCCGCTGGTCGGGGCGAGTTTGCCGATGATCACATTGAGCAGTGTGGACTTGCCGGCGCCGTTGGGGCCGATGATGGCATGGGTCTGGCCTTCCTCGACCTGCAGGTCGATATCGGCAAGGGCATGCAGGCCGCCGAAGCGCTTGTGGACGTCGGCAACATGCAGGACGACATTGGGATTGGTCATGGCTGTGGCGTCCTATTCGGCGGGTTGCGGCTGCGGCGCGGCTTTGCCCGGCCGGCCTTTGGGCTTGCGGTCGAACAGATGGGCGATGCGGCGCACCCCCTCCATGATGCCGCCGGGCAGGAACACCACGATCAGCACGAACACCAGGCCCAGCGTGAGGAACCAGCCCTCGCCGACGAATTTGGAGGTTATGGCGACCAGTGCATTATCCAGCCCATCGGGCAGGACGTCGAAGAAGCGATGAAGAATGGTCTCGTTGATCGCCGAGAAGATGTTCTCGAAATACTTGATCAGCCAGGCGCCGATCACCGGACCGACCAGCGTGCCGGCGCCGCCCAGGATGGTCATCAGCACCACTTCGCCCGAGGCGGTCCATTGCATGCGCTCGGCGCCGGCGAGGGGGTCGGTGACCGCCAGCAAGGCGCCGGCCAGACCGGCATACATGCCGGAAATGACAAAGGCGGCCAGCGTGTAAGGCTTGGTGTTGAAGCCGGTGTAGTTCATCCGCGTCTGATTGGACTTGATGCCCTTGAGCATCATGCCGAAGGGCGAGTTGGTGATGCGCATGGCGATGAAGAACGCCAGGATCAGGAAGCCGGCGCAGAAATAGAACCCGGCAAAGCCTCCGAGGGACTGGCCAAGCAGCGTTGGCACCGGCTGGCCGGCGGTCGGGATGCCCATGGTGGTATCGAGATAGCGCGGGTCGTTGAGGTTGAGCTGGAGGCCGGTTTCGCCATTGGTGATCGGGGTCAGCACGGAATAGGCGAGGTTGTAGCTCATCTGGGCGAAGGCCAGCGTGAGGATGGAGAAGTAGATGCCCGAGCGGCGCAGGCTGACAAAGCCGATGACGAGGGCGAAGACGCCCGACACGACTACGGCGAAGATCATCGCCGGAATGGCGTCGAGGCTGAGCAGCTTGAACGACCACACCGCGGCATAGGAGCCGACGCCGAAGAAGGCGGCGTGGCCGAAGCTGAGATAGCCGGTGAGGCCGAACAGGATGTTGAAGCCGACGGCAAAGATGCCGAAAATCATGAAGCGCTGCAGCAGGTCTGGGTAGGCTGCGCCGAACGGGTGCAGCCAGATCGGCATGGCGAGAACCACGACGGTGAAGCCCAGGAACAGCAGCAGGTCGTTACGTGACATGATGCGCATCTCAGGCCTCCATCACGCCGCGGCGGCCAAACAGGCCACGCGGAAGAACAAGCAGAATGACCACGGCGACGAGATAGATGATGATCTGGTCGATGCCGGGAATGAGGGCTTTCACCTGGGTCATCGAGGCAAAGCTCTGGAGAATCCCGAGCAGGAAGCCTGCGGCCACGGCGCCGGGCAGGGATCCCATGCCGCCCACGACGACCACCACGAAGCTGAGCACCAGGAAGTCCATGCCGATGTGATAATTCGGCGGCAGCAGCGGCGTGTACATCACCCCGGCGATGCCAGCCACCACGGCGGCGAGGCCGAACATGATGGTAAAGCGGCGATCGATATTGATGCCGAGCAGCCCGACGGTTTCCCGGTCCGCCATGCCGGCACGCACCACCATGCCGAAGGTGGTGAATTGCAGGAAGGCGAAGACGCCGCCGATGATGACGAAGGAGAACAGGAAGTAGATCAGCCGCCAGATTGGGTAGGTGATGACGTTGGCCTGCATGCCGAGAAATGCGCCAATATCGGCCGCACCGCGCAGGTCGGAAGGCATGGGCTGTGGGATCGGATTGGGCCCGAAGAACGACTTGATCAGCTCCTGCGCCACGATAGCCAGGCCGAAAGTCACAAGAATCTGTTCGGCATGCGGGCGTTTGTAGAAGTGTTTGATGATGCCGCGTTCGAGCCCGATGCCGACCAACAGCATGATCGGGATGGTGATGATGATTGAAGCCGGTACCGAATAATTGACCAGCACGGCACCGAAATCGCCGAACCAAGCCTGCACCAGCGGCTCGCGGATTTCCAGCGGTGCGCCCCACGGCGACAGCTTTTCAGGATCGAGGGTGACGGTCTCCAGCGTCAGGAACTGCCGGAACAGCACCGCGCAGAAAGCGCCCAGCATGAACAGCGCGCCATGGGCGAAATTGACCACGCCCAGCGTGCCAAAAACCAGCGTCAGCCCCAGCGCAATCAGCGCATAGGCAGCGCCTTTGTCGAGCCCGTTGAGAAATTGCAGAAAGATGACTTCGAACATAATTGCTCCTGGCAAGCCGCGACCGTCCAGTAGCCTCATGGTGAGCGTGTCGAACCACGAGGCGTGACGGGGATGTTGCCACGACCTCGCCCTTCGACAGGCTCAGGATGAGGTCTGCTGCGAGAAAGCCCGCCCTGCAAAAAGGGCGGGCAGCTTGATCAGCACATCGGTGCAGGTTCTGCCGGGCCGAGATCGCCGCCGAAGATGGCCGGATCATAGGCGACCAAGTCGCGCGGCACTTCCTGCACGATGTTGAGCACGTCATATTCGCTAGTCGGGTTGTCGTTGCCCTGCACCACCAGCACGTTTTTGATGCACTGGTGATCTTCGGCGCGATACAGCGTCGGACCATTGCCCATGCCGTCAAACTCGAAGCCTTCTAGCGCCTTGATAACTTCGGGTGGGTAGAAGGTCCCGGCCCGCTCGCAGGCATCGGCATAGAGCAGCGCCTGCACGTAGGCGGTGTGGGCAGCCTGCGACGGCGGAGCGCCATAGGCGGCACCGAACGATTTGGTGAACGCTATTGTGCCCGCATCCTGCAGGTTCCAATGCCAGTTCGAGGTACCAAAAATGCCCTTGATATTGGCGCCCGCGCCCTTGGCCATCAACTCAGAGAACAGCGGAACGACAATCTGGAAGTCTTTGCCATTGGCCTGACGGTCGCGCATGCCGAACTGTACCGCCTGGGTCAGCGAGTTGACCATGTCGTTACCATAGTGATTGAGGATCAGCACGTCGGCGCCTGAATTCAGCACGGGCGTGAGGAACTGCGAGAAATCGCCAGCACCGAGCGGAGTGCGTACGGCCTGCACTGTTTCCCAGCCCAAGGCTTCGGTCGCATTCTTCATCGATTCTTCCTGGGTCCAGCCCCAAGTGTAGTCAGCCGTCAGGTGATAGGCCTTGCGGTCAGTGCCGTAAGCCTCGGTGATCACGGGCGCTAGGCCGATGCCGGACTGGTAGGCGTTGAAGAAGTGGCGGAAGCCGTAGCGGCGCTTGTCCTTGCCGGTGGTGTCGTTGGAATGGGTTAGGCCCGCCATGAAGACGACGCCCATTTCCTGGCACAGGCCCTGCACCGCAATGGCTTCGGCCGACGACGAACCGCCTGTTACCATGATGGCGCCATCGCGCTCGATCATGCGGGTGGCGCCGGCACGTGCCACGTCGGCCTTGGTCTGGCTGTCAGAGGTCACAAAGGCGACCTTTTTGCCCAGGATTCCATTGCCCTTAAGGGCGGTCGGCGTGAGGACGTTGATCAGCCCGCCGTCGCCTTCGCCGTTGAGGTGCTTGACGGCCAGCTCATAGGCCTTCTGCTCGTCAGCGCCTTCTTCAGCATAGGCCCCGGTCAGCGGCAGGTTGAGGCCGAAGGTTACGGTGTCTCCGGTCGGGTTGTTGCAAAATTCCTGCGCCCAGGCGCCCTTGGTGAACATGAGGGGCGCTACGCCGGTGCCGATAATGCCGGCCATGCCGGTCTGCAGCATCCTGCGACGAGACAAGCCACGCTTCAAAAGTGTCATTGATTTCCTCCTTTTGCGCGGGGCCGCTGATACTTAGCCAACAGCTCACCGCACCGGGATTATGGTCAGCACTGAAAAGGTCCGGCAATAGATCGTTGTAATCAAAGCGATATTCTGTAAATAATTGTCTTGTCGCGACGGTAGATTTGTCAATTGATTGACATGGCTGGCGCGTAGGAGGATTGCATTCATGCGCGCGCCTATCGGTTTCCGCATCAGCAACCGGCGGAAAAACCTCAGGATTTCGCAGGTTTCGCTGGCAAGAAGCTTGGGCATTTCTGCCAGCTACCTGAACCTGATCGAGAATAACAAACGTGACATCGGCGGGGCGCTGCTCAACCGTGTTGCGGCCCAACTTTTGATCGATATCGACGAACTGGCCGGCCGCACCGAGCAGAAACTGCTGCAGGACCTCGAAGAGGCCTTTGCCGATCCGGTGCTTGAGTCGCTGCCGTTCCGACCCGACGAGCGGCGCGAACTGGTGGCGCTGTATCCGGCCAGCGCCGGTGCCGTGTCGCGGTTGCACCGCGCATATTCATCGGCGGTGGGCAACGCCGATGCCTATGCCGACCGGCTGCGGTCCGATCCGCTGCTCAGCCAGTTGCTGCACCAGATCCTCTCGGGCATTACCGCCATTCGCTCCAGCGCCGAAATCCTGGAAGACGTCACGGACCTTGACGAGGCCGAACGCCGGCAGTTTCTCGCCGCCATCGGTCGCGACAGCCGGACCCTGTCCGAAGTTGCGCGAAACCTGATCGGCCAGTTCGATATTTCCAGCCAGATCCGCCGTAGCGTCTCGCCCGCCCGCGAGATCGATGATCTGCTGATCGAACGCGAAAACCACTTTCCGCTGCTCGAAGCGGTGGCCGACGAACTCCGCGCCGAGATCGAGCGGGCAGGGCCGTTCGGCAGCGCCACCCTGTCCGATCTGCTCAGCCGCCGCTTTGGCGTTAAGGTCCGTATCGGCGGCCCGCCCGACGAGTTGGACTATCCGGGCCAGTATCGCTTCGACCCCGCGACCAGCCTGATGTGGTTCCATGGCGCCACAACGCTCGCCACGCGCCAGTTCCAGCTCGCCCGGCTCTATGGCGAACTGGCAGCGCCCGACGCCATCGCCGCTTCCCTGGAAAGCGCAACACTTTCCACCCCAACGGCCCGCCGCCTGGCGTCACGCGCCGTTGGCTCCTATCTTGCCGGCGCCATGGTGTTTCCGTACGAGCGCATACTCGCTGACGCAGAAGCTTGCGCCTATGACATCGATCACTTGCGGCAGGCCTATCACGCCAGCTTCGAGCAGGTGGCGCATCGTCTGGTCACCCTGCGGCGCCCCGGCCAACAGGGCATCGCCTTTGGGTTCCTGCGTTCGGACCCGGCGGGCCGGCTGACCAAGCATTTCCCCTTGCCCGGCCTGCTGCTGCCCAACAGCGGCCATGCCTGTCCACTGTGGGCGATCTATGGCGCCTTCCGCACCCCCGACGTGCCGCTGCGGCAGGTGGTCCGATTTTCCGATGGCTCGCGCTACCTGTTTCTCGCCCGCACAGTGCAGCGGCGCACCGCGTCGTTCCGCGAACAGGTGGTTGCCTCCTCAGTGATGCTGGCCTGCGACGTGCTGCAGGCCGACCGCACGGTCTATGGCGCCGGACTTGATCTGTCGGACCTCGACGCTGATATCCGGGTCGGCCCAAGCTGTCGCCTGTGCACCCGGCGCGACTGCGCCAGCCGGCAGGAAGAGGCGCTGTCCACCACGGCCGGGCAGTCGCGCACCCGCGGGCCTCTGCTGCCCGACGCTTTAGCGCTTGGCGATCCGCAGTGATTGCGCTTTAGTGCCAGCCATTCGCGGAGGGGAGATCGCGGATGATCGAGGGGGGACTTTGGCAATCGATATTCTCATTGCCGAGGATGAACCGAGCATTCTTGAATCGCTCGATTTCATCCTGCGGCGCGCCGGCTGGAGCATCAGCGCGGTCACCGATGGCGACGCGGCTCTCGAAGCCGTGCGGCGCCTCAAGCCGCGCATGCTGGTGCTCGACGTCATGCTACCCAAGCGCAGCGGCTTTGACGTGCTCAAGCAAATCAGGGCCAGCGTGGATACGCGCGCGCTGCCCGTGCTGATCCTGACCGCCAAGGGCCAGCAGCAAGACAGGCGCGTTGCCGAGGAACTGGGCGCCGACGGCTTCGTCACCAAGCCCTATGCCAATGCCGACGTGGTCGGCGCGGTGCGGCAACTGCTGGGCGAAAATGGCCGAACTCCGTAGAATTCGCGGCGGCATGCTGCTGCTAACGGTGTTTGGCGGCCTGCTGATGCTGCCGCCGCTGGTCTATGTGTTCGATCATCCGATCAGCCATTTCGGCATTCCGCAAATCGTTTTCTACCTGTTCGCGGTGTGGCTGCTACTGGTCATCGGCACCGGCCTGCTGGCCCATGCCCTGCCGCCTGACAAGCCGGAACCCGGCGAGGGTGAGCGCTGATGCTGTCAGCCGATTTCGTCATCGCGACGGCCATCGGCTATGTCGGGCTGCTGTTCGTGCTGGCCTATTTCGGCGACCGCCGTGCCCGCAGCAGCAAGAGCTCGTTCCTGCATTCGCCTGCCGTCTATACGCTGTCCATTTCGGTCTATTGCACCAGCTGGACCTTCTATGGCGCGGTCGGCAATGCGGCGCGCAGCGGGCTGGAATTCCTCACAATTTATCTCGGGCCCACGCTGGTCTTCGTCGGTTGGTGGTTCCTGTTGCGCCGGCTGGTGCGTATCAGCCACCTGCAGCGCATCACCTCCGTGGCCGACCTGCTGTCGTCGCGCTTCGGCAAGTCAAACCGACTCGCGGTGCTGGTCACCTGTATCGCAGTGGTCGGCATCGCGCCCTATATCGCCCTGCAATTGAAAGCTGTCACCTCGTCGATCCAGGCGGTCGCCGGGGCCTCCGAATTCGGCCAGGGCAGCCTCAAGGGTATTGACGATGTGGGCTTGGCCCTCGGTATTGCCGCCGGCATGGCGCTGTTCACCATCCTGTTCGGCACGCGTCATGTTGACGCCAAGGAGCAACACCATGGCGTCGTCGCCGCCATCGCCTTCGAGGCCGTGGTCAAGCTCGCGGCTTTGCTCGCGGTCGGGATTTTCGTGGTCCATGTCGGAGGCGGTTTCGAGAGCATCTTTGCCGAGGCTGCCGCCAATGGCATCGTCGTCGATACGGAAAACACCTTCGACGCCCGCTGGCTGACCACACTCGGCCTGTCGATTGCCGCCATCGTCTGCCTGCCGCGCCAGTTCCAGGTGACTGTGGTCGAAAACTCCGACGAGAACCACCTCCGCATCGCCTCCTGGGCCTTCCCCGCCTATATGCTGCTGATGAGCCTGTTCATCCTGCCCATCGCGGTGTTCGGGCTGACCAAGATGCCGCCGGGGTCCAACCCTGACATGTTCGCCCTGACCCTGCCGCTGGCCTTCGGGCAGGACGGGCTGGCGCTGTTCGCCTTCATCGGGGGGTTTTCGTCAGCCACCTCGATGATCATCCTCGAATCCATCGCGCTGTCGATCATGGTCTCCAACCACATCGTCATGCCGCTGATCCTGCGCTTCAGCTCCGGCGTCAGCAGCGATGGCCGGGGGGTCACTCGGCTATTGCTGGTGGCGCGGCGGTTTTCCATCGTGCTGATCCTGTCGCTTGGGTTCTTCTACTTTTTCTTCACCCGCGATTCCGATGCCTTGGCACCGATCGGTCTGATCTCGTTCACCGCCATCGCCCAGTTTTTCCCCGCCGTCATCGCCGCCCTGTTCTGGCGCGATGCCTCGCTCAAGGCCGCCACCGCCGCTATAGCTGCCGGCTTCGTGTTTTGGGTTTGGTGCAGCTTCCTGCCCAGCTTCGAATCCGTCTCGCCCCACGTCGCCTGGCTGCTGGCCAATGGCCCCTGGGGCATCTCCTGGTTGCGCCCCGAGGCGATGTTCGGCTTCGACGGCCTCGAGCCGCTGGCCCATGCAGCATTCTGGAGCCTGTCTATCAACGTGCTGATTCTGACTGTGGTGTCGCTGCTCACCACGCCGTCGGCGCTTGAGCGCATCCAGGCCAGCGTCTTCGTCGATGTGTTCAAGCGCGGCCACGTCCCGCGCGGTAATTTCGTGCCCGGGTCCGCCACGGCCAATGACCTGTTTTTCGTCGCCGAACGCGTGCTGGGCGACACGCGGGCCGCTGCCCTGTTCGATGCAGAGGCCCGCGATAGTGGCGTCGATCCCGACATGCTCGAACCATCTCCGAGCTTCATCGGCCGACTCGAACGCGAACTGGCGGGCTCGATCGGCGCCGCCTCGGCCCATGTGATGCTGTCGAAAGTGGTTTCCGGCAGCGATGTGTCGCTAGAAGAGATGATGCAGATCGCCGGCGAAACCCAGCAGGTCATCACCTATTCTCAGGAGCTGGAAAAGACCTCGGCCGAATTGCGCTCTACCGCCCAAAAGCTCGAAGACGCCAATGCGCAATTGCGCGAACTCGACAGCCAGAAGGACGAATTTCTCAGTCAGGTGAGCCACGAGGTTCGCACCCCGATGACCTCGATCCGCTCGTTCTCGGAAATCCTGCTCGATGGTGAAGACATTGACGCTGGCCAGCGCCAGCATTTCGTCAGCACCATCCATCAGGAAAGCCTGCGCCTCACCAAGCTGCTCGACGAAATTCTAGATCTTTCGGCCCTGGAGCGCGGTGAACGCAATTGGGAAAACCTGCCCATCAACGCGGAAGCTGCGTTGGACCGGGCGCTTACCGTGTGCGAGGCGCTGCTGCGCCAGCGCGGCATGCGAGTGGAGCAGGGTGAACGCGCCCGCCCGACCACGGTAGAAGGCGACGCAGACCGGCTCTGCCAAGTCTTCATCAACCTCATCTCCAACGCCGTGAAATACAACGATGCAGACACGCCCGTATTGCGGATCTCGTCTTCTGTGCGGGCCGGCAACTACGTTGTCGATGTCGCCGACAACGGCCCCGGCATCGCCAAGGGCGAACGCAAGTTGATCTTCGAGAAGTTCTCGCGCGGCCAGCAGGGCACAGCCGACCAGGGTGGGGCAGGGCTCGGCCTCGCCATCTCCCGCCAGATTGTCACCCGCATGAACGGCTCGCTCGATCTCGTGCAGGGTCAGTTGCCCGGAGCGTGCTTCCGGGTTCGGCTCAGCGTAATGCGCTAGCCGCTCCCGCTATCGGGAATGTTCAAAATATGGCCACAGGCCTTGCAGTGCACTGCGTCCGGCTCATGCTTGCTCAGCCCGCACTGCGGGCAGGGGAAGTGTACTTTGGCCGGCCGGAAGATCGACTGCGCCAGCCGGACGAACAGCGAAATGCCGGTGATCATGATGATGATCGACGCCAGTTTGCCCCAGGTGCCCGGCAGGGTGATATCGCCGAAGCCGGTGGTCGTTACCGTGGCCACAGTAAAATACAGCGCATCGATGTAGCCGGAAATACCGCCGTCGTCGCCGCGATTGGCAAAGGCAGTATAGACGAAACCGGTCACGACGAAGAGGAACACCAGCAGGTTTATCACCGCCTGCACTGGCTCCTGATACAGCCCCAGCTCCCGCTTGCGCAGTGGCCGCCAGAATGTCGCGGTGCGGGTCAAGGTCCACAATCGCAGGATGCGCAGGAAACCCAGATTGACCAACCAGATGGGCGCCAGCAACGTTGCAAGGATAAAAATGTCGAGGATCACCGGCATCTGCCGTAGCCAGCGCCAGATATCGGTCGAGGCAAGAGCCCGCGCTATCAGGTCGAGTGCCAGCAGCGCCGCTATTGAATAGTCGATCCACAGGAACGCATCGTTGTCACGCAGCAGCGGCGTCGCGATGAAGAACGCGATGATCACCAGGTCCACCACCAGCACTGCAAACTGGAAGCGCTGCGCGCCTGGCGCCGAGCTGTGATAGAGCAACCGCAAGGTCGAACGGATCCTCCCAAAACCGGTCGGCTTGATTGCGGCAGGGTCCGCCGTCTTTTCTTTTTTCGTTGCCATCACCAACTGCCTTGCCAGCCTCCAACAGCGAGCGCAAGAAGACGTTCCCCTTCGGGACCGACAATTCAGGATAGCTTCGCGATGACCATCTCCGTCTATGACGTGACCGTACCCGTATTCACCCGCATGCTGACGAACCTGCTCGCGGTCATGGACAAGGCTGATGCCAACGCGACTGAGCGCAAGTTCGATACCGCAGTGTTCTCCGACATGCGCCTGTCGCCGGACATGATCCCGTTCCGCGGCCAGGTGATGATCGCCACCGATCACGTCAAGGGATGCGTCTCGCGTCTCGCCGGTCGTGAAGTGCCGTCCTGGCCCGATACCGAAACGACCTTTGAGGAACTGCGTGCCCGCATCCAGAAGGCGCTCGACCTGCTGGTCGCCATCAAGCCGGAAGACCTTGAAGGCAGCGAAGCCCGTGATGTAACGCTCAAGCTCGGCGGTAAGGATGTAACCATGAACGGCCTGACCTATCTAACCGAGCGAGCCCTTCCGAACTTCTTCTTCCACGTCACAACTGCTTACGCCATCCTGCGTCATGGCGGCGTGCCGGTCGGCAAGCGCGATTATATCGGCTGAACCTTGCTCATCGGGCTGTGCGGGAAAAAAGCTTAGCTCTGTTGCCGTTACGGCGGGCAAAGGCTATTTGCAGCGGATTGCGGCACCGCGCCCGCCAGCCCAGCAAGAGGCAAAGATGAGACTGGCATTCGTCATACCGGCGTACAATGAAGAGGCTCTGATCGGCAAATGCCTGCAATCGGTGGTTGCCGAAATCGCGCGCTCCGGCGCCGACGCCGAGATCATCGTGGTCAACAATGCCTCCACCGACCGCACCGGCGAAATCGCCCGCAGCTTTCCCACCGTCCGGGTGCTCGATGAGCCCAAGAAGGGCCTGGTCAATGCTCGCGATGCCGGTTTTGCCGCTAGCGAAGGCTATGAGCTGATCGCCAATATCGACAGCGACACCATCGTGCCCGAAGGCTGGCTCGATATCGTGTTCAGCGAATTCGGTCGCGACCCAAAGCTGGTCTGCCTCAGCGGGCCTTACGTCTATTACGACATGGGCGCCTGGAGCCGGTTCCTGGTAAGCGCCTTCTACGGCCTCACCTGGCTCATCTATGTGCTTAACCGCTACATCCTGCGGGTTGGCTCGGTGGTGCAGGGCGGCAATTTCATCTTCCGTCGTCAGGCCTGGGCCGATGTCGGCGGCTATGATCGCTCCATCCAGTTCTTTGGCGAAGACACCGACGTTGCAGTGCGTCTGTCCAAGGTAGGCGGCGTCAAATTCACCTTTGCGCTCAAGATGAAGACCTCCGGCCGCCGCCTCGAACAGGAAGGCGTGTTTCGCACCGCCGGCACCTACACGCTCAATTTCTTCTGGGTTACGTTTCGCGGCAAGCCGGCTACAAAGGACTATACCGACATTCGTCCCGACTGAGCCAAACTTGCACCGCCCTGGTGATACGACGTTAAGTTTCCCAAAAGCCGGGAATCATCGGATGCTGGTTTTGCGCTAGGATGAATTGCTGCATGCCGCGGCTAAGGTTCGGAACGTGACGACGATCCCCTCGCAACTGCCACAACCCATACCGGCTGCCCGCACCGGCACGTTGCAGGCGCTGACGTTGCAGTCCGGCCAGATGCTGGATGCCAAGATCATTGGCACCATGCCCAACGGCGGCACCCAGGTCGAAATCCGCGGGCAACTGCTTAACCTGATGTTGCCGGTTGCTGTGAAGGCGGGCGAGACGATACAGCTTCAGGTGCAAGGCACCGGCCAGCAGATGAAGCTCGCCTTGCAGGCGGCGGCGACCGAGGCCCTGGCCACGCCAGCCAGCCCCGCCCCCGCCGCGCTGCCATTGCAGGCTGCCGTGCCGATGCCCTTGGCCCAGGCACCGGCATCGCCGACACTTGCCGCGCACGCGACGGTCGCCACGCAGAATACAGCCTCGGCGCCCCCGACTGCCCCCGCACCGCAAGGCGCCTCGTTGACTGCAACGGCATCACCGATTGCCACGGTGCAGGCGTCTGTCCCAAGCTCTGTGCCGCCACAGCCAGCCGTCACGGCGACACAGGCTGCCCCGCCCTCGCTCTATCCTCAACCAGCCGCCAACCCCAATCCGGCAGCCGTTGCGCATGCCGCCACGGCATCTCCACAGCCGGCCTCAGTCGCAACGACCACAATGGGCAGCGTTCGGCCCGTCCTGGCAGCGGCGCCCGCCGGTGGCCCGACCAGTAATGCGCTATCCGGTAGCGCCACGCCGCCGGCAACCACGCTGCAGGCCGCACTGGCCCAGATGATCCATGCCGCCGTACTGCAGCAAGGCTCGGTCACCGCGCTCACCACTGCTTTGACCAGCCTCGCCGGCAAGGTCGTGCTGCCCGAGCCGGTCGTCAAAGCCGCGCAGCAGGTGCTGGCCGGCCGCATCGCCATCGACGCCCCCAAGTTCGACGGTGCTGCTTTGCAGGCCGCCGTCCGGGGTTCCGGCATTTTCCAGGAGGCGTCGCTGGCTCAAGGCCAGACGCCCCTGCCGCAGACTGATATGAAGTCCGCCCTGCTGACCCTACGGCAGACATTGACCACATGGCTCGGCCAGCAGCCGCCAATGGCCGCCGTAGCCCAGGTCGCGCCCCCGCTTAGGGGCAGCATTCCCCGAGCACGCGGAGCTGATCCGACGCCCATTGATATCGACGCGCCGCCAGAAGAGATCGGCAAGCATCTGCTGGAGCGCACCGAGTCGGCACTTTCACGGACGCGCCTGCTTCAGCACGCGTCGCTGCCGGATCCTGCAGTGAAAACTGCCGACTGGAGCATGGATTTGCCGGTACTGATCGGCCAGCACCAGACGCTGATGCAGTTCCAGATCCATCGCGACCAGCACAGCGAGAGTGAATCCGTCAGCGAACGCGGCTGGCAGATGCGCTTTGCCATCAACCTGCCAAATATGGGAGAGGTCGGCGCCCAGGTGTCGCTGCGCGCCGGCACCACCGGAGTCATGCTCTGGGCCAGCGAGCCGGGTGCCTCGGCTGCGCTGAATGAAGAAGTGGCGCTGCTCCGTGAAGCTTTGGATGCCGCACATCTTAAGCTGGGCGCGGTTATCGTCCGCAGCGGCGAACCGCCTGCCGCTCCGGCGCCTTCAGGCCATTTCTTAGATTCGCACTCATGAGCGACGAGATCAGGCCGCGCGCACTCGCTATCGCCTTGCAATATGAGAAGGGTAGCCGCGAGGCCCCCAAAATTATTGCCAAGGGCCGTGGACTGATGGCTGAACGCATCGTCGCGCTGGCGGAGGAAAACGGCATCGTCATCGAGACCAACCCGGTGCTGGCCCAAGCTTTGTCCGGCGTCGAAATCGACGACACCATTCCACTCGAACTCTATGAAGCCGTGGCCATCGTCATCGGTTATGTGCTGCGGGTGAACAGCAACAGGTAGCACAAGAAACTCGTCAGCCATCGGCTAGCGTGGCCATTCGGGGCAGGCGCTGCGCAAATGGTCTGGTCGGTATTGCAACACTCCTCACCATTTCCCACTTGTTGCTGGTGACTAGTCGCGCGGGAGTGAGACCATGCCCAATAGCCAGGACCAGCAGGCCATCGACAGCCTGTTCGATCGCATCGTGGATGTCGCCCGCAAAAGCCCGCCCCGGGACGGCGACGCCGAAGTGCTGATCCAGCAGCGGCTGCGCGACTATCCGCCGGCACCGTATTACATGGCGCAAACCATCCTGATCCAGGAACAGGCCCTGCGGCAGGCACAGGAGCGCATCGAGCAATTGGAAGCCAGTCAGCGCCCGTCCGGTGGATTCCTCGGCGGTGTGTTTGACGACAGGCAACCACAGCGCCAGCCGGCCCGGAACCGCGGCCCCTGGGATCGCGCGCAGGGCGACGATGATCGTCGCGGCGCTGGCGGCGGTTTTCTTGCGGGGGCAGCGCAGACGGCACTTGGCGTTACCGGCGGCGTGCTACTCGGCAGCGCCATCGCCGGCATGTTCACCGGCGGTGCGCAAGCAGAAGAGCTTGCGCCCGTCGATGAGGCCAATCCGCCTGATGACCAAGCTATCGACGCCGGTGGCGACGACATGGGCGGTGGTGATTTCGACGTCGGCGGTGATTTCTGAACTAAACTAGATGGCAGTTGAACGGGCCGAACAGTGCCCGTTATACCCGAAGGTTGGTGCAGGCGAAGTAGCAGGGCACCCCTGCTCAGAAGGTGCCGGGCTTGCGCTTTTCGTAGAACTCGTTGCCGCCCGCTTCAAGCACGTAATACATGTTGTTGTAGGGGAAGCGCAGTCCGGCCGTGTGGAAATGCTGGGCATTGGCGACGCCCGGATGCCGCGCGCCTCGCAACACCTGATCGGCCATTTGCGAGGCCAGAACGGCGCCGCTGTCAGTCATTTTTTTGGTCAGCACGCCCTGGGCGAACTGGTTCTTCTGTCCGACGACGCCGCAGACAGACCGCGGGTAGCGGCCATCATAAAGCCGGTTCATCACGACCGTGCCGACGGCCAGCATGCCTTCGGAGCTCGAGCGGTTGGATTCGAAGTACATTGCGCGCATCAGGCATTCTTTTTCGCTGAGCTGCGCCATGCCGAAATTGATGCCGAGAAAACTGCAACCGCCCAAGCTCGTCGCGACGACGGCCAATGCAGCGATACGCAGAAGGGCTTTGGAAAGAGCCATGGGGCATCTCCAGTCTGTTGCAATTGTGCAAGTTTGACTAGAAATGCCCCAATAGGCTTAAGGCTCGCTTCACCCGAACGGTTAGCGAACAATGAATATTAGTCGCGGGTAAACAGAAGCGCTGACAGGAGTGCAATGGTGCCCAGCACGGCAATCACCGGGATAGGATTTTCCTGTACGGCCTTGCCTGCGACATGGGCCTGCTTGTTGGCCTGGCGTAGCGCGATAGAGCCCTGATGACGCACTTCCTTGGCCAGCGCTACCGCATTGTGCTGCACGTCGCTAAAGGCATGACCGCTATAGTCATTGACGGCATCGCTGATCTCGGCGATTTCCCTGCGCAGCACCGCTATCTGGTCGAGCAGCGCTTCGGTGATATCCTCGCCATCCTGGCGGGCAGCCCTGATTGTACGTTTTGCCGAGATGGCCATGTTGACGCTCCAAATGGTTTCAATGACGGCTCAACTCGTGCTGGCCCCTGTAAGTTCCGAGAACCAGCGCATTGAAGGTTTGCATTCACGGCGGCCTCCCGCGAAAAAGTGACCGTGCTGCCCTTGGATAGACGCTAATGTCTCACCAGATGCAATTTGGATGATCACCAGAGGGGACAAGACTATGGCAACCAAGAGCCACGCCCGCCTCAATCGCCAGTTCGACCGCTTGCAGAAGCGTATTCCCCAAGCAGCCGCGCGCTTGCTGGAGCGTATCCGTCAGCCCGGAGCGCGACTGATCCGAATTCCGCTGGGTATTCTGCTGGTTTTCGGTGGAATCTTTAGCTTCCTGCCCGTGCTGGGCATCTGGATGCTGCCGCTCGGCCTGCTGCTGCTGGCCATCGACATCGTCTACCTGCGCGGCCCGGTCAACACCGCTATTGTCCGCGGCACCCGCAAATGGAGCACATGGAGCCGGGCCCGCCGCGACAAAAAGGCGGCCAGCAATCAGCCGTAAGCCGCCTCGATCAAATCAACCGCAGCGGCCAACTTCTCGTCGATAATCTGCAGATACCGCGTCCAGTCATCCACGTGTCCAAGCTCATTTGTACCATCCGAAATGCCGCGTAGGGCCAGCAGGGGAACGCCAAACCCTTGGCAGGCCCGCAGCACGGCATAGGTTTCCATATCCACCATCTTGGCTTCGATGCCATCATATGCGGCGCCGGAAACGACATTGGCGCCCGTGGACAACGTCGCGGTCGGCAACCCCACTAAAGTCTGCAGCGGTAGCACAGGCGGCAGGTCGAGAAACGGCGTTTGCCCCTTGGAAAGCCCGAGCGCTGAAGCGTCCATGTCACGATAGGAAACGCTGCTCGCCTGATACACACCGCACTGTTCCAGCACTCGCGACCCGGCGGAGCCAAGCGATACCACCAGGGCGGGCAAGGGACCCGTCGCCAGCGCGCGCGTTACCGCAATGGCCGCTTCCACCGGTCCAACACCGGTCATCAACGGGTTGATCCGCGCCCGCAGGTGCGGACCATATTCGGGCTGTGCAGCCATGACATACAGGATGGTCATGCGTGCATCTCTAGCATGGAGTTTGGCCTTGCGAAGCCGCCGCGTTACCGGTTCGGTAAGGGCTGCGTGACAATCTGATGACAGCAGCGACGCGCCGCAGGGGCCGTCGCAGGTTCAGGGGACCGAAGTGCGTTTCGAGGTAATCGAAGGTAGCAGGGAATGGACTGAGCCTGCGTGGCGCAACACTAACTCTCTTCAGGCGTCAATTCTCGTCGAGGATGTAGAAGCCGAAGCCCGTCGACGCCTCCGATCCTGCAAGCTCAATGAGTGGCGCACGCGTGAATTCATCACCGGCCAGCCAATGCCTGACGATATCCGTCATTTTGCCATGCAGGTCGAATTTGCCGCCGTGGCCATCGCGCGCCTCTCGCCGATCCCGGATGACTTCGATAGCGACGTCTATTGGCCGCGCATGCTTGGGCGTTAGCCCGGCGGAAGACCAAATCGCTCTATGGTGGAGTCGGCGCGAGGGCCCTCTGGGTATTTGGGCCGCTACCGCCAGCCGCCCTTTGCTTCGAGGCTGGATTTGAGGATCAGCGTCAGCACGGCCATCAGCGCCAGCGTCGAGGCGGCAGCGAAGGAGCCGGTGACGTTGAAATCGTTGAAGAGCTGGCTGATCTGCAAGGGCAGGGTATTGGTCTGGCCGCGGATCGAGCCGGAGACCACCGAGACCGCGCCGAACTCCCCCATGACGCGAGCGTTGGTCAGGATAGCGCCGTAAAGGATGGCCCAGCGGATGTTGGGCAGGGTAACAAACCAGAACATCTGCCAGCCATTGGCGCCGAGCGACAGCGCTGCTTCCTCGTCCTCGGTGCCCTGTTGCTGCATCAGCGGGATCAGTTCGCGGGCAACGAAGGGCGCGGTGACGAACAGGCTGACCAGGATGATCGCCGTGACGGTGAACATCAGCTGGATGCCGGCGCCTTGCAGCACCGGGCCGAGCAAGCCCTGGCCGCCGTAGAGGAACAGATAGACCGTGCCGGCCACGATAGGGCTGACGGCGGCGGGCAGCTCGATGAATGTGATCAGCACCTGCCGGCCGGGGAATCTGAACCGGGTGACCAGCCAGGCGACGCAGATGCCGACCACGATATTGATCGGGACCACGATGAGCGCGGTCAAAATCGTGAGGCCGATGGCGTGGACTGTGCTGGGTTCGGCAATGTTTGCCAGATAGACGCCAAGGCCCTCGCGCAGGGCGAAGGCGAAGATGACGGCGAGCGGGACCACCAGCAGGGCCGCGGCGAAGACGAAGGCCAAGGTTATCAGGGTGATTTCGGCAGGGGAGCGGGTTGCCGTTGTGGTGGTCATTAACGGCTCCGATCGGCGTAGCGGACTTGCCAGGATTGCAAGGCGTTGGTCAGCAGCAGGAGGCTAAAGGCGGCCACAAGCAGGACGAAGGCCAAGGCGGCGGCGCCTTCATAATTGTATTCGTCGATGCGGATGAAGATCAGTAACGAGACGATCTCGGTTTTACCGGGCAGGTTTCCGGCGATGAACACCACGGCGCCGAACTCGCCCAGCGAACGGGCAAAGGACAGCACGCAGCCGGCCATGAAGGCGGGCAGGATGGTGGGCCAGATGATGCGGGAGAACACCTGCCACGGCGTGGCGCCGAGGGTTTTTGCGGCTTCCTCGAGGTCGACCTGGATTTCTTCGAGCACCGGCTGGACCGTGCGGACCACGAAGGGGATCGAGGTGAAGGTCATGGCGATGATGATGCCGGCTTGCGTATAGTTGACCTTGAAGCCGTTGGGTTCGATGAACTGGCCATACCAGCCGGTCGGCGCAAACAGAGTAACCAGCACGAGACCGGCAACGGCGGTCGGCAGGGCGAAGGGCAGGTCGACCAGGGCGTCGAGGATGCGCTTGCCGGGGAAGCTGTACCGGGTCAGCACCCAAGCCAGCAGCAGGCCGAACACGCCATTGAAGATGGTGGCGATGAAGGCCGAGCTGAAGGTGATGCGATAGGCAGCGAGCGAGCGATTGGAGGCGACGATGCGCCAGAACTCTTCCCAGCCCATGCCACCGACCTTAAGCAGCATGGCTAGCAGCGGCAGCACGATGATGATGGTGATGTAGAGCATGGACACGCCAAGCGTCAGCCCGAAGCCGGGCAGCAGGTGCTTGGAACGTTTCGATGCCATAAGACCTCACGCAGATGGGCGGACATTGCTGCCCGCCGGTTGGTCAATTCAGATGCCGTAACACCTGAGGTGTCATCCCGGCCTTGAGCCGGGGTGACACCGAGCATGTGGCTCTATTGATTGAGGAAGACCTTGTCGAGCAGGCCGCCATCGGCGAAGTGCTCGGCCGAAACCTTGTCCCAGCCGCCGAAGGCCTCATCTACGGTCACGAGGCGAACTTCGGGGAAGTCGGCGGCGTGGGCGGCAAGAACCTTATCGTCATAGGGGCGGTGGAAATTGGCGGCGGCGACTTCCTGGCCTTCGGGGGTAAACAGGAAATCGAGATAGGACTTGGCCAGATCACGGCTGCCACGGGCATCGACGACCTTGTCGACGATGGCGACGGGGAATTCGGACAGGAAGCTGACCGAGGGAGTGACTGCGTCATACTTGTCGGCGCCCAGCTGCTTGCGCACGCTCAGCACTTCGGCCTCGAAGCTGACCAGCACGTCGCCAAGCTGGCGTTCGGTGAAGGCGGTAGTGGCAGCGCGGCCGCCGGTCTCGAACACCGGGACGTTGGCGAACAGCTTGATGAGGAATTCTTCGATCTTGGCTTCGTCGCCGGCATACTCCTCGATCGCCCAGGCGCGGGCGGCCAGGTAAGTGTAGCGGCCATTTCCAGAGGTCTTGGGATTGGGAAAGATCACTTGGACGCCGTCGTCAGCGAGATCGCCCCAGTCGCTGATACCCTTGGGATTGCCGGCGCGGACGAGGAAGGCCGGGAAAGAATAGAACGGCGCGGCATTGTTGGGAAATTCGGATACCCAATCGTCGGAGACGAAACCGCCATCGACCAGCTTGTCGATGTCGGTGACCTGGTTGAAGGTCACGACGTCGGCGGCGAGGCCTTCGAGCACGGCGCGGGCCTGGGCCGAGGAGCCGGCGTGGGACTGGTTGACGGTCACCGCAGCGCCGGACGCGGCGTAGGCGGCGTTTTCAGCCTCGAACAGCTCGCGGGCAATGTCATAGGACGCGTTGAGGATATCGGTCGGCTGGGCAAAGACCGGGCTGGTGCCGAGGACGACGGCCACGACGGCGGTGGCAAGAAGCTTGTTCATGGTGACGCTGGTTCCCAACGGTAGAAGTTACGTTGGGTCGAGATGCAATGAGGTTTGCATCATCGTCCAGCGTCAAAGCGCTGTTTGGGAAGGGTAATTTACCGCTTGGCAGGGTGATGGTGATGGTGTTGCGCGGGAAGGTCGAGAGGAGGGATTTTGTTCCGCGGCCGGCAAGCAAAAGGCGCCGCGGATGCGACGCCTTTGCAGATTGAGTCCGAGACCTCGCCTTGACTATCAGTGCAGCGCTTTGACCGGTTCGGCGAACAGGTCGTATTCGTCGCTGTCGGTGACCAGCACGTCGAGCATGTCACCGGGCTTGATGCCGGCGGCGTTGGAAATCACCACCTGGCCGTCGATTTCGGGAGCGTCCCACTTGGAGCGGGCGATAGCCTTGTTCAGCTCGGGCTGCACGTCATCGACCAGCACCTGGATAGTGCGGCCGACCTTCTTGGCCAGCTGGCCGGCGGAGACGTTCTGGGCGACTTCCATCAGGCGTTCCCAGCGATCCTGCGCCACGTCGTCGGGCACGATGCCTTCGAGTTCGTTGGCCGGGGCACCGGTGACGGGCTCATACTTGAAGCAGCCGGCGCGGTCGATTTCGGCTTCCTCGATGAAGTCGAGCATCATCTCGAAGTCGTCTTCGGTTTCGCCGGGGAAGCCGACGATGAAGTTGGAGCGGACGGTGAGGTCCGGCACCTGGCTCTTCCAGCTCAGGATGCGGTTCAGGGTCTTTTCCTGATGGGCCGGGCGGCGCATGGCCTTCAGCACCGAGGGCGAAGCGTGCTGGAAGGGAATGTCGAGATAGGGCAGCACGAGGCCGTCGGACATCAGTTCCATGATCGCGTCGACGTGGGGGTAGGGGTAGACATAGTGCAGGCGGACCCAGGCACCGAACTGGCCTAGTTCCTTGGCAAGGTCATAGAACTTGGCCTTGACCGGACGGCCGCGGTAATTGCTTTCGGCATATTTGATATCGACGCCATAGGCGCTGGTATCCTGGCTGATTACCAACAGTTCCTTGACGCCATTGCGGACGAGGCCCTCGGCCTCACCCAGAATGCCGGCAGCCGGACGCGATGCGAGATCGCCGCGGATCTGGGGAATGATGCAGAAGGAGCAGCGATTGTTGCAGCCTTCGGAAATCTTCAGATAGGCGTAATGGCGCGGAGTTAGCTTGAGGCCCTGTTCCGGGACCAGGTCGAGAAATTTATTGGGAACCGGCGGCAGGTGCTCATGCACGGCGTTGACGACGTTCTCATATTGATGCGGGCCGGAGATGGCGAGCACTGACGGATGCGTCTTGCGGATCAGCTCTTCTTCGACGCCGAGACAGCCGGTGACGATGACGCGGCCGTTTTCGGCCAGGGCTTCGCCGATTGCTTCGAGCGATTCCTGTTTGGCCGAATCGAGGAAACCGCAGGTGTTGACGAGGACTATATCGGCGCCGGCATAGTCGCGGCTGAACGAGTAGCCCTGGGCGCGCAGTGTCGACATGATGCGTTCGCTATCGACGAGGGCTTTGGGGCAGCCGAGGCTGACGAGGCCAATTTTTGGCGCTTGGCTCATGTGAGCTTTGAATTCCAATGTGGGTGGTTGCGGGCGTCATACAGAAAGTTTGACGGTTACGCAATGTGACTGCCTCCCACGCGACGCGGGGCTGGGCTGCCGATTGCGGCGGGCCCGTGGGCTTGAATGTTCAGTTTCATGAACAGTGCATTTGCATTACTATCGGTTTTCAGGTGCAAACGTTTGCTTTAATGGGGATTTCGCAATTGCGCCCATTGAGCTGGCGCAGCGTCCCCGTGCTCAGAGGAGCCAAACCATGTTCGATCGTCTCTCCGCCTACGCGCCGCAGGCCCTCGCCGTGCTGCGCATCGTCACTGCGCTGCTGTTCCTGCTGCACGGCTTGCAGAAGGTTCTCGGCTTCCCCGCAACCGATATGCAACCCCCGCTGATCAGCCTGTTCGGCCTCGGCGGCATCATCGAGATCATCACCAGCATCCTGATCATTCTTGGCTTCTTCACCCGTCCGGCCGCTTTCGTGGCCTCGGGCACCATGGCCGTCGCCTACTTCATGGTTCATGCGCCGATGAACACCTTCCCCACCAACAATGGTGGCGACGCCGCCATCCTGTTCTGCTTCGTGTTCCTGTACCTGGTCTTTTCCGGCCCGGGTGCCTGGAGCCTCAACAAGAAGTAGTCTGTCGATCAAATGAAAAAGGCCGCCGGAACTGAGGTTCTGGCGGCCTTTTTTGTTTGGGCGGGTGGGTTAAATGAGATGCGCCCATGTCCACCGGCGCCTCCCGCGGACTTGATCCGCGGGTCTTTGTCAGCGAGCGCCGTATGGTGAGTGACCCCCGAAACAAGTCCGGGGGAGACGCCGGTGGCTGGGCCATGTCGTGGCCAGCCCCCACGCCCCTCTCCACCTCACACTTTTGGCGGTGGCGTACGCTTGGCGGTGCGGCGGGGTTTGGCGAAGACTTCGCCGGAGGTGGTGGCTGGTCCGCGGGGTGCGTCAGGCGCCACGTAAGGAAAAGGCTCGGTGGCCGGGGTGATGTATTCGTCGGCTTCGGCATAGTCGAGATCGTCGCTGCCTTCTTCGGCAAGGTCGCGGATGGCGTCGCGGACTTCGTCGAGCAGCGAGGCCGAATAGCGTGAGCGGTTGACCGTCTCGCCGCTGGCCTCATGGGTCTTGAACCAGACCAGCAGCGCTTCGCTGGCGATGCGCAGGCCGACAAACGACAGCAGGCCAAACACCAGGATTTCCAGCAGGCCCCACAGCCCGGTGCCAAAACCAAAGCCAAAGCTCCAGAACAGGTGGCTAACGGCCCAGAGCAGAATAGCCGCAAGGCCGAGCGCGTAAAGGATCGGCACCAGCTTCGGCGATAGGATCGCGTCAAGCCGGAACAGCGTCTGGCGGGTAAACAGGCGTTTCAGATCATCGAGCGTCATAGTGTCCTCCAAGGCGCCAATGCAATGCAGTGTTACGCAACTAGGCTACGCGGGCCAGTGCTGACAAGGCTTTCCTCACTTGCGGAAATGGTGGGTCCGAAGCGGCGCTCGAATGTCGAGCGCAGGACCGAATCGACCTCAGGCATGGAGACCAGCTGGCCGAGATCCTCAAAGCTGGTGACGCCCTGGTCGGAAATGCCGCATGGGACAATGCCGTCATAGTGCGTGAGGTCGGGCATTACGTTGAGCGAAATGCCATGAAAGGTTACCCATTTGGAGACGCGGACGCCAATGGCGGCGATCTTGTCTTCCTTGAGCATGCCCTTGTCAGGACGCTGCACCCAGACGCCGATACGGCCGTCGCGACGCTCGCCGGTGATGTTGTAGGCAGCGAGGGTGTCGATGATCCAGCCTTCCAGACCTTTGACCAGACAACGGATATCGCGGCCGCGCTGGGTTAGGTCGAGCATGACATAGGCCACGCGCTGGCCGGGGCCGTGATAGGTGTATTGCCCGCCACGCCCGGCGTCATAGACTGGGAAGCGATCCGACAGCAGGTCCGCTGCCACCGCCGAGGTGCCAGCTGTGTAGAGCGGCGGATGTTCGATCAGCCAGATGGCTTCCTCGGCTTCGCCGGCAGCTATGGCGGCGGCCCTGGCCTTCATGGCGTCGAGCGCGACAGGGTAGGGTACGGGTTCAGGCGAAATGATCCATTGCACCGGGCGGGCGTCGATGCGTGCCAGTTTGTTACTGGTTTCGCATCCGTCATCGCCGTTTGTTAACGTTTCCATAACCATACTAGCCAGAGAGTTACCTGCAACAGATTCAGCAGTCGCATCATGGCGGCCGCGTCGGGGTTCCATACTTATCTATGAACACATTAGACAATATTGAAGTGGACATCACGGTCGAACTCGGCGCCACGACCATGCCGATCCACCATTTGCTGCGCATGGGCCGCGGCGCGGTGATCGAGCTTGATGCCACAGAAGACGATCCGCTCAACATCTACGCCAATAACACGCTGATCGCCCACGGCGAGGTCAGCGTCGAAGACGGCCACTTGCGGGTGCAGATAACGGAGAAGATTTTCCGCCGCGGCTAGGCACTGCGCCTTTCAAGTGAGGCTGATCTGCAAGCCGCGCTGCGCTTCTGGCGCTCACGTACCTGACGTACGCTCCGCTCCGGCTCTCGAAAGCGACGCCTTTCGGCTCAGCCTGAACGATTAGCCGGCACATCTAGTGCTCCCCACGGGCTTCAGTTGGGAAATCTCGATTTAAGCGCTTGAGGTTCCGGGAGACCTTTGCTACATCCCCAATCGCTTCGACCCCTCGGGTTGAGGCTCTACCTAAAATGCGGTCGTGGCGGAATTGGTAGACGCGCAGCGTTGAGGTCGCTGTGCCCGAAAGGGCGTGGAAGTTCGAGTCTTCTCGACCGCACCAAACTCTCCCGTTATCTCAGCGGGGCCAAAGAGTTGAAGGATTACAGGCACTTGTAGCAGCCCACCCACTACAAAGGGCGCTACAAGTGGCCATCCTCATGCCAAACCTCACCCGAGCCAAAAACGGCGACTGGTTCTCCCGTAAAGTCATCCCGATCGATGTCAGGGACGCCTATCAACGCGCCTATGGCGTTCGGCAGGAAGAGCGCTTTCGTCGCTCCGATTTATCTCAAGGCAGTGCCAAAGCAGAGTTCGGCCAGTGGCTGGCTGACGTAGAGGGGCGAATCGCTTCGCTCCGGTCGTCACAGGCTGGCGAGGCCATAATCCTTTCCCATCGCGAACTGCATGTCCTGGTAGGTCGATGGTACGACTGGTTTATTGCCCAGCATGCAGCGAACCCGCAGACCGCTGAGGTCTGGGACCACCATCACGAGCAATACCAAAATCTGACGGAAGCCGTTGGCGGTGTAGGCGAAGACCCGGAGGGAGTCCCTGCCTGGTATCGGCCCAGGGTGCTGGCCAAGGTCACTGAGCTTTCCCGGCTGCCTTCGTTCCTTGCTGAAGCCGGATTGAAGCTCGACGGTGCAAGTCAGGACAACCTTCTAAATACACTTGAGCAAGACCTTGTCGTGGCCATGGCGCTCCTGCGCCGTCAGGCCGAAGGTAACTTTGCTCCTGACACGCATCGGATGAAGTTCCCTGTTCAGGCCGCCACCACGATCACTGGCAACGTCAAGTTGGCTGGATGGAACGCTTGGGGCGCGTTTGAGGCGTGGGTCAAGGAGCGCCAGCCAGCGACCGCAACTGTGAACCGCTGGCGTGTGGTGTTCATGGACCTCAACACTTTCCTTGATGGCCGTGACGTTGCCCTGATGACAGACGACGAAGCTGTCCAGTGGAAGGATAAGCTCACTGGGACAAAGGCAGGAGGCAGAACAATCAATGAGGTCTGGCTGACGGCTGCTCGCACAGTTTTCAACTGGGTCAAGAAGCAGAAGAAGCTAACCAACAACCCTTTTGTCGATGTGAAGGTGGCGGTCGCTCGTTCCGGTCCAACCAAGAGCAAGTTCAAAGATGAGGATGCAGAGACCATCCTTAAGGCCACAACGCGCCCGCTCGGGGTCAAGACAAAGGAGCATTTCCGAGCAGCGGTTCGTTGGGTTCCGTGGCTATGCGCCTATACGGGCGCCCGGTCTGGCGAGATGACGCAGCTCCGTAAGCAGGACATTGAGCAGCACAAGGATGGCTTCTGGGTCTTAAGCATCACCCCTGATGCAGGAACGGTGAAGGGCTCCATGCCCAGGCTCGTCGTCTTGCATGACCACCTAATCGAACAGGGCTTCATCGACTTCGTGCAAGCGGCCAAGCCCGGCCCCCTCTTTTACGGCCATACTGCTCCTAGGCCGAACCAGAAGATTGACCCCCTCAATCCGCCCCGGCCTCCCTACGTGCAACTGCGGCAAAAACTGGCGGACTGGGTGCGTAAGCTCGGCGTCACTGACCCTGGGGTAGGCCCAAACCACGGGTGGCGGCATACATTCAGACGGCGTGCTGCCAAGGCCAAGATAGAAGAGCGCATCCGTGACGCGTTTTGCGGCCACAGTGACCCTAAGGTTGGTCGTCACTATGAACCCCCTGACCTCGAAGATTTGGCTGAGGCCATCAAGACGTTTCCGCGCTACCCCGTGGACACGCCCTAACAACCCCTTGGCGGGCGCATAGGCGGCTTTGTCACGGCGGTAGGGCATTCTCTGCTCCAACCATCGACACGGCCTGTGCGCCTCCCTGGGGGCTGTTCCTCCACGCCTGCCCGACACCGGGCGGCAGATCACGAGAACCACGGGGCTATCTCTATGCGCGGTCTATTCTCTTCGGCTCACAATATCGCTCTCGACATCCGAGAGGCCGTCTCAAAGCACTGGTTCAACGGCATCGGTGGCTCATCGAATGGCGTCTATCTACTGGTCCCCTTCACCCACCTGAGCATGTGGTTCGAGTGGCGCGACATCAACGTTGGCTTTGGCCATGAGGCTGGCCCAGCGCAATGGGAGTTCTTCGCCGGACGGCTTCAGGGCGTGTTCTGCATCGAACCCGCAGCGGGGCAGTGAGCGCCATGACAATGTTTATCGCGGTCATCGCTGGCCTCGGGACGTGGCTTGGGCTGTCACTTGTGGCGGCAGTCGCGCAGGGCATTGGTCGGGGAATGGGCAACCTGGGGCGGCTGCTGTTTGGTCTCCAACCGTGGAAGGGCGTCATCCAGGTGGTCTGCTGGTTCGCAGCGGCTTGGGCTGGGTTCTCAGTCTTCGACGCGATGGGCGGGATGTAGGCACAGCATTTTAGCCCGATTTGAGCCCACTTTCTGCAAAACACGAAAGGCCCGGAAATGCTGGGCTTTTCGATTACCACCCATTCTAGACCTCACAAACCGTCAGCGACGGTGGCCCAGCCTGCCCAATGAAACCCGGAACTGACTATGCTCACGATGTCCGCTAAGACCTCCCTCATCCACGTCATCAACCTTCCCTTCCTGGCCACCGAGGTCAACGACGCCCACCACCAGGTAACGTTCCACGCCCGTTCCATGCTGCTTGAAGCGGGCCGGGCGGGTGATGCGCTGATCGCGGCTAAGAAGCTGGTCAAGCATGGGGAGTTCAAGTCTTGGGTCGAGGTACATTGCCGGTGCAGTTACCCCCGCGCTGCCAAGTACATGCAGGTGGCACGGCTCACCAAAAGTATCGACCCCGATACCTTTGAGGGTGGCATTGATAGCTTCCTCGAAGCCAACGCCACGCCTCGCAAGCCATCTCCGACCCCAGCCAAGCCAGCCATGGACCAGACGGATGCTGAGTACGTCCTCAAGCTCCAGGCCATGGTGGTCAGAGCAACCCCCAACGAGAGCGCCATAGCTTCCAACAAGCTGGCTGGGTGGGCGAAGGACGCCTTCGGTATTTCCGCTGAGGAGGCCGTGGCAACTGCTGAGGCACTCCTCCCTGATGCCCACCTCTCATCCTTCCAGGTCGCTGCCGAGAGGGTGGCCGCTGAGGCTGTGACCAAGCTCCAGGCCACTGAAGAACGCCTCACTGCACTGGAAGCCCAACTCCAGCAGATGTTGACCCGTAAAGCCGAGCTTCGCGCTGAGTTTAGTGCGCACTCCAGGACCGAGCTGATTGAGATGTTGGCAGACGCCTACGTCCAGCTTGAGCAGCCCTAGATCGGTAGAATTAAAACTGTGGTTCTAACGTGGAAACTGGACGGAACTGAAGCAAACCTTCCACCCCCCACCTAAGGAGCTACAAGCCGTTATTGGCCAGCCTTCGCCGCCCCCACCACCCTGCCACACTGCCACATGGATTTTCATGACCGAGACCTTCGACCTCCCCGCCTTTATCGCCACTCTGACTAAAGGCGATGACTACGCCTATATGCCGCTCCCGGATGAGCCTGGCGACCAGTTGCACATGTGCTTTACCGAACAAGGCATGCGCAAGTTCCTAGCCACCTCTGACACCCCACGCGCTCGCCAGATGGAAGCATGGCTGGAGAATGAAGTCCTTCCCACCATGCGCAACAGCGCAGCCTTTAAGGGCTGAACTAGCCTAGCCACTTGGCCCCCCTGCCTCCTTTCTACCTTCCCAAAATCATTGACCGTCGCCAACCTCTCGCCACCACTGGCAGGGGACGGCTTCCGCACGCCGTTACCTTCGCCTTCTGGAGAGTGCGCCGAAGCTAGAACCGCTGCCGCCAGAACCACACCGCATGGGATGAGCTTGTCTCAACCATGACGCCCAGGATTACCCATGACCAACGCACTTGTTCCCACCGTGAAGCTCATCGACGGCGCTGCCTTTACCAATAGCCAGGACGTGGCCAACTTCTTCGAGAGGGAACACCGGAATGTCTTGGCCGACATCGACGGCCTGCGAGAGATGGGTGTGCTGGATTTTCAGCAGACCCCCTATGTCCACCCCCAGAACGGTCAGACCTATCGGTCGTTCTCAATGACTAAGGACGGCTTCACACTCCTCGCTATGTCCTTCACCGGGTCCAAAGCTCTCCAGTTCAAGCTGGCCTACATCGCCGCCTTCAACTCGCTCGAAGCCCGTGCCAACGCTGCGGTCATGGCGTTGCCTGACTTCACCAGCCCGGCTATTGCAGCCCGTGCCTGGGCCGATGAGGTTGAGGCGAAGCAGGCTCTCCAGATCGAGAACCAAAGGCTTGTCCCACTCGCCGCCATCGGTGCCAGGGCAGTTGCCCATGATCATACCCTCAACCGCTTTGTGCGAACTTTGCCCGGCGTCAATACGATGGCGATCAAGAAGGATTTGATGACCCACAAGTACCTCCGCAAACGGGGCTCCAGCTATCAGGTCTATGCCCGGCACTCTCACCTTTTCGAGGAGAGGCTGGACGACACCTATGGGAGCGTTGCCATCTTCCCAACCCCCGCAGGCCGGGCACTCATCGTACAGATGTACGAGGCGGGACGCCTGACCATGAAGAAGGGCCACGCAACCGCCGCATAGGCAAGCCGCTCGTTTCACCAACCCATCAGCTTCCCGAACAAGACCCTCGCGCCAATCACCTGGCCGGGGGTTTCGTCGTTTCCGACAGAGGACCATTCATGGCCAACCAAAACACCTCCACCGCCTACCAATTCTTTCTTGGACGCGGCTATTCACCTGCCCAGGCCGCTGGCGTGGTCGGCAACCTCATGGGCGAAAGCGCCATGAATACCCGCGCAGTCGGTGACGGTGGACTTGCCAAGGGCATTGCCCAGCACCACCCAGACCGCTGGGCGTTCCACCTTCAGCGCACCGCATCCCAGGGCACCGACCCTTACGACCTTATGGCCCAGCTCGACTTCGTTGACTGGGAGCTGAGGAACAAAGAGACGAAGGCTTGGGGCCGGCTCCAGGCTGCCCAGACCGTGGATGATGCCACTGCCGCCTTCATCGGCTTTGAGCGTCCCCAAGGCTTCACCTGGGACAACCCGCGCGGCGGTCACAACTACTCTGGTCGCCTTGCCTTTGCTAATCAGGTGGCCGGGATGCCGGGGCAGCCAGCCCAGCTCCCGCCGCTGCCGGTCAGCCTCAACCCTCGCCTCCGGCCTGGGGACACCTTCAGCCCTCAGGCCAACGCCCCCAGCATCATGGGCGTCCAGCCTTCAGCCGTCCCTTATCAGGTTGGTGGCCCGGCTCAATCGGTCAACATCTCCAGCATTGCGCCGACCACGCCCTACACCAAGCAGGAACGGTATGCGCAGGAAGACGCGCTGCTGGCCCAGGAGAAGGAAAGCCAGATCGGCTGGATTGAGGGCCTCGGCATCGCTGCTGACCAGGAGATGATGCTCCCTTGGCTCCTGCGCGGTAACTTCCAGAAGTTCGTCCCTGAGCCCGGCTATCAGCCAGACCTCAAGCTGCTGACTAAGGACATCCCCGAGCAGTACCATGAGCAGTTTGGTGCCTCGACCTCGACGGCCCAGAGCCAGCACATCCGCACCAACCTCATGAAGACCATGGAAGCGGATGCCAAGCTGGAGACCCTGGGCACCCTAGGCGTGGCTCTCCGCATCGGTGCAGGCATTGCCGACCCGCTTGCCTGGGCTGCCGCTATCGGCGTGTCCACGGCTTCGGCTGGCCTTGGCGCACCGGCTGCGCTTGCTGCCCGCTTTGGGCGTGTCGGTATGATCGCTGAGCAGGCCATCGTTGGAGCGGCTGGTAGCGCGGTTGTCGAAGGCGTCATCATGAGCCAGAAGCCCACCTATCAGGTCTCCGATGCCGCCTTTGGCATTGGCGCAGGGCTGATCATGGGCGGTGCCTTCGGCGCGTTCGGGAAGAACCCGGCGCTGGTCAAGGAAGCCCGGCAGATCGAAGACCTTGGGCGCTCCATCCTCAACGGCACCACTGCCCTAACCAGCCGCAGCCGTGATGCTGGTGCCATGGGCGTGGCCGTCCGCGAGGACATCCGCGTCGATACCCAGGACTTTGTCCGCGACCTGGACGACACCGCAGCGCCCACGGCGTTCGCCTCCAACTGGCGATACGACCTATCGGCACGCCTGAAGGGCAGCGATAACCCCCTTACACGTGCCCTGGGCAACGTCCTGGTGGAAGACGGCGCACGCAATGCCAAGGGCCTCACACCCATCGGCGCATCCGAAGACGCCAATAGGCTGACCCGGCTCGCTGAGGTGAAATGGCGCAAGGCGTTCGACTACAACTTCAAGGCATACTCTGCCCGGATGGATGTTGAACGGGCTCCAGGCGCACCCAAGCCCAGCCGTGAGCAGCTTCAGACCGCTTACAGCAAACAGGTCACCGCCTCAGTCCGTAACCGCGACCCCATGGCCACCTTCGACCCTGAGGTTGCTGCTGCCGGTGCTGAGTTCCGCGTGATGATGAAGCAGTGGCGTGCCATGGCTGCCGACCCAGGCTCCCTGGACGGCACCGTTCGCAAGGCAGTCCGCGGTTTCGACAACGAAAAGATCGTGGACAATGATCACTACGTCCCCCGCGTCTTCGACCTGGGCGCAGTGCAGGCGATGCTGGCCCGCCATGGTCACGAGCCTCTGGCCGACCTGATTGCCAAGGGCATGATGGACGTGAACAAGGACTTGGCTGAGGATGTCGCTCAACGCTTCGGCAAAGGCTACGTCAACAAGCTGCACCGGATGTCCGCAGGTGACCTTTCAACCAACCAGCGTGCCCTCTCAGGCGAGGATATGGATGAGCTGAAGGCCATCCTCGGGGATGAGACAGACCTGTCCTCAGCGGACCTGGATGACATCCTAGGTGGCATGAAGCCGAAGAAGGGCAAAGGTGCGGTGACCCGTGCCAAGGCCCGCCTCTTCTACAACGAAGACTTTGGTGGCCGGCTCAAGCGTATCGACGGCACCGGGGATGATGCAGTCCGCATTTCAGATCTATTTTTGAATGATGCGGATGCGTTGATGTCCTCCTACTCCCGCCAGATGGCCGGTAGGGTGGCCATGGCCCGTGTTCGCATCCGCAACCCGAACTGGGTCGATGGTGACGAAGCCCCCGAGTTTCTGGTGGATGGCATCACCAATGACAGCGACTGGGCCAAGCTGATGGACCAGATGACCTCGGTCGGTGACAGCGTTGGCTCGACCAACCAGAACAAGATCGACCGTGAGCGCCTTCAGTTCGCCTATAACTCGATCATCGGTCGCCCGACCTTTGATGAGACAGGCGGCTATGCCCAGGGCCTCAGGATGCTCCGGGACTACAACTTCCTCCGGGTCATGGGGCAGGTGGGCTTCGCTCAAATCTCTGAGCTGGCCAACATCACCTCCCAGGTCGGCTTGAAGGCCACCTTCAGCAACATGCCAGCGTTCAAGGCAATGTGGCGGTCTGCCAAGAATGGCACCCTAGACGATACCCTGGCAGCCGAATGGGAGGATATGACAAGCATCGGCGCAGACTGGCTCCGGCATTCGGACATGCGCCGGGTCGATGACTATGACAACCCGCTGGCGGGCATCCGGGACAACGCCGTCCTGGAAACCATCGACGGCCTTCAGCAGAAGGGTAAGCGGGCGATGACGGTTCTTTCCGGCATGGCTCCCGTGAACACCATGCTCCAGCGCCTGGCTGGTCGAGCGATCTTCAACAAGTTCGCCATGATCGCTCAGGCTGGTGGAGACATCGTCGCTGACAAGCGCATGATGGGCCTCAACCTGGACAGCGCGATGCTGAAGCGCATCTCAGGCCAGATCAATGGCAAGGCCGAGTTCAACGGCAAGCGGCTCAAGGCCATGAACTTCAAGTCCTGGGATGACCAGGGGGCTTTGGCTGCCTTTGAGCAGGCTGTGTTCCGCCTTGGTCGCACCGTGGTCCAGGAGAACGACATCGGCAACATGGCGATGTGGATGAGCCGACCCACTGCCAAGACCCTGTTGCAGTTTAGATCATTCATGCTTGCAGCCTGGTCAAAGCAGTTCATCAACGGCTTGAACATGTGGGACTTCAAAACCTTCACCACCTTCAGCTCGACCATGTTCCTGGCCGGGTCCACCTATGTGGTCCGTGAGTACCTCAACTCGGTGGGCCGGGCCGACCAGAAGGAGCATTTGGCTGAGCGCCTCAGCATGCAGCGCATCGCCGCCGCTGGGCTTCAGAACAGCTCCTGGTTCACCATCCTTGCCCCTGGCATAGACACGGCCTGGAGTATGGTGGCAGCCCCCGTGGCGACCGCAGCGGGCATGAACGCACCTTCTTCACTCTTTGACGCCCGCACCACTCAGCAGGCGTCGGACGCCTTTCTAGGTAACCCTACGGTCGGGTTATACAATGCAGTTCGAGCGGTGCCTGAGGCGCTCATCAACGCTGCCACGGGCAACGGTGACGGCAATGACGCCCGGAAGATTAAGACCATCTTCGCCTTCCAGAACCTGATGGGCATCACCCAAATCAACAACCTGCTGGTCAGCGGCTTCCACGAGTAGCCGGACCGCGCATCAACACACCTTATGGCCCTGCCGCAGCAATGCGGTGGGGTCTTCTCATTGGCTCAATGCCGAGCCGAACCAACCCGAAAGCCTCGCATGACAGACACCAACGCTACCCCACTTACTGCCGACACCATCCGGCTAGGCCGTCACTACCTCCTGGTGACCGATGGCTCTGGCCCTGAAGCCACTGGCCTTGGCGGGTCAGCAGTCGGAACCGGAGGCCACGCCGCAATCCTCCAGCTCAAACAGGGTGATGTGGTCCTCCGCCAGAAGCCCTTTGCAGGCCAGGTGATAGCCACGGCAACGAACAGCCAGATGGAGATGATGGCGCCGTTGGCAGCTTTTGACGCCATGCAGGAGCTGGACATTCCCGTGTTGATCGAGAGCGACAGCCAGTTCCTGGTCGATGGCATGAATGGCGGACACGTTCGCTGGCAGGCCAACGGCTGGAAGAAGAGCGACGGCAAGCCGGTGAAGAACCTCATCCTGTGGCTGTCGCTGGTGGCAGCGGACGAAGGCCGCCAGTCCGTCTGGGTGAAGGTAAAGGGTCACAGCGGTCATGAGTTGAATGAGCTGGCCGATAAACTCGCCAGCAGTGCCAAGGCGGGGAAGCATGTCGATGAAAATGGCCGGGTGACATGGTTTCCAAAAGGGCTGTCGTTCTGACCCGAAGGGCAGGGCGCTAACCAACAGCCAGAACGTGGCCAAGATGTTTGGGAAGCGCCATGCGGACGTGCTGAGGTCCATCCGATACCTAGAGTGCAGTGCCCCTTTCAACGAACGCAATTTTGCGTCGGCTGAATTTTCAGCCCACATCAATTCGAGTGGAGATGCCTCGTGGCGGCACCCGTGCAGAAGAGACCTTCAACATGACCAAGGACGGCTTCACGTTCCTCGCCATGGGCTTCACTGGCAAGCCTGCTGCGCAGTTCAAGGAAGCCTACATCGCCCGCTTCAATGAGTTGGAGCAGGGCAGGGCCACAACATCTAGTGGGTCTTTGATTACCCCCCACCTTAGGCCCAAACCCCACTTATACAGGGGAACACCGGCCCCTAGATGTGGTGGTGGCTAGGTTGCCACTCACCTTAGGAGCAGCTCCGTTTATTCACCGGCCATCAGCCGGCTGTATGTGGTGCCTCACCCGTTATGGTCTGCTTTGAGCCCGTTGTGGCCTTGCCGACCTAGGCCAACCCCAACCTCACTCACCTCCTGACCACCAACAGACCGACCCTAACAGCGCCCTCAGCCATCCCCGGCTAGAGGGCTTTTCTGTATGCGACACCCGCAAGGAAACCCATGGAATACACTGAACAGATTTTAGACCGCAGCACTGGTGAGCTTGTCACCGTCTCTCAAGGAGACTGGGTCACGATCTCCGAATTGGGAGACCTCTACGGTGTTGGCCACCGAACCGTCCGGGTCATCCTCCGAGCCATGAACTTCCTCCATGTTGAAGGTGGCGGCTCCCACCAACGTCACCGGCTATCAAGCTGGGTCACTGACCAGGGCTGGGGAAAGAGGATGACGCCCCGCCATGGCCCGCCATTTGACGTTGTTGGGCCTGAGGGACAGCGATGGATAGTAGAGCGGTGGCAAGCCACGTCTGACCAAGTGGATGCAGACCGTTCGCAGCCGTCCGTTGTGGCTGGGGTGGCTTTAGCCCAGTTCGCCGAGGACCGTGACCGCTACCGAAGGCTGGTGGGTCGGAAGCTCATGGCATTGGAGGAAAAGGTGTCTTGGCTTATTGACCATTTCCCGGCCCTCTCTCAGTCCGAGATGGCCTCCGTTTTAGCGGTGACCCAGCAACTGGTCTCCCGCTACATGAATGCCAGGGCTAAGCAGCTACGAGACTTGAGGGAAGTGAAAAGCCGGGAGGTATTCGGTTAGGCCAGAGGGTGTATGGGCCTTGGTCATAGAGACCTTTAGTGCGGTGCTGGTTGTCGAGGTATATTACCCAAGCCCACAACACGGCTAAAAATGCTTTTGGAAGCCTAGACCCCCGACCTCCTCCAACCGGCCTGTCGAGCCTCTTGCTGAGAACAGAACCACCTCTCGCCGTACTCCGGCCCGATGATGGTCTCCTCGCCGCGCACTGGGCTTTCCCATGGCAACCCTGGGGTGTAGCCTTCGGCATGGACAGCATCTCCCGATACCACCTCAGCGCCCATGAAGCGGGCTTGTGGAATGTGATCGACACGACAACCGGGGGACCGGCTGAAGTGGAGGTCGATGGCAAGTTCATGCTGCTCTACAAGCTGCCCCGTGAGGAAGCGGAAGGTTGGTCGAGGACGTTGAATGCTGGGCTGGGAGCCCATCGGCCAAGCCGTGCCAAGCCCTAGCAGGGCCATTTCTCCACGAAGGCGTTGGCTAGGTAGTCAAAGGCAGGGCCATCAGATTTGTTCGCATCGGGCTCCTCAATCAAGGGCCTGGCGTAGTCGAGGATTTCCTGCAACTGGACTTCGTTGCCGCGACAGGAACGCTTTGCAGGCCAAGCAGTGGCCTCCAGAGCATCGGCTACAGCTACGACAAACCCAAGGCAAAGTTGCTGCTCGCCAGCGCAGTCCTCTTGCAGCTCTTCGACGGTGACGATCATCGTCCTCGGTTCAGCTTGGGCCGGGGAAATGGGCAGAGCGGCCGTCAACAGAACGCCGAGTACCTTCGATCTAGTCTTCATCCCAGTCCCCCATAGCGGATGCCGAATGGCAGCTTCTTCATCGGGCATGCTGGGGAGATCGACAAGCCCTTAGCGAGCCGTCCATCCGGGCTGTTTTTGGCTAAACATTCGAGCCGCTAAGATCGGAAACGGAGACGGGCGATACCCCCTCCACCCCCTCGACCAGCCATTGACCTCGCCATAAGCCCTTGTATTCTATGGAGAAGCAGGGCGCGAGGGTGATAATGGTTGACCGAAAGCGGGCTGAGATGCGCCGCACCACTGCCGCTGAGTTGGCGACAATCAAGAAGAACCCAGCCCTGATCAGCCTCATGGCAACGCTCACGGTGTTGGCCAGCCTAGACAATGAGATGCAAATCCAACTGGTGGCCATGCTAGTCATTGTGGCGCAGCGTCCAGGCGTCTATCAGCGCGACATGGATGGGCTCTCAGGCTTCAGCCAATCATCGGTCTCCCGCAACGTCCACGCCCTCTCACGGTACCGCCGCGATGGCTTGCCGGGCTTTGGCCTGGTGGAGCAGCGGCCTGATGCGAAGGATGTGAGGAGCCAACGGCTGTTCCTAACGGTGGCTGGGGTGGCGTTCGTGTCCCGGCCGGTCGAAGCAGGCACCGACCCTCAACCAGCCCAGGCAATGCCTAAGCCTGCGATAGATGCGTTTGCAGGCACGCATTGGGAGGTTTGGGTGGACTAGTCCTAAAAGGGGATGTCGTCATCCATGCCGCCCGGCTCGAAAGCAGGAGCCGATACCCTCCGTTCCCGTGAGGTTGTGGGGGGGCGTGGCGGCGATATCATCGCTGGTGCTGATGTATGTGGAAGTTGTCTGGTTTCGTCGTCGGCTGCCTTTGCCATGGCGACTTCATGCATAACATTCGAGATCAGTTTGTATGTGATTTCGGTTGCTTGCCATGCGCCACTACCTAGCGCCATGAGTTCGCGTGTAACCCTCGTCACGGCCAGCAAGCTGAGGCGCGACCTCTCCAACTCCGCCTCAAAGGCAGTGAGGCGCTTATGAAGAGCCTGGCGCTTCGCCTCCGTCATGTCGGCTTTTTCTATACAATTTCGCAGCTCCAGTATGTATGACCGAAGACGCTCTTTCGCTTTCGGCTCAAGGGGTACTGCGTCCCGCTTAGCTCTTACGCTGTTATCGATGTAGATTTGCGTGAGGTAGTGGTCCAGGTCTGACCGAAACTCGGCATATTCGCTTTCCCCAAAGTTCTTCGGGCTAGGGACTGCCGTGGACCCGAACTCGGTGACGCCGTACCTTTTCGCTGCGGCTATCACGATATTCATGAAGCCGTGTCGTTCGTCATTAATGTAACGCCAGGCTTCGTCCTCGTTCTGCTGAGACGAACTCCTTGTTCGCTCCTCAAGGACTTCCTCAGCCCTCATTACAAACGCGACAAACGCCTCTCGGTGGTCTTCGGGAAGGGCTTCAAGTTGCTCTGGGGTGAAGACGTTGAATATGTTCATCAGTTACCTCCAGCGCAGTGTAGGCGAGTGAGCTTGGGCTGTCATCAATTTCGCTCAGTCCACATGTCCGTTAAGGTATGCCCCTGCGGACATGGCTGATGGGTTGAGAATGTGTGTCCGTATGGGTTGACTTACATCTACGGACATGTGACCTAGTGGACACAACCACTGCGGACACATTGGAAATCCACCATGACCACCATCCTCTACGCTCGCGTCTCCACTGCTGATCAGACCATCGGACACCAGCGGACCCAGGCAGAGGCAGCTGGTTTCAAAATTGACCAAGTGTTCTCAGATGATGGCGTTTCAGGCGTTTCCACCACCCTCCGGGAGCGGCCTGAGGGAAAGAGGCTCTATGATGCCCTGCGCAGTGGGGACACCCTAGTAGTGCGCTGGGTTGATCGGCTGGGCCGCAACTATGTGGACGTAACCGAAGCCATTCGGGAGTTCATTAGCCGGGGTATCATCATCCGCACTGTCATCAACAACATGACCTTTGACGGGGCCACCAAGGACCCTATTCAGATGGCCGTGCGGGACGCGCTGATAGGCTTCATGGCCGCCACTGCCCAAGCCCAGCACGAGGCCACTAAGGCTGCCCAGCGGGCTGGTATAGATGGCGCCAAAGCAAAGGCTGAGAAGGTCTATCGCGGACGGAAGCCGAGCTATAGCGCCGAGAAGCTGACCATGGTGACGGACATGTTGGCCTTGGGCTCTGCTGGGACCACTGACATTGCCAGCGCCACCGGGCTTTCCAGGCAGACTGTGCTGCGTATCAAAGAGGACCCCGCTGCGGCTGCTGGGCTGCTTGCTGCATGGTCGAAGGCGTAGGCACTGCAAAATAAAGTTAGACCAACGCCCTGCCAAGCCCCTGTCGGTTTGGTGGGGCGTCTATTGCTTTTGGGCGGGGAAGCCTCGCAATGTTCCCCACGCCGTCACGACCGCTTTGGGCCTTGGTCAGCTTGATGCCTGCGCAACACGCCTTCAACATCCGCCAACGACATGAAATCACCCAGCAGCCCAGTTGGAAAGATGCTTTGACCGCCTCCATAGGAGCCCGTAGCTATTTGAATGAGCCCGGTCCGAAGGCACGCAGTACCAACCGCATCTGATGTCTTTTCGTCCATTCCTTCCAATGCTGCCAGCAAGGTCTGCGCCACTCTCCATGCACCTAGCTTATTCACCCCAGGGCCGGTGAAGGCTACCCATTCCCGATATAGGGTAGCCAAAACTATGACCTCCTCTCGCCGCAAGCTGGCAATTAGATCGGCCCAGCGCAGGAAGTCGTCTGCATATAAGCCGGCCCCGTGAGCCTGCCCAGACGCGGTTGCAGCCATCAGCCGCAGGTTGAGCCTAGCAGTGCCCTCAATAGCCGCCCGCATGTACCGGAAAGTGACCGCAGCCACCTCATCCTCAGCCACATCATGAAGTGCCTTTGTTCCCCTCGACATTTCGCCTGTGAGGATGTCTCTCGCAGCGGCGACCCTCTGGGCAATGAGGCTTCGCCAAGCCGTGGCCCCTAGAGCGACGGTGGTGCCCGCAACCGGCAGCCCGTACAGGGCCAGCACGTCTGCCGCGACGGCGTTTATAATCTCCGCTACCATCCACAACCCTTCATAAGCGAGCCCCAAGCATGCGAGTTCCTCAGATCAACCCAGCCCAAGCCAGCCGCGACAAGCTCATTGCCAAGCTGGAGCGTGACCTGAAGGCCCTCCAGAAGATACCGCCTCACCAGCGTGAAGCAGAGCTTGCAGACGTTCGCCAGGAGGCTGCAGCCCTATTGTTGGCGGAGACTCGCAAGTAGGCTACCCGGCTATGGTACATCACACAAAACTTGAACGGTGAATTGACGGCCCATTGCGACCAGTTCCTTGGTGGTCTTCGGATTACTCGCTACTTCGCTAGGGTCAGGCAACCTGAAAATGCTAAGGTACTCGGCGACCGATGCCCCCTTAATCGCGAAACCGATATTCGATGCAATGTTGCCGGTAGAGGCGAGCATGACTTCATCGTTGATCTTGGCCACGGCCACTCCGATAACGCGGCCTTGATCCCCCGGATAGGACCACCGCTGTTCCCTGGCCGAAGCCCTATACTGGTCGTGAACCACCGAGCTTCACCCATAAGGCCCGTCTCCGCCGATACGAAGCCTGTCCCCTACGTTGAGGATGAATTTAGCAAGCTCGCAAGGGGATAGCCCAAGGCCAGCACGGCTTCGCCAAGTTCTACCCCGCTGAGCCCCGTATTTCTGCTACCTGATGAGGCACGGGATTGACCAGTCTCAACACCGCCAGGTTCACCTCATTATCACTGAAGACCAGGTATGCTGCCCCATAGTCTTCGATGCCTATGACGCTGCATTCCGCCACCACGTGGGCCTTGGCTACAGAGAGATGCCGTTCTCAGCTACGGAAAAGCCACAGCCGGAAGGGGTAGTGTTCACCGAAGGTGAAACCGTGGCTCTCGTTGCGTCATACCGTGCGGCTCGTTGCCTAGTCATTTCATCGATTTAAGCTGCCTATAATTCCTCACGGTGCGAGACCGTCGGGGCATATGACCAAAGCGCATAGGATGCCGCGAGAACTGCCAATCAAAGTAGAATTCATTATGTCGGACCTTAGGCATTAGCGCCTCTGGGACCCGAATATTCTTTTCGCGCCCGACAATATTTACGATCTGAAGATTCGGCAGCTCGCCCAATGGTGACAAATCGAGGGAACCCTCGTGAACTGACAGATGCAACGTCTCAAGTTTTTCCAACTCGGCTAAATCTGACAACGTTGTGATCGAAGGACAGGATAATAGGCGGAGCTCTGTAATATTACTCCCTCGAAGTACCGACAAATCCGAAAGGTTTGGAGCACCTTGGATCACCAAAACGTCAAGACTTTTAGTGGAAAGGCCTTCGAGGCTTGCGAGTCCTACGGCATCCAAAATTGACAGGCTGCGTAAGTTAGAAAGATTGCCAGCCCAATCCAGCGCAAAAGTACCGTACAGAGAAATACTAAGTTGCTCCAACCAATGCACGGACGAAATAGACGAGGGCTCGAAGCCTTGGACACCGATGATCGAGAGCTCACGTAGCAGTGGCATTTCTTTGAACTCTGGGAAATGGGTGCTCGAAAAACCGGAGAAATACAGGGTCTCCAGCTTCTTCAGATGGTCCACTCCAGAAAAGTCTTCAAAAATCATGTCCCCGATAATAACCAGGTCGCTAACTTCAGGCGCGTTCCTGAGAAAATTCAAATCGTAGAGATCAGGAACATCCTCCAACGTCAATTTCTTTAGTCTTGGCAACTGAACGCTTGGATCAACAGCAGTTAGACAACTTTCGATGGAAAGACTTTCAAGGGTTTCCTGATACGGTGCGGGACTGACTAGGGTAATATTTGGGCAACTATCTATAGTTAGGCCCGATAGAGAATTAAGCTCGGACAATCCATCTAGACTGGCGACAGTCGCACCTCGAATATCCAGTTGTCGCAAGGGAAATCTGCCAAGCCCTTCAAGGGAGGCCATTGGACAGTTGAGCATCCGGATGACGTTTAAATTGGGTAAAGTTGGCAGCGAGCTAATGCTTGAAAGTTCGCTGTCGATAAGAACCAGAGATTCGAGAGACACTAACCTTTCTAGCCATTCGACCGGCCCCCTGATGTTGGACATAGTAACGTCGATAATCGACGCTGGAATGTCTGACACCCAGTCACCTTGGGTATCCACCTGACGTAGGGAAAGCGATTTCAAATCATGGAACTGAGATAGTAGGGGTAGACCTTTTGTGTTGCTGTCGATTAAAACGCTCTGAAGATTTTGTAGACCGACCAATAGCAAGATGTCGCTCACGTCTCTTATGTAGGCTGGTAACCTACCGGTTTGCGCAACGTGATCTTGAATGCCTTGTATAAGGTGAAATGGGAACTGCGCAGTCCTCGCAACTTCACTTATGACGTCTGAGCGCACGTCGGCAATGTAGCCCTCTGATAGGGACTTGGCAGCGTTAGTCGTACCTATAAGCCTAAGGGCTCTAGCGCACGCAGACACGATGATAGTGCTGCTGTCTTTCCATCTGGTGTAAGTGAGGTGCGGGACCGCAGCATCACCAGCAACTGCTAAAATCGCGGCGTCGGTCTCCGTATGAGGCGGAACAAGCTCGTCAAGATTTGACAATACTCTGTCGCGCAAATCTGGATCATGCTGCCGAAGATTTTCAAGACAGCCCAGAGCGAGGGCGAAACAGGTCTTTCGAATACGCTGAGACCTAGGTTTCTTACTCACGTGCCGCTCACCGCGCGATATAAGTGCTTCAATAAGGCGCTTGCCGAATCCTACACCGCCAGTTGAAGTGCCAGATGCAAGCATTATGGTTTCGTGCCACTGGTCATCATCGGCCAGCCTTGAAAGCATTTCTTCCCTTCCCTCTGCACCGGCGGCACATGCAGCAAGATATTCTTGGAAAGTCCGGTGAGGAAAGTCTATCAAGTCTTTTGAGGGTTCCCTCAGCAGGCCAGTTCGCTCAATGAGAAAGTCCAACACAGCTTCAGGACTAGCGCTTCTTGCCTCGATGTTTTGGAAGCTTGCGACGCGCGGCGCTATCCATAGTTCAGCCTTGTCCCGTGATACTTCGATCCGATAATTAGAATTATCATGCAAATCGTCACCGTCAGGCCGGTTGTGCAGCATGTCAAATGCGAGCCGCTGAAGCACCATCTCTTTGTCGTATTTTGTTAAGAATGCCAGCGGTCCGATAGGCAGCGCGATTTCGCGCTTAAGGTCCCTAGCTTCAATTAGCATCTCACAACATTTGTCGTAAAGGTCAACACGGTGCTTCGGAAGGTATCCTTCTTCGCGCCAGTGCAGTACGCAGACCATCGCGCAAAGAAGCGGCGTACTACATAGCTCACGAATTCTTCGGCTGGCTGGATCTTCTAGTTTCGCTGGAAGTTCATTTTTTGCTTTGACTAGGCTGGCCTGCTCGTCAGGAGTGAGCTTTGAGAAATCAACTGCGTCGTGCCAGTGGTTGATGAAGTTCGTGACGTCTGGATCACTCATTTCTTGCAGCCGAGCTTCGACAAATACCGATGGCGGATTCCACTGCTCAGTCTTAACGTCGAAATCGGTACTATTAGTTTTCGGCAGGTTTCGCGACGTGACGATTATTTTGTTGCCAGGATAGTGCTCTGAAAAGCTCTCAAGCCACTCCCAAAACTGCGGTCGCCTGCTAGCCGGAAGTTCGTCAACGCCGTCGATCATGATCAACCCCGACTGGCGCGTTTTCAACACATCGTTAAGCCATCCCGCCGGAGTTGATTCTGCCCAAAGGCTGGCATCGACGGAGTAGTCAACAAACGCTTCTACTGAAGGAGGTCCGACCTCAACCCGCGCAACGGTTCTGAGAGGCACGAAGAAAGGTACGAAACCGGCAAATTTAGTGTCGCTTCTGCTGCACTGCGTTACAAGCCAACTGAGAAGTGTAGTCTTCCCAGAACCAGCGGGACCCCGAACAATTAGTTGATCGTGTTCTTTCAGAAAGTGTTCGGCGGGTACTGGTTCATCGCTTTCCTGCGATAAAATGTTTAGCGAGATATATGCTACGCTTAGCACTTGCCCGATGCCGTGAAGCTCGCGCGCCCCTAGGGTGGAAATCCTTCCGAATTTTTTGGTCAAGTGTCCCAGATAGTTTCGCTCGAAGCCCTCGAAGACTGCATTTTTCGTGGATACATCGTGGTCTTTAAGAGCGGCACTGATGGCCGGCCTAAGGCCCTCTATCTGCGCCGAAACCACCGCTATTCTTTGGGCTAAGAAAACCCCTGCGGCGTCCGTTTCCTCACCGAGAACTCTGCTAAGAGTTACGAAAAAGACCTCAATTAGCTTGAGCGGCTCTATACCGCCGGGCCACTTGTGCGGCGCGCTAGTCACCGAGACGCCCACATAGGAGGCTAAGATTTCCGCCGCTTTTCCGGTATCTGGGGTTTCGCCGTGAAAAAACGCAGACTTAACCAACTTGAGAAACGTAGGGTCCTCTAGAAAATAGTGAACAGGTTCAATATTATAGGCGTTGTTGCTCCTTAAAAATCGGTCAGCTGCTTTGGCAAGTTGTTGCTCAAGGCGTTTGGTGAACCCCGGTTTCACCAAGCCAATCTTCGAAAGTTGGTCACCTAAGGGCGTATTTTCTAGTTTCTTTAACTGGCTTGTCGCGGCCAGCGCAGCGAAAGATGCCCCGACCTTTGCAGCCGCTGCGGAAATAGCGTCCATGATACACCCCTATGATCTCTCCAATAGGGGACACTGACGAAGAAAAAACAACCCGGACGTAAGAGGGTCTTTTCACTGACGCTCTTAAGAGCCTTGATGAGATTGTGACTGCCGAGGATGAAGCCGATGAGGAAAAGGTAATTCTGGAAGTCAACTTGGCGACTAGTCGGCTTCGTTCAAAACTGCGTCAGGTTGTTGGCGCATCAGGCAGCAAGTATCCGCGACTGTATGATATGTTGGGTCCGCTCAGCGGTTCTACATCCACTGACGATTTTCCCTGTCATGAACCATAGGTTTGGAGCCACCAGACCAGAGGATTTCCATTACCGGACCAGGAAGATATTGAGCCGCCAAACCAATAGAGCATGTTGCGGAACGGCGCGAGCGGGGTGAGGGATGAGGTGACGACCGAACAACATTGACCATCGCTACAAACGCCGCTACAAACGGCCTCAACGCGGCGGCTAAAAGCCCTGTAATTTTAACGGCCTGAGGCGCTCCCCTGCGTTTCTTCTCGACCGCACCAGAATCTTCCTTCGGGTTGATTGGTCAAAAAATACAGCGGCTTAGCCAGATTAGTTCTGGCGGCCGCTGTTTTGTTTTCCTCCCTTTGATTATAAAAGGCGACTTGCCGGCGTGACGTGACGTTCAGACTGCCTGATTGGGGTCTTGCGGATCGCTGCCCTTCGAGCCGGTAGACCCCGGCAAGGGTCTGCCAAGGCGCTCGAAGTCGTTTTCACGGTCGCAGCTGCACAGCAGCCATAGGGGTGTCCTGCGCTAAAATAAAGGGCCGCCTCGGGGGCGGCCCTTCATAGTCAGGCTGGCGGCGGTGTGACCGGCTCGGTGGTCGCGGGCGCAGCATCTGCCGGTGGCGCCGTAGTGCTATCTGCTGGAGGAGCATCACCGCCACAGGCAGCCAGAACGAGGGCTGCGACGATGGCGAGCGGGGCAAGCAAAGTTTTCGACATGGGATCTCCTTGGGGTGAACCTCTAATTGATCTTGGTCTCACGACTGCGCCAGCTAACCGCCGCTTTGAGGCAAAGATGGGGCCGCCCGATAGTCGTCTATTTAGCTCAGCGGTTCCGTAGCACGCTTCTTAGCTAGCGTTTTTGGGTGCGGACGACACTCTTGTCCTTCACCGGACGGCGGGGGTGCCAAGCCTGGTTCCACGCTCGACGCGCGGCAGGTCTCCAACTTTTGCCAATCGCTCGATGCGGAAGAAGGCCTGCTCAAGGTCTTGAGTCATTTTACTAAACCTCCTCAATTCCACGGTCCGAGTCTGGCGCAATGCAAGACGATTGGCTACAGCTTGGCTTGCCCCGAAACTCGTACCAACGAGGGCTCCCAATGAGCACAGATCCAGACATGGCGCCCGGCCCGGAGGCCGGGGTAGACATCAATGCGTTTCGCGACCGCGAAGACCGCATAAGTCCGCTATGGCTGGAACGTTTGCGCGCCTTTTTAGCTGCCGGTCGTGACGAGGATGTTGCGACGGTGGTCGAGCCGCTGCATGCCGCCGACCTCGGGGACGTGCTCGAATCGCTCGACTCTGACGAGCGGCTGCACTTGGTGCGGTTGCTGGGGGATCGTTTCGACTATTCGGCACTCACCGAGGTCGATGAATCTGTCCGCATGGAGATCATGGACGAGATTCCGAACGCGGATATCGCGCGCGGTGTGTCCGGACTCGACAATGACGACGCGGTGGCGATTCTCGAAGACCTCGAGCAGGCCGACCGTGACGAAGTTCTGGCCAAGCTGCCGACCTTTGAGCGACTGAGCCTTAAGCGCAGTCTCGATTTCCCCGAAGAATCTGCCGGCCGTCGGATGCAGACCGATTTCATTGCCATCCCACCATTCTGGACTGTCGGTCAGACCATTGATTATCTGCGTACCGAGCCTGACTTGCCGGACGAATTTTACCAGATCTATGTGGTGGATGCCTCCTATCAGGTGCTGGGCACCATTCCGCTCGACAAGTTCCTGCGGGCGCAGCGCGCCACTGCAATCGAAGCGCTGATGAACCTGAATTTCGTGTTGGTCGATGCCAACGAGGACCAGGAAGAAGCTGCTCGAGACTTCGAGCGCTATGACCTTGTCGAAGTCGGCGTGATCGATGAAAGCAAGCGGCTGGTTGGCGTTCTGACCATCGACGACATCGTCGACGTGATCCACGAAGAGGCCGACGAAGACATCAAGCTGCTGGCCGGCGTCGGCGACGAGGACATTTCCGATTCGACCTTCGATACGGTGCGCAGCCGCGTGCCATGGCTGGTCATCAACCTGTTCACCGCGGTGGCGGTTTCCCTCGTCATCGGCCTGTTCGGGGCCACCATCGACCAGATGGTCGCGCTGGCGGTGCTCATGCCGATCGTCGCCTCGATGGGCGGCAATGCAGGCACGCAGACCATGACGGTAACCGTCCGAGCCCTGGCGATGCGCGAGCTGGACGGTCGGCGACTGCGCCGGCTGGTCGTTCGCGAGATGGTAGTTGGTGTCGCCAACGGGGTAATCTTTGCGATCCTGATCGGACTGGTGACCTGGGTCCGGTTCAACGACATGCAACTTGGCGCGGTGATCGCGCTAGCCATGATCATCAACCTGATCGTCGCGGGAACGGCGGGCATCCTGATCCCGGTCGCGCTCGACAAGTTCAAGGCAGACCCCGCCATCGCCTCGGCGGTGTTCGTCACCACCATCACCGACATGGTCGGCTTCTTTGCCTTCCTCGGCATTGCGGGACTTTGGTTCGGGCTGTTCTAGGCGTGGCGCCTGGAAAAATCATTTTCCTGCATGGTGCGTCCAGCAGCGGGAAGTCCACCCTCGCGCGCGGCGTGCAAGCGCGGATCGGGGAGCCGTTTTGGCATATCTCCATCGATCACCTGCGTGACAGCGGCGTGCTGCCGATGGACCGGTTCAAGTCTAAAGAGTTCGATTGGAGGGCGGCCCGCGCGCCGTTCTTTGACGGTTTTCATCGGTCGCTGGCAGCCTATGCGGGGGCCGGCAACAATCTCGTGCTCGAGCACATTCTCGATAAGGACGGCTGGCTGGAAGAATTGGGTCGTCTGTTTGCGCCCTTCGATGTGTTCTTCGTCGGCGTGCACTGTCCACTGCCGCTGCTGATCGAGCGTGAAAAGGCTCGGGGTGACCGGCCCGTGGGAAGCGCGGAGCAGGATTACCGGACGATCCACCTCGGCAAAAGCTACGACTTCGAGGTGTATGGCGACGGCGATGCCGAGCTCAATATCGGAGCTATTTTGCAAGCCTGGGGAGCCAGGTCAGGGGCATCGGCTTTCAGCCGGCTAGCGGAGATCTGATCGCTAAAATGCCGGCATTAGCGGTGGTCAGGACTTAACCGTCACCCGCCTGTGATTATGGAGTGTGGCAACTTCGCCGCTTGCAAAGCATTTATGACCTAGTTAACGATTTCCTACCGGGTGCGGGCTTCGGGCCACGCATTCCGGGGTGAACTCTGGGTAGGAGCGATCATGCGTAGTCAACCGAAGGCCACTGTGTGGCGAGCAGCGAGCTGGACTCTGGTGTGCCTGCTCGCAATGGGATTGGTTTTCTCCGTCGTGGCTGGTGTTTAGGCACTGCAGTTATTCACTTAGCAATTTAAAGGGCGCCCAAGCCACTGGGGCGCCCTTATTCTTTCTCCCGGAGCAATTTGATGAAGCTGCTGATTGGCAATCGGAATTATTCCACCTGGTCTTTGCGCCCCTGGCTGGTGTTGAAGCATTTCGAGATCCCCTTCGATGATGAAGTGCTGCAACTGTCTGGTGATGGCTGGCGGAATGTGCTGGCGCAGCGTTCGCCGACCGGCAAGGTGCCGGTGTTGATCGACGGGGATCTGGTAGTGCCGGAAACCATCGCTATCATCGAGTATCTGGCCGACCGATTCCCTGACAAGGCAATCTGGCCGACTGATTTGAATCAGCGCGCCGTGGCACGAGCGGCGTCTGCTGAAATGCACTCATCGTTCATGGGCCTGCGCAGCCACGCGCCAATGAACCTGCGTGCGTCGCATCCCGGCAAGGTTGGTGCCGATACGGTCGCCAAGGACCTGCATCGGCTCGAAGTGCTTTGGGGCGACCTGCTGGCGAAGTCCGGCGGACCGTTCCTGTTTGGCCAGTTCACGGCGGTTGACGCAATGTTTGCGCCCGCCGCGACGCGCATCCGCACCTATGCGCTGCCGGTGTCGGACCTGTTGGCCGAGTATGTCGAGGCGATATATGCCTTGCCGGCATTTCAGGAGTGGCTGGCCTTGGCGCTGCACGAGCCGTGGATTGTCGATGACGACGAGATCGACGTGATCCAGGGCCGCGTCAAGCCGGGGACGCTGGCATGATCCACATGATCAAGCTCAGCGTCGGCGTCTCGAGCTTTGCCGAGCTGGAAAGCTATCGCAATGAGCGAGCCCATTGGTGGGATGCCGACTATGGCGAGGACGTTCACGTCCACCGCACCCGCATGATGCCCAAAAGGGCGGCGGAGATGGAGGGCTTGTCGTCCGTGTATTGGGTGATTGGAGGGCAGGTGGTGTGCCGCCAGCCGATCCTGCGGCTGGGCAAGTTTTCCAATGCCGAGGGCATCAATTACTGTGACATCATCATGTCGCGCGACATGGTGCGCACCGTGCCCTATCCCAAGCGACCGTTCCAGGGCTGGCGCTATCTGCGCCCTGAGGACGCGCCGCCCGATCTCGGCGCGAATGAGAATGCCGACTCGCTGGCGCTGGCAGCCGATCTGGCCAAGCTGGGTCTTATCTAGACCTCCGCCTTGTTCTAGACCCCCGGCCGCGCCCAGTTTGAGCGCAGTTACTACGAAGAACCGGATCATGAGCGACTTCAACGATCAGGTGATTGCCGACTTTAACGCGAATGGCGGCAAGCCCGCCGGCTACTTCGAGAAAGCCGACGTACTGTTATTGCACGCGGAAGGCGCCAAGACCGGCATCGAACGCACCCAGCCGTTGATGTATCTTAAGGAGGGCGACGGCCCCTGTTTCATCTTCGCGTCCTATGCCGGCGGACCCAAGGACCCGGCATGGTTCCACAATCTGGTCGCTAAGCCCGATGTCGATATTTCTATCGGTGACGGTACAACGATGAAGCGTGTTCCGATGCAGGCCCGTGTGCTTGAGGGAACCGAGCGTGAGACTACCTACGCCCGGATGGCGCGCCTGTTTCCCCAGTTTGCCGAATACGAGGAAAAAACTACGCGCGACATCATTCCCGTTATCAAACTTTCGCCGCGCTGATCCTACAGCGCCGCCAAAGTTGAAAATGGTGCCACAGGGCAGGCTCCGTTGGGATCCAGCGGCGCCGTGCGGGGATCGTTCAAGTTGAACACGTAGCGTTGCTCGCAGACGTCCCAAGCCGGCGGCTGTTTTGTCTGATCGAACGCGTCAGTACCGACTTTGAGGTCACGCCAGAAAGCGGCATGCGGGCTAGCGGCATGCGTGGAAAGGTTTGCCTCGGTCATGCGGAACGGTAGCAGCTGCAGTTGGAACGCTGAATTGCCACCCTTGAAGGTCTCGCGCGCCATTGCGTAGATTTCTCGGATACCCTCGTCGGTCATGGCGTAGCAGCCGACCGACAGGCAATCGCCGTGGATCATCAGGTAGCTACCAGTGCGGCTAAGTGCAGAATCGAACTTGTTGGGAAAACCGACGTTGAACGACAGCTCATAGGACGACTTCGGATTGAGCAGGAAAGGGGTTACGTCATAGAAACCCTCGGGCGATTGGTAGTCGCCTTCCCGGACCTTAGGACCCAGCGTGCCGGACCACTTGCAGATTGGATAGCTCTTGAGCAGGGCATATTGACCGCCGCGCGTGCGCTTCCAGACTTCGAGCTCGGAGCTCTCCTTGTAGACGCGGATCATCATCGGCTCGGCCGGCGACGAGCCGATGGCAGCCATGCGCTCGACCAGCGCCTTTGGCAGCGGCACATTGCCCCGGTTATTGCCGGCAAACTGGCAACCAGCCAGCGCCGTGACGACCAGCAGCAAGGCAAGGGTGCGGAGAGCGTTGATGACCATGGCTTTATCCCGTCGAGTTTTCCGCAACATGCCGCCGAGCGGTTACCGGAGCGTGAATCCTACGATGTTGTGACCGGGGCCGGTGGCACTTGCCGTGACGGCCGCGGGCCCACATATTGAAGTCATGGCAGAAAAAGACCCAGTTGCGCGAAAGAATTCCGGCCTTCCTGCGCAGGGTAAAGTGAGCGGGGAAATTGCAGCTTTCGTCAAAAAGGTCGGCGCCATGGCGCGGCCCAATGCGGCGCAAGACGGCCGACTGCTGTTTGCGCTGGATGCCACGATGAGCCGGCAGCCGACCTGGGACCTGGCATGTTCGCTGCAGAGTGAGATGTTTCGGGCTATTCCCAAGCCAAGCGCGCTGCAGGTGCAATTGCTGTACTTCCGCGGCCTAGGCGAATGTAGGTCCAGCAAGTGGGTGATCGACGGCGATGCCCTGGCCAAGCTGATGACGGGCATTGCCTGCCAGGGCGGCCATACGCAGATCTCCAAGGTGTTCGCTCATGCGCGAACCGAGCACGCCAAGCGGCGGATCAACGCGGTGGTCTATGTCGGCGATGCAATCGAAGAGAATGTCGACGATCTGTCTGAGACGGCCGGACAATTGGGATTGCTGGGGCTGCCGATGTTCATTTTCCAGGAGGGCCGCGATGCCCGGGTCGAGGCGGCGTTCCGAGATTTTGCGCGGCTGACCAAGGGCGCTTATGCGCGCTTCGATGCCTCGGCTCCGCAGGAGCTGGCAGCTCTGCTCAAGGCTGTGGCGGCCTATGCCAGCGGGGGCAAGGACCTGCTGAAGCTGCAGGCCAGCGGCCAGGCCCAGGCTCTGCTGGCGCAGTTGCCGCGATGACCTATCTGTTCATCGGCGGACTGGTAGTGCTGGCTGTGCTCGCGGCCTATAACTATATCCGCAAGCGCGATCGCCGGCTTCTGATGCGCAGCCTGCGCTGGCTGGTCGGCGGGCTAGGCGCCCTGATCGCGATCGGCATGCTGTTGGCCCGGCGCATCGATATCGCGATCTTCGTGGGTGCGGCGGCGTTCTCGATACTGCGTACCGGCCGGCTCGGGCCGTTTTCCTTCGATGGTCCAGCGATGGACTCCGGTAATATATCCAAGGTGCAAAGCTATCGCTTCATCATGGAACTTGACCATGACACTGGAGCGGTTTCCGGCCGGGTACTGAACGGCCGGTTTGCCGGCATGGACCTGATGGACCTCGGCGAAGAGGACACTCGAATCCTGCTTTCGGAAGTAGAAGGCGATGCTGACAGCATGAGCCTCTTGCAAAGTTGGCTCGATGCCAATCGGGCGGGCTGGCAAGAATATTTTTCGCAACAGGATGCAAGTGCCCCGTCGGGAGGCACTTCGGGCAACGCCGAGGCTGAGGCCTACGACGTTCTTGGCCTCAAACCCGGTGCCAGCGACGAAGAAATCCGCACGGCGCATAGGGATTTGATGAAGGCGGTGCATCCTGACCATGGCGGGTCGAGCTATCTCGCTGCCCGGATCAACCAGGCACGGGATCGTCTGCTCAAGCAGTGACGCGTATCGGGACATTAACCCTCTGGTGACGTTAACTGACCGTTAACCATGCAGGCCGTTCTTAGCGTACCAGGCGCTGAGTTTGATTTGGGGGCTGCGATGGCACGTGATGGTGCGCATGTCATTGTGATCGGCAACGAGAAGGGAGGGTCGGGTAAATCCACCACTGCCTTCCATCTGGCCGTGTACCTGCTGTATGTCGGCCACCGCGTCGCGACGATCGACGTGGACAGCCGCCAGCAGACCCTCACCCACTATGTCCGCAATCGGCGGGTTCATGTGCAGGAAACCGGCCGAAAGCTGCCCAATCCGCAGCATTTTCATCTGCCGTCGGCCTGGGGCGATTCCCGCAAGGAAAACCAGCAAGCCGAGTTCGACATGTTTCGGCGGTCGGTTGGCGAGATCGAGAACAAGGTCGATTTCCTGATTATCGATACGCCAGGCTTCGACACCAATCTAACCCGGCTGGCACATTCGCTGGCCGATACGCTGGTGACGCCGGTCAATGACAGCCTGATCGATATCAACGTGCTGGCGCGGATCGACCCGGATACCGGGCAGCCGGTGGAGACGAGCCATTATGCGCGTCTGGTGCAGCGGGCCCGTTCGGAACGCCTCGCCATTGGTGGCGAGACCATCGACTGGGTGCTGGTCCGCAACCGCATCTCGATGTTGGCCTCGCGCAATACGCGACAGGTGCAGACTACGTTGGATGGCATCGCCACGCGCTTCGGCTGCCGGCTTGCTGATGGCATTGCCGAGCGGGTGATTTTCCGGTCGCTGTTCCCGACCGGCACCACCGTGTTCGATCCGCTGGATGACGAGGTCGAATCTGCGTCAGTCTCCCATGTCAGCGCTCGCCAAGAGTACCGTAACCTGGTCTCGTCGCTCAATCTGCCCATCGTCAACCGGCACGCGGAGCCGTTGCGGCTGTCAGCCTGAACCAGTCCACCGCCGTTAATCGTTAACCGAAAATTCACCATGCCGACCCTTGCCAGTGCGACGGCAAGCGTGACACTTCCGGGCTCGTAGTTCCTCGGGGGTATCATGGCGCGCCAAGGCGTTCATGTCATTGTGGTCGGTAATGAAAAGGGCGGGTCGGGCAAGTCCACGACGGCCTTTCATCTGGCTATCTATCTGCTCTACGAAGGCTTCAAGGTTGCCTCGCTGGACGTCGATAGCCGCCAGCAGACCATGACGCACTATGTGCGCAACCGTCGCGACTGGGCCAGCAAGCATGGCCTCCAGATCCCGCATGCCACCCACTTCCACTTGCCGCTGTCGCGTGGCGACTCAGCCAAAGAAAACAACCGGCATGAGTTCGACCTGTTCCGCCAGGCGGTGACGCAGGTGGAGCATGACGCCGATTTCCTGGTCATCGACACGCCGGGTTTTGACACCAATCTGACGCGGCTGGCGCACTCGCTGGCCGATACGTTGATCACGCCGGTCAATGACAGCCTGATCGACCTGAATGTGATTGCCCAGTTTGATCCGGTAACCGGCGAGCCGCGCGAGATGAGCCATTATTCGAGGCTGGTGCAGCGCGCCCGCTCGGAGCGTATCAGCATCGACGGCAAGACTATCGACTGGGTGCTGGTGCGGAATCGAATTTCGATGCTGTCGTCGCGCAACATGCGGCAGGTACAGACCATGCTGGAGCGGGTGGCGACGCGGCTGGGTTGCCGGGTGGCTGATGGCATTGCCGAGCGAGTGATCTTTCGCTCGCTGTTTCCGACCGGAATGACAGTCTTCGATCCACTGGATCAGGATCTGCTCGGCGGCGTGCCGTCCATGTCGCATATGAGTGCGCGCCAAGAATATCGCAATCTGGTGGCGGCGCTACATCTCCCGACCAAACAGATCGCTGCGGTTGCCGATTCGGCGAATGCGGCTGACGATTCCGCCAACCGGTTCCTTCACATGATGAAGACGGAAGTCTGAACTAGTCCGGATCGCGCTTCAGGCTCAGCCGGATGGCGCGCGCCCCCCCCGGCGTAAAGACATCGAGATCGATGGCCACTGGCTCCTGAACCATGCGGCGGGTACGTGACGACAGGGCCAGCACCACGCCCAGCAGTTCGCCGACGCTGCGCTTGCGCAACAGCATGCGCTGCGTGATGCCCTTGAGGGCGCGGTTGCGGGTCGCCATGTCTTCCGACAGAAGGCTCGACCGGCCGACGAAATTCGCCAACTCGGTCAGGGCAGTACGTTCGCTCATTGGGCTACTCCAAACACAGGCGCCAATTTGCTTGCTCGGTGAGCGGCACCTTGCGGCGCCGTCTCGTCATTCGTCACGGCTCAAGAACGCGAGCCGCGTAGGCGTCGTTCAGCTCTGCATGGCGAGGCAGCTCATATCCTGCCGCTTGAGCTGGTTGCACATGGCAGTCGCATCATCCCGATCGCCGAAGCCGACGAAGCGGGCGCGGAAGAAGGTCTGGCCGTTCTTTTCGAAGCGTTCCACATAGGAGCGGAAATCGCCCAGCACGCCGACCTTGCCGGCTGCGCTCGAAAGCATGGCACGGGCGCTATCTTCCGATGGACCGGCGCCGATCTGCACCACCCAGCCACCGGCGGCGGCATCGGCCGTTTGTACGGTGCCCGAGGTCATCAGATCGACCGGCTGGCCGGCCGGCTGCTGAGTGCCGGCGTTGGCTGGTGGCGGAACGAAACCAAGGGGTGCCGACGGCGCAGTCTGACCAAGGGCCGATGGCGGCGCGCCGAGATTATAGCTCTCGGAGAGCCAGGCGCCGATAATGTCCTGGCTGGGATAGGCGGGCTGCGGCGCCTGGGAAGGGGCTGCAAGGGTATTGGCGGCTTGGACGGCTGCCTGCTGGTTGAGATCGGCTGGCATTGGCACTGGTGCCGGAGTGGCGGTGGCTACGACCGCTGCGGGCATGGGCTGGATGGCGGCAGGCTGAGCCTGAGCGCCATTGGCAGCGACAAGCTGGGCCAGACGGAAACCGGGCAGGGGCATGGGAACGACGAAGACTGGCGCCGATGATGGCGCCGGCTGCGCGACGGCAACCTGCACATTGCCACTGCCCTGACGGCCGGGGACCGGAACTTCGGCTAGATAAGTGCCGCTGCGACCCTTGGGCAGGTACTTGGCGACGAGCTCCCGCACCTTCTGGTCGCGCGAGCCGGCCGAATTGAAGCCGAAGGCGACGACGACGATATGGCGGCCATCCTTGCGGGCGGCGGTCAGCAGGTTCGAACCGGCGGCATTGATATATCCGGTCTTGATGCCATCGACGGCGCCCATATAGCCCAGCACGCGGTTGTGGTTGCCATAGGTCGACTTGCCGTAGCTGAAGCTCTTGGTCTGGAAGAATTCGTAATAGCTGGGGAAGTGCTGGTAGATGGCGATGCCGAGGATCGCCTGATCGCGCACCGTGGTGGTCTGCCCGCCATCGGGCAGACCGGAAGCGTTGCGATAAGTGGTATTGCGCATGCCCATGGCGCGGGCCGTAGCGGTCATGCGCTGGGCGAATTTATCTTCAGTGCCCGATATATTCTCGGCGATGACGCGAGCCATGTCATTGGCCGATAGCGTCACCAGCGATTTGATGGCGTCTTCGACGGTTATCTGGGCACCGGCGCGCAGGCCGAGCTTGGTCGGCACGGCGGCAGCGGCGTGCTTGGAGACGGTCATCTTGGTAGAGAGCTTGAGATTGCCGGCGCTCAGTTCCTGAAACAGGACATAGAGCGTCATCACCTTGGCGACCGAAGCGGGATAGCGCTTGCTGTCGCCATTCTCTTCATAAAGCACCTGGCCCGACTTGGCGTCGACCACGATGCCGGCATATTTACGCAGATTTTCGATAGCATGAGCAGGCGCCGCCGTATGGGCGGTCACCGCTAGAGCGACAAGAACAGCGGCAAGAGCGCGAATGAACACGACGCGCCATGGGGTTTTCGCTTGGGAAGCCACCCGGTACTCCAACTTTACTCTCGGGCACTTCTGCGCCCTTACGCAACACAACTGACTGATTTCCGGGGAGCCCCACGCGCCCGGACGATCTGCTAATCACAGGAGATTACGTCAGCGCCGTTACCATTCCGTAAAATGCGAATGAATTTGTCGGTGTTGTGGAGGGTGGGTCACTGTTGGGTGACTTTGGCAACGAAGGCCGCCACGCACTGGGTGTCATCCCGGCCTTGAGCCGGGACCCATCTCGAGATGTTCGACCTGCCGCAAGGTAATTCGACCGGTCCACCTGCGGGCGCAATGCGATCTCAGGATGGGCCCCGGCTCAAGGCCGGAGTTACATCGCGCGTTAAGCTGGTACGGTAGCTGAATCCCCGAAAACCTTGCTTTCGCGTCCATCACAAAATCGCGAAGCATTGCCCCTTAACAGCGGCGAGTTTTTGCCTACATAATGGTCCTCACCATGCTGCTTCGTTTTCCTCACGACAGATGTCTATCCATGATTATTTCTGACCTCCTCGCTTTGACCGATGAGGCCCCAGTCGCGACGCGCCTGGAGCCTGTGCCCGACTCTATGGGGCCAAAGGAGGATGATCCTGGCAAGGGCAATGGGGATGGCAAAGGCGGCACCGAAACCGGGACAATTACCAAAACTCGTCCCAAAACCAAGCGCCCGAGCCTGTATCGGGTGCTGCTGTTAAACGACGATTACACGCCGATGGAATTCGTCGTTCTGGTCCTGCAGGACGTCTTCAACAAATCGCGTGAAGAGGCCATGCAGATCATGCTGCACGTTCACCAAAAGGGGGTGGGTGAGTGCGGCGTATATCCATACGAGGTCGCCGAAACCAAGGTGACCCGCGTCATGGATACGGCACGCAAAAACCAGCATCCGCTGCAATGCGTGATGGAAAAGCAATAGGAACGTCATATGCCCTCATTTTCTCGTGGACTTGAAAAGGCTCTGCATCAGGCGATGAACCTGGCGCGTGAGCGTAACCACGAGTTCGCTACGCTTGAGCACCTGCTGCTGGCCCTGACCGACGACCGTGAAACGATCGCCGTGCTCACCGGCTGCGACGTAGATGTCGATGCGCTCAAGAGCGACCTTGAAGATTTCATCAATGAAGAACTGGACAGTCTCATCGTGGCCAATGGCCAGGATGCGCGCCCGACCGCTGCGTTCCAGCGCGTTATCCAGCGCGCTGTGATCCACGTCCAGTCGTCCGGTCGCGAAGAGGTGACCGGCGCCAACGTGCTAGTTGCGATCTTTGCGGAACGCGAAAGCCATGCCGCCTATTTCCTCGAACAGCAGGACATGAGCCGGCTGGACGCAGTCAATTTCATCAGCCACGGCATAACCAAATCGGGTGCCAGCGAGGAACGCAAAGTGCGTGGAGCCGAGGACGGGGAAGGCAATACCGAAGGCGGAGCAGAGGCCAAGAAGAGCTCGGCGCTGGCCGATTTCTGCGTCAACCTCAATGAGAAGGCGCGTGCCGGCAAGATCGACCCGTTGATCGGCCGCGATGCCGAGCTGCGCCGCACGATCCAGATCCTGTGCCGCCGCTCCAAGAATAATCCGCTCTATGTTGGCGATGCCGGCGTGGGCAAGACTGCGATTGCCGAGGGGCTGGCCCGCAAGATCATCGAAGGCGATGTGCCCGAGGTGCTGCGCGAGGCCGTGATCTATTCTCTCGACATGGGCTCGCTGCTTGCCGGCACCCGGTATCGTGGTGACTTCGAGGAACGCCTCAAGGCAGTGATGAAGGAGCTCGAGAAGCTTCCGAACTCGGTGCTGTTCATCGACGAAATCCACACCATGATCGGTGCGGGTGCGACTTCGGGCGGCGCTCTTGATGCGTCCAACCTGCTAAAGCCAGCCTTGGCTTCGGGCGCCATCCGCTGCATCGGCTCGACCACCTACAAGGAATATCGCCAGTTCTTCGAGAAGGACCGGGCGCTGGTGCGTCGCTTTCAGAAGATCGACGTCAACGAGCCTTCGGTCCCTGATGCGATCGAGATCGTGAAGGGCCTGCGGCCGTATTTCGAAGAGTTCCACAAGGTGAAGTACACCGACGATGCCCTCAAGGCAGCCGTGGAACTGAGCGCGCGCTATATCAATGATCGCAAGCTGCCCGACAAGGCGATTGACGTGCTCGACGAAACCGGCGCCAGCCAGATGCTGCTGACGGCGGACAAGCGCAAGAAGATCATCGATGTCGAGGATATCGAGGCGACAATTGCGACCATCGCGCGGATTCCGCCAAAATCGGTTTCCAAGTCGGATGCCGAACTCCTGAGCAGCCTCGAGACAAGCCTCAAGACAGTGGTGTTCGGCCAAGACCTGGCGATCACGGCGCTGTCGTCGGCGATCAAGCTGGCCCGTGCCGGGTTGCGTGAACCGGAAAAGCCAATCGGCTCTTACCTGTTCACCGGCCCAACCGGCGTCGGCAAGACCGAGGTCGCGAAGCAGCTTGCTGATACGCTCGGCGTGGAGCTGCTGCGGTTCGACATGTCCGAATATATGGAGCGTCACACGGTCAGTCGTTTGATCGGCGCGCCTCCGGGCTATGTCGGCTTCGACCAGGGAGGCCTGCTCACCGATGGCGTCGACCAGCATCCGCATTGCGTGGTGTTGCTGGACGAAATCGAGAAGGCGCATCCGGATCTCTACAACATCCTGTTGCAGGTGATGGACCACGGCAAGCTGACCGATCACAACGGGAAGTCGGTGGATTTCCGCAATGTCATCCTGATCATGACCTCCAATGCCGGGGCCATGGACTTGCAAAAGAGCCCAATCGGGTTTGGCCGCAAGCGCGAGCAGGGCGACGACGAAGAGGCAATCAACCGCCTGTTCACGCCGGAATTCCGCAATCGTCTCGATGCGATCATCTCGTTTGCTCCGCTGGGCCGCGAAGTGGTGCGTCGCGTGGTCGAGAAGTTCGTGCTGCAACTCGAAGGCCAGCTGGCCGAGCGTGGCGTCACGATCGTGCTGCAGCCGGAAGCCGCCGATTGGCTGGCGGAACGCGGCTATGACGAACGCATGGGCGCCCGCCCGCTGGGTCGGGTGATCCAGGAATACATCAAGAAGCCATTGGCCGATCAGGTGCTGTTCGGCGAGTTGGTCAATGGCGGCACGGTCACTGTGGCCGTCGTCGGCGAGGGCAATGAAGCCAAGCTGGAGCTGATCGCGGTACCGCCGCGCCCAGCCAAGCCAAAGGCGCTGCCTCGGCCCAAGAAGCCAAAGGCAACCGCCGACAAAAACTAAGACACAAGGCCCGGAGCGATCCGGGCCTTTTTATTCTTGTTCGAGAGAGGGACGGCTGTGGGGTGGGTTGCGAACCGGCGGCTTCTGGCAGTCCGCTTTAAATACCGTTTCCGAACTGACGCTTCACTAGCATCGCTTGATAGCGCGGAGCTCAGCGCTCTGCCTACACCTGCGCTTGCTTCACTCGCCCCAGCCGGTAACGGAATGGCCGCCGAACAGCATTGCCCGTATGCCCGGCGCCGTCAGGCCTGAGGAGAAACCGACTGGCGGGGCGCTGGCCGTGTTCAACCGCTCCATCTGTGCCGCGCTGAGCGCAATCTCAGTGGCGGCGATATTGCTGTGCAGCTGGCTCAGCTTGCTGGCGCCGATCAGCGTCGAGGCAATGCCCGGCCGGTCCATGGCCCAAGCGAGAGCCACTTCCGCCATTAGCCGATCAAGTTCGGTGGCAACAGCGCGCAGAACCTCTAGAATGGCCCAGTTCGCGTCGTTGAACTTGCTGTTGCCGAATGGATTGGGACCGCTCAGGCGGCCGGAACCGCTGGTATCTGCTTTGTTGTATTTGCCGCTAAGAAACCCCCCGCCCAGCGGGCTCCAGGGCATCACGCCCATCCCAGCTTCGCGGGCGACTGGGAGATGCTCGCTCTCGACGTCGCGCGCGACCAGCGAATATTCCAGCTGCATGGCAATCGGGCCAGGCACGTGGCGTTCGGACGCGATGGTTGCCGCCTTCATCGCAACCCAGGCGGGCATGTCGGAAAAGCCGAAATACCGGATCTTGCCGGCACGGACCAGATCGCCCAGCGTCTGCACGATTTCTTCTACGGGCGTTACGCCATCCCAGATATGCATCCAGTAGAGATCGATGTAATCGGTCCCGAGGCGACGCAGCGACTGCTGAAGCGCGCGGTGGATATTCTTGGCCCCGGCACCGCCTGCATGAGGATTGCCGCCGCTGCCCTGCGTCGCCGCCAGTGGACTGGCTGAACCGTTGAAACCGAACTTGGTGGCCAGAACGATTTCGTCGCGCGACCCGGTTTCCCTGATGAATTGGCCGACCAGTTCCTCACTCGCGCCACCCGAATAGATATCGGCCGTGTCGACGAAATTGCCGCCGGCTGCTCGGTATGCATCGAAGATCGACCGCGAGGTGGCTTCGTCGGCACCAAACGGGCCGGGCCCAAACGTCATCGTGCCGAGAGCAAGCGGACTGACCACGAGACCGGAGCGGCCAAGGGTTCGGAAATCGGTAAGTGACATGAAATGACTTTCGTAGTGATTGATATGAAACCTGATACGAGGCTTGCTTGCCTGGGTCAATAGGTTTAGTAGTGATCACTATGAAATCTACTGACACGACGGTGCGCAGAACGGGCAGGCCGCTATCCTTCGATCGCGAGCAGGCGCTCGAACAGGCCATGCTGACCTTTTGGCGGCACGGCTATGAAACGAGTTCGATCAGCGACCTGACCGCTGCGATGGGGATTACCGCGCCCAGCCTCTACACCGCCTATGGTGACAAGAAGCAGCTTTTCCTTGAGGCCATGCGGCTCTATGCCGGTTCACCTTACGACATGGAGCAGGCCTTGGTCGAAGCGCCGACATCGCGCGACGCGGCGCAGCGGATGTTAATCGCTGCTGCAGAAGCGTTCACGGGTGAGTTGACACCGCGCGGTTGCCTGCTCGCAAGCGCCACTGCCAGCGGCTCAGGCGCATCAGCAGACGTGCAGAGTGAGGTCGCGCAAGTGCGGCGGGAGATACAATCGCGCCTGCAAAATCGGATCGACCGGGATGTGGCGCAGGCGCTTTTGCCTGTGGGAACCGACAGCCACAGCCTTGCCACGCTGGTCATCGCGCTGATCCAGGGAATGTCGGTGCTAGCCCGCGACGGAACCGACCGGCGAGATCTTCTGGCGATGGCAAATTTTGCCATGAATGCTTGGCCAAAGCTCTAACAAGGCAAGCAACTGGTGGCTGATGTGTTCTCATCAGACAACCAGAGGGTTTGGCCTAAGAGCGGCGTTTCTGGTCTAGCGGCGAATGGCCGCTATCGGGATCGCTCTTTCGAGCTTGAATGGCCGCCAGGAGCCCGAAGCCGCCGCTTCCACCGTCGTTTCAGACATGACAATAGGCTTGGCATCAATCAAGCGGTCGCGCTGGGCAGCGCGCCGCCGCAACTTTTCCTAACACTTCGCTAACCAGATGACGGCAATCCCCGCTGTTCCCGATCCTCACACTGGACAGGAACAAAGGACGAACCTATAAGAACATTATAGCAACACGGGAGATGCAGATGCTCACTTTCATCAAGGACTTTGCCGCATTCGTAACGCTCGGCGCCTTCACCATCGGCTCGCTGACCTGGATGGATATGCTGGCCCGACTCGTGTGATCATCGACTGTGGATTGCGTCCACGGTGATTTGGGGATCACCCTGCGCCGGTGGTAAAGGTCCAGCATGAACGTTCCCGGCTTTATCCATCTTCACGTCCATTCCGCCTACTCCTTGCTGGAGGGCGCGCTGCAGCTCGATGCGATTCTCGGGTTGGCGGCGGAGGATAATCAGCCGGCGCTCGGCGTTGCCGATACCGGAAATCTATTCGGGGCGTTGGAGTTTTCCGAGAAGGCCAGCAAGAAAGGCATTCAGCCGCTTGTCGGCGTGGAACTGGCCATCGACTTTGCGGTGGCCGAGGAACGCGTCAGCGAACGCGGTCACGTGGCCTGGGCCGGAAAGTCCAGCGTCGTGCTCCTGGCGCAGACGGAGGAGGGGTTCGCTAACCTGTCCCGGCTGGTGTCGCAGTCTTATATCCAGGGCGATGGCGGCACCGCGCGGGCGCAGCTCGACTGGCTGAGCCGCGAGCGCCTCGACGGACTGATCTGCCTCAGCGGCGGACCCGAAGGCGCCATCGACATGGCCTTTGCCCAGGGGCAGGACGCCAATGCTATCCGCCGGCTGGACCGGCTGGCTGACCTGTTCGGCGATCGCCTGTATATCGAATTGCAGCGGCATGGCCGGGTGCAAGAAGCCAATGTCGAGCCGCGTCTTGTCGATTATGCCTATCGTAAGGGCATTCCGCTGGTCGCGACCAACGAGCCCTTCTTCAGGTCGATCAAGGAATATGAGGCGCATGACGCGCTGCTTGCGATTGCCGGTGGCTCCGTGGTGGCCCAGACCGAACGCCGCAAGCTCAACGATCAGTATTATTTCAAGACCCGCGCCGAAATGGCCAAGCTGTTCTCAGACCTGCCCGAGGCGCTGGATTCGACAGTGGAGATCGCCCAACGCATCTCCTATCGTCCGCGCACCCGCAGCCCGATCCTGCCGAAGTTCGCTGCCGCCCCCGATTTGAGTGAAGACGATGCCGTCGCCGCTGAAGCGGCCGCGTTGCGAAACATGGCTGAAGAAGGACTGCGCGAACGGCTTGCGACTGTTGGCACGGCGCCCGGAAAAACCGAGCAGGTCTATTGGGACCGGCTCGAATTCGAACTCAACATCATCCAGTCGATGAAGTTCCCCGGCTACTTCCTGATCGTGGCGGATTTCATCCGCTGGTCCAAATCGGAGGGCATTCCTGTCGGTCCCGGCCGTGGCTCGGGCGCCGGCTCGCTGGTGGCGTATGCCACGACCATCACCGACTTGGACCCGCTGGCCTACAATCTGCTGTTCGAACGCTTCCTCAATCCGGAACGCGTCTCGATGCCCGACTTTGATATCGACTTCTGCCAGGATCGCCGCGAAGAGGTGATCCGCTACGTTCAGAAAAAGTATGGCACCGAGCAGGTCGCCCAAATCATCACCTTCGGAACGTTGCAGGCGCGCGCCGTGCTGCGCGACGTCGGTCGCGTGCTGCAGATGCCCTATGGTCAGGTGGACCGCCTGTGCAAGCTGGTGCCCGCCAATCCTGCCGATCCCTATTCGATCGAGCGGACGATGAAGGAAATTCCGCAGTTCAAGCAGATGGCCGACGAAGACGAGACGGTGGCCGATCTGGTGGCTATCGCCAAAAACCTCGAAGGCCTGTTCCGCCACGCCTCGACCCATGCCGCCGGCATCATCATCGGCGATCGGCCCTTGCAGGATCTGGCGCCCCTTTATCGCGACCCGCGCTCTGACATGCCGGTCTGCCAGTACAACATGAAGTGGAGCGAGGCAGCAGGCCTCGTGAAGTTCGACTTCCTCGGCCTCAAGACGCTGACGACGATCCAGTATGCGGTCAACATGGTCAACCTTGATGGCGGTAGCTTCCGCATCGAAGATATCGTCATCGACGACCAGCCGACCTATGACCTCTATGCCAAGGGCGACACGTTCGGCGTGTTCCAGGTCGAGGGCGCCGGCATGCGGCGCGCGTTGGTCGATATGAAGCCCGACCGCTTCGAGGACATCATCGCGCTTGTGGCGCTGTATCGTCCTGGCCCGATGGATAATATTCCACTGTTCAACGACCGAAAGCATGGTCGCGAAGAGGTGGAATATCCCCACCCAGACCTCTCCGTGGTGCTCGACGAAACCTATGGTATCATCGTCTACCAGGAGCAGGTGATGCAGATCGCCCAGCTTCTATCGGGCTACTCACTCGGCGAAGCCGACATGCTGCGCCGCGCCATGGGCAAGAAGATCAAGTCCGAGATGGACGCGCAGCGCGAGCGCTTCCGCGAGGGTGCCATCAAGCATGGGCTAAAGCAAAGCCTTGCCGATACGATTTTCGACCTGCTGGCTAAGTTTGCCAACTACGGCTTCAACAAGAGCCATGCCGCGACGTATGCGCTGGTCAGCTACCAGACGGCCTATCTCAAGGCGCATCATCCGCATGAATTCCTCGCGGCATCGATGACGCTGGATATGGGCAATACCGACAAGCTGGCCGAATTCCGCAGCGAGGCCAAGCGCCACAACATTGGGCTGGTGGCGCCGTGCGTGAACACCTCCCAGGTGGTGTTTTCGGTCAAGGACAAGCGCATCCTTTACGGCCTCTGCGCCGTCAAGGGCGTCGGCCGGCAGGTTGCCGAGCACATTGTCGAAGCGCGGGGCAATATGCCGTTCAAAGACCTCGGCGATTTCGCCCGCCGGGTGGATCCGCGCATCCTCTCCAAGCGCACGCTGGAAACACTGGCCAACGCTGGAGCTTTCGATGCCATCGTCGAACGGCGCGAGGTGGCGTTTGCCGCCATCGAAGCGGTAATGGGCATGGCGCAGTCGCTGACCCATGAGCGCAATGAAGGTCAGTGGAACATGTTCGACGCAGGCGAGCCAGAGCCCATCCGCCTGCCGGCCGGCGTTCCCGCGTGGAGCACGACTGAACGCGCCGATCGCGAACTATCGGCCATCGGCTTCCATCTCTCGGCGCATCCGTTGGATGCCTATGCGGATATGTTCGAGAAACTGCGCGTGCAGCGCTGGAGCGATTTTGAGCGGGCGGTCAAGGATGGAGCTGGGGCAGGGCGACTTGCAGGCACCATCAGCGGACGGCAGGACCGGCGGACCAAGAAGGGTACGCCGATGATGATCCTGACCCTGAGCGACCAGAGCGGCAGTTTCGAAATTATCGCCTTTTCCGAACAGATCAATGAGTTCGGCGCCCTACTGCAGCCCGGCAAGTCGGTGATCCTGCAGGTGGGCGCCGACGAACGCGCCGAAGGCATCAGCCTGCGCCTGCTGTCAGCCCAGACCCTCGATGGCATCGAAGACAAGGTCGATAGACGCCTGACGGTGTTCGCCGCCGATGCCAAGGCACTCGGCTCGATCTCGGCGCAGCTCAAGCGGGGCGGCGAGGGCAGCGTCAACTTCGTAGTCATCCGCGACGGTGGGGCCCGAGAATACGAGATCGAACTCCCCGGCAGCTACCGCCTCACCGCAGAAGTCGCAGGCGGCATCAAGGCGCTAGAAGGCGTGACGGACGTGCGGTTCCACTAAAAATGCGCGGGGGAGGCGAGCTTTTGCCCTTCCTCCCTCGCTTCGGGGGCTTTCACCCCTTGGCCCCACGAACGGGCGCGGGTCCGTGACAGATAAATGCAGCCGAGTACGTCGCCGTTCCTTGACAGCTACGTGAAGGGCACCGGGTGCTTAGCGGGGGTGTTGTCGTTGGGCGCTGTTAGCGTCGCGAGAAGCTGGGCGTTGCGGACACGGATAATCGTGGTGCGCAGCAATTCCAGCGAGAATGGCTTGGCGAGGAAGTCGCGACAACGATGCCGCACCGGCAGGATATTGGTATGGTGACCACTAGAAAACACGAAGGGCACGCCTGCATCGTCCAGCGCGTCTGCAATAGTGAAGTCGGGGCCCGAATGGGTGAGCGAGCAATCCACCAACGCCAGTTGCGGCTTGAACTTTTCGATCGCCGCCAGACCATCCGCAATCGAAGCGACAGTCTGTAATGTGCGGCAGCCCATTTCTTCTGCGAGTTCTTCGAGCAGGATGGCGATTAGAGCCTCGTCCTCCACGATCAGGAGGCGAACGTCGGATAGTGGGGACGCAGGATCCAGCACGTGACGCTCCTTCTACGGAAGAGCGATCAAGCTTCTCTTAATCGGCGGCGCCCGGATCAAATGGCCATCGATACCCAAGGCTGTGCGCCCTTTGCATGTCGATAGCATGAATATAGCGTTTAGCGTACAATTCGGACGCTGGCTCATGCATACGCCATCCTTGCCTTCCCGACGGTAATCCCCTATATCGCCCCTGCGTTCGACTGCGTGTCGACGCGATTTCACACACGAGGCAGGCGGTTCGAGCAATCGAAGCGCCATCCGGTGACGGGAGACCGTCGCAAGGCCTAGTGGCGGCATCAACCGGTAAAACAGGAGCAGCCATCATGGCACTGCCCGAATTCTCTATGCGTCAACTGCTTGAAGCAGGCGTTCACTTTGGTCACCAGAAGCACCGGTGGAACCCGAAGATGGAGCGCTACATTTTCGGCGTTCGTAACGACATCCACATTCTCGACCTGAGCCAGACCGTGCCGTCCCTGAGCCGCGCGCTGCAGCTGATCTCGGACACCGTTGCTGATGGCGGCCGCGTGCTGTTCGTTGGTACCAAGCGCCAGGCAGCTCCCCTGGTTGCCGAGGCTGCCAAGCAATCCGCCCAGTATTTCGTGAACTCCCGCTGGCTCGGCGGCACGCTGACTAACTGGCAGACCATTTCGAACTCGATCTCGCGTCTTCGTGCGTTGGAATCGATGGGCGAAGACGACCTCGCGCTGCGCACCAAGAAGGAGCGCCTGATGATGAGCCGCGAGCAGGAACGCCTTGAGCGTGACCTCGGCGGCATTAAGGACATGGGCAACCTGCCTTCGCTCCTGTTCGTCATCGACACCAACAAGGAAGCCAACGCGATCAAGGAAGCCCGTCGTCTGGGCATTCCAGTCATCGCCATCGTCGACACCAATTGCGATCCCGACACTGTCGACTACGCAATCCCCGGTAACGACGACGCGTCGCGCGCTCTTGAGCTCTACGTGTCGCTGGTCTCCAAGGCTGCGATCGACGGCATCCGTCGCTCGTCGTCGGCTCTCGGCGCCGACGTTGGCGCATCCGAGCAGGCTCCGGCTGAAGATCTGCCGGAAGAGGCTCCGTCCGCCCCGGTCGAGGCTGCTGTCGCGGCTGAAGCACCCGTCGTCAACTAAGCTCGAACTTCGAGCTTCGTACTGATTTGAACCAATGCGGCCCCTGTAATGGGGCCGCCAAGAGGTGAACCCATGGAAATCTCTGCAGGAATGGTCAAGCAGCTCCGTGACTCGACTGGCGTCGGGATGATGGACTGCAAAAAGGCTCTGGCCGAAACCAATGGCGACATGGAAGCCGCGGTCGATTGGCTGCGCACGCGCGGTCTTGCCAAGGCTGCCAAGAAGGCCGACCGCGTTGCCGCTGAAGGCCTTGTTGGCGTTGCTACTGCTGGCACCAAGGCCTCGGTTGTCGAAGTGAATTCGGAAACTGACTTCGTTGCGCGCAACGACCAGTTCCAGACCATCGTCAGCAACATTGCCAAGCTGTCGCTCGATGCTGACGGCGATGTCGTCAAGCTGGGCGAAATGCCCTTCCCCGGCTCGGGCCACTCGGTTTCCGCCGAGCTGACCGAAGCCATCGCCAAGATCGGCGAGAACATGAGCCTGCGCCGCACCGAGACCGTTTCGGTCTCCGACGGCGTCGTCGAAAGCTATGTCCACAATGCCGTCAAGGCTGGCCTGGGCAAGATCGGTATTCTCGTTGCTCTTGAATCCACCGGTGACAAAGCCGCCCTGTCTGCCCTCGGCAAGCAGCTGGCCATGCACATTGCGGCAACCAATCCGCTGTCGATCGACCCGGAAGACCTCGACCAGGCCGTAGTTGCTCGCGAACGCGCGATCATTCTCGAGCAGGTCAAGGAATCGGGCAAGTCGGCCGAGATCGCCGAGAAGATGGTCGATGGCCGCATGCGCAAGTACTTCGAGGAGGTCACGCTTCTGGCGCAGACTTTCGTGATCGATGGCGAGACCAAGGTCCGCGATGTGATCAATAATGCCGAGAAGGACGCAGGCGCTCCGATCAAGCTGACGCGCTTCGTCCGCTATGCGCTCGGCGAGGGCATCGAGAAGGTCGAGACCGACTTTGCTGCCGAAGTTGCAGCCACTGCCGGCGTCAAGAAGTAATAGCATTTCGCATTTGCGAGCGGGCCCACGGGCCCGTCCGCTGCTCTCCCGCCACAGCGCTTTCAGCAAAAGTGGACACCGGTTTTGCGGTTCGAAAGCGCGACTTTCGGCGCCTTGATTTGGCCGGGATCGAGCGCAAAACCCTGACGTAGTGTAATTCGAATGGTGTGACGCCTTCTGTTGAAGGTGGTTTTGCCATAGGGTCTGTCGGGTGTTTCCGGATTCGGGACCCCATAGTATCTTGTCCAGCAAAAGGGGTTTGCCAATGGCGCCTGCCTATAAACGCATTCTCCTCAAGGTCTCGGGCGAAGCGCTGGCAGGGGATAACTCCTTCGGAATCGAGCCGGCGTTCCTGCAAGGCATCGCCAAGCAGATCGCCGATGTCGCCAATACTGGTGTGCAGATCGCCATAGTGGTTGGCGGCGGCAATATTTTCCGCGGCATGGCCGGTGCTGCAGAAGGCACTGATCGTGTCACGGCCGACCTGATGGGCATGCTGGGCACCATGATCAATGCCCTCGCCCTGTCCAATGCCATTTCCCGTCAGGGCGCCAAGTGCAAGCCCTATAGCGCTGCCTCGATGCCATCGGTGGCCGACACCTTCACCGCCCGCGACGCCAAGATGGCGCTGGAAGATGGTTTCGTGGTCGTGCTGGGGGGCGGCACCGGCAACCCATTTTTTACCACTGACACCGCCTCGACCTTGCGGGCGATCGAGCTGGAATGCGACGTAGTGCTCAAGGGCACCAAGGTCGATGGGGTCTATTCCGAGGACCCGATGAAAAATCCGAATGCCACGCGCTATGATTTCGTCAGCTATGACGAAGTCATCGGCAAGAATCTGCGCGTGATGGACACAGCGGCATTTGCGCTTGCCCGCGACAACTCGATGCCGATAATCGTATATGCGCTTGACGACGCGGCCGGCCTGTCCGGCGTGCTGGCCGGCTCGACCCGGTTCACTCGCGTCGGTAAGCACAACTAGCCTAGAAGGACGTTTACCATGGCCTATGATCTCGCAGACATCAAAACCCGCATGCAGAAGTCTATCACCTCGCTGCGTGAGGAACTGGCTGGCCTGCGGACCGGCCGTGCGAGCGCCAGTCTGTTGGAACCTGTGACCGTTGAAGCCTATGGTTCGCGCACGCCGTTGAGCCAGCTCGCCACGGTCACCGTACCGGAGCCACGCATGTTGAGCGTGCAGGTGTGGGATCGTTCACTGGCCATGGCTGTGGAAAAGGCCATTCGCGATAGCGGTTTGGGACTCAACCCGATCGGCGAGGGCCAGGTCATTCGCGTGCCGCTGCCCGAGCTTAATGAGCAGCGCCGCAAGGAACTGGCCAAGGTTGCGCATAACTATGCCGAGGCGGCCCGGGTCGCCGTACGTCACATCCGTCGTGACGGCATGGATGCCCTCAAGAAGGCCGAGAAGGATAGCGTTTTGAGCCAGGACGACGCCCGTGTGCAGTCCGATTTGGTGCAGAAGGCAACCGATGCGTCGGTGTCCGAGATCGATCAGGTCGTCGCCGCCAAAGAAGCTGAAATCTTGCAGGTCTAAGTCGGCTTTACTGCGCCAGGAGGGCGTAGATGTCCATTGATCCAGTCATGAACGTTGAGGTTGCGCAGCGCCCGCGCTTGCGTATTCCGACGCATCTTGGCGTGATCATGGACGGCAATGGCCGCTGGGCAAAAGCCCGCGGCAAGCGTCGCACCGAAGGCCATATCGAGGGCGTCAAAGCCCTGCGCAATCTCGTCGAATACTGCATCAACTACGGTGTGGGACATGTGACGGTGTTTAGCTTCTCATCCGAGAACTGGGCCCGGCCGAAGGATGAAATTTCCTTCATCTTCAATCTTTTGCGCCGTTTTGTTGCGTCTGACCTGCAAAAGCTGATCCGCAACAATGTGCGTGTGCGCATTATCGGTAGCCGCGACGGGCTTGAGCCGAGCCTGATCCGCCTGATCGACGACGTTGAGGCTAAGACCGCGGCCAATTCCGGGCTCGTGCTTGTAGTGGCGTTCAACTACGGCGGCAAGGCCGAGATCGCCGATGCGGCGCGTCACCTGGCGCGCGAAGTCGCTGCCGGTCGCCTCTCGCCAGAGGATATTACCGAGGAGCGGATTTCCTCATCGCTCTACACGGCCGGCTTGCCTGACCCCGAATTGATCATCCGTACCAGTGGCGAGCAGCGCATTTCCAATTTCCTGCTCTGGCAGTCTGCCTATGCCGAATTCGTATTCCTCGAGGAAAACTGGCCCGATTTCAATGAATCGAGCTTCATCAAGGTGCTGGAGACATTCGCGCAGCGGGACCGGCGCTTCGGCGGTATCGAGGCGGCACAATCTTGACAGATCCGAGTCAACCCGCTCCTGAGACTATACCCAATCGCCGCCGAAGCTGGGCCGATCTTGGACCGCGGCTTTTATCGGCTGCCGTTCTGGTCGCGCTGACCGCCAGCACGCTTTACATCGGTGGCGTGGTTTTTGCAGTAGTGGTAGGGGCGATTTTTGCACTCGCCTATCGCGAATGGGAAACCATGGTAACGCGAGCGCCGCTGACGCCGGGCGGTTGGGTGCTGATCGGGTTCGTGGCGTTGTCGGGCGTGGTTTACCCATACCTTGGACCGTGGGGAACCACGGCGGTTATTGCTGTTGCTGCAGTCATTGCCATCACCATGCGTGGCGAGGCGGCGCTGTGGCGCGTTTTTGGCCTCGTCATCTATGGTGCGATCATCATCGCCGCGCTGGCCATGCGTGGCGACACTATTGCTGGCGTCTGGGCGGGTGTCTATCTGGGCACAGTGGTCTGGATGACTGATTCCGCCGCGTTCTTTGCGGGTCGTCAGATTGGCGGAGAAAAGCTTGCGCCGGACATTTCCCCGTCCAAGACTTGGTCGGGTGCGGCAGGTGGCTTGGCGTTAGGGACCGGGGCAGGGCTCGTTGTCTGGGTTCTAGTAACGGATTCGCCGTGGTGGATCGGCCTGCTGCTGGCCGCGACGATCAGCGTGCTTGGCCAGCTTGGCGATCTCAGCGAGAGTGCGGTGAAGCGGCATTTCCGCATCAAGGACAGCGGCGACTTGATCCCCGGCCACGGCGGCCTGATGGATCGGCTCGACAGCCTCACATTCGGCATTTTGCTGGTGCTGCTGGTAGGTGCGCTGCACGCAGGATTTGGCTCGGTGGCCGAAGGCCTGCTGTACTGGTAGGACGCCGAGGCGCCTGCCCAAGCAAGGAATACCATGTTCGAATTCATCTACTGGCTACTGTCTTACGTCGTTCCGTTCCTGGCGGTGCTGACGGTCATCGTGTTTGTGCACGAGATGGGGCACTATCTCGTGGCCCGATGGAATGGCGTGGCTATCCAGGAATTTTCGATCGGCTTTGGCCGCGAATTGATCGGCTGGAATGACAAGCACGGCACGCGCTGGAAGATTTCCGCCATCCCGCTCGGCGGCTATGTCCGCTTCGTCGGCGACATGAACGTGGCCAGCGTGCCGGACCCCGACGCGGCGGAACATGTCGATCCGGCGCTGGCACCGCACCTGTTTGCCAACAAGAATGTCTGGCAGCGTATTTCGGTCGTGGCGGCAGGCCCGATTGCCAACGTGCTGCTTACCTTTGTCATTCTCTACGTGCTGCTGCTTGGCTATGGCCGCTACACCATCCCGCCGGTGGTGGGCTCGGTCATTGCCGGCTCGGTTGCCGAGGCCGCAGGCGTCCAGTCAGGCGATGTGATCGTTTCAGTGGACGGCTATGTAGTGCGCGGCTTCGAGGATTTTCAGCGCATGGTTGCCACCAGCCCGGCGCGGCAGGTAACGGTGCAGATCGAACGCGGCAGCATAGCACAAACCCTGGTCATGGTGCCGGATGTAGCAGAGGTGGAAGACCGCTTTGGCAACATGCAGAAGATCGGCAGAATCGGTGTGAGCCGCGACGTGGCAGATGGCGATGTGACGCTGTATCGGCCGGGTCCGGTCGAGGCTGTCGGCATGACGGTGGAGGAGATTCGCTTTATCGTTCAACGCACCGGTGCCTTCCTCGGCGATTTCTTTGTGGGTCGCGGCGATGTCGAGCAGCTGGGCGGTCCGGTCAAGGTTGCCAAGGTTTCCGGGGAAGTGGCGACGCTGGGCATTATCGCCCTGATCAATTTGATGGCCCTGCTGTCGCTCAATATCGGAATTTTCAATCTTTTGCCGGTACCTATGCTCGACGGCGGCCACCTTCTGTACTATCTGGTTGAAGCCGTCAGAGGGCGTCCGCTCAGCATGAAGGTTCAGGAAATTGGGTTTCGCTTCGGCTTCGCCCTGGTCCTTGGGCTCATGGTGTTCACGCTCTTTAACGATACCATCTTCGCGTATTTCGGGATCCTGCGTTAAGGCGCAGTTAACCTTGGTTCGCAAGGTGTTGCAGTAATACAAGGGCACCAAGCTTTTGCTAACCGCGTCCCGCCTTACGGCTTGTCGTTGGTTAAAAAGGCGGTAAAACAGTGCATGGAGTTTGCTTGGGGGAGCGCTGTGCATGGCGATTCCCGGGCTTGGTCGCAGAAGGCAAAAACAATATGATCCATCCCACTAAGCTGATGCGCGGCGCACTACTGGCGCTTGCCATTTTGGGTGCAGCGCCGCTCGCAGGACCCAGCATTCCGCTTCTTGGCGTTGTGACGGCTCAGGCTCAGGAGCAACTCGTTGGTTCAGTCCTGTTTGAGGGCAATCGACGCTTCAGCGACTCGCAGCTTCTCGCCATGGTCGATGTGTCGGCCTCCGGCATCTTCACCCAGCAGCGTCTGGCTGCGGATACCGAGAGCATCCGTCAGGCCTATGACCGTGACGGCTTCCTGTCAGTTTCCGTGACTTCGCGCACCGAAGCGACCGCAGATGGTCGCGTTCGCGTGGTTTTTGTCGTGAATGAAGGCAATCGCGCGGGTATCGCGGCGATCAATTTCACTGGTAACAACGCATTTGGCGCCAACAGCCTTAAGAGCAACATGCTCACCAAGGAAACCGGCTTTCTGAGCTGGTTGCTCAAGGATGACTCGTACGACGAGCGCAAGATTGCCGTCGACCGTGAGCGCACCCGTCTGTTTTACGCAAACCGTGGCTATCCTGATGCACAGGTCACTTCGGTTGGCGAATATGATGCCGCAAAGAATGCATACTTCATCAACTTCACCGTCAATGAAGGCCAGAAGTACGAATTCTCCAATGTCGGCATCGAAACCAGCATCAATGGCCTGAACACAGATGCTCTCAAGAGCAGTGTGCGCACTGGTAAGGGTGCCAGCTATTCCGCGGCCGATCTGCAGGAATCGATCGAGGACATGTCCTACGAAGCGACCGTGCAGGGCTATTCCTTCGCTGACGTCCGGGCTCGTCTCGATCGTGATGTGACCAACGGCACGTTTAACGTGACCTACCTGGTCGATGAAGGTGCTCGCCTCTATGTCGAGCGCATCAACATCACCGGCAATACCAAGACCCGCGATTTCGTGATCCGCCGTGAACTGGAGTTTGCCGAAGGCGACCCCTTCAATCGTGCACTTGTAGTCCGTGGCCGCAAGAACATCGACGAGCTGGGCTTCTTCTCTGCCGTCAATCTGACTACCACACAGGGTTCTGCTGCCGACAAGGTGGTGATCAACATCGCCGTGACGGAAAGCTCGACCGGTGAATATGGCGCGACTGCCGGCTACTCGACTGTCGACGGTATCCTCGGCGAAATCTCGCTGACCGAACGTAACTTCCTGGGTCGTGGCCAGTATCTGCGCGCTGCTATCGGTGCATCGCAGGCCGGCCGTACCTTCGACTTCTCGTTCACCGAGCCCCGCTTCATGGGTCTCAAGGTCTCCGCCGGCGTCGATGCCTACCATCGCATCAGCGATGAAACGTCATCCAGCGTCTACGGTTCGCAGGCAACGGGTGGCCAGGTTCGTGCTGGCATCCCGCTCACCGATGACCTTTCGGCAACTCTATTCGCCGGTGGCGAGCGCAAGATCATCATCGACAAGAACCCAGCGGATTCGACGCTGGTCAAGAATGATCAGGAATTCTACAAGGCCTTCGCCGGCTACACCCTGACCTGGAATGGCCTGGACGACACCAAGAAGCCGACCGAAGGTCTGTTCGCGACGTTCACCCAGCAGTACATTGGTTGGGACCATAGCCTGATCAAGTCGGAAGCCCGTGCTCGCTACTATGTGCCGATTATCCAGGATAGCGGCATCGTTGGCAGCGTACGTGGCCAGGCTGGCATCGTGAATGACCTGAGCGGCAATGGCGTCAGCACTGTCGAGGCATTCTCGCCCGGTTCGCAGCTGATCCGCGGTTTCGAGGGTGGCGGTCTTGGGCCACGCATTCAAAATGGCCAGTATCTCGGTGCAGTTGCCTATGCTGGCGCCTCGGCTGAGGTTCAGTTCCCGATCCCCGGCTTGCCGGAGAGCTACGGACTGACCGGTGCTGTATGGGCTGATGCTGCCTGGATCGACGGCAACAATGTTCCGCGCCTCAGCGGCAACACTGTGGACCCGAACAGCATCGACGTTCCGATCCGAACGTCGATCGGTGCCTCGCTGATCTGGGATAGCCCGTTTGGCCCGCTGCGTGGCGACGTCGCCCACGTGCTGAACAAGTCAACGACAGACCGTACTCAGGTCTTTCAGATCACCATGCAGAGCTTGTTCTAGTCGCTATAGCGTGAGACAGTTCGTTGAGCCGCGGGGCGGTAGCGCCGCGGCTCAATTATTTTCAAGTGACACCTTTATGGTCGATACCCGATTTCATCGCTTTGCCGGTCCGCATACGGTCGGCAGCATTCTTGCTGCGCTCAGGCGGGATGATCTGCTAGCCGGGTTGGCCGGTGCGGAACTGTCAATTTCAGGCGTCACCGATCTCGATCTGGCCGATAGCGGCGATCTCGCTCTGGCGGCCCACATGAATTACATCGACGAGCTGCGCTCAACTTCAGCCGGCGCCGTGGTGGTCCTGCCTGCGTTGCGCGATGTGGTGCCAGCGCATTGTCTGGCCATCGTCAGCGACAAACCGCATCACCTGTTTGCCGATATTCTCGATTACCTTTACCCATCCAATACCCGCGCGGTGATCCTTTCTGGCCGTGAGGACCTCGGTGCGCCGATCTTCGAGCGTGACGTGGTGATTGGCTCCAACGTGGTGATCGGACCCGGCGTCGAGATTGGCCGCGGCACTGTGGTCGGCGCCAATACCGTTATCGGTGCAGGCGTGACCATCGGGCGCAACAGCACCGTCGCCCCCAATTGCACCATCGACTGTGCCCATATCGGCAATGAAGTGGTAATCCATTCCGGCGTCCGGATTGGCACCGAGGGCTTTGGCTGGCTCGACTTTGGTCAGTCTAATCGGAAAGTTCCGCAACTAGGCCGCGTGCTGGTACAGGATCGGGTCGAGATCGGCGCCAATTCGACGATCGACCGTGGCGCGCTCGGCGATACCACTATTGGTGAAGGCACCAAAATCGACAATCTGGTGCAGATTGGCCATAACTGCAAAATCGGGCGCAATTGCCTGATTGCCGCGATGAGCGGGCTTGCCGGATCGACCGTTGTTGGCGATGGGGTGCTGATGGGTGGCGGCGTTGGCACGTCGGGCCACCTCACGATCGGCGCCGGTTCGGTGGTGAATGGCCGTGCGGCGGTGACGAAAAACTGGCCTCCGGGCAGCAAGCTTGCCGGTGCACCGGCACAGGATATAAGAGATTTTTGGCGAGAACTCGCCACGATGCGTAAACTTTCCAAGGGGGACAAGCGCGGATGATCGACAGCGTACCAGCGAGCACCGAGCTCTCGGCAATGAACATTGCCGAGATTCTCAAGAGCCTGCCGCACCGCTACCCGTTCTTGATGATCGACAAGATCATCAAGATCAATGGCGACGAAACTGCCGTTGGCATCAAGAATGTCACTTTCAACGAGCCCATTTTCCAGGGCCATTTCCCGGAGAACCCGATTTTTCCGGGTGTGCTGATCATCGAGGGCATGGCCCAGACCGCCGGTGCGATCGTCATCAAGCATGACTCAGGCGGCGGCAAGAAGAACATCGTGCTAATGCTGGGTGTCGATAAGGCCAAGTTCCGCAAACCGGCCGGGCCAGGCGATGTCATCGAGTTTCATATCTCCAAGATCCAGCGCCGCCGCAATGTCGGTCGCTACGAGGCCAAGGCCATCGTGGATGGGACCATCATTGCCGAGGCCGAAATCACCGCCATGATCGTCGAGGCAACAGCGTGAGTTCTGCGGAAGTCCATTCGACCGCGATTGTCGCGCCAGGTGCTCGTCTGGGAAATGGCGTCAAGGTCGGTCCGTTTTGCATCGTCGGCCGCAATGTCGTGCTGCATGACCGCGTGGAACTGGTCTCGCATGTGTCCATCGATGGCCACACCGAAATCGGTGCGGATACCCAAGTCTATCCGTTCGCCTCGATCGGCCACAAGCCGCAGGACCTCAAATATCATGGCGAGGCTTCGCGCCTCGTTATCGGTGAGCGTTGCACGATACGTGAGTCGGTCACGATCAATCCGGGTACCGAAAACGGCGGCATGCTAACCAAGATCGGGAACGACTGCCTGATCATGGCCTGCGCCCATGTGGCCCACGACGCGATCATTGGCAACAACGTCATCATGGCCAATTATGTCGGTATTGCCGGCCATTGCCAGATCGGGGATAACGTCATCTTCGGCGGTACCTGCGTCATCCATCAGTTTACCCGCATCGGCGCACATGCCTTTATCGGCGCGCAGTCGATGGTCGATGGCGACGTTATTCCCTATGGCATGGCCGTCGGCAATCGCGCCACGTTGACCGGTCTCAACCTGATCGGTCTCAAGCGCCGAAAGTTCGACCGCGAGGCAATTCACCAGTTGCGCGCCGCCTACAGGCAGATATTTGCCAGCGAGGGTACCTTGCGCGAGCGGGTCGAGGATGCGGCAGAACTGTTTAAGAACGACGCCTTGGTGCAGGAGGTCGTGGCCTTCATTGCCGCGGCTTCGGACCGTCCGATCCTTTTGCCGCGCAACGGCAATGCCGCAGAGTAGATGAGCGAGCCAACCGAGCGGCTGAAGCTGTTCATCCTGGCCGGCGAGCCGTCGGGTGACCGCATCGCGGCAGATCTCATTCGCCGGCTCAAGCTACGCGTGCCACTGGCTTTCATCGGCGTCGGCGGGCGGGAGTTAGCCGACGAGGGCCTGCTAAAATCGCTGTTCCCGATGAGTGACCTGGCCGTCATGGGCATCAGCGATGTGCTGCTGCGGCTGCCTTTGCTGCTGTGGCGGGTGGAGCAGACCGCACGGGCCATCCGCAAAGCCAGTCCCGACATCGTCGTGCTGGTCGATGCGCAGGATTTTTCCAAGCTGGTGGCCAAACGGCTGAAGCGGCTCCGCTATGCCGGCAAGCTGATTCTCTATGTGGCGCCGTCGGTCTGGGCCCGTGCGCCGCAACGCGCCGCCAAGCTCAAGCCGCTGTTCGAGGAAGTGCTGGCGGTCCTGCCCTTCGAGCCGGGGGTGATGGCGCGACTTGATGGTCCTCCGACCTTCTATGTCGGTCATCCGGCTCTCAGCGAGCGGCTGACTCGCTCAGCCGTTGATCGGGGCCCGCTGCTGCTGCTGCCCGGCAGCCGTGCCGGGGAGCTGCGCCGACACCTGCCGTTGTTCCAGCAGCTTGCGGAACGGGTGTCGGGCAATCCGGCCGTCGATGGCTTCATCATTCCAACTTTGCCGGCTCTCAAGGAGCGTATCGAGCGCGTCGTGGCGGATTGGCCGGTGCCTGTGCAGGTCGTGGCGGACAGGAATGCGCGGGCAGCCATCTATCGCGACGCCGTTCTGGCGGTTGTGGTCTCGGGGACAGCCACGCTGGAACTGGGTCTAGCGCAGGTGCCGATGGTGGTGAGCTACGTGCTCGACAGGCCGCAGGCCAGGGTGTTCGACAAGCTGGGCCGGCCGCAGGTGTCGCTGCCCAATATCGTGCTCGGCCGTGCCGTGGTGCCCGAGCTCGTCCAGGCTAATCCCGATATAGATGCTATCGTGCGCGAAGTGCAGGCCTTGCTGGACAGCAAAAAAGCCCGCAAAGACCAGATCGAGGCCTTTGGCGAGCTTTCAAACTTGATGGAGACTGGCGCCGAAGGCCATCTCCGGCAGGACCCGGCGGACCGGATCCTGGCGCATTGGCGTCAGCGAGCGCCCGGCGCTTCGTAGTCGCGAGCTGGCGCACCATTATAAAGCTGGCGCGGACGGCCGATTTTCTTCTGCGGATCGGCGATCATTTCCTTCCACTGGCTGATCCAGCCAACGGTGCGGGCGACAGAGAACAACACGGTGAACATCGAGGTCGGGAAGCCGATGGCCTCAAGGATGATGCCCGAGTAAAAATCGACGTTGGGATACAGCTTGCGTTCGATGAAGTAGGGGTCCTCGAGCGCGATCTTCTCGAGCTCCTGCGCCACCTGCAGCGTTGGGTTGTTGTGCACGCCCAGCAGGTCGAGCACTTCCTTGGCGGTCTTCTGCATCACGGTCGCCCGCGGGTCGAAGTTCTTGTAGACGCGGTGCCCGAAGCCCATCAGCTTGAATCCGTCGGACTTGTCCTTGGCGCGGGCGATGTATTCGGGAATGCGGTCGACCGTGCCAATTTCCTTGAGCATGTTGAGCGCGGCTTCGTTAGCGCCGCCATGGGCAGGGCCCCACAGGCAGGCCACGCCAGCAGCGATACAGGCGAAGGGATTAGCATCGGATGAGCCGGCAAGACGCACGGTCGAGGTAGACGCGTTCTGCTCATGATCGGCGTGCAGGGTGAAAATCAGGTCCATCGCTTTGGCGATGATTGGGTTCACCTTGTAATTTTCTGCCGGAACCGAGAAGCACATATGCAAGAAGTTCGACGCGTAGTCGAGATCATTGCGCGGATAGACGAAGGGCTGGCCGACCGAATACTTGTAGGCCATGGCGGCGATTGTCGGCATCTTGGCGATCATGCGAATCGAAGCGATCTCGCGCTGCTGCGGATCGGTGATGTCGGTGGAGTCATGGTAGAACGCGGCCATGGCGCCGACGACGCCGGTCATGATGGCCATCGGATGCGCGTCGCGGCGGAAGCCACGATAGAAATAGTGCATCTGCTCATGCACCATGGTGTGGTGCGTCACCAGCTGCTCGAATTCGGCGAGCTGGGTCTTGTTAGGCAATTCGCCGTACAGCAGGAGGTAGCAGACCTCGATATAGGTGCTCTTCTCGGAGAGCTGATCGATCGGGTAGCCGCGATACAGCAACTGGCCCTTGTCGCCGTCGATATAGGTGATGGAGCTGTCGCACGCCGCCGTCGAGGTGAAGCCGGGATCGTAAGTAAACATGCCGGTCTTGGCGTAGAGCGAACGGATATCGATCACATCCGGCCCGATGGAACCCGAGAGCACTGGAAATTCGTGCGTCTGGTCCCCGACGATGAGTTTGGCGACTTTATCGGTCATTGAGCTCTCCTCGAGGGCCCCGTACCAGACCGCGCGAATGCAGTCATCGGGGCCGAAAACTGGGCAGTCGTAGCTGCCTCGGACAGGTATCGCTTTTGCCGATCCGAAGCAACCAATGGGTAAGCAAGGCTTACCCTACTAATAGCACTAGAAAGTGACGGTTTGGTCTTCGAGGCGCGCCATGCTTTCGTCGCGGCCGATCAGCACCATAACCTCGAAAATGCCGGGCGAAACCGTGTGGCCAGTCAGGGCTGCACGCAAAGGCTGGGCCAGCTTGCCGAGCTTGAGGCCCCTGGCTTCTGCCAGTTCGCGCATGGCCCCGTCGATGGCTGGTACCGACCATTCATTGAGGCCGCGAAGGACTTCGGCCATGTCCTTGAGAACGGCGCGCGTATCCACGGTCAAATGGGCCGACGCAGCCGCATCGATGATCAGCGGACGCACCGCATAGATGAACTGGGCCAGGTCGATCAGCTCCAGCACCGTCTTGGCGCGCGGCTGCAGCTCGGGCAGGGCGGAGAGCACCGTATCCTTGTTTGCAATAAGTCCCGCCACGTCGACCTCACGGCCGACTTCGGCAGCAGTCGCCAGCATCACGCCATACAGGTAGTCCGGCGCGGCCTCGCGGATATAGTGGCCGTTGATGTTCTCAAGCTTGACGAAATCGAAGCGCGCCGCACCCTTATTAAGGCCTTCGAGGCTGAACCACTCGATCATCTGCTGGGTCGAAAAAATCTCGTCGTCGCCATGGCTCCAGCCGAGGCGGGCCAGGTAATTGCGTACGGCTTCAGGCAGATAGCCCATCTGGCGATAGGCTTCGACGCCGAGCGCGCCATGGCGCTTTGACAGCTTGGCGCCATCGGGGCCATGGATCAGGGGTATATGCGCCATCTCCGGCACGGTCCAGCCCATCGCATTATAGATGACGATCTGGCGGGCGGCATTGGTCAGGTGGTCGTCGCCTCGAATGATATGGGTGACGCCCATGTCATGGTCGTCCACCACCACGGCATGCATGTATGTCGGCGTTCCGTCCGAGCGAAGGATGATGAAGTCGTCGAGGTTCTCGGTCTTGAACACGACCTTGCCCTGCACGTGATCGTCGACGACGATGTCGCCGGAAACCGGAGACTTGATGCGGACCACGGGCGAAACGCCAGCCGGCGCCTCGCTCTGATCACGGTCGCGCCAGTAGCCGTTGTAGCGCGGCGGCTTACCGGCAGCGCGGGCCTCTTCGCGCATCTGGTCGAGCTCGGCGGGCGAGCAGTAGCAATAATAGGCATGGCCCATTTTTACCAGCTCGTGAGCCACCTCGGCATGGCGCGCGGCGCGGCCGAACTGGCTTATCGGCTCGCCATCCCAGTCGAGGCCGAGCCACTTGAGACCATCGACCAGCGCTACAACAGCAGCTTCGGTCGAGCGTTCGCGATCGGTATCTTCGATGCGCAGCAGCATCTTACCGCCCTTGCTCTGGGCATAGGCCCAGCTGAACAACGCAGTGCGGGCGCCGCCGATATGGAGGTAGCCGGTGGGCGAGGGGGCGAAGCGGGTGACGACTTGGGACATGAGACCGGAATGCTTGGAGGATTTAGGCGCCGTGTGTAGCATAGAGCGGCACGAGCGCAAGGGCGGGGGCAGGGCCGGTGCAGGTTGCGGAGACACGCGAGCGCGAGGACGGGGCACTGCTGGTGCCCTTGCGCCCGGCTTTGCCACAGGTGATTTTGCCGCGAAAGGCCCGGACGGCAAGGCTTGCGCTGGCTGGTGCCGTCACATCGCGGCGGCTGTTCGTGCTGCTGCCGTTTGCGATGATCGCCGGCTTGATCGTCTATGCCGGGCTGCCGTTCGAGCCGGAGGGCTGGGCACTGGCTGGCGTCGGCGCGGCAATGGCACTGGCCATTGTATTGCTCCGACAGGCCAGCATGCTGCCAATGTTCTGCGTGTTTGCTGCCGCCTGGCTGGGTTTTTGCCTGTTGCCGCTCCATGGAACGTGGTTTGGGACCACCATGCTGGCGCGGCCGGCATTTGGAACCTACGAGGCGCGCGTCGATGAAGTGATCTCGGCGACCGACGAAGCACGGCGTATCGTGGTGTCGGGTATCACTCCGGTTACGGGTGATCGCCCGGTTCCCGTTACGAAAGCGCGACTGATGGTGCCGCCGCAGCCGCCGTTGGCGCCGGGTGATATTATTCGCGGCAAAATCCGGTTGGCGCCTGTGCCGGGGCCGATCCTGCCGGGGGCGTTCGACAGCCAGTTCCACGCCTATTTCGCCGGCATCGGTGCCTATGGCAATGTGACCAGCGAGTTCAGCTTGGTCGCTTCAGGCACCGCATTCGACGTGACGCGCGCCATCGAGAGCCTGCGCATGGCGATTGGCGCCCGCATCGACGCAGTGCTGGATGGCTCCTCGGCTGCCATTGGCCGGGCCATGGTGGTCGGTGATCAGAGCGCTATCGATGATGAGACCCGCGAGGTGATGGCGGCCTCTGGGCTGGCGCATATCTATTCGATCTCGGGGCTGCATCTGTCGATTGTCGCCGGTGGCATGTTCTTCCTGCTGCGGCTGCTGCTGGCCTCGATCCCGGCAACTGCAACCCGCTGGCCGGTCAAGAAGATCGCGGCGGCTGGTGGCATTGCGGCGGCGATCTTCTACCTGCTGCTGGCCGGTGGGCTGGCAAATGTGCCCGCGCTGCGCTCGACTATCATGCTCGGGCTGATCTTCGGCGCCGTGCTGGCCGGACGGCGAGCGCTTACCATGCGCAATGTCGCCATCGCGGCGCTGGCCATTATCCTGATCGATCCGGCCAGCGTGTTCCGCGCCAGCTTCCAGCTGTCGTTCGCCGCCGTAGTGGCACTGATCGGCATCTACGAGATTCCACGCAAGGCGCCGGAAGGAGATCGCAACTGGGGCCAGCGGCTATGGAAGACGGTATGGGCGACAGCGCTAACCAGCTTAATCGCAGGCACGGCCACTTTGCTTTTCTCGGCCTATCACTTCCAGCAAACCTCGCCGCTCGGGGTGTTGGGCAATGTGCTGGTGCTGCCGGTGGTGAGCCTCGTCGTCATGCCTGTTGCGGTGATGTCAGTGCTTGCAATGCCGTTCGGAATGGAAGGTTGGTTCCTCATCGCGATGGGCTGGGGCATCGATCGCATGGTCGATGGCGCGACACTGGTAGCGGGCTGGAGCGCGGGCCTGGCCGGTAACCCGTTGCTGACCAGTGTGGCCTTAATCATCGGCCTCGTAGCGCTCGCCTGGTTTGCTTTCGTCAACAGTTGGTGGCGGCTGGCAGGGCCGGCTTTGGCGCTGCCGCTCATCCTGTTGGTCGGGCTCGACAAGCGGCCGGATCTGTTGATCGCGGACACGACGCAGGCCGTGGCGATGCGAACCGAGGACGGTATGGGCCTGGTCAGCGGCAAGGTGGGCAGCTTTGCAGTCGAGGTGTGGGGCCAGCACTATCAGGAGCTCATCGCTTCGGAGGTGCCCGGCACGCGCTGCGATGCGCTCGGCTGCATCGCGCAGAATGAGCGCTTTTCGATAGCCATCATTCGCAACGCGGCCGCCTTCGCCGAGGATTGCGGGTTGCATGACCTGATCATTGCGCGGATGCGGGTGCCATCAACCTGCGTTGGCGGACAATTGATCGATGGCAATGCTCTGTATGCGGGCGGCGTTCACTGGCTACGCTGGAACGAAGCGACGGCGCGGTTCGATATCCGCACCGCCATCCCCAATGTCACCCGCCCGTGGCGAGTCGCGCCACGGTGACGCCGGCTGCCAACATATCAGCAGTGCCGAGTACGTAACCGGATTCGTCGGAGGCCGGCACCAGAGTAGCCGGGCCAGCGCCGTAGTTTACATAGATGCGGAAGCCGGCACGGGTGCGGCATCGGACGCCGGCCGGCAAGGCAATGGTCGGCAGGTCTGCCTCGGCGATCAGGTAATCCGCCACGCGCTGGATCAGCGATTTGGTGCCGCTGGCACCGAGGTAGAACAGCTTGCCCTGGTTAACCAGCACGGGCCATCCTTCGACATCCTCGATGACCACATTGGTCCGTGTTTCGAGCCGCTCGCGCCAGTGGTGAATCGCACCACTGCCCCGGACTTCGATGTCGAGGGTTGGATCGATGCTGTCGATCCGCATGACCTTGACGTCGAGCAGGTTGCTCGGCAGGTCCGGCGCAAGTCCTGTCGGTATGGCAAAATCCTGCGTCTTGGAGCCGGAGCGCGGCCCGATCAGCAGGTGGCCGTCGAAGTCGGCAATGGCAGTGCGCAGGTCATCATTCCAGGCGAACAGGGCGGGGATGGCTACGATGTCATAACCGGCAAAGCTCGTGGTACTCGGCGGTAGCACGTCGATATCCACGCCATGCTTGCGGAAAGCGGCATAAAGCTCCCGGACGTGGGCCCCGTGACTGAAACCCTTGGCCTGGGGCTGGATTTCCCATGCCCATTCGCTCTGGTAGTCGTAGACCACGGCAACGCGGCCCTTGGCGGCAGGGCCGTCAAGGCTGATGGTCTTGAGCTCTTCGGCGACCTGCATGGCCTCGTGGTACGCGGGCGCGGGCTCGCTGTCGGGCCGAAGCAGGCCGGCATGCATCTGTTCCTGCGCAAACGGCGCCTGGCGCCAGCGGAAATATGTGACAACCTCTGCGCCATGGGCGAAGGCTTCCCAGGCCCAGAGGCGGGCCATGCCAGGCAGGGGATCTGGATTGAACTGCGCCCAGTTCACCGGGCCGGGCTGCTGCTCCATAATCCACCAGCGGCCATGGCCCACGGTGCGATAAAGATCGTGATGGAAGGCGGCATTGTCCGGATCGCCCTGGCGCATGTAGAGGCGCTTGGTTTCCTCGGGTTCGTTGCTAACCGCAAGGTGGCCGAGCGGATAACTGTCCCAGCTGGCAATATCGAGCGTCTTGGCCACCTCGTAGTGGTCGAAGTCGCTGGTGCGGCTCATGAAATTGTGGATCACCGGCAGGTCGGGCCGCACTTGCTTCAGGATGTCGTACTGCACCTTGTTGAAGGCGGCGACCTGGTCGGACGCATAGCGGCGGAAATCCATGTCATGCGCCGGTGCAGCTTCGCAGACCAGCAGGTTTGGCAGATCGATCTGGTCGAAGCGGTTGTATTCCATCGACCAGAACACGTTGCCCCAGGCCTGGTTCAGCGCATCGACGGTGCTGTATTTGTCCTGCAGCCATAGCTGGAAGCCTTGCCTGGCGGCAGGCGAGTAGGAATAGGTGGTGCCGTGGCAGCCATATTCATTATCGGTTTGCCAGGCGCCAAGCGCAGGGTGCTGGCCAACCGCACCAGCCAACAGCCGCGTGATGCGACCGGCCTCCTCGCGATAGCCGAGATGGCTGAAATCATAGTGGCGGCGCGAGCCAAAACCCTTGCGCTGGCCGCGGGCGTCGACCGCCAGCATGTCGGGGTGCTTGTCCACCATCCAGCGTGGCGGCGTGGCGGTCGGCGTGCCGAACACCACCTTGAGCCCGTGCCTGCCCAGCACATCCATTGCCCGGATGATCCAGTCGAACGTCAGGTTGCCCGGCGTTGGCTCCAGCTTGGACCAGGCGAATTCGCCGATACGCACCCAGGTTATGCCGACTTCGGCCATCCGCGCAGCGTCGCGCTCCCAAACCTCCTCAGGCCAGTGTTCGGGATAGTAGCAGACGCCGAGGGATGGTGCGGTCATGGCAGTTGTCTCAGAGAGTAATGGGCGTTTCGGGCAAGCCGGCAATGTCGAGATCAATCGCAAACAAACTGCCTGCATGTTTTTCGGATACAAGCTGTATGTTGCTGAGATTTTTCGCGGCGGTAGTGATGTAGAGCGTCTTGAGATGCGGGCCACCAAAAGCCGGGCAGGTGACTTGGCTGACGGGGACTTCAACGATGCGGTCGATCGAGCCGTCCGGGGCATGGCGTACGACACAGGATCCGCCCCACTTGGCGTTCCATAGGTAACCTTCGCTATCGACCACTGCGCCATCGGGATAGCCGCGACCTTCAGACACGTCGGCGAACAGGGCCCATTCGCCGATCGGCAGGCCGGTAGCCGGATCGGTATCGACCTGCATGATCTGTTTGGTCGGGGTATCGGTCCAATACGCTTTTTTGCCATCGGGCGAGAAACAGGTGGCGTTGGAAATCTTAACTCCGGACTTGAGCGTCGTCAGCACGCCGGCACGGTAATGATACAGCGAGCCGATAGCGGCCTCGTCTTCGCTGTTGATCATAGTGCTGAACCAGAAGGCGCCGGACGGATGCACGCGGCTGTCGTTAGTGCGGGTCTTGGGGTTATCGGCTTCGACCTCGTTGATGCGGTTCATGCCGCCAGTATTGAGATCGAATTCCTTGAGGCCGGTATCGGTGGCCAGCACCAGCGTGTGATCATCGAGAATGGCGGCTGCTGCTATAAATTCGTTGAACAGCCAGCTATCGGCGATCTCGCCCTGAGCCGTGACAGCGAACAGCGACTGTTCGTTGATATCGAAGAAGAACAGTTGCTGGCGCCCGGGGTGCCAAAGCGGGCCTTCGCCAAGCTGGCATTTGCTATCGAGCAGGAGCTTTGCTGTCTCGGTCATTGGGGTTTTCCCGCGTCATAGGCGGCCACGGCGGTGGCGGCGCGCTCGGCGACGTCGGCTGCGGTCATGCCGGGCTTATAAACATAGGTGCCGAGACCAAAGCCGGTGCAGCCGGCGGCGAAATACTCGGTGAAGTTATCCGGATTGGCGCCGCCCACGGCATAGATCGGCAACTCCGGCGGCAGCACCGCCTTGATGGCCTTGATACCCTTGGGGCCGAGCACTTCGGCGGGGAAGAACTTGAGTCCGCTGGCACCGGCCTTGATAGCGCGGAACGCATCGGACGGGGTGAACACGCCGGGATAGGACAGCAGCTGCAGTCGAACGGTTTCCTCGATCACCTGCTTGTTGGTGTCGGGTGAGACGATGAACGTGCCGCCCGCGTCGGATACGGCCCAGACCTGCTTCTTGGTCAACACCGTGCCGGCGCCGATTGCGGCCTGCTCGCTCAACGAATTGGAGGCCAGCGCAATGCTGGTCAGCGCATCGGGCGAATTCAACGGCACTTCGATCATGGTGATGCCGGCGCTGATCAGCGCCTGGCACACGTCCACGGTTTCGGGCGGGGTGATGCCACGCAGGATGGCGATGAGATGACGATGTTCCATTGACCCGTACTCCGGTCTAAGCTGCAAAGCTGCGCGCGGCCTTGAGGCCGGCCAGCACGATTTCGGTGGCGTCCTTGGGGGCGCCGCTGGCGCCAGCCATTTCCAGCACCTGCGCATAAAGCGCACACAGTGCAGGCGCGCCGATCAGTGGCACGGTCGCGTCGCCAACCAGATGACGGTTGCTGCCCACTTCGGTTCCAATCAGCAACCCCGATAGATAGCCAGCACACCAATCAGGCTGACGACCCGAAAGCAGCGCGCCGGCGCGGACCTGGAACAGCGTGCCGAGCAATTGTTCGGGATGGGCAAGACCCGCTTCGGCGCCTGCCTTGAAACCATCAGAACGGCCGGGACCGTCGAGATCGCCAGCCAGCGAATGGCGCAATACCGAATGGGTGCGCAGCAGTTCGAACATTTCGCCGGTCATCGCCGTCGAGAAGCGTTCGATGCGGCTGCCGGATAGCTGGGCCCATTTGGAATGTGTGCCGGGCATGCAGACCATGCCGGAAAAACCCGGATTGAGCGAAGCGAGGCCCAGAAGTTGGGTTTCTTCGCCACGCATCACATTGTCGCCGCCGGCCTTCTGGCAAACGCCAGGCAGGATAGAGGCGCGGATCGGGCTGTCGCCCATGTCGGGGTGCACGGCGCCATCGAGCAGGCCGCGCAGGTCGGTCGGTGCCTCAAGGTATGGCGCTTCGAGCCAGCCCTGTCGGGCGCCGGCCATGCCGCAGATCAGTACTTCCAGCTTGCCCGAGCGGCCAGGGGCCACACCCTCGAGCAGTTCGGCCAGCGCTGCGGGGAATTCCTCGCGCGTCAGCTTTCCCATGCCCTTGGGCGATGTCTTTTCGAACACCACCGACCCATCTTCGGCAATGCCCCAGCCGCGGAGGTTCGAAGTTCCCCAGTCAACAGCAACCCAATCAACGTTTCCAGTCACGAATTTTCCTCACCGCGGAGCCTTATCGCGGCGCGACCCTAAAGGCTGGCAGTTGTTTCAGCCAGTCCGATTCTGTGGTCGGCGCGGTGGGGCACAACTGCGCCCACTGCCCAAAAAAATCGCCTCGTTTGGTAAGATTTTCAGCGCGTTCGGGAATGTCGCTCGTGAGCAAATTTCACCGAGCGCTCATTTGTATGATTTTTTCTCGCGAGGGGCATTCACAGCGGCCATTGCCATGTTAAAACGACTCCAAACGTGGGCACGTCCGCGGACTGTAGAGGAACATCACATGACGGCAGACAACGCCGGTTCGGCAAAGCAGAAACTGCGTTCACGCGCCTGGTTCGACAACCCGGACAACCCGGATATGACCGCGCTCTATCTTGAGCGCTACATGAATTTCGGTGTGTCGCGCGAAGAGCTGCAGTCCGACAAGCCGATCATCGGCATTGCCCAGACCGGCTCTGATCTCAGCCCTTGCAACCGTCATCATATAGTCCTGGCCGAGCGCGTCCGCGAAGGCATCCGTGAAGCCGGTGGCATCGCCATCGAATTTCCGGTGCACCCGATCCAGGAAACCGGCAAGCGCCCGACGGCCGGCCTCGACCGCAACCTCGCCTATCTCGGCCTCGTCGAAGTGCTGTATGGCTATCCGCTCGACGGCGTCGTGCTGACCATCGGCTGCGACAAGACCACCCCGGCCATGCTGATGGGCGCGGCGACCGTCAATATTCCCGCCATCGCGCTGTCGGTCGGCCCGATGCTGAACGGCTGGCACAAGGGCGAACGCACCGGCTCCGGCACCATCGTTTGGAAGGCGCGCCAGATGATGGCGGCCGGCGAGATCGACTATGCCCAGTTTATTGAACTGGTGGCATCGTCGGCGCCGTCGACCGGCTATTGCAACACCATGGGCACCGCATCGACCATGAACTCGCTGGCCGAGTCGCTGGGCATGCAGCTGCCGGGTTCGGCCGCCATTCCGGCGCCGTATCGCGACCGCCAGGAAATGGCCTATCGTACCGGCAAGCGCATCGTCGACATGGTGCGCGAGGACCTCAAGCCCTCCGACATCCTGACCAAGGACAATTTCATCAACACCATCGTCGTCAATTCGGCGATCGGTGGCTCGACCAATGCGCCGATCCATATCCAGGCCATCGCCAAGCATATCGGCGTCGAACTGGAGCTGCAGGATTTCCAGACCTATGGCCACAAGGTGCCGCTGCTGGTGAACCTTCAGCCCGCTGGCGAGTATCTCGGCGAAGACTATTACCATGCTGGCGGCGTGCCGGCGGTGGTCAACGAGTTGATGACCCAGGGCCTGATCCGCGAAAACGCGCCCACCGTCAACGGTAAGACCATTGGCGAGAACTGCCGCAATACGACGATCCAGGACGACAAGGTGATCCGCCGCTTCGACAATCCGCTCAAGACCGAAGCGGGCTTCCTCGTGCTGCGCGGCAATATGTTCGACAACGCCATCATGAAGACCAGCGTGATCTCGACTGAGTTTCGTGACCGCTACCTGACCAACCCGGATCATCCGGGCATGTTCGAGGGCAAGGCTGTCGTGTTCGATGGTCCGGAAGATTATCACCACCGGATCGACGATCCCTCGCTCGATATCGACGAGCATACACTGCTGTTCATGCGCGGCGCTGGCCCGATCGGTTATCCGGGGGCTGCCGAGGTGGTCAACATGCGGCCGCCCAACTACCTGATCAAGCGTGGCATTCATGCCCTGGCCTGTATCGGCGATGGCCGCCAGTCGGGCACCTCGGGATCGCCCTCGATCCTCAACGCATCCCCGGAAGCGGCCGCGGGTGGCAATCTCGCTATCCTCAAGACCGGCGACCGGGTGCGGATCGATCTCAATATCGGCCAGGCCAATATCCTGATTTCGGACGAGGAAATCGCGACCCGCCGTGCGGATCTCGAAGCGTCGGGCGGTTACAAGTATCCCAAGCACCAGACGCCGTGGCAGGAAATCCAGCGCGGCATCGTCGGGCAGCTCGGCGACGGCGCCATCCTCAAGCCCGCCGAAAAGTACCAGCGCATCGCCCAGACCAACGGCATCCCGCGCGACAACCACTAAGTCTGTTCGACCACTGAATCAGAAAGGCCCGCGCGAGGATGCGCGGGCCTTTCGTTTGCTACAAGTCCTGGCACAACCCGGGCACACAAGAACCACCGCAGGAACTGCGGTGGTTCTCTCGAGCAGCGCCGGGAGCGCTCTCGCTGCGTAAAGCCTGATACGACTAGAGCAGGGTCAGGTTGGTGACCGATTACTTGCCGTCACGGCCTGTCTCGATCTCGCAGGTTACCTTGTCGCTCTCATACAGGCCCTGGAGGCCCGAACGCTGAACGGCGGAGATGTGGAGAAGGCATCCTTGCCGCCATTTTCAGTCGAGATGAAGCTGAAGCCCTTGGTGGTGTTGAAGAATTTAACGGCGCCGATGATTGCGGACACGACTGTGCTCGTAACGAGCGGTTATCCAGTGGCAAGATGCCAAAGGGACATAACGTTCGCATGGTCGAGTAGGTAGCCACGGTCCGGCGAACCGGCATCAGGCAGCCGACTTAGGCTGAAAACCTATGCCCTATAAATGGCACGAAGCCAGGCAATCCTCAAGTTCTTGCCAAACGATGACTTTGCAAACGTATGCAACGCAAGCAACTTTCTGACGAGCATTGGCAAAGGCATGACATGTCAATCAACGGCTTGAGAAGCTTGGTTACACCTGCGCGAGGCCGGACATAAAAATAGCCCCGCCGCGTTGCAACGCAGCAGGACTGAAGAGGCTCATTGATGGTAGGCAGCTAACGCCGGCCGCAGCATCAACTTTCCGATAGAGTACCAATCGTCGTCCAACGGCCGCTGGCGTCGCATTGCAGTAACAAGCTGTCATTGTTGCGAATGCCGATAACCGCGCCAACAGAGGATAGCTTTCCTTCCAGCATGCAGCCGCTTACCAAGGCGCCTGTTGCGGCTTTTTGCCAGCCTGTTCCCGCCTGACAGGTCGCAATGCCGTCGCCAGCATTGATCCCAGCGCCGGCCGAGAATGTCACCCCACCCACCCAGCATCGGGTCTCTTTGACGCTAGCCTCCTGCGCTGACGTCGGTCCGCCCAGGACCGCAATAATTCCCACGAAAAGCAGGGCAATGCGCATCAGTATTTCCTCAGCAGGCCAACGAGGCGGCCCTGCACCTTGACGCGGTGAGGTGGGAAAATACGGGTCTCATAGGCTGGATTGGCGGCCTCCAGAGCTATCGTATCGCCCTTGCGGCGCAGTCGCTTCAGCGTGGCTTCTTCGTCGTCTACTAGCGCTACAACGATCTCGCCGGTCGATGCCTGATCCTGCTTCTTAATCAGGACGGTATCGCCATCGAAAATTCCGGCATCGATCATCGAGTCGCCGCGCACTTCAAGCGCATAGTGCTCGCCGGCACCCAGCATTTCGGGCGGCACCATGATGGTGTGCGAATGAGTTTGGATTGCCTCGATCGGAGTACCCGCGGCGATGCGGCCCATGACGGGAATGGCAATCGGTCGTGCATATTCATCTTGTGCGCTAAGAGCGCGAGATGTCGTGGCGCTGACTTTTCCCAGGCTGCCTTCGATGACCGAGGGCTCAAAGCGTGTCTTGCGACCGCCAAGCGACGGGTTCATCGAATCGGGGAGCTTGACGACTTCCAGCGCGCGAGCCCGGTTCGGCAGTCGGCGGATGAAACCGCGCTCTTCCAGCGCCGTAATCAGACGATGGATGCCGGACTTGGACGCCAGATCGAGCGCATCCTTCATCTCGTCGAACGATGGCGGAATACCGCTTTCCTTCATCCGCTCGTGGATGAACATCAGCAGCTCGTGTTGTTTGCGCGTGAGCATGGGGCCCCTCGAGGACAGAATCGGAACGTAGGCAGAACGACAATACGTGTTCTAGTTATGTTCCGCAATATCCCCGCGTATTTTCGGAATATTGTGCGCCTCCGCCCTTAGAAATAGTCCAGTGGAAGTGCTTCGACAATTGCGCCGGCCTGCTGGCCCGGATCGCCCCCCGGCTGCACAATCAGCATGTCAGCGCGCGCCAGCGACGAGGTATGGCCGCTGTCGGTCTGCGGTATTGGCAGCAGTTCCGGCCCCGTCGGTGTATGGACCAGCTGGGCGCGCATGAAGTGGCGGCGAGCGCTATTGGGAGGGGTGGGGGCCGCCAGGGGCAGCCGCCACAGCATGGGTTCGGGATAGCCTAGCCATTGGCGCAGGGCCGGGCGAATGAACACCAGGGCGGTGACCATGGCCGACACCGGGTTGCCCGGCAGGCCAAACACTAGGGTCTTGCCCCGAGTGCCGAACATCAACGGCTTGCCCGGGCGCATGTTGATCTTCCAGAAATCCAGCGTCACGCCGAGCTCGAGCAGGATGTCCCTGACGATGTCGTGGTCACCGACGCTGGCGCCCCCCGTGGTGATGACGATATCGGGCTGGCTGGCAAAGACCTCATCGAGCTTGCTACGCAATTCGTCGCGCGTGTCGCGGGCAATGCCGTGGTCGATGACGGTTTCGGCATAAGGGATCAGCAGCGGACGCAGACCAGAGCTGTTGGAGGCCACGATCTGGTCGGTGCCGACTACCGAACCGGGCAGCACCAGCTCGTCGCCGGTCGCCAACAAGCTGACGCACGGACGTTTCGCTACCTGAAGCGTCGCGGCATTCGCCGCTGCTGCTACAGCCAATTGCATCGGCGCTAGGCGCACGCCGGCTTCGACCAGCACTTGGCCCTTGGCGAAATCATTGCCCAAGGGCCGGACGCTGTGTCCGAGCCGGGCAGGGACGGTGAAGGAAACAAATCCGCCATCCGCGACAGCTTCTTCCTGCATGATGACGGTATCAGCGCCTGCCGGCACCGGGGCGCCGGTAAAGATGCGGACTGCTTCGCCCTCACCGACAGAACCGGGAAAGCCGGCGCCCGCCTGGGACGTGCCGATGAGCTTTAGCGTGTGTCCATCGACCACATCGGCAGCCCGCATGGCATAGCCGTCCATGGCGCTGGCATTGAACGGTGGCTGGTCATGTGTGGCGATAACTGGCTGCAGCAGCACGCGGCCAGCGGCAACCGCAAGCTCGACGGTTTCTGCTATGGGTTCCGGTACGCGTTTCAGGATGGCCGTGATGGCGTCTTCGACAGGGAGCAGGTTCATAACCGCGTAAAGTCACCAGATTTGCCGCCGGATTTTTCGACGAGCATCAGATTGGTAATCACCATGGCTTTGTCGATGGCCTTTGCCATATCATAAAGCGTCAAAGCGGCAGTTGACGCCGCAACCAGGGCTTCCATCTCGACCCCGGTTTGTCCTGTAGTTTCAGCGATTGCCTCGATGCGGATAGCATCCATGTCTTCGACGTCGATGTTGATGACGACCTTGGTCAGGGCGAGCGGGTGGCAGAGGGGGATCAACTCTGAAGTCTTTTTGGCAGCCATAATGCCGGCAATGCGGGCCACTGCCAGCGCGTCGCCCTTCTTAAGGCTTCCGCCCATGATGGCAGCGATGGTTTCCACCTTGGCTACCAGTCTCGCCTGCGCCACGGCCCTGCGACGGGTAACCGCCTTGTCACCGATATCGACGATATGCGCCTCGCCCTTTTCGTTGAGATGGGTCAGGCCGCCAGCCATCAGCGCACTGCCTGGGGGGCGCCCATCAGCAGCGCCCGGGTTGCCGCCGCCACATCGTCTTGGCGCATCAGGCTTTCACCAACAAGGAACGTACTGATATTGGCCCGCTGGTCGAGCATCAAGACATGCTCGTGGCTGACGATGCCGCTCTCGCTGACCAGCAACGTATTCTTCGGCACGCCGATGGCGAGCGCCACCGAGGTTTCCAGCGTCGTCTCGAAAGTGCGCAGGTTACGATTGTTGATGCCGATGAACTCGGCGCCGAGCAAAAGCGCGCGGTCCAACTCGATCTGGTCATGCACTTCGACCAGGGCGTCCATGCCCCATTCTTCGGCGGCGTCCAGCAGGTAGCGCGCCACGTCATCGCCGACGGCAGCGAGGATGATCAGGATGCAATCGGCCCCCCAGGCCCGGGCTTCGGCGACCTGGTAGGTTTCGAACAGGAAGTCTTTGCGCAGCACCGGCAATTGCGTCGCCGCGCGGGCCTCGATCAAATAGCTCGGCGAGCCCTGGAAACTCGGGCGATCGGTCAGCACCGAGAGACAGGCAGCGCCGGCCATTTCATAGGCGCGAGCGATTTCGGCGGGGTTGAAATCGGCGCGGATCAGGCCCTTGGAGGGACTGGCCTTCTTGACCTCGGCGATCAGGGCATATTGACCCTGGTCGCGCTTGGCCTTGATCGCCCTGATGAAGCCGCGCGGAGCTGGCTGGTCATGGGCCTGTGCCACCACCTCGGCCCACGGCCGCATGGCCTTGGCCGCCGCGATTTCCTCGCGCTTGTAGGCTTCGATCTGCTGCAGGATATCGCTCATCAATCGTGTCCGTTCGATACCGCCACGAGGCGGGCGAGTGTGTGTTTGGCCTTGCCCGCGTCGATGGTTTCGCGCGCCAGGGCAATGCCATCTTCGATGGTTTGAACCTTGTCGGCGACAAGCAGCGCCGCGCCGGCATTGAGCAGGACGGTTTCACGATAGGCGCCCGGCGCGCCATCGAACAATGCGACAATAGCCGCAGCGTTGTCTGCGGGCTCGCCGCCGAGCAGGCCTTTGGGATCGGTCAGCTTGAGGCCAACCTTTTCGGGATGCAGCTCGAAGCTGCGCAGGTCGCCATTGGCAATCTGAGCGACGAAGTTCGGACCCGACGTCGACAGTTCGTCGAGGCCCTCGCTAGAATGCACCACCCAGGCTTTGATCGCGCGATTGGCCAGCAAGGCCGCCGCCACCGGCTCGACCCACTGCTGGGAATAGACGCCGAGCAAGTAGCGCCGCACGCCGGCCGGATTGGACTGCGGTCCCAATAGGTTGAACAGCGTCCGGACGCCCATTTCGGTCCGGGCTGGCCCGACATGGCGCATTGCCGGGTGATGGCTCGGCGCGAACATGAAGCCGATGCCGACGTTCGCGATGGTGTGGCCGATCTGCTCGGGCGTCAGGTCCAGCTTGACGCCAAGCGCTTCCAGCGCTTGCGACGAGCCCGAGCGCGACGACAGCGCTTTGTTGCCATGCTTTGCCACCGGCACGCCTGCTGCTGCCACGACCAACGCCGTGGCCGTAGAGATATTGAGGCTGCCGACGCCGTCACCGCCGGTGCCGACGATGTCGATGGCGTTCTCGGGCGCGATGACCGGCACCATCTGCTCGCGCAGGATCGAGACCGCCGCGGCGATTTCGCCGACGCTTTCGCCCTTGATGCGCATGCCCATCAGGAAGGCGCCGATCTGGCTTGGGGTGGCTTCCCCGGCCATGATGATGCGCATGACGCTACGCATTTCCTCGCCGGTCAGGTCATGGCGGTCGGCAATTTTGTTGAGTGCCTGCTTGATGTCCATCACGCGGCCTTCTTTGCGTTGAAGTCGCTGGCCAGGTTGAGGAAATTCTGCAGCAGGGCATGGCCGTTCTCGCTGGCGATGCTCTCGGGGTGGAACTGCACGCCATGCACCGGCAGCGTCTTGTGCTGCATGCCCATGATTAGCCCGTCGTCGGTTGTCGCCGTCACTTCGAGCACGTCGGGCAAGGTATCCTGCTGCACGATCAGCGAGTGGTAGCGCGTCGCCTCGAAATCGTTGTTGAGGCCGCGGAACAGGCCCTGGCCGGTGTGATGGATCCTGGAAGTCTTGCCATGCACCAGGTGGGGGGCGCGGATCACGTCGCCGCCCATGGCCTGGCCGATGGCCTGATGGCCGAGGCACACGCCGAGGATCGGCGTGGTAGCCGCAAAGCGCTCGATCAGCGCCAGGCAGATGCCGGCCTCATTGGGCGTGGCCGGGCCGGGCGATAGCAGTATGGCTTCGGGCGCCATCTCGGCAATTTCATCGAGCGTGATCTTGTCGTTACGCCTGACAGTGATGTCGGCGCCGAGTTCGCCCAGGAAATGGACGAGATTGTAGGTAAAGCTGTCGTAGTTATCGATGACGAGCGTGCGGGTCATTTATCTGGTTCCAGCGCGGCTTTGGGGTAACGGGTTCGGTGTTCAGAACCAGTTCCGCCATCGATGTTGAAAGAATGCCTGCGCCATCATTGCCCGATCCTCGCCTCGCCGGCATAGCGTAGCGCTTCCTCGGCGGCGCTGAAAAGGGCACGGGCCTTGTTTTCGCATTCCATGTGCTCGAGTTCGGGAACGCTGTCGGCGACGATGCCTGCACCAGCCTGGGCGTAAAGCTTGCCGTCCTTGAGGATGGCGGTACGCAGCACGATGCAGGTGTCCATGGTGCCATCGGCGCTGAAATAGCCGACGCAGCCGCCATAGATGCCGCGACGCGATTTTTCCAGCTCGTCGATGATCTCCATGGCGCGCACTTTTGGCGCCCCTGAGACAGTGCCAGCCGGGAAGCCCGCCGAGAGCGCGTCGACGAAGTCGTATTTAGGATCCAGCACGCCGACGACGTTGGAGACGATGTGCATGACGTGGGAATAAAATTCGAGGAAGAACTTGTCGGTGACCTTGACCGTGCCGGTCTTGGCGACGCGGCCGACGTCGTTGCGGCCGAGGTCGAGCAGCATCAGGTGTTCGGCCATCTCCTTGGGATCGGCCAGCAGTTCGGCCGCCAGTTCCTGGTCCCGCGTCGGCGTAGAGCCGCGCTTGCGCGTCCCGGCGATCGGGCGGATCGTAATCTCGCCGTCCTGCACGCGGACCAATATCTCGGGGCTTGACCCCGCAACCGCGAAATCCCCGAAATCGAGGAAATACATGTAGGGGCTGGGATTGGTGCGGCGCAGCGCGCGATAAAGCGCGGTCGGAGGCAGGGTGAATTCCGCCTCGAAGCGTTGGCTCAGCACAACCTGGAAAATGTCGCCTGCCGTGATGTAGTCCTTGGCCCTGGCCACCATGGCGAAATACTCGTCTTGCGACGTGTTGCTGGTGACGGTGATGGATGCCAGGTCGGGCAGGGCAGGGGTTGCCGGCATGGCCTGGCTCAGCCGGGCAATGGCGTCGTCGATCCGCGATTCGGCGGCTTCATAAGCGTGCCGGGCCGACACACCATCACGAACATAGACCGGCGCGGTCAGATACAGCTCGTCCTTGAGCGTATCGAAAATGGCCAGCAGCGATGGTCGCATCAAGATGGCTTCGGGCGTCTGCAGATGGTCCGGATTGCTGTCGGGCAGCACTTCCATGTAGCGGACCATTTCATAGCCGAGGTAACCGTAGATGCCGGCCGATTGCGGTGGCAGGCAGGCGGGCACGTCGATCTTGCTATCCGCCACCAGGCTGCGAAGCGCATCGAGCGGAAGCTCGGATAGCGGCTCGAAGCTGGTCTCATCGACCTGCGCCCCACGGTTGATGGTGGCAGCGCCGGCCTCGACCTTGAGGATCACGTCCGGCTGGGTGCCGATGATCGAATAGCGCCCGCGGACCGAAGCATCCTGCACCGACTCGAGCAGGAACGTATTTTTCCGTCCCTGCGCGAGTTTGAGATAGGTGCCGACCGGCGTTTCCAGATCGGCCACGATGCGACGCCAGACGATCTGCGATTTTCCAGCAGTGTATTGCTCGGAGAAGCGCAGAAAGAGGTCGTCGCCCATCGTTATGGTATCCATTTTGGGTTGGGCCGGCCCGTGGATTACAGGCCGGTATTGAGTGCCAGCGCGGCGCTGAGTGCCTGTTGGTTGATGCGCAGTCCGGCATCGTCGCGCACAGCGGTGACGAAGTCGCCATAGATGCCGACGCGCTGCTCGTTCTCGAGGCTGTCATTGGCAGCCTTTGCCAAAGCGCCTTCAGCCGCGGTCAGGTCGGTCACCTGGAACACGATGAATTCGCCCGCCTGATTGACCGCCGAACCGTGATGATCGGCAGCGCCAGAAAATGCGGCAGACGCGACAGCAGCATCTACAGTACCGTCATCCGAGCCGAAGCGGGTGAACGGCGGGCTGAGCTGCGGGAACACGTTGTAAGACGTCGCGACATCGGCAATCGCTTCGCCATTGTCGAGACGTTTCACAGCCTCGGCCTGGGCCGCAATGATCGCATTATTCGTACGTTCGGTGGTCAAGGCCGTCGCAACCTGGTCACGTACCTCGTCCAGCGTCTGGTCGCGCGCCGGATCGATCTTGTTGAGGTCGAACCAAAGGTTGCCATTGCCTGCCAGAGTGATGGCTGGTGTAAGCGCGCCTTCGGTAGCCTTGAAGACGGCCTGCGTCACCCGCGGACGATCCTCGGTGCTCAGGTCCGGCAGCACGTCGAGTTCGGTGCCGGCGGCGGTGACATTGGTCTCATAGAGGTCGAGGTTGAACCGTGTGGCAATCTCGCTCAGCGGGCGGAATGCGGCGCGCAGTTCTTCGATCTGGTCCTGCACTTCGGCCAGTTCGTCGCGGGCTTCGGCAAGCGCGAGGTTCTGGGTAATCTGTTCGCGGGAGCCTTCAAGGTTCGGCTCGCCGCCGCCTTCGATGGCAGAGACGTGTACGGCGCGCTTGCCGGCTACGCCGTCGATGATGACGAAGCTGCCCTGTGCAACGCCAAAGGCTGCTGCGGCCAGATTGGTATCGTTGATCTGGGCCTGAGTCAGGCTACCGAGGTCGGTCGGCGTAACGCCGGCTTCTGCAACCAGACCTTCAAACGGCGTGCCGGCAGCGAGGCCAGCTTGGAAAGCTGCAACCTGCTCATCGTTCAGCACGACCTGCTGGATGGTGCGGCGTTCGGCCTGCACGAGGCTCGCCTTGGTGCGCTCAAATTCCGCCGCAACCGCGTCTTCGCTTATGGTCTTGGTCGCCGCCAGGTCGGCAGTGGTCAGGCGCAGCATCTGCACCGAGCGAGTTTCGACCGTGCGGAACTCTGCCTGATGCTCGGTCAGGTAGGCGGCCAGCTCGGCTTCGGTCGGCGCAGCTGGGGTTTCGACATTGGTCTCGCCCAGCACGAAATAGTCGATGGTACGACGGTCGGCTGCATAGCGATTGACGAGGGTTGACGCCGTAGCCGGCAGCTTGGTGTCACCAAACAGGCTCAGCACGAGCTGCTGGCGGCGTGCTGACTCAGTCTGGCTCTCGAAATATTCTGCCTCTGTCAGGCCGCTCGACTGCAGCACCTGGGTGAAGCTGGAGGGATCAAACACCCCCAATGCGTTCTGGAACGATGGATCGGCGCGCAGCATCTTGCTGAGCTGGTCCTCGGACACGCCCAGGCCAAAATCGTCAGCTACCTGATCGAGAGCCGCATCTTGTGCAAGGTTCTGCAGCACCATGGAAGGTACGCCCAGGTTGACGGCTTCCTCTGCCGTCGGCACGGAGCCAATCTGCTGAGCCACCTGGTTCAGCTGGTTTTGATAAGCGCGCAGGAACTCGCGGGAATTGATTTCTGCGTTACCGACTCGGGCTACAGTGTTGCTGCCCAGATCGGTGATGACATTGTTGATGCCAAAGCCGGCGATACCAACAAGCAGGAAGCCGCCCATGATCTTACCGGGCCAGGATTTTGCAAAAACACGCAAACTATCAAGCATCTGAGACGTTCCATTTGGGCAACACGAGGCTTTACCGCGATAGCGGGAGGGCACTAGTAATCCATTTTGACAGCCGGGGTTAGGGCAAACCTAGTCCCGGTGCAAGAGGCATGCAGGAGCAAAGAGTGACAACGACAATTACGCCGCTGATCGCAGGGAACTGGAAAATGAACGGCCTGAGGGGCTCGCTGGAGGAGTTGACGACGCTTGCAGGCATGCTCACCACCGGCGAAGCACCCCGGGCGTTGGTCGTTATCTGCCCCCCCGCTACCATTCTTGCCGCCGTTGCTCGCCAAGGCGCTAGTGCCGGCATACTGGCCGGCGGACAGGATTGCCATGCTGTGGCATCAGGCGCCCATACAGGCGACGTTTCCGCCTCGATGCTCGCCGATGCTGGCGCGCAGTATGTCATCGTGGGCCATTCCGAGCGCCGCGCCAATCATGGCGAAACCGACGATCAGGTCAGGGCGAAGGCTGAAGCGGCTATCGGGTCTGGGCTCAAGCCGATCATCTGTGTCGGAGAGACCGAAGCGCAGCGCGATGGCGGCACGGCTGATTCCGTGGTGGCCGCCCAGCTCGCCGCCTCAATTCCCGATGCCGCCGAGCTGCATCAGGTCATCATAGCCTATGAGCCGATATGGGCCATCGGCACCGGCCGCACCCCAAGTAATGACGACATTGCCCAGATGCACAATTCAATCCGTCGCCAGCTCGTTGATCGCTTCGGCGACAAGGGCGCATCGATCCACATTCTCTATGGCGGTTCGCTCAAGCCGCAGAATGCGCGCGAGATTCTGCAGATCGAAAACGTCAACGGAGGCCTCGTCGGCGGCGCCAGCCTCTTGGCAAAAGACTTCTACACCATTATCTCGGCTGTGTAGTGCAAGGCTGATGCTGTGAGGCCGGTTGGAAATTCCGGCTGGCCTATGGCATTTGCTGGCAGGGGCGTGTAAGACGCGCCATCTTTTGACAGACCAATAGACTGAGACAGAATGGCAAACGTCCTGATTGTGGCCTATTTGCTGATCGTCCTGGCGCTGATTGCAGTTATCCTGCTGCAGCGCTCCGAGGGCGGCGCGCTGGGCATTGGCGGTGGCGGCGGCGGTGGTGGTTTCATGACCGCCCGCGGCTCGGCGAACCTGCTGACCCGTACCACGGCGATTCTGGCGACGCTGTTCTTCGCCACGGCGATTGGCCTGACCATTATCTCGGAACTGGATCGCACCACCTCGGGAATTCTCGAGCGTGCGACGGCAACGGAAGATGGCGCCGCGCCGACCAGCGTGCTCGATGCGCTGAATTCACTGCAGGGCGGCACGACCTCCGACCTTCCGGTTCCTGCATCTGATCCGACGGCACCTGCCGGCGCCGATCCGGTCACCCAAGACATTGCGCCAGCTGCGACTGACGCTGCGCCTGCGGCTCCCGACGCCAACAGTGACCTGCCGGTGCCGGATGCTCCGGCGGCGACCCCCGCTGAAACGCCGGTCGCTCCGGCGACCAACTAAGCGCCGCAAGGCGACACAAAGAGGGGGATGGAAACATCCCCTTCTTTCTTTTTGTGTAGAGCGCAAAGCTAGCTCTACGAATCGACGCTGATGTGATTAAGGTGAACGCCCATGGCTCGGTACGTATTCATCACCGGAGGCGTGGTCTCCTCATTGGGTAAAGGTCTTGCATCGGCGGCGCTCGGCGCCGTGCTGCAAGCACGCGGCTACAAGGTTCGCCTTCGCAAGCTCGACCCCTATCTCAACATCGATCCGGGCACCATGTCGCCCACCCAGCACGGCGAGGTCTTCGTGACCGACGACGGCGCCGAGACCGATCTCGATCTCGGTCACTACGAGCGCTTCACCGGCCGGGCCGCCACCAAGCGCGACAATATCACCACCGGCCGCATCTATTCCGACATTCTCGCCAAGGAACGCCGTGGCGAATATCTCGGCGCCACCGTGCAGGTCATTCCGCACGTCACCGACGCCATCAAGAACTTCGTCGTCGAGGGCAATGACGAGTTCGATTTCGTGCTGGTGGAAATCGGCGGCACCGTCGGCGACATCGAAGGCCTGCCGTTCTTCGAGGCGATCCGCCAGCTTGGCAACGACCTGCCGCGCGGTGACACCTGCTACCTGCACCTGACGCTGATGCCCTATATTCCCTCGGCCGGCGAGCTCAAGACCAAGCCGACGCAGCACTCCGTCAAGGAATTGCGCTCGATCGGTATCGCGCCCGATATCCTGCTGGTGCGCTGCGATCGCCCGATTCCCGAGGGCGAAAAGAAGAAGCTTTCCCTGTTCTGCAACGTGCGCGAAAGCGCCGTTATCCAGGGCCTCGACGTCGGCTCGATCTACGACGTGCCGCTGGCCTATCACAAGGAAGGCCTGGACCGCGAAGTCCTTGCTGCTTTCGGTATCAAGGATGCACCGGCGCCGGACATGTCGGCCTGGGAAGAAGTATCGACCCGTCTGCACAACCCCGAAGGCGAAGTGAATATCGCCATCGTGGGGAAATACACCGGCCTCAAGGACGCCTACAAATCCTTGTCCGAAGCCCTGACCCATGGCGGCATCGCCAACAAGGTCAAGGTCAACCTGCAGTGGATCGACTCGGAAGTATTCGAGCGTGACGATCCAGCGCCCTATCTCGAGCATGTTCATGGCATCATCGTGCCCGGCGGCTTCGGCGAACGTGGGGCGCAGGGCAAGATCGAAGCCGCGCGCTTTGCCCGGGTCAAGGACGTACCCTATTTCGGCATCTGCTTTGGTATGCAGATGGCCTGCGTCGAAGCGGCTCGTAATACTGCCGGCATCAAGAATGCCTCCTCGACGGAGTTCGGCCCGAGCAAGGAACCGATTGTTGGCATGATGACCGAATGGGTCAAGGGCAACGAGACCGAGAAGCGCGCCAACGAAGGCGATCTCGGCGGCACCATGCGCCTCGGCGCCTATCCTGCTCAGCTGACGCGCGGCTCCCGCGTAGCCGACATTTACGGCACCACCCGCATTTCGGAACGTCATCGTCACCGCTATGAGGTGAACATGGATTACCGCAAGCTGCTTGAGAAGAATGGCCTGCTGTTTTCAGGCGTGTCACCCGATGGCAAGCTGCCCGAGATCGTCGAGCGCACCGACCATCCGTGGTTCATCGGCGTGCAGTTCCACCCCGAACTCAAGTCCAAGCCGTTCGAGCCGCATCCGCTGTTCGCCAGCTTCATTGCCGCCGCAATGGACCAAAGCCGGCTGGTATGACTGAAATCCTGCTAAAATCCTCGCATGGCTGAAATCATCAATCTCCGCACCGTCCGCAAGCAGAAGGCCCGCGCGTCCAAGGACGATCAAGCAGCCCAAAATCGTCTGCTGTTCGGCCGCACCAAGGGCGAAAAACTGCAGCAGGCAGCCGAAAAGGCGCTGGCCCAGAAAAAGATCGACGGCCACAAGCTGAAAGACTAGTGGCAACCCTTCCGGTCGCGGACGACTTTAGCCTTGCAGCTGACGCAACGTTCCGTAACCCAGGGGTTTCCAATGCGACTTCTCATGCTCGGCACCGGCGGCATGGCCCGGCTTCACGTCAAGGGGTTCAACGAAATCGAGGGCGTTGAGATCGTTGCGGCGGTCGATACCGACGAGGCCAAGCTCACCGAGTTCCGCGAACTGCATGGCATTCCACGCGGATTTTTGACCCTCGAAGAGGCGCTTGCCTGGGGCGAGTTTGACGCCGTCACTAATATCACACCTGACCGCGTGCATTACCCTACAACCCTCGCCATCCTGAATGCTGGCAAGCATGTGTTCTGTGAAAAGCCGCTGGCGACTGACCACGCCAAAACCGTAGAAATGACTGAACTGGCCGAAAGGCTCGGCCTGATCAACATGGTCAACCTGACCTATCGCAACGTGCCGCAACTGCAGAAAGCCCATGACCTGATCGCCGCTGGCGCTATCGGTGAGGTCAAGCATATCGAGGCCAGCTATCTGCAAAGCTGGCTGGTATCGAAGGCCTGGGGCGATTGGCGCAGCTCGCCGACCTGGCTCTGGCGCCTTAGCACCAGGCACGGCTCAAATGGTGTGCTGGGCGACATCGGCATCCATATCCTCGACTTCGCCTCCTATGCAGCCGGCTGCGACTACAAGACGGCGTTCTTCCGCCTTCAGACCTTCCACAAGGCCGAGGATTCCCGCATCGGCGAGTATGACCTCGACGCCAACGACACCTTCGTCATGACCGCCGAAATGGACAATGGCGCCATGGCCGCCATCCACGCCACCCGTTGGGGCTCGGGCCACCTCAATGACCTGCGCCTGAGGATCTACGGAGAGAAGGGTGGTATCGAAGTCACAGACACCAACTTCAATCCCAAGCTGATGACCTGCCTCGGCGGTGACGTCGAAGCCGCAACATGGACCGAGGTCGCCGTCGAACCAACGCCAACCAATTATGCCCGCTTCACCGAGGCAGTCCGCACCGGCGTCAATCAGGAACCAAGCTTCCGACACGCCGCCAATCTGCAGAGAATTATCGATCTGGCCGCGGTCACCGAGAAAGACCGCACCGAGCATGCCGCAGCCGGTGCGGCACAAAAGCTGGGCTAGCCAATTCCAGCAAGCCCAATCAGCGCTTGATCGCAGCCGTACCGAGCGTTACACCCGGTCTCGCCTGGACCTCCCTCCGGCCAGCATCGTCGTTCCAGGGCACGGACGGCCAATGTCGCCGCTACAGCAGCGTTTTCTCGCAACCGTCCTCCTCAGGAACGTGTTCTACACACGATGCACTGACATGCTAGGACAAAGCCGCAGCTTGGCTAATCCATAACCGGAAATGAGATTTCATCATGGCGCGCATCGTTGTCATCGGAGCCACGGGGCACATCGGCAGCTATCTCGTCCCGCGCCTTGTCCGGGCGGGTCATGAGGTCGCGGCGGTAACGCGCGGTGCGTCAAAGCCCTACGCCGATGATCCGACTTGGGCTGTGGTGGAACGGGTCACGCTGGACCGCGATCTTCTCGAAAAACAAGGGGAATTCGGCACCGCCATAGCCGCGCTCAAGCCAGAGATCGTCATCGACAATATCTGCTTTACGCTTGCCAGCGCGTCGCAGTTGGCGGAAGCGCTGATCGGAAAGGTCCAGCACTTCCTGCATATTGGCACGATCTGGACGCATGGCTTTTCCGAGGTCGTGCCGACGCCAGAGGATGTCACCAAGCGGCCCTTCGGCGACTATGGCATCCAAAAGGCCGCCATTGAGCGGTATCTGCTCGACCTGGCCCGGCGACGGGGCTTTCCTGTGACCATCCTGCATCCCGGCCATATTGTGGGCGAGGGTTGGTCGCCGCTCAATCCGGCCGGCCATTTTGACGATGCAGCGTTCGCCACCCTGGCGCATGGAAAGCGGCTGGCACTGCCCAACTTCGGCATGGAGACGGTACATCATGTCCACGCCGACGACATTGCGCAATTGATGATGCTGGCTATCGCCAATTGGGGTGCGTCCACGGGTGAGGCCTTTCATGCTGTGTCGCCCGGAGCCATTACACTGCGTCATTACGCCGAGGCGATGTCGAGGTGGTTTGGCCATGAACCCAATCTTGAATTTCTGCCTTGGGAAGACTGGAAGTCACGGCAATCGGCCGAGAATGCGGAATCGAGCTGGGGGCATATTTCCCGCAGTCCCAACTGTTCGATAGACAAGGGCCGACGCCTGCTTGGACATGTGCCGCGTTACTCATCGCTCGCGGCGGTCCAGCAATCGGTGTCCTGGTTGATCGCTAATGGCAAATTGAGCATCTGACGCCTGGCTTACAGGCGCGCGTGGCGGTTTTTTGTATCTGCCCTCTTTTACTTGTCACAAGGGGCGTCTACGAGAGGCGCTGAAACCGACAGAACCCATTCGGGAAGGGCGCCACCATGTCTTCAATCATCCACGTCTCTGGCCGTCAGATCTATGATAGCCGCGGCAATCCCACCGTCGAAGTCGATGTGGTGCTGGACGACGGCAGCTTCGGCCGCGCAGCCGTTCCCTCTGGTGCGTCCACCGGCGCCCATGAAGCCGTCGAGCTGCGCGATGGCGGCAAGAAATATGGCGGCAAGGGCGTCACCCAGGCAGTGGAAAACGTCAACACCGCGATCTTCGACGAAATCCAGGGCATGGACGCGCTCGACCAGCTCGCCGTCGACCAGGCGATGATCGACCTCGACGGTACCCCCAACAAGTCGCGCCTCGGCGCCAACGCCATTCTCGGCGTGTCGCTGGCCGTAGCCAAGGCCGCTGCCGAGTCGAGCGAGTTACCGTTCTATCGCTATATCGGCGGCCCCAACGCCCATGTCTTGCCGGTGCCGATGATGAACATCATCAATGGCGGCGAGCATGCCGACAACCCGATCGACATGCAGGAATTCATGATCCTGCCAGTCGGCGCCGAAAACCTTGCTGACGCCGTGCGCATCGGCTCGGAAATCTTTCACACCCTCAAGAAGGGCCTGTCGGCCGAAGGCCACAACACCGCCGTGGGAGACGAAGGCGGCTTTGCGCCCTACCTGAAGTCGGCCGACGACGCGCTGGGCTTCATCATGCGCTCGATCGAAAAGGCCGGCTACCGTCCCGGCGAGGACATCTTCCTCGGCCTCGATTGCGCTGCCACCGAATATTACAAGGGCGGCAAGTACGAGATGGTCGGCGAAGGCAAGTCGCTGTCGTCCGACGAAAACGTCACCTTCCTCGCCGATCTCGCTGCCCGCTATCCGATCATCTCGATCGAAGACGGCATGAGCGAAGACGACTGGGAGGGCTGGAAGGCCCTGACCGACGCTATCGGCGGCAAGGTCCAACTGGTCGGTGACGATCTGTTCGTCACCAACACCGCGCGCCTCGTCTCGGGCATCAAGATGGGCGTTGCCAATTCGATCCTGGTCAAGGTCAACCAGATCGGTTCGCTGTCGGAAACCCTCAACGCCGTCGAAACCGCGCACCGCGCCGGCTACACCTCGGTGATGTCCCATCGCTCGGGCGAAACCGAAGACTCAACCATCGCCGACCTGGCGGTCGCGCTCAACTGCGGTCAGATCAAGACCGGCTCGCTGTCGCGCTCCGATCGCCTGGCCAAGTACAACCAGCTGATCCGCATCGAAGAGCAGCTCGGCATCTCGGCCAAGTATGCCGGCTACTCGGTAGTCAAGGGCCGCTAAATTCACCACACTGAATGCAAAAGCCCGGCAGCGATGCCGGGCTTTTTTAATGGCTGATACTGGTAAACCGCATCAATCGATCGCTTCAATGCCTTGCTGTTTCAGCTCTTCCAGGCGATCCAGCATCTTTTGCACCTGCTCGGGCGGGTGCCCCTGCCAGGTTTCGAGTTCGCCGATCACCCGCAGCGGCTGCTGGCTGCGATATGACTTCGTCGGATTGCCGGGAAATTTCTTGTCCGTCAGGTTGGGGTCGTCCACGAACGGCCCCGTCGGCTCAACGATGTGGATTCGCTGCCGTCCGTCGCCCATAGCGAGTTCAGCACCCCAGATCGCCGCCTCCTGGGTCGCGGCGAAGTAGACCCAGCCATTGAGCTTATGCTGACCGTAGTTCGACTTGTATCCGGGGCCGATCAGATCGCCCACGCGCAGATCGGCGCGTGTGCCGTGGTAGTACACTTCATTGGATGGAGTCATGGGAAGTTCCTCTAGCGATGAGGGCACCCTTTTACTGCCAAGTCTGGGGCTTGAAGCAAGCCACAAGCGCTCCATATATGCAAAGTGAAGGCAGCGTCCCGGCTTTGACGACGCGCCAACCCTTTTCAACCAATCAAGCCTACTGAAACGCCGTCTCCGCAAAACTGCGCAGCTTCCGCGAATGCAGCCGTTCCGCCGGCTGGTCGCGCAATATCTCCATCGCCCGCAGCCCAATCTGCAAATGCCGGTTGACCTGCGTCCGGTAGAAATCCGAGGCCATGCCCGGCAGCTTCAGCTCGCCATGTAGCGGCTTGTCTGAAACGCACAGCAACGTCCCATAAGGCACCCTAAAGCGGAATCCATTCGCAGCGATCGTCGCTGACTCCATATCCAGCGCTACGGCGCGAGACTGGCTCAGCTGACGCGTAATCTCGACTTGGTCGCGCAATTCCCAATTGCGGTTGTCGAAGGTGGCAACCGTGCCGGTGCGCATGATCTTCTTGGTCTCGACGCCCTGCGTGTCGGTAATCTCGTGCACCGCCTGCTCAAGCGCGACCTGGATTTCGGCAAGCGCTGGAATCGGCACCGACAGCGGCAAGTCGGCATCGAGCACATGGTCCTCTCGCACATAGGCATGGGCGAGCACGTAGTCGCCCAGTTCCTGCGAATTGCGTAGCCCGGCGCAGTGGCCGAGCATGATCCAGGCATGCGGACGCAGTACCGCGATATGGTCGGTGATGGTTTTGGCATTTGATGGGCCAACGCCAATATTGACCATGGTGATGCCGCGGCCACGGTCGGCGGTCAGGTGATAAGCGGGCATTTGTGGCGCACGAACCGGCGACGTTCCGGCCACCGCACCACCACGCAGGGCGTTGTCGGTCACCACATTGCCGGGCTCGATGAAGCTCTCATAATGCGGGTGGCCATCGGCCATATAGCCCTTCGCGATGCGGCAGAACTCGTCGATGTAGAAGGCGTAGTTGGTGAAAATCACAAAATTCTGGAAGTGGCTGGCGTCGGTGCCGGTGTAATGGCTCAGCCGGAACAGCGAGTAATCCACCCGCGGCGCGGTGAAGGCCGATAGCGGGTATGGTCCGCCCTTGGGCGGCACGAAGGTGCCGTTGGCAATCTCGTCATCGGTATTGCCAAGGTCGGGGGCATCGAACACGTCGCGCAGCGGAATATTGAGCGCGTTGAGCGCCTCGCCGTCGATACGCTCATTGGCCTTCACCGCAAAATGCAGTGGAATCGGCGTGTCCGACTCGGTGATGTCGATGGTGCCACCATGGTTCTTGAGGATGACAGTGAACTGCTCCTGGAAATACTGCTTGAACAGGTCGGGCGCCGTCACCGTGGTGCGATACAGCCCGGGCGTATGGAGGAAACCATAGGGCAGGGTACTCTCGGTCTTGCTATAGCTGGTCGAACGCACTTCCACCTGAGGATAGCAGGCGCGGACCCGGCCTTCCGGCACCGAGCCCTTGGCCAGCGCATCGAGATGACCGCGGATGAAGCTGGTATTGCGGTGATACAGCTCCGCCAGATATTTCCAGGCCTTCTCGGGATCGGTGAAGGACTGCTTTTCACGGCGCGGCGGGCTGATCGTGGTCATCTTGCTCTTTCAAATCGCAGGTTCCGGATTGAACCTGCCGTCTTCTGCGGAATCGCGCTGCATATCCGGCAGCGTCTAGCCCAATGAAATGACAGCTTCGCGGCAAGCCATCAACTGGGCCACCGAGCTGGCCCGGATTTCACATCGGTGTGAAGGGGACTTTTCTTGCCGCAATTGCGCACCACCTTGACACTCAGTTCACTGGCACGGCAATCGACCCATGCAACCGGTGGACGAGGAGTGTCGGCAGGCCGCTTGTCCCCCAAGCCCTCAACAGCGCGGTTGGCCGACGTTCCCCAGGGCTGCAATGGTCATGCCATTGCAGCCCTTTTCTTTTCATGATCGGACCGGCTGCAATGGTCATGCCATTGCAGCCCTTTTCTTTTCATGATCGGACCGGCTGCAATGGTCATGCCATTGCAGCCCTTTTATTTGCCCACCACCATGGACGAATGGCCCGGCGTTTTCTATTGCTGCGCCATCACCCCTTGGAGTGTCCCATGACCGCAAAAATCATCGACGGAAAACTGTTCGCCGAAGGCCTGCGCGGTCGCATTGCTGGCCATGTAGCGCGCCTCAAGGCCGAGCACGGCATTACGCCCGGTCTCGCTGTGGTCATCGTCGGCTACGATCCAGGCAGTCAGGTCTATGTGGCTCAAAAGGCCAAGCAGACCGTCGAAATGGGCATGCATTCCGAAAAGTATGAATTGCCTGAAACCGTCAGCGAGGCCGAAGTGCTGGCGCTGGTTCAAAAGCTCAATGCGGACCCGGCGATCCACGGTATCCTGGTGCAGTTGCCGGTGCCCGCCCACATCGATAGCCTCAAGATCATCCAGACCATCGACCCGGCCAAGGATGTCGATTGCTTCACGCCTGCCAGCGTCGGCAAGCTGGCCATCGGCCTGCCAGGCCCGGTCTCCTGCACGCCGCTCGGCTGCCTGATGCTGCTACGCGATACGCTGGGCGACCTGTCCGGCCTGCACGCCGTTGTCGTCGGCCGTTCCAACCTCGTCGGCAAGCCGATTGCGCAATTGCTGCTGCGCGAGAACTGCACCGTTACCATGGCGCATTCGCGCACCCGCGATCTGCCGAGTATCGTGCGCCAGGCCGACATTGTCATCGCCGCCGTCGGCCGTCCCGAAATGATCAAGGCCGACTGGATCAAGCCCGGCGCTACCGTCATCGACGTCGGCATCAACCGCATCGACGCGCCGGAGCGCGGCGAAGGCAAGACCCGCCTGCTGGGTGACGTGGCATTTGCCGAAGTCGCCGAAGTCGCCGGTGCCATCACGCCAGTGCCCGGCGGCGTCGGCCCGATGACGATCGCGTGCCTCCTGGCCAACACCGTCACAACCGCCTCGCTGATCAATGGCCTCGTGCCACCGAGCGACCTCACCGCATGACCCTCACCAGCCACGACCCCGGCGGCAAGGTGCGCTTGGCCCTGATGCCTGGCGTTAAAGGCGACGCCACCTTCAGCGCCGATGGACGCTATCGGCAGCTGATGCGTCGGTGGACCGGAAATTCATTCAGCATCCGTTATATTCTGTTCATCGGCATGAACCCCAGCACCGCCGACGCCACGGCGAATGATCCGACATGCGCCCGCGAATGGACCTTCGCCAATCGCGAGGGCTACACCGCCATGGTCAAGGCCAATGTCGGCGACTACCGCGCCACCGATCCTAAAATGCTGCTGGCGCCCGGCCTCGTCGCGGTATCCGACGAAAACCTCCCAGCCATCCGCAAGGCTGCCGCTGGCGCCGATTTCGTCATCCTGTGCCACGGCAAGCTCAACAAGGCCCTGGCTCCCGCCGGCAGGGCGCTAGTCGAAGCATTGCGCGCCGATGGCGTGGACCTGTGGTGCTTCGGCATCAATGGCGATGGTTCGCCGAAACATCCGCTATATCTACGGGCTGATACGCCGCTGGTGCGGTACCAATCCAGCTAAGCCGCGCCAGCCAGATAAAACATCCGCGCCACCGTATGATCCCGCAACGCCTGCGCCGGCAGTTTCCCGGTGAGCGCCGCGATCACCACCGAAACATCCTTCACCGCACTCGCATCCACCACGACCTTGCTGAACGCTGGCCGCAAACCCTGTTTTGCCCCCTCCAGCATATCAAACAACAACGCACGCACATCGGTCCGCATGGCGCAGGCGATGCACTGGCCGCCGTCTTCATGCCCATGGCCCGAGTTGGCCGGCAGACGGAGCAGGGCGGTATCGCCATCGAGCGCCAGCAGCCGGCCGGGCTCGGTGATCAGCGTAACAGCGATGGGTTCAATGCGTGACAAAGGAAGAATACCCCACCTAGCCTCCCCCTGAAAAGGGGGAGGAATTCCATCCAGTTTTTTGGCGATATCGTGGGTAAAACGCCGCCCAGATTCCTCCCCCTCATCAGGGGGAGGCTAGGAGGGGGTACCCAACAAGGACTCTTACTCCGCCGCAACAATCGCCGCGGTGGGTATGTAGTTCAAAATCGGCCCCAACCAGCGCTCGACCTCGGCCAGGGTCATGTTCTTCCGCTGCGCATAATCGATCACCTGGTCGCGCTCGACCTTGGCCACGCCGAAATAATACGCCTCCGGATGGCTAAAATACACGCCGGACACCGACGAGCCCGGCCACATCGCATAGCTCTCCGTCAGCGTCACGCCAGCATTCTTCTCTGCATCCAGCAGCCGGAAAAGCGTGGTTTTTTCCGTATGGTCGGGCTGGGCCGGATAGCCCGGCGCCGGGCGAATACCGCGGTAGGGTTCGCCCGATAGCTCGTCCGGTGCAAAGCTTTCCTCGGCGCCATAGCCCCAATATTCCTTGCGGACCCGCTCATGCATCATCTCGGCATATGCCTCGGCGAAACGGTCAGCCAGCGCCTTGACCAAAATCGACGAATAGTCGTCGTTGGCCGCCTCGAACCTGTCGGCGATGGCGACTTCCTCAAGCCCGGCGGTAACCACGAAAGCTCCCATATAGTCGGGCGTCCCAGCCGGTGCCACGAAGTCACTCAGCGCCATGTGCGGCTTGCCATCGCGCTTGCTGAGCTGCTGGCGCAGGGTAAACAGCGTGGCGATTTCCTCGGCGCGGCCTTCATCCTTGAACAGGCGAATATCGTCACCGACGGCATTGGCCGGCCAGAAGCCGACCACGGCGAGGGGCTTGAACCATTTTTCGTCGATGATCTGCTTCAGCATGGCCTGCGCATCGGCAAACAACTGCCGCGCCGCCTCGCCCTGCCGCTCGTCCTGCAAAATGGCCGGATAGCGCCCCTTGAGTTCCCAAGTCTGGAAGAACGGCGTCCAGTCGATGTACTTGGCCAAGTCGCCCAGATCGACATCGTCGAACACTTTCGTGCCAAGGAAGCTCGGTTTCGGCGGCGTATAGCCAGCCCAGTCCGGCTTGAACGAGTTAGCCCGCGCAACCGTCAGCGGCACGCGCTTCTTGTCGTGCTCGGCCCGTTCATGCGCTGCGGCGGCCTTGGCATATTCTGCGCGGATATCGGCAATGAAGCTGACCTTGTTGTCCTTGGACAACAAGTTGCCCACCACACCCACCGCACGGCTGGCGTCGTTCACATGCACCGCCTGGCCGGCGCTATAGCGCGGGTGGATTTTCACCGCAGTATGCACCCGGCTGGTCGTTGCCCCGCCGATCAGCAGCGGGATGTCGAAACCTTCACGCTCCATTTCAGCGGCCACATGCACCATCTCGTCGAGCGATGGGGTGATCAGCCCCGATAGCCCGATGATATCGACATTCAGCTCCCGCGCCGTCGCCAAAATCTTTGCCGTCGGCACCATGACGCCGAGGTCGATAATCTCGTAATTGTTGCAGCTCAGCACGACGCCAACGATGTTCTTGCCGATGTCGTGCACGTCGCCCTTTACCGTCGCCATCAGCACCTTGCCGGCGCTCTGGCGGCCGGTGGCATTGCCGTCGGCGTTCTTCTCGGCTTCCATATAGGGGAGCAGCAGCGCCACGGCCTGCTTCATGACACGGGCGGATTTCACCACCTGCGGCAGGAACATCTTGCCGGAACCGAACAGGTCGCCGACAATGCTCATGCCGCTCATCAGCGGGCCTTCAATGACATGCAGCGGCCGCGGCAGTTTCAGCCGCGCTTCCTCGGTGTCGGCGTCGATGAACTCGGTGATGCCATTGACCAGCGCATGGGCAATGCGTTCCTCGACCGACTTTTCACGCCAGCGCAGATCCTTCGCAGCGGCTTCCTTGCCAGCCGTGCCGCGATAGCGTTCTGCCAGCACCAGCAGGCGATCGGTACCGTCGTCTCGCCGATTGAGGATCACGTCCTCGCAGGCGTCGCGCAGTTCCTTGTCGATGCTCTCGTAGACGGCAAGCTGACCGGCATTAACGATGCCCATGTCCATGCCATTCTGGATGGCATAGTACAAAAACACCGCATGCATCGCCTCGCGCACCGGCTCATTGCCACGGAACGAGAAGCTCAGGTTGGAAATACCGCCCGAAATATGGACGTGGGGCAGGGTCTCGGTGATGATCTTGGTCGCCTCGATGAAGGCAACCCCGTAACCATTGTGTTCCTCGATGCCGGTCGCCACGGCGAACACATTGGGATCGAAAACAATGTCTTCCGGTGGAAAGCCAACGTCTTCGGTGAGCAGCTTGTAGGCGCGGGTGCAAATCTCGACCTTGCGCTCCAGCGTATCGGCCTGGCCCTGCTCGTCGAAGGCCATCACCACCACGGCAGCGCCGTAGGAGCGCACCAGCCGAGCGTAGTGCAGGAAAGACTCTTCGCCCTCCTTCATCGAGATCGAATTGACCAGCGCCTTGCCCTGCACGCATTTGAGGCCTGCCTCGATCACGTCCCACTTGGACGAATCGATCATCAGCGGCACCTTGGCAATGTCGGGTTCGGCGGCCAGCAGGTTGAGGAAGTCGATCATCACCTGCTTGGAGTCGATCAGCCCCTCATCCATGTTGATGTCGATGACCTGGGCACCGGCGGCAACCTGATCGCGCGCCACGTCGAGCGCGGCGGCATAGTCGCCGGCGGTGATCAGCTTGCGGAAGCGGGCAGAGCCGGTGACGTTGGTGCGCTCGCCGATGTTGACGAAGGGGATGTCCTTGGTCAGCGTAAACGGCTCCAACCCCGACAGCCGCAACATCTTCTCGATTTCCGGGATGACGCGCGGCTTGTGCTTGGCCACAGCCTGCGCGATGGCACGGATATGGTCCGGCGTGGAGCCGCAGCAGCCGCCGACGATGTTAAGATAGCCCGCCTCGGCAAAGCTCTCGATCTGCTCGGCCATGAACTCCGGGCTCTCGTCATACTGACCGAACGCATTCGGCAGGCCGGCATTGGGATAAGCGCAGATGAACGTGTCCGCCACATCCGACAGCTCGCCCAGATGGGCACGCATGGCATTGGCGCCCAGCGCGCAGTTCAGCCCGATGGTGATCGGATTGGCATGCCGCAGCGAATACCAGAACGCCGTCGGCGTCTGGCCGGACAGGGTGCGGCCCGACAAGTCGGTGATGGTGCCCGAGATCATGATCGGCACGTCGATGCCGCGCTCTTCAAAAATGCGCTGCGCCGCGAAAATGCCGGCCTTGGTATTGAGCGTATCGGTGATGGTCTCGAACAGCAGAAGGTCGGCGCCACCGTCGAGCAGCCCGCGGATGGCCTCGCCATAGGCGTCCACCAGTTGATCGAAGGTGATCGAGCGGAAACCCGGGCTGGTCACATCGGTCGACATCGACGACGTCTTGTTGGTCGGCCCCAGCGCCCCGGCGACGAAGCGGCGGCGGCCATCCTCGGCCTCGGCGCGCTTGGCGGCCCGGCGCGCCACGATGACGCCCTGGTAATTGATGTCATAAACCGCGCTCTCGCAGGCATAATCGGCCTGCGCCACCCAGGTCGCCGAGAACGTATTGGTCTCGGCGATATCGGCCCCAGCCATGAAATACTGGTAATGGATATCCTCGATGATCTGCGGCTCTGTTATAACCAGCAGGTCATTGTTGCCTTGCAGCGGCAGCGTCCAGTCCTTGAAGCGCTCGCCGCGGAAATTCGCCTCGGTCAGCTTTTCGCGCTGGATCATGGTGCCCATGGCGCCGTCCAGAATCAGGATGCGCTCTTGCGCTGCCTTGGTCAGCGCGGCGCGGACCTCGTTCCAGTCGGGAATGTGGGCGTCATTGACTTGGCTCATCGCCATCTACCTGCAAGTTCGCTATTTCCAGAAGATATAAAGATATCTTTATATCCTGTTCGATGCAAGGCCGGGAGTGGGAGAGTTTGTCCACCGATCCGTCACCTATTGGCTTCAAATGCTACTCTCAGTGCTAACAGTCTGTTGTCTTTAACCTCGCTGAAACCAGAAATCGGTTCTGTAGGCGCGAGTGTTCCCTGATCGCGTTATGATCTACGCTCGTAGTGTGACCAGCGTAAGAGTTTGCTTGACCGTGATGACGACCCCTTGGCGTAACGCCATCCGCCTTGTCGCTCTGGCAACCCTGATTGCCCCGATAATCGCTGCCTGTGGCGGCGGTGGTCTCGGCGCAACCCTAAAGCGCGGCGCCTTCAGCTCATCCGAATATGGGGTAGGGGTGTCGCCCCGCGTCACCAACAATCCCAATCCACCCAAGGGCGGCGGCCGCTATCAGGTCGGCAAACCCTATACCGTGCGGGGTAACGTCTACACCCCAGCCGAACAACCCAACTACGTCGCAACCGGCGACGCATCCTGGTACGGCTCCGACTTCCATGGCCGCCGCACCGCCAACGGCGAAATCTTCTCGGCCAACGCCATCACCGGCGCCCACCCAACTCTACCGCTGCCGTCCTATGTCCGCGTTACCAACGAAGCCAATGGCCGCTCGGTGGTCGTGCGGGTCAATGATCGCGGGCCTTATATGCCTGGTCGCATCATGGATCTGTCACACCGCGCCGCAGAAATGCTTGGCTACGTAAACAACGGTCATACACAAATAAAAGCCGAATATGTCGGCCCGGCGCCACTCGAAGGCGACGACACCCGCAGGCTGGTGGCCAGCTACTCCGGCCCAGCCGATTTCGGCGGCAGCACGCGCACCGCCTATGCCGACGGCACCAATAGCCTGGCCGATATCGCCGGCAATTTCTTTGGTGGCATGTTCTCTTATGCCGAAGGTCCAAAGCAGGCTGACGCCAATATAGGCACAGCCTTCGCTGCCGTTAACGCCATGGGCACACAGTCCCCCGCGCTGGCTGACTGGGTGCAGTCGATGGATGCCGACGCTCGAACCATCGACCTTACGCTTGGTACTTTTTCCAATCAGGACAATGCGATAGCCCTGACCGAGCAGTTCGCAATCCTCGGGTCGGTGGCAGAGGAGCCGGTCACTGTCGGCGGCCGCGACGCAACCCGTCTTCGCATGACCTATCTCAAGCCCGGCGTATCACGCATTGATGTTCTCGATCTGGCTCGCGAACTCGGATTGAATGACATAAAGCTCAACTAGTCTGAATGTCGGCATCGGGAGGGGTGGACGTGACGCGCTTGTTGCAAATTCTGGCGATCACGCTGGCGCTGGTCGCGCCCGCCATGGCGCAGGCGCAGTTCGACACCCAGGCAAAGTTCGCCATCCTGATGGACGAAGAGTCCGGCACGGTGATCTTTCAGAAAGATGCCGACCTGCCGATGGAGCCGGCCAGCATGGCCAAGCTCATGACGATCGCCGTGGTGTTCCACCAGATCCGCGATGGCCAACTCAAAATGAGCGACGAGTTTTTCGTTTCCGAACACGCGTGGCGTACCGGCGGCGCCACCTCCGGCGGCTCGACCATGTTTGCCGACCTCAATTCAAAGATCAGCGTCGAGAACCTGGTCCGCTCAGTCGTTATCCAGTCGGGCAATGACGCAGCCATCGTACTAGCTGAAGGCATCGCCGGCTCGGAAGGCAGCTTTGCGGCAATGATGAACGAGCTCGGCGAAGAAATTGGGCTATCCGATTCCCATTTCACCAATCCCACCGGCCTGCCAGACCCGGATATGCATGTGACTGCGCGGGATTTGGCCGATCTGGCGCGATACCTGATCAGCAAATTTCCCGATTATTATCACTACTTCTCGGAGCCCGAGATGGAGTGGAACGGCATCAAGCAGCCGAACCGGAATTCTCTCGTAGAACTCGGCATCGGCGTCGACGGGCTCAAGACTGGCCATACGGAATCTGCCGGTTATGGGTCTGTTATTTCCACCAAGGATGGCGGACGACGCCTGATCGCCGTGGTGCATGGCCTGACGTCGATGGCCCAGCGCACCGAAGAGGGGCGCAAGCTGATCACCTGGGGCGCCCGGGCGTTCGAGCGTTTCTCGGCCTATCCCGATGGCGCCGTAGTTGCCTATGCCAATGTTTATGGCGGCACCAGTGCGAGTGTGGCGCTGGTTGGTGACGGCGAGGTCGCGCTCTATCTGCCGCGCGGGTCGCGCAAATGCCTTAGCGCATCGGTATCCTATACAAGCCCGCTGATGCCGCCCGTGATGCAGGGCGACAAGATCGCCGAGCTGCACGTGTTCTGCGACGATCAACTGGTGCAGGTTGCGCCGCTGTTTGCCGCGGAGACCGTCAAAGAAGGCGATATCGTGCGCAAGGCAACTGACGCCCTCAAGCAGCTTGCTCTTGGCTGGATGTGAGACTCGTATAGAAAGCCGTCATGCTCGATGCGCCCAAAATCAGTCACGCCCGTTTCATCACCTTTGAAGGTGGCGAAGGCGTCGGCAAATCCACCCAGGTCAAGCGCCTGCTGCAAAACCTGCAGCGGCACTCGATAGAGGCCATTCGCACGCGCGAACCCGGTGGTACGCCAAAGGCTGAAGCCATCCGCTCGTTCATCTTGCAAGGCCGCTCGGAAAGCTGGGGCCCCGGCGGCGAGGCGGTACTCTTCGCGGCGGCGCGGCTCGACCACGTCAATCAGTTGATTGCGCCCAACCTGCGCAACGGCACATGGGTGCTGTCGGACCGGTTTCATGATTCGACCCGCGCCTATCAGGGGCTGACCGGTGGTGTGGATGACAAGCTGATTGCCGGCCTTGAAGCCCTTGCCCTCGACGGCCACACGCCTGATCTGACCATCGTCCTCGACATGGATCCCGACGCCGCGTTCAAGCGGGTGGCCGAACGTGCGGTCGAAGATGGGCTTCAAGTATCCGGCGATCGCTTCGAGAAAGAAGAGATCGAGTGGCACAAGCGCCTGCGCGATGGCTTCCTGCGCATCGCCAAGGATAATCCCGAACGCTGCGTGGTGATTTCCGCGGCCCAGCCCGAAGAGACGCTGGAGGCGGCGATCTGGAAGGCTGCCAGCCAACGGTTTCCGGAATTGCTGGCTGGTTCGCAAGCGTGACGGATCCTGACGCGCTTGAAGACGTGCTACCGCCCGAACGCCGCCAATTGGCGCGCGGGCATGAGCGGGTGCGGGCGCCGATCCTCGCGCAGCTTGCTGATCGCCGGCTACCGGGCGCTATCTTGCTGCATGGGCCGCAGGGCATCGGCAAGGCGACGTTTGCCTTCGAGCTGGCGGCCGCCATTCTGACGCAGACCGGTGACGAAGACGGTCATCGCGTTGAGGAGCAAATCGGGGCGCTGTCGCATCCGAACCTGTTCCTACTGCGCCGCCGTCCCAAGGACGCTAAAAGCTTTTACACCGTCATCCGTGTCGAGGATGTGCGCGAGTTGCGTGACAGCCTGCACCACACGCGGGGCAGGGCGGGGTATCGCGTTTCGATCATCGATACGATCGACCATTGCAATCCGTCAGCCGCCAACGCCTTGCTGAAGACGCTGGAAGAACCGCCGCCCGAGACGATCTTCCTGCTGATCTCGCATCGACCCGGGCAGTTGCTGCCTACCATCAAGTCGCGCTGCCACAACGTTGCTTTGCGCTCGGTTGGTCAGGATGATGTGCGCGCCGTGCTGCTCGATCATGATGCAAGCCTAGGCCAGACTGAGCTAGACCGCGCTGTCGCCCTCGCGGGTGGTCGTCCACGCCGGGCTTTTGAGACGCTGGCCTTGGAGGCGGACTCGGCACTGGGTGCATTGCAGGCGTGGCTATTAAATCCGGCGCAGCATCCAGCCAGTGTTGCCCTGCAACTTTCTGACGCGCTGGGAGCGGAGCGCCAGAGCACCGAGCTCACCTTTGCTCGTGAAATGCTTGATGACTGGCTGGCTGACGAGGCCCGAAATGCAGCAATGCAGCCAGGCGCACGCATGCGTCTTGCCTCTGCCAACGAGCTATGGGACAAGGCTCACGCCCTTTTTGCCGAGGCCGACAGCATCAGTCTGGATATGAAACAGACGCTTGTCGCCATCTTCGATGCGATCAGGAAGCATGTAGCCACTACAGTTTCAGCCGAGCCCTTATGACCTCCAAGCCGTTCTACGTCACGACCGCAATCTCCTACCCCAATGGCGCACCGCATATCGGCCACGCCTATGAGATGATCGCGACCGACGCCATCGCTCGCTGGAAGCGGCTGGAAGGCCGCGAGGTATATTTCCTGACCGGCACCGACGAACACGGCATCAAGATGGTGCAGACGGCTGCAGCGCAGGGCGTAACGCCACGCGAACTCGCAGACAAGAATTCGGCGGAGTTCCGTAAGCTGGCGGAGACGCTGAACGTCTCGAACGACGATTTCATCCGCACGACCGAGCAGCGCCACCACGAGGCCAGCCAGGCGATCTGGACCAAAATGGCCGCCGGCAACAACGGCGACATCTTCCAGTCGACCTACAAGGGCTGGTATTCGGTCCGCGACGAGGCCTATTTTGACGAGGCCGAGCTGACCGAAAAAGACGGAAAGAAGCTTGCCCCGACCGGCGCCGAAGTGAACTGGGTCGAAGAGCCGACCTATTTCTTCCGCCTATCGGCCTATCAGCAGAAACTGCTGGACCTTTACGAGACCAATCCGGATTTCATCGCTCCCAAAGAGCGCCGCAACGAGATCATCTCGTTTGTGAAGGGCGGGCTGCAGGACCTTTCGATCTCACGCACCACCTTCGACTGGGGCATTCCTGTGCCTGGCGCCGAGGGGCATGTGATGTATGTCTGGGTCGACGCGCTGACCAACTACATCACCGGCGTAGGCTTCCCCGATGAAGGCAGCGAGCTGTTCAAGAAATTCTGGCCGGCGGACCTACATGTCATCGGCAAGGACATCATCCGCTTCCACACCGTCTATTGGCCCGCCTTCCTGATGAGCGCAGGCATAGAAGTGCAGCATCGCGTGTTTGCGCATGGGTTCCTAACCGTCGATGGTCAGAAGATGAGCAAATCGCTAGGCAATGTCATCGATCCGTTCGAATTGGTCGAAGAGTTCGGGGCCGATGCGGTGCGCTATTTCTTCCTGCGCGAAGTTTCCTTCGGCAATGACGGCGACTATAGCAACGAGAAGCTGACGCTGCGGGTCAATGCCGATCTGGCCAACAATCTGGGCAACCTGGCGCAGCGCTCGCTATCGATGATCAACAAGAACTGCGATGCCAGGGTGCCGACGCCCGGTGCGCTGAGCGACGCCGACAATGCGATCACCGCCGAAGTCACAGAGGCGATCGAAGCAGCGCAGAAGGCTATGGACGAGCAGTTGGTGCACGAAGCGACTGGCGCGATCATCACGGCATTGAGCTCTGCCAATAATTACTTCGCCGCTCAGGAACCCTGGGCGCTGAAAAAGACCGATCCCGCGCGGATGGCTACCGTACTCTACGTTACGGCCGATGCGGTGCGGCGCCTGACAATTCCGATGCTGGCTTTCGTGCCGGCCTCGGCGGCTCGTTTGCTGGACCAGCTCGGCGTGCCGGCAGAAAACCGCACGCTGGCTGACAGCAAGATTCCTGGTTTGCTGGCAGCAGGAACCGAGCTACCTGTGCCGCAGGGTGTGTTCGCGCGCATCGATCGCAAGGCGGAATAGGCGATGTTGATCGACAGCCATTGCCACCTGGACTTCGAGGCGCTGGCCGCTGATATCGACGGCGTTCTGGAGCGCGCGGCGGCGGCTGGTGTGACCGGGATGGTGACGATATCCACGTATGTGGATAAGTTTTCCACATACGCCGCCATCGCGGAACGTTACCCGAACGTCTGGTGCTCGGTAGGCACGCATCCGCACCACGCCGACGAAGAATTGCATATTCAAACAGATGATCTAGTCCGTCTAAGTGCCCATCCCCGTTGCGTTGCTATCGGCGAAGCGGGGCTTGACTACTTCTACGATAATGCGCCGCGCGAGGCACAGGCCACCGGTCTGCATCGTCACATTGCGGCGGCCCGGATCACCGGTCTTCCACTGGTTATCCACAGCCGCAAGTGCGATGACGACATGGCGGCAATCCTGCGCCAAGAGACGGCGCAGGGGACCTTTCCCTTCCTGCTGCATTGTTTCACTGCAAGTGAAAGCCTCGCCCGCACGGCGCTCGACCTCGGCGGATATATCTCCTTTTCCGGCATCATCACTTTCCGCAATGCCGAGGAAATTCGCGAGGTCGCCAAGTTCGTTCCAGCCGATCGCTATCTGGTTGAAACTGATGCACCTTATCTTGCGCCGATCCCGCATCGCGGCGAAAGCAACGAGCCCAGCTTCGTGCGCCACACGGCCGAAAAGGTAGCTGAGGTACGTGGGATAAGCCTCGAACAGCTCGGGGCGGAGACCACCGCCAATTTTCACCGACTGTTCACCAAAGTGGGACCTGTCTGACCCATGCCTGCAGCGCAACGGATCGTCGCGACCATTCTGGGCTGCGGGTCATCTGGCGGCGTGCCGCGCATCGGCAATGACTGGGGGAGATGCGATCCTACTGAGCCACGCAACCGGCGCTTGCGCTGTTCGCTGCTGATCGAGGGTTTCATCGAGGGCAGCGGTGATCCGACCCGGATCGTGGTCGATACAGGCTGTGATCTGCGCGAGCAGATGCTGGCGGCCAATGTTGATCGGGTCGAGGCGGTGCTCTACACCCACGCCCATGCCGACCATACCCATGGCATCGACGACTTGCGCGTGCTGGCGCTGCATAACCGCAGGCGGGTCGATGTGTATTTTGATGCGGAGACCGGCGCGCGGCTGAACGAGGCGTTCGGCTATTGCTTTGTCTCGCCGCCGGGCAGCGACTATCCGCCTATTCTCAATGCGCACGAGATCGTGCCCGGTGATGTGGTGGAGGTCGATGGGCCGGGCGGCTCGATCACTGTGGGCGTGTTCAAGCAGACCCACGGCAATATCAATTCGCTCGGTTATCGCGTCGGCAATGTCGCTTATTCGTGCGACCTGTCGGGCTTTCCCGAGGCTTCATTCCCCGCGATCTCCGGGCTCGATTTGTGGATCGTAGATGCGCTGCGGCCCACGCCGCATCCTAGTCATCTCAGCCTGCCTGAAACGTTGGACTGGATCGCGCGGTTTGCGCCGAGGCAGGCGGTGCTGACCAATATGCATATCGACCTGGATTATGCCCGCACCGACGCAGAAACGCCGGGGAATGTGACCCCGGCGTTTGATGGAATGCAGGTGGATGTGTTGAGCGGGATTATATTGAACCGGTAGCCGGTGCTGCGTGGTTCCCCCATCCACCGTTTTCCCTCAGCCTTGACCCGAGGGCCTTTGAGAGTTTGCGCCGAGTGGAGACTGGCCCTCGGGTCAAGCCCGAGGGATAAAGTGGAGGGGCGCCGTCTTGACGCTTAGCGGAATGCCGGGATGACGTGGCGGCCGTAGTTGGCGATGATTTCTTCTTCGTCGCCGCTGTCGAGATAGATGTTGAACTGGGTGACGCCGGCTTCTTCGAGCGCGTGGATCTTGGTGATGTGGTCTTCGGGTTCGCCGAGCACGCAAAAGTTTTCGACCACGTCCGGGGTGATGAAATCGAGGAACGGGTTATCGGCCTGGCCATGTTTGGAATAGTCGTAGCCGCGGCGCTTTTCGATGTAGCTGGTGAGTGAGGCCGGAACCTTGTCGCTGTCGGCGCCGTATTTTTCGACGATGTCGGCGACGTGGTTGCCGACCATGGCGGGGAACCACTTGGTGGCCTCGATGGCGCGGGCCTTGTCGCCGAAATAGGCGGGAGCGGCGGCCATAGAGCGGAAGTTCGACATGTCTTTGCCTGCGGCCTTGCCGGCGTCGATGCACTGATCAGTGAACCATTTGCAAAGGCCGGGATCGGCCAGTTGCAGCACGACGCCACCGGCATGTTCCCCAGCGGTCTTGAGGGCAAGCGGGCCGTAGGCGGCGATCCAGCTTGGCATTTCGTGGCCGACGGCCCATGGAAATTTCACGGCAGCCGGAATCTCGCCATAAGAGACCTCTTCGCCGCGCACCATGGCCTGGGTCTTGGCGATGAATTCAGCGACGCGAGCGAGGGTAGCGGGCTTTTTGCCCATAACACGCATCGACGAGTCGCCGCGGCCAACGGCGAGGTCAAAGCGGCCGCCGGATTGTTTGGACAGCGAGCCGAAGATCGAGGCCGCGACCGACCAGTCGCGCACGTCCGGGTTTGTCACCAAAGGCCCAAACCGCATGTGTTCGGTGTGTTCCATGCACATGGCGATGGCGGCATAGCAATCGCGCCATAGAATGTGCGAGTCGTAAAACCAGCAGTAGGAGAAGCCGGCATATTCGGCGGCACGAACCAGATAGCGGGCGCGGTCGGCCTCGATGAAGCCTTTGAAGGTGATGCCGAATTCCATGAATGCCTCCCCGAATGCCCATGGTCTAATTTTTGACCAGACGATCAAAATTTGGGTCGGCGCCGGAAAATTGTCAATCGCTATTAGGTGGGGCCATGCGTAATCGGCTCGGCAGGTCGTAGGCGATCAGGGGACGTCCAGTTTTGGGGTGCTGCAGCAGGGTAGCCTCGACGCCGTAGACGGTGCGAAGCAGGGCCGGGGTGAGCACTTGTTCGGCGGTGCCTTGTCCCGCCAAGTGCCCATCATGCAGGACGACCAGAGTGTCACAGAAGGCGGCGGCGAGGTTGAGATCGTGCAAGGCCAGCACCACGGTGGCGCCGGCTTGGGCGCGGCCGCGTAGCAGGTCGAGCGTGATCAGCTGAGCATGGACGTCGAGATGGCTGGTCGGCTCGTCGAGGATAAGCAGGCGCGGTTGCTGGGCGATAGCGCGGGCGATCAGGATGCGCTGCTGTTCGCCGCCGGAGAGAGTGTGGAACAGGCGCTCGGCGAAAGCGGTCATGTTGACGGCGGCGAGCGCGGTTTCGGCTTCGGTTAAGTCGGCGGGCGATGGCATGGATTGCCAGACGGACTGGAACGGGATGCGACCGAGCATGACGACTTCCCGGGCAGTGAGGCGGGAATCGGTGCTGCCGCTCTGTTCAACAAAGGCGGTGAGTTGGGCGCGGGCCCGACCTGGCATGGCGAGCAGGTTGGTGCCGTCGAAGGTTATCGTGCCAGAACTCAGCGGCGTCAGCTTGAGCATGGCGCGCATCAGCGTGGATTTGCCGGCACCATTGGGACCAATTAATCCAGTCATGCTCCCGGGCATGGCTGTGAGTGCAATGTCACTGAGAATGGTTTTCTCGCCCAGCGTCACACTGAGGTTGGAGACAATCAGGCCGCTCATGTGATGCGCCGGTAGCGGAGCAGCACCATGAGGAAGATTGGGGCGCCGAGCAGGGCGGTGATGATGCCGACTGGCAGTTCGCGTGGAGCGAACATGCTGCGGGCGGCGGTATCGGTCCAGACCATGAAGCTGGCGCCAAGCAGCATGGCGATGGGCAGCAAGACGCGATGGCGCGAACCGGTTATCAGCCGGACGACGTGGGGGATGATCAGGCCGACAAAGCCGATGGCGCCGCCGACGGATACAAGTACGCCGGTGAGCAGGGCAGTGCCCCCGAGTAGCCACCAGCGAAGGCGCGGGACATCGACACCCAGCGTGGCGGCGGCCGTGTCGCCGAAGGCGAAGGCGTCGAGGGCACGGCCGGAGAGGAGGATGGGCAGGCCGGTTAGAGCGAGTGTGCCGATGACCAGCAGTGCCTCGGACCAGACTACGCCGCTGAGCGAGCCCATCAGCCAGCTCAGGATTTCGCGGTAGGAATCGCCGGTAGCGGACCAGAAAATCAGGAAGGATGTGGCAGCGGCGGCGAGGGCCGAGACAGAAATGCCGGCCAGGATTGCACGGGTTGGCGTGGCGCCGCCAAGCAATTGAGTGACCAGCAGGGTTAGGGCCATTGCTGCACCAGCGCCGAGGAAGGCACCCAGCGACATGAGAAGGGAAGCGCCGAGCAGCAGGAAGGCCACGGCGCCGAGCGACGCCCCTGATGATAGGCCGAGCAGGTAAGGATCGGCCAGCGGATTGCGGGTCAGCGCCTGCATCACGGCGCCGCACAAGGCGAGGCCGGCGCCGACGGCTGCCGCAGCAAGAACGCGGGGCAGGCGCAGTTCCCAGATTATGGCATCGCGCAGGCGGCTGACGGGGCTTTCTGCGATCAGGCCTAAATGATGGAGGATGGTCTGCCAGACTTCGACAGGCTCTATGTCTGCCGGCCCGAAAATGACGGCCAGCACGAGGCTGGCTAGCAACAATGCCAGCAGGCTCAGGCTGATCGTTGCCAGACGGGTCTGTGAACTCATCGTTGACGGGAGCGCGTGGCCGCCCTCGCCCAGCCTCCCCCGTCAAGGGGGAGGCGCAGATCGGGGTTGTGGGGACGACCAAACACTCTGGTCGGTTTCAGAAGGAAAGATCGGCCAGTTGTGCCGCCATGTCTGCCGTTGCGCTAACATTGCGCACGCCGGCTTCTGAGGCCGGAAAGGGCACCACGAGGTAGCGCTGGTTGATCACGGCGTCGAGCTTGCTGGTGATGGGGTTTTCGGCCAGCAGCTTTTTCTTGTGCTCGGCGGAGTTCCAGGTGGCATCGACCAATACGATCACATCCGGGTTGGCATCGACCACGGCCTCCCAACTGCTGGAAAGCCAGCCTTCGTCCTGGCTGGCCATGATGTTGTCGAGGCCTAGGGCTTCCAGCATCATCTGCGGAGCACCGCTACCAGCGCCGATATAAGGCGCTTTGGTGCCTGAGGAATACCAGACGGCGGTGAGGCCGCGCTCGTCGGCGGGAATAGCCTCGAGTGCTGCCCGCTGCTCGGCGATCAAAACGTCGGCGGCGGGTTTAGCGTCAAATATCACGCCCATCTCGTCGATCTCCGAGAACACCTCGTCAAACGTCAGCTTGGCTGGTTTGACGGAACGGCAGGCTGCCGGTGAGACGTAGGTGGCGACGCCAAGCGCGGTTAAGGTTGGACGTTCACCGGCGCCGTCTGCGGCAAAGTTGCTCTCCCACCCGCCGTAGACGAAGTCGGGTTCGGCTTCGAGCACCACTTCCTGGGAGGGTAGCTTGTCGGACAGCACCGGCAAGGCTGCGGCTCCTGCGGTCCATGGCTCGGGCGCCGGGCCATCCTGGAAACCGACGCCGACAATGTGGTTGCCGAGGCCCAGCGCCAGCAGCATTTCGGTGGCGGTCGATTTGATGGTGACCACCTTGGCCGGCGCCGCGGCCAGGGTGATTTCGACGCCGCAATTGTCCAGCATCAGCGGATATGTAGTCTGCGCCGTCGCAACGCTGGCAGACAGGGCAAGCACGGCAAGGCTAAGCAGATGGGGAAGGGTGCGCATTTGGGGTTCAGTCCTGTGTGACGCGTTTAGCAGGTATTTGGGCGCGTTCGGCCTGCGCGGCATCGTAGCCCAGTTGATAAGCCTCGGCTGAGCCGAAGCGGAACATGTCGTCGTCGCCGACGCGGGTCAGTGTGCGGGCACCGGGGGCATCGATGTCGGTGACAAGTTTGCCCAAGCCGCGCACCACGGCGACGGGAATGCCGCTCGCCTTGCCCTTGACCAAGTCGGCGGCTCCCGCAAGTTCATCGGCGAGCACCGTGATGGTAACGTTGAGCGGGCGGCCGTTGGCATCGACGCCCCCACGCAAGTCGTCGGTGACAATGATGCCGGCTGCACCGATGGCCACGTCGGTCTGGCCGACACGCCATGGGCGGCCGAATGTGTCGGTGACGATAATGCCGAGCGAGACGCCGAAATGCTGGCGTAGGCCTTCACACAGCGCACGTGCGGAGCGGTCCGGGTCTTCGGGCAGGCGCAGCGCCAAACCGTCGGGTACGTTGGAGGTGTCTATGCCGGCGGCTGCCATGACGAGGCCATGACGAGTTTCGACGATCTGGGTGACGCCGCCCGGATGGATGCGCTCAGCGACGACACGCACGGTGTCCATTGCGATGGCCTTTTCGCGGTCGGCAGCGGGCACCTGCATGCCCTCGGCTTTGGAGATGATCTTGCTGGTGATGACCAGAATGTCGCCATCGCGCAAGAATGCGTCGGAGTCCTCAGCGATCGACGTCTGGACGGCGTCGGCGATCAGCGCGACGAGGTCATCGCCCGCGTCGATCTCCGGCATTCCGGTAACGCCCCAAACTGAATAGCGCGGCATGGACATATCGTGGACCTAAAGGGCCGGGACGTTTGGCACGAGCGCCCGCAGGCGCGGCAGGATTTCCTGGGCGTAAAGCGCGATGAAGCGGCTCTGGTCCTCGCCCGGGGCATGGAACACCAGATGATCAAAGCCGTAGTCCATATAGGTCTTGATGGCCGCGACGTGCTCGTCGGGATCGCTCGACACGATCCAGCGCTTGGCGATGCGCTCGATGGGCAGTTGAGATGCGAGGCGTTCCATTTCGGCGGGGTCTTCGACAGAGTGTTTTTCTTCGGCGCTCAAAGAAAGAGCGGCCCAGCCTCGGGTACTTTCGAGAGCCGCTGCGGCGTCAGTGTCGAACGAAACCTTTACTTCGATCATGCGCTCGAACGGCAGTGCTTCACGGCCGGATTCGGCTCGTCCGATGGCAACATTGGGCAGCAGTTGATCGACATAGAGCTTGGCGCCCTTGCCCGATGTGCAGATGAAACCATCGCCAGCGCGACCGGCATATTTGGCATTGAGCGGCCCGCCGGCGGCCAGGTAGATCGGCACCATCGTGTCGGGCTTGTCATAGATGGTGGCGTTCTGGGTCTTATAATATTCGCCATCGAAGGTGACGCGATCCTCGCTCCACAGCTTGCGGATTAGCGTTACGGCCTCGCGCAGGCGCGCTGAGCGTTCCTTGAGCTCAGGCCAGACCATGCCGGTGGAGGGCACTTCATTCAGCGACTCGCCGGTGCCGACGCCGAGAATGACGCGTTCGGGAAACATAGCGCCAAGCGTGCCGAAAGCATGGGCCACGACTGAGGGATGTAGCCGGAACGTCGGCGTCAGCACCGAGGTGCCGACTACCAGCTTTTCGGTGCGAGCCAAAGCCGCCGCCATCCAGGACGGGGCGAAGGGCGCGTGGCCGTCGGTGTGTTTCCAGGGCTGGAAGTGATCGCTGATGAACACCGACTCAAAGCCGGCCTGCTCGGCCTCGATGGCGAAGCGCAGCAATGTATTGGGTGCAAACTGTTCAGCAGAAGCTTTATAACCGAAGCGCATTCCATTCCCCAATGCTCGCCGGACGCCGTCATATTTTGACCAATTGGTCAAAAATGTCCATCGGATTCGTTGATTGCTTGAGCTAGCGCCCGGCAATGGCTATCTGATTGCCATCCTCAGGCGGCTATCCCCGCGAACAGCAAGGTAATTCCGGCATGATTCCCGATTATCTCGTCACCCATTCCGGTGGCTTCCATGCCGACGAACTGCTGTCGAGTGTCATCCTGACTCGACTATTTCCGCAAGCCAAGATCGTGCGGAGCAGGGCGCCGGAGTGGATTTCGCCTGCTGCCGATCGCATTATCTATGACGTTGGTGGCGCCTACGAGGCGGAAAACCGCATTTTCGACCACCACCAGCGCGGCGCACCGCTGCGGGACGATGGCCAACCGTACAGCTCGTTCGGGCTGGTTTGGAAGCACTACGGCCGCGACTATCTGGCGGCGTCGGGCATTGCAGCGGCGGATATCGAGACCGTGCATGAGAAATTCGATGGCAGCTTCGTGCTGCCGATCGATTTGACCGACAATGGCGCTCTTAGCCCGACCGGGCTGCTTGCAGGTCTGACCTTGCCGTCGCTGCTGGAAACGTTGAAGCCGGTGTTCGACGACAGCGAGCCCGGCGCCGATGACCGACAGTTCCATATTGCGCTGGCGATTGCCCGCAGCTTCGTTGAAGCCAGCATTGGCCGCAGCGCCGCCAAGCTGCGCGCCGAGGCTGTCGTGCAGTCGGCCATCGCGGCTGCTGGCGAAAGACGCGTGCTTGAGTTGCCAATGGGCATGCCGTTCCGGCCCAGCATCATAAAGGCGGGCGCCAATCATCTGCTGTTCGTGGTGCATCCGCGCGACAAGGACTGGTGCCTGACCACCATCCGAAAGGCCGACGAAGGCTTCGAGGCGCGCGCCGATCTACCAGCGTCATGGGCTGGATTGACCAATGGCGAGCTCGAAGCAGCCAGCGGCATTACCGGCGCGAGCTTCTGCCACAACGGCCGGTTCGTCGCGGCAGCAAAGACCCGTGAGGCGGCTCTAGCGATGGCGGATATCGCCGTGGCGGAAGCGTTGAAGGAAGGCTGAATTCAGGCATTCCGGGCCTTTTGATACAGTTTTCAGTTCCATAATATATATTATGCGAAATTTTGATGTGCAGCCGGGAGTGCCCTGCGAGTGTCGCGCCCAATCCAATTTGACACTGGCCCCAATCCAATTTGGCACTGGCTGAGTGGATTGCTCGGGTGTCGCTCAACCTAGTCAGTCTTCTAAGAGCTTGGAAAGAGTTTTAAGTCGGGAAGAATTTTTGCCGCGTGAGATGTTGAGCGTGTCCCTCACTCGCAACAGATAATCATCTGGCAGAGGCTTTCGATATCGCGTTGATCGAGGAAAGTCAGATGCTCGGTATCAATCCATTCGTGCATGTAGGCAAGTTGCCGACCATTCCTCTGAACCTCGATCAGGAGAGTGATCAAGGCTTTGATTTGGACGATGCTCCTCGGCCTAAGCGTCCGAAGGGCAGTCGCATCCAGAGAAGGCCGAAGTGACCGACGTATTCAGCCGGCCATGGCGTTTCCTGCTGCATTCCATGACGACGAGGACATAAACTCGCTGGTCGTTCGAATGGCCGAAAATGGCTGCATGACGAGCCAGGAGTTCGTACGGCACTATCTGCTGTCCGGCATCGTATCGTTCAACGAGGGAACCTACCCCACTTCGGCTCTTCGTCGGCTCGCCATCCTCGCGGGTGTGGATGAGGATGCCATCCAGCGCAATGCCGTAACGTGCGATAGTCCCGTCCAGAATTTCTCTCTAGAGAACGGCGCCCAGTTCCGCGGCGCACCCCTGTTCGGGGGACATGTCAGGGCTCTGACGCACATTCGATGATCGCAGGATCATGTTGCTCCGATCAGTCTGGCCTGGAGCAGGTCAAGCTTGGCGCGACCGTACATCTGACGTTTGACGAGCTTGAGCTTGGTGATCTGCCCTTCGACCTGACCGTTGGACCATGGCTGGGTGATCGCCGCGCGGATGGCGGATTTATCATTGGTGATACCCCTGGCAAAGGATGCGATCAGGCTGGCGCCGGCTGCCTCAGAATTTCAAGGATGTGTCGTGCCGCCGGATCGGCGAGCGCGCGGAACATCGCGTTCTCGAATACGAAACCAGGATCGTCGGGATGTGGCGTGGGGAACTGGTCCATCGGTGCCCTTAGGTGTGCATAACGCCCCCACCTTCCCGCAATTTATTTCAAGTTCGATTAATCTAGCCTCGAACGCCGATGACGACTCATCCGCGTAGTGCCAGATTCGCCTGCGAAATTCCGCGCAGTGCCAGAATGGACCACGGCAGTGCCAAATTGGGCACCTGCGTAAAGCCAGGTTTTCCCTGGTTCTAAGCGTCGGCCAGTGTCAAATTGAAGTAGCCGCGACAGCGAGGCGCAGGCTGATCTGCCGGACTGGCATGACAACGAATATATTGGAGATGACCATGCTGCCTTCCCGCGACATTTCCCGCCTCATCGAGATCATGGCCGCCCTGCGCAATCCTGATGGTGGCTGTCCCTGGGATCTGGAACAGGACTTTGCCTCGATTCGGCACTACACGATCGAGGAAGCCTATGAGGTCGCCGACGCGATCGAGCGCAAGGATTTTTCTGACCTGCGCGAAGAACTCGGCGATCTGCTGCTGCAGCCAATTTATCATGCCCAGATGGCCAGTGAGGCCGGTCATTTCGACATTGGCGACGTAGTGCTGGCGATCACCGAGAAGCTGATCCGGCGGCACCCGCATGTGTTCGGCGATGTGGTGGCAGGAACATCGGCGGCGTCCGAGAACCGCTGGGAGGCCATCAAGGCGCAGGAACGTGCGGCCAAGGCCGGGCGCAAGGGCGACGCTACGCCGTCGTTGCTCGACGACGTTCCTAACGTGCTCCCTGCCTTGGCACGCGCCGGCAAGCTGACCAAACGCGCTGCCAAGGTAGGCTTTGACTGGCCGGACTTTGCCTCGGTCAAGGCGAAGGTCGATGAGGAACTCGCTGAAGTTGTCGAGGCGTATGCGTCGGGTGACCAAGCTGCGGTGCAGGAAGAGATCGGCGACCTGCTGTTTGCCGTCGCCAATTTGGCGCGCCATGCCGGTTTCGATCCCGAAGCAGCGCTGCGCGATGCCAATTTCAAGTTTACGCGGCGGTTTCATCACGTCGAGGCGCGTTGCCGCGAAGACGGCATCGAGCCCAGGGAAGCCGGGCTCGATCGGTTAGACGGTTATTGGAACGAGATCCGCGCCGCTGATAAGGCCTAGGCGTCAGAGCTTTTGATGCGTCCGTTGAAACGTTCGAGGAAGGCGGCCTTGTGGCGGGGTTCGACGCGGACCGTGAAGCCGGAGCCCTGCTCCGTCGGCTCGTCGCGCGAGACGATTTCCGAGTGCGAATGCAGCCAGCCGATATCAGCACCAGCCGTATGCGGCACATTGACGTGATAGGTCCGGCTTTTCTCGCCCAGTGCCTTCTCAATCGCCAGTTTCAGGTCTTCGAGGCCCTGCCCGGTCTTGGCCGATGCGTGCACAACACCGGCAACCTTGCTAGCAGGAGCGATGCCGACCAGATCGGCTTCATTGACCAGATCAACCTTATTCCAGACTTCGATGATCGACGTGGTTTCGGCTGAAACGCCGAGATCGCCGAGAACCTTGAGCACATCCTGCGCCTGGGCCGCATGATCCTCGTTAGCGATGTCGCGAGCATGCAGGATGACGTCGGCATCGAGCACTTCTTCCAACGTGGCGCGGAAGGCAGCAACCAGGTCGGTCGGCAGATCAGCGACGAAGCCAACCGTGTCGCTCAATACGACCTCACGACCATGTGGCAGTTCAAGCTTGCGCACGGTGGTGTCGAGGGTTGCGAACAGCAGGTCTTCGGCAAACACCCCTGCCCCAGTCAAGGTATTGAACAGGCTGGATTTTCCGGCATTTGTATAGCCGACGAGGGCGACAATTGGCGTGTCCGAACGCTGCTGGCGCTGCTGGGCGCGGGTCTTCTTGACCTTTTCCAGCCGGTCCTCGAGCAGCACAATACGGTCAGTGATCTGGCGGCGATCGCTTTCGATCTGGGTTTCGCCCGGGCCGCCCATAAAGCCATAACCGCCGGAGCCGCGCTGGCGTTCAAGGTGGGTCCAGGAGCGGACGAGGCGCCCCTTCTGGTAATTGAGATGGGCCAGTTCGACCTGGAGCACGCCTTCGCGGGTGGCAGCGCGTTCGCCGAAAATCTCGAGGATCAGCGCAGTGCGATCAAGCACCTTGGCGCCGGTTTCCTTCTCGAGATTGCGCTGCTGGATCGCGGTCAGCGACACGTCGATCAGCAGGATATCGATATCCTCGGCCTTGACGCGGGCCGCCAGGTTTTCGGTATGGCCGCCGCCGATGAACGTGGCCGGCTTGACCTCGCGGACCTTGATGATCTCGGAAAATGCCACATCCAGGTGGATGGCATGCGCCAGTCCTTCGAACTCCGCCTTGCGGGCCTCGATGGAATGCTGGGACGTGTGTCCTCGTACGTCGGGCACGACCAGACCAGCGCGGGTCTGTTGGGAACGCCTGTCGATAAACGCCTGCGGGCCGCCCTTCTGGACGGCCTCTTCGTCATCAAATTCTGTCATTGCAGCTCGCTGGGTCGCTTCGGAACGCCGAAGCGACCATGTGTGTTACTGCGCCTTCGCCATGCGAATGACGCTTCAGTCGTCAGTGTTTGTCTCGGGGTCGAACAGTTGGATCGGCGCGCCGGGCATAATGGTCGAGATGGCGTGCTTGTAGACCAACTGCGACTGCGCGTCGCGGCGTAATAACAGGCAGAAATTGTCGAACCAGGTGATGACACCCTGCAACTTCACGCCGTTCACGAGAAATATCGTGACCGGTACCTTCTGCTTTCGCACATGGTTGAGGAAAGAATCCTGGAGATTAGGCTGTTTTTCGCTGGGCATTCGGGCCTCTTTTGTCGCGGCATTGATTGTCGCTGTTATCGGTGAGTTTGCTGTCATCTGACAAGAGAACTGCCGCCCAGTCCCCGCCAATATGGTGTCATCACTCCCTCACCACTATGGCATAGATCCTTTTTTATGCCTACCGCGCCATTTGCATGGCACGTCAGAATATTTCGCCGGTCACTACAGCCCGAGCGATTTGATTTTGCGATGCAGCGCGCTGCGCTCCATGCCAACAAACTCAGCGGTCTTGGAGATATTGCCGCCAAAGCGTTCGATCTGCGCAAGCAAATACTGGCGCTCGAACACTTCGCGGGCGTCGCGCAGCGGGAGGCTCATCAGGTGGGCTGATGCGTCGGTATCGCCTACGGTAGGCAGCACTTCGCCGATATCCGACGGCAACATCGAGGCGGTGATGATCCCATCCTCGGGCTGTTGGTCCTTCATCAGGATCAACAAGCGTTCGATGGAGTTGCGCAATTGTCGGGCATTGCCAGGCCATTCCTGGGCCTGCAGCACGGCCAAGGCATCGTCTCCGACGGTGACACGTTGCAGGTTGTGCATGCGGCAGACCTGTTCGATGAATAGGGCCACCAATGGCGGCACGTCCTCGCGACGCTCCTTGAGCGGCGTTATCGGCAGCGGGACGATCGACAGGCGATGGAACAGGTCGGAGCGGAATTCGCCTGCTTCGATCTGCGCCGCCACGTTCTGGGAGCTTGAGGAGATGATGCGCACGTCGATCGGCACTGCCTGCGTGCCGCCGACGCGGTTGAAGCGGTTTTCCACCAGCGTACGCAGCAGGACGGCCTGAGTCTGGGGTGGCAGCGTCGTCACTTCTGACAGGTAGAGCGTGCCGCCATGAGCCTTTTCCAGCGCACCCACTTCCACCTTGAGGATGCCGGTCTTTTCGCGCGTTTCGCGCCCGAACAGCACCACCGGCACTTCGTCGGGGGCATAGAGCGAGGCGTTGATCTCGACGAAGGGCGAGTCGGTGCGCGGGCTGCGCTGATGGATCAGCCGGGCCACCTGCCCCTTGCCGGCGCCAGACGGGCCAGAAATGAATATGCGCGAATTGGTCGGGGCGGACTTCTCGATAGTGCCGCGCACCTGCTGCAAGGCCGGCGAAGTGCCGACGAGTTCGGCGTTCTTGCTGGCCGAACGCTCCTTGAGCTCGGCAACTTCGCTGCGCAGCTTGGTCGCCTCCATGGCGCGTTGGGTGATGTGTAGCAGCCGGTCGATCTTGAACGGCTTCTCGATATAGTCGTAGGCGCCGCGGCGTATGGCTGACACGGCCGTCTCGACATTGCCATGCCCGGAAATCATCACTACCGGCATGTCCGGGTGCTGGCTCTGGAATACATCGAGCAGTTGCAGCCCGTCGAGCCGCGAGCCCTGCATCCAGATATCGAGAAACACCAGGCTGGGTCGCCGGCGGGCGATTTCGTTCAATCCGCTATCGGCGTCATGCGCCTGCCGCGTTTCGAAGCCCTCGTCCTCAAGGATTCCGGCGATAAGATCGCGGATGTCGTCTTCGTCGTCGATGATAAGAATATCGAGTGCCATTACTTATGAACCACCGCTGTCGTCAGCGGTTCCTCCTGTTGGGCAGATGTAGGCTCCGAGAGATTGGAGCTTTTCGCCTCTAGTGACTTCATGGGCGATTGCAGGGGTAGCGTAAAAGTCACGCAGGCGCCAACCCGTCCGTATGGATCTGGCTCGGCGTCGATCAGCTCCACAATGCCGTGATGCTGTTCGATGATTTTTGCGACAATCGCGAGACCGAGGCCGGTGCCCTTCTCGCGCGTGGTCATGTAGGGCTCAAGCAGTCGCTGGCGGTTATCCTTTGGCCAGCCATTACCATTGTCCGACACGGCAACGCGAGCATGATTGCCTTCCAGTTGCGCCTCGACGGTTATAGTGGGCTCCCAGCCTTCGGTCAGATCAACCATTTCGAAGGCCTCAACCGCATTCTTGATCAGGTTTGTCAGCGACTGGGCTATCAGCCGGTTGTCAAACCAGGCATGGATCGACTCTGCGGGCAGCAGGGTGCGAATGGTGATTTGGGGCAGCCGGACGCTTTCGAGGAACACGGCCTGGCGGACGGTGTCAGACAGGTCGGCGATCTCGGGCGCGGCTTCAGGCATGCGTGCAAAGGCCGAGAACTCATCGACCATGCGGCCAATATCGCCAACCTGGCGGACGATGGTATTGATACATTTGTCGAACACATCACGGTCATCTTCCAGCCGGCTGCCATAGCGGCGGCGAAGGCGCTCGGCGGAGAGCTGGATGGGCGTCAGCGGATTCTTGATCTCGTGTGCAATGCGGCGCGCCACGTCGGCCCAGGCGCTAGTGCGCTGCGCGGATTCAAGATCGGTAATATCGTCGAATGTCAGCACATAGCCCTTGGACTCCGTGATCGAGCCCTCGCGCGTCAACTGCACCTGGTAGGTGCGCCGGTCGGTCTCATTGCCGAGCTGGATTTGGTCACGTACCTGGCCACGACGAGCAGAGCGGGCGCGTTCCAGCGTGGGTGCCAGCAGCGGCATGACCTGTTCCATGGGCTCGCCCATCAGGTCGACTTCGTTACGACCCAGCATGTCGCAGGCGCGCGCATTTACGAGGTTTACCGCCCCGAAGGCGTCGAGACCGATAATGCCGGCCGACACGCCTTCCACCACGGCCTCGGTGAACTGGCGGCGCTTTTCGTTCATCTCGCTGGCGGTGACCAACGCCTCGCGCTGGCTCTTGAGTTGAAGCGTCATGCGGTTGAAGCCGTTGGACAAGTCGCGCAGATCGCCCCTGCCCTCCAGCACCGGCACCTGCACATCGAGGTCGCCGTTACTGACGCGGTTCGAGGCAACCATCAGGTTACGGATCGGATCGACAAAGCGGTTGGCCAGCGCGATACCGATCCACAAAGCGGCCAGCAAGAGCACCACTGCGAGGCCGACATAAAGGATGGTGAAGGTGATCTGGAACACCAGCCGGTTCGACGCATATTGTCGATACTCGGTGACGTTCTGGTCGGTGAGCTGCATGTATTCGAGCACCTCGGCCTCGACCGGCCGGGCAACAAACAGATAGGTGTTTTCGTAGCCCCGTAGCTTGATCACCGAGCCGACAAGGTTGATGCGGCCGGGCGCAATGGCGGCAGGAATGCCTTCCACCAGACCGTCGGTGATTCCCTCGGGCAATTGCGGATAGGCGCCCTGCACGGCGATCTGGGCGCGCATTAGCGTCTCGCCGTCGGCGGTGACCAGCGAGGTGAATGGCAGCGAGCGGGTTACCGCTAGCGCAGTGAGGATGCGCTGGAAACGTTCCTGGTCTTGGTCGTAGGTGGCGTGTGCCTGCTCCAGCTCCGAGGCCACCCAGATCACGTCGTCGCGGAGCACCTGGGCATGCTCGAGCATGTAAGAGCGGGCGACGAGGCGTGAACTTTCCACCATGGAGCGGGTGCGCTCCGAGAACCATTGGTCGAGGCCCTGATTAAGCGCGATCGTCGCCACCACAGCCACCAGAGCCGCCGGTAGGGCCGCGACAAGCGCGAACATCGTCACCATGCGGATCTGCATGCCGGCGCCGGGCTGGCGCTGGATGCGCGCCTGGATCAGCAGCGTCGCCTCGGTCACCACCAGCGCGATCACCAGCAGCACGAGTATGCCGGTGACGATCCAGATGATGGTCCAGACGGTGGTCGACGGCTCGATATTGGTGGCGCGGGTCAGGATCAGGAACGAGATCGACGACATCAGCACCGAGGCAAACACCACGATGAAGCCGAGGATGCGTAGTGGACGATTGTTGTGGGCAGACGAAAACAGCGAACTGACCGGCTTGCCCTTGTCGCTCACCAGACCCCGCAGGTTCCGTTGTTCTGTTGCCGTTAGTTCACTCATCAATGCCCGAAGGCACTCCGTCTCCGTCGAAAAGATCGAGTCTGACCCAATTCAGCCGACCCTTCAAGACAAATGTTGCCAAAATGTGACAGTAGAGGTCGGCGACTGCGCCGCAAAAACGCGCCGGTGGCGCGTTTTCAGACCTCTACGCCCGGAGAACTAGGCTCGCGGGACCCGGATACCTCGTAATTCCGCTCTAATTTCGCCGGCTGTGCTTGACGATCTCGATGCTATGCGTCCGGATTTTCTTTCGCAGCGTGTTGCGGTTCAATCCCAGCAGATCGGCAGCCTTGATCTGGTTGCCGCCGCAGGCATTGAGCGCCATGGCGATCAGCGGGGCTTCCACCTTGTCGATCACCCGCTGGTAGAGGCCCGGCGGCGGCAGACTGGGTTCATATTCTCGCAGCAGTTGCCCCACATGGGTTTCCACCGCCATGGATACATCCATCGGTCCGGCTGCGCCCGGCGACGAGGGCCGTTCGGTGATGTTGAGTTCGTTCTGAACGATCTCGGCGGAGATGCTTTCGTCGGCATAAAGCGCGGAAAGCCGCCGCACCAGGTTTTCCAGCTCGCGGACGTTGCCCGGCCAGGAATAGTTTTGCATCAGCCGGATGGCATCGGCCGAAATGGTCTTGACCGGCTCGCCCTCGCGCTGCGCGACGCGAAGGAAGTGGGCTGCCAGGTCACCGACGTCGTCGACGCGCTCGCGCAGTGGCGGCAGGCGGATCGGAACGACGTTGAGACGGTAGTAGAGATCCTCGCGGAACAAGCCCTGGCGGATCATCTGGCTGAGATCGCGGTGCGTCGCCGCCACGATACGGACGTTGGTCTTGATCGAGGACCGACCGCCAACCATCGTGTACTCGCCTTCCTGGAGCACGCGAAGCAGGCGGGTCTGCGCATCCATCGGCATGTCGCCGATTTCGTCGAGGAACAGCGTGCCGCCCTCCGCTTGCTCGAAGCGGCCCGACGAGCGCGTATTGGCGCCGGTGAAGGCTCCCTTCTCGTGGCCGAACAGTTCGGCTTCGATCAAATCACGCGGGATGGCGGCCATGTTGATGGCGACGAAGGGTCCATTGCGGCGCTTGCCGAAGTCATGCAGGGCGCGAGCCACCAGCTCTTTGCCGGTGCCGCTCTCGCCGGTGATCATCACCGTGAGGTCGGTCTGCATCAGCCGTGCCAGGGCGCGGTAGATGTCCTGCATGGCGGTAGAACGACCGACGAGCGGCATGGTCTCGCCAGGCTCTTCGGCGGCCTTGCGCTCGGCATTGGTCGGCTTCTTGGCATCGGCCAGGGCACGGGCCACCACCGACAGCACTTCAGTGATATCGAAGGGCTTGGGCAGGTATTCGTAGGCGCCGACTTCCGAGGCGCGGATCGCCGTCATGAAGGTGTTCTGGGCGCTCATCACAATCATCGGCAGGTCGGGGCGCAGCTTCTTGATCTTGGGCATGACCTCGAAGGCATTGCCATCGGGCATCGCGACGTCAGTGATGAGCACATCGCCCTCGCCGCGGCTCACCCAGTTCCACATGGTGGAGATATTGCCGGTTGGACGCACTTCGTATCCGGCGCGGGTCAGCGCCTGGTTGAGCACCATACGAATTGCTGCGTCGTCATCGGCGAGCAGGACAACACGGCTCATTTTGCCACTTCCTCTTCAATTGATGCCTGGAAGGCCCCACTCGCGACGGGGAGTAGAATTCTGAATCTGGTGCGACCCGGCCTGCTTTCGCAATCGATGACGCCGCCATGATCACCGATGATCTTGGCAACCAGTGCCAGGCCGAGGCCCGAGCCATTGGGCTTGGTGGTCACGAAAGGATCGAACAGGAATGGCAGGATATCGGGTGGTACGCCGGGACCGTTGTCCTCGATGACGATTTCGAGCGGCAGTGAGATGCGCTCCGAGACCCCAAGCACCGCAATTCGGATGCCGGGGCGGAAGGCCGTCGAGAACTTTATTTCCGGTTTTTGAGTACGTTCAAGGGCTTCCGAGGCGTTTTTCACCAAGTTTAAGAAGACTTGGATCAGCTGGTCGCGGTTGCCATAGACCGGCGGCAATGACGGATCGTATTCTTCGGAGAAGGCTATGCCGCGCGACACGCCGTTGCGGGCCAGCAGCTTTACCCGGTCCAGAACGACGTGGATATTGATCGGCTCGCGTTCCATAGGACGCTCGTCGCCGAACACTTCGACCCGGTCAATCAGGTGCACGATGCGGTCGGTTTCCTCGCGGATCAGGCGCGCCAGCGGGATCTCATCGCTGCTAACGGTTTGTTCCAGCAGTTGCGCTGCGCCACGAATGCCCGAGAGCGGGTTCTTGATCTCGTGGGCCAGCATCGAGGCAAGCCCTGTCACCGAGCGCGCTGCGCCACGCGACACCATCTGGCGGTCGATCTTGTCGGCCATGGTGCGCTCCTGGATCAGGAGGGCAACACGGCCATCATTGTCAGACAGAGGGCTTGCGAATACGTCCGCAATCCGCTCGTCGCCAAAACGCGATGAGCCGACACGGACGCGATACTCGGTCATTGGGGCGCGGCGGAGACCCACGGTCTCGACAAGACTGATGATGGGCGAGCCGAAGGCGATCAAGTCGTCCAGCCGCTGCCGGGTGAGCACGCTCAGCGAAGCACCGAAAAACGCCTCGGCGGCGTAATTGACGAAGGTGATCTGACGGTCTTCAGCGCAGACGATAATTGGCTGCGGCAAGGCCTGCAACACCGCAGTGGCAGCGGCCGGATCGTTGATGGGAGAGGATGACGCAGCCTCGATCGCACTCATGCGGCCGCCCTTTGTTCGTTGGCAAAGATACTCTGAATCTGACGCAGGACGTCAGCCGGCTCTTCGTTATTGAGGAAGGCATTGCGCGCAGGCTTGCCCAGCACGATGCCCGCTGCCTCGGTATACCAGCCGAGATGCTTGCGCGCGGCGCGCAGGCCAACGGCAATGCCATATTCGATCAGCATGTCTTCGTAATGCTCAACCACCAGCGCGGCCAGTTCGGCGCCCTGCGGTATGGTGGGTCCAGCCTGTCCCGAGAGCCCTGCCCCGATCTGCGCCACGGCCCAGGGGCGGCCCTGCGCGCCGCGGCCCAGCATCACCCCAGCGGCACCGGATTTCTCAAGCGCCTCGCGAGCGGTCGCTAGGTCGATGATGTCGCCATTGACCACGACTGGCACATTTACGGCTTCCACGACGGCGCGCACCAATTCCCAACGGGCGCTGCCCTTATAGAACTGCTGGCGGGTACGACCATGCACCGTGATCATCTTGACGCCGGCATCGACGGCGCGCCGCGCCATCTCGGGCGCATTGAGGCTTTCGTCGTCCCAGCCCAACCGCATCTTGACCGTGACCGGCAGCGGCGTGGCTCTGACCACGGCCTCGATCAGGGTCATGGCATGGTCGGGCACGCGCATCAGCGCTGAGCCCGAAAATCCGTTGGTGACGCGCTTGGCCGGGCAGCCAAAATTGATGTCGATTATATCCGCACCAGCATCCTGCGCCATCTTGGCACCGCGGATCATCCATTCGGCCTCGCAGCCGGCCAGTTGCACCATATGCGGCAGCGTGCCCGGCTTCCCCAGCTTGCGCGCCATATCCTGGTTGCCGACGGCGAGTGCATTGCTGGCGATCATTTCGGAAACCACCATGCCAGCGCCAAAGCGTTCGGCCAGCTTGCGCATGGGGCGATCGGTGATTCCGGCCATGGGCGCCAGGAAAGCATTGTTGCGAACCACGTGGCTCCCGATGCTCAACTTGCAGGCACTGTCCGACACAAACTGCCCCAGAAATGGTCACTTTTGAAATATTGCCTGCACAATAGTCAAATCAGTGTCCAGCGCAACACCTTAAATGGCTCTGGACAGAGTGCGGCAGCCCTGCACTTGCCGCATGGCATAGTGGGCGCTAGACCACGACGATATGACGTTTTCAAGTCTAGAGTGCCCGGTTTCCATGCGTCCAAAGTCCATTGCCGTCATCATCGTCGCTGCGGGAAAAGGGGAACGTGCCAGCCTCGACGGCTCGATCGACCCCAAGCAGTATCGGCCTGTCGGCGGTAAACCCGTATTGGCGCGGACGGTTCAGGCCTTTCTGGATCTTCCCTTCGTGACATCGGTAACAGCTGTTATCCATGCGGACCATGCAGACCGCTACGCCGCGCTAGGTTTTTCAAATGAGCGCCTACTTGCGCCCGTCATCGGTGGCACGTCGCGCCAAGCCTCGGTGCTTGAAGGTCTCAAGGCCTTGGCGCCGCAGCGACCCGACCTGGTGTTGATCCAGGATGCGGCCCGGCCTTTCGCACCCCCCCAAGTCATTGGTGATGTGGTGGAGGCGCTCGAGCGATTTGAAGGCGCCCTGCCCACACTTCGCGTCATTGACACCATCAAGCGCTCGCTGGATGGGCGCCAGGTCGCGGCCACCGAGGACCGCGAACAGCTGTTTGCCGCCCAGACGCCGCAGGGTTTCCGCTTCGGGCAAATCTTCTCCGCCCACATGCGGGCGTCGACAATCCGCCGGCAGTTCACCGACGATGCAGAAATCGCCGAATGGGCCGGCCTGCGCGTCGCAATGGTTGCGGGGCACGTCGACAGCTTCAAGATTACACGTCCCGAGGACTTTGCGCGGGCAGAGCGCATTTTTGGTGGAGATATCGCCATGGAAACCCGCGTCGGTACCGGCTTTGACGTGCATCCCTTCGAGCCCGGCGACGGCGTCTGGCTGGGCGGGGTCAAAATTCCGCATGACAAGAAGCTCAAGGGCCACTCCGACGCCGACGTGGCGCTGCACGCGCTGACCGACGCCATTCTGGGAGCCATTGGCGAAGGCGATATCGGCGTCCATTTCCCGCCATCCGACATGCAGTGGCGCGGCATGGCCTCCACGGTGTTCCTCAAGCATGCCGGCAAACTTGTTAATGAAGCAGGCGGCCGCATCGTCAATCTGGACGTGACAATCGTCTGCGAAGCGCCGAGGATTGCTGTCCACGTTCCGGCGATGCGCGAAGTCATCGGGGCGGCGCTGGGAATTGCGACATTCAGAATCGCGGTCAAGGCGACAACAAGCGAGCAGCTCGGGTTTACCGGGCGGGAGGAAGGAATTGTGGCCATGGCGAGCGCAAGTGTAGAAATGCCGAGGGGGGACTAATGGCAGCCAAAGCACCGGCAACCCCTGATCAGGGCAAACAGATCATCGATCTGCTCACCGAAAAAAAGAAGACCATCGTCACTGCCGAAAGCTGCACGGGCGGCATGATCGCCGCGGCGCTAACCGATATTCCGGGGGCCTCGGCGGCGTTATATGGCGGCTACGTCACCTATGCCAATACAGCCAAGACGCGGATGATCCACGTGCAGGCGCGGCTGATACGCGATTATGGCGCGGTGTCCAATCAGGTCGCCCGCGCCATGGCTGACGGGGCACGCAACACGGCGCATGCGGACTATGCAGTAGCGGTCACCGGTATCGCCGGTCCCGACGGCGGCAGCGACAGGAAGCCGGTTGGCCTCGTCTATGTCGCGGTATCTTCAGAACTGGCTACGGTGGTCATTGAGCATCGCTTTGGCGACCTTGGCCGCGACGAAATCCGCAAGGCCAGCGTCAAGGCCGCGCTGGATTTAGTGCTCCAGGTGCTGACGGGCGTCGAGGACTAGTCGCGGCTTGCGCCGATACGGGTGCCAGCCATGCGAGGGCTGGCACGATCGCCTGCTGCCAGATGTCCAATTGATGGCGTCCCGGCCCGCTACGTAGGCTGCGCGCACGAGCAATGGTCATGACCTGCTTGACAAATGCGACGCTGGGATCAGTTCCCGAACCGGCTATCCGCCTCGTCGGCAAAGGCGCGCATGATCTCTTCCTGCTTGGCGGCGAAGGCGGGTTCGGCCACGGCGGCGATGAAGGGATTGGATATCTTGAAGTCGATCAGGAAGCGCACCTGGGTGCCCATGCCTTCGGGCTCGAAGCTCCAAACGCTGTCGAGATAGGCGAAGGGTCCATCGACGGCCTTGGCCGTTATGGTCTGCGCGACCGGGTCGAGCTTAACGCGGCTGGTATAGGTCTGGGTGACCGGGCCGAAATTCAGCGTCATCCTGGCGAGGCGGATATCGGCATCGCCGGCGGCGGGGTCCGGGCGGACATCCATCGCCTTGCAGTTGGGAATGAAGCGCGGATAATCGCTGAGATCAGCGACGATTTCATACATGCGCTGCGGCAGGTGCGGCACATGCCGCTCGAAGAAGCGTTTCATCAGTGACCCATCTTGGCCAAGCGAGCACCCTTGAGGCGCGCGAAGTCTTCACCGGCATGGTGCGAGGAGCGTGTCAGCGGGCTGGAGGAGACCAGTGCAAAACCCTTGGCAGTGGCGACCGTGGCGAACGACTTGAATTCGTCCGGCGTCACGAAACGCTGCAAGGGATAGTGCTTCTTGGTCGGCTGCAAATATTGGCCAATGGTCAGGAAATCCACGTCGGCTGATCGCAGGTCGTCCATCAACTGCAGCACTTCATTCCGTTCTTCGCCGAGGCCGACCATGATCCCAGACTTGGTGAACATGGTGGGGTCGAGTTCCTTGACCTTTTGAAGCAGCCTGATCGAATGAAAATAGCGGGCGCCGGGACGCACCTTGAGGTATTTCGACGGCACGGTTTCGAGGTTGTGATTGAATACATCGGGCTTGGCCGCCACGACGATCTCGAGCGCGCCATCCTTGCGCAGAAAGTCCGGCGTCAGGATTTCGATAGTGGTCATCGGCGTCGCAGCGCGGATGGCGCGGATGACGTCGGCGAAGTGCTGCGCGCCGCCATCGGCCAGATCGTCGCGGTCGACCGACGTGATCACGACATGCTGCAGGCCCAGCTTGGCGACAGCGCTGGCCACGTTCTCGGGTTCGTTGGGATCGAGCGGTCCAGGCATGCCGGTGCGCACGTTGCAGAAGGCGCAGGCGCGGGTACAGATCTCGCCCATGATCATCATGGTGGCGTGCTTCTTGGACCAGCACTCGCCGATATTGGGGCAGCCGGCCTCTTCGCACACTGTTACCAGCCCATGCTCGCGCACGATCTGCTGGGTTTCCTTGTAGACCGGGGATCCCGGCGCCTTGACGCGGATCCAGTCCGGCTTGCGCAAAACCACGCTATCTGGCCGATTGGCCTTTTCAGGGTGGCGCGGCTTGAGAGCCGAATTGTCTATGAGCGTAACCACTTGAGGTCCTGACTGGGCAGTGTGCCCGTTATATCGCTCCCAAAGGCGGCCAGTTCAACCCGGCCTTTTTGCCTAGCGCGCAGTCGCCTATTGCATGATCTCGGCGATATCGACCCAGTCGCCACCGCGTGAGGCAGACAGGATCGTCGCCTGCACCAGCGCCAGCGAGTGGAGGTTATCTTCCCCTGAGCTGAAACGCGCCGGCATGGAGCCTGTCTCGATCACCTTGGCGATGGCGCCCAGCGTGCCGGTACGGTCGGCCAGCTCGATCGGTGGCAGGTCGAGCGGCTTAGCCTCCCCATCACGCTCGCGCAGGCTGAGCTTGTCCGGACCGGCCTTGCCCATGAAGTGGTCACGCGAGCTCCAGATGATCTCGCCTTCCGAGCAATCCATGGTCCATTCGCCCGCCCAGGGCGTCACTGGGCCGCTGCTCATCCAGCTGCCACGATAGGAGGCGATGGTGCCCTTTTCGAATTCCAGTGTCGCCACGCCGATTGGGTGGTGACCGAAGGGACTGGCGGTTGGGTTCCAGGTGCGGCACGAAACGCGCTTGGGCTCGTCGCCCAGCACCATGCGCATCAGGTCGAAATGGTGGATCGACATGTCGGCCAGCAGCGGATCTGGCATGTCCCAATAGCGGTAGCCCTGGCTCGGGGCGTGGCGGCGGAATTCGATCGACACCAGGTTCACCGGGCCGAACTTTTGCGCGCCGATCAGCTCGGCCGCAGCAATCGGCGCCGGCTGGAAGCGATAATTCTGGCTGACCATCAGCACGCGGCCATTGGCACGCGCCAGTTCCACCAGTTCCCTGGCCTGCGCAATGGTCGACGCAAACGGCTTTTCGACGATGACATTGAGCCCCAGTTCGAGGCAGCGCTTCACCACCGGATAATGCGCCTCGGTCCGCAACGTGCAGATCGCCAGGTCGGCACCCACGGCGGACGCATCCTCGAGGTTGAGGAAGCACAGTTTCTCGTCGATCCCGAGCTCGGTCTGAACCCGCTTGGTCGCCTCGGGATTGTTGTCCACATAGCCCACCATCTCAATATTGGGAACTTTGGGGATAACTTCCTTGGTCCAGCTAAATCCCCAGTGTCCGAGGCCGACCTGTATCGCCTTGACCATGTGGATAACTCCTTGAAAACCTGTGTGATGCCTGTGGAAAGCGGCGGCTAGATGTTCAGCGCGCGCCCATAAGCAGCCAGAACGCTTTCCTTCATCGTCTCGCTCAATGTCGGATGCGGGAAAATCGTGTGGATCAGCTCTTCCTCGGTGGTCTCGAGGTTCATCGCGATGACGAAGCCCTGGATCAACTCGGTGACTTCCGCGCCCACCATATGGGCGCCGAGCAGTTCTCCCGTTTTGGCATCGAAGATGGTTTTCACAAGACCATCCGGTTCGCCTAGCGCGATCGCCTTGCCGTTGCCGGCGAAGGGGAAGCGCCCGACCTTGATCTCGCGGCCCAGTTCCTTGGCCTTGGCTTCGGTCAGCCCGACGCTGGCCACCTGCGGCTCGCAATAGGTGCAGCCGGGCACCTTGGTTTTGTCGAGGCCATGCACCTTGAGGCCAGCGATTTTTTCGACGGTAATGACCGCTTCGTGCTCGGCCTTGTGCGCAAGCATGGGCGGCCCGGCGACGTCGCCGATGGCCCAGATGCCGGCAACGTTGGTCGCGCCGTATTGGTCGATTACAATCGCGCCGCGGTCGGTCTTGACGCCGACTGTCTCGAGGCCGAGGCCTTCGATATTGCACATCACGCCGACAGCCGAGATCAGCTTCTCGCCAGAAATCTGCTTCTTGGAGCCGTCCTTGAGTTCGACATGGGCGGTGACGCCGTCAGCCGTATTCTCGACCTTGGCGACCTTCGCATCGGTGAGGATCTTGATGCCGCGCTTTTCGAGGCGCTTGCGGGCAAGGCCGGCGATCTCGGCATCTTCGACCGGCATGATTTGCGGCAGCAGTTCGATGATGGTCACGTCCGCACCCATCGAGCGGTAGAAGGAGGCAAACTCGACGCCGATGGCGCCCGAACCCATCACCACCAGCGACTTGGGCATGGCGGCCGGCATCATCGCCTCGAAATAGGTCCATATCCTGTCGCCGTCGGGTTCGATGCCGGGCAGCACGCGCGGCCGTGCGCCGGTGGCGATGATAATGTGCTTGGCGGTGTAGGTGCCCTCGCCGAGCGGGTTTTTCGGCACCGGCCCCTGCGGTTGCACGATGGCCTTCTTGGTCGGCGCGACCTTGACCTCGCCCGGCTTGGTGATGACGGCCTCGCCCCAGATGATGTCGACCTTGTTCTTCTTCATCAGGAACTGCACGCCATTGTTCATCTGCGCCGCAATGGCGCGCGAACGCTTGACGATGCCGTCGACGTCGAAGCCGAACTTTTCAGCGGTCAGGCCATAGTCCTTGGCATGGCTCATGTGGCCGTAGATTTCGGCCGAGCGCAGCAGCGCCTTGGTGGGAATGCAGCCCCAGTTGGAGCAGATGCCAGCCATATGCTCGCGCTCGATAATGCCCACCTTCATGCCCAGTTGCGCGCCGCGAATGGCCGCGACGTAGCCGCCGGGGCCGGCGCCGATGATGAGAAGATCGTATTGGTCAGCCATGATTTATTCCTTCACCATCAGAAGCCAGTCCGAACCATGTTGCGGCGTTCCGGGGAACGGCACCATGGGACGGCTTGCTGTCACCGAGAAACCCCGGCTTTCATAAAGTTTGCGAGCGCCGGCATTGGCGTCTTCGACGACCAATGCCTGGCCGCGCGCCTGTGTATTTTTTGCCTGTGCCTCGGCATGGTCGAGCAGCACCGAGCCTATGCCCTTGCCGCGCCAGGTCTTGTGCACGCCCAGCATTGAGATGAACCAGCGGCCATGGGCCTCCGCTTCCAGCTCCTGGATCGGGCGCATCGGCGCCCAGGTATTCACCGGCACCGGCTCGCGTGCATCGGGTTTGCGGTAGCCCAGCAGCATGCCCGCCACTTCATCGTCCGCCTCGGCCATGAAGGCGCTGCGCCAGCCGAAGGGTGTATCGTCTTTCAGCATTTCCAGCCGGCCGACTTCGAGCGGCTCATAGGTGCCCTCAGCCTGCTTGTCCTGCGCCCAGCCCTTCGCCACGCTGCCATGCACCGCGATATTGACCAGCAAGGCAATCTCGGCGGCATCGGACTTGCGGGCCGGCCTGACAGAAATCGACATGCTCAAAGGCCCAGCATGGATTTAACGAGCGGGATCAGCCCCGTGCCGATGGCGCGGGTATTGGCCGGGTCGAGATGCACCCCATCGAGCGGGTCCGCGTGCGCCACGTCGGCGGCATCGTAGAACTCGGCGCCATATTCAGCCGCGCGGGTGCGGGCATAGCCAGCCATGGCCTTGGACTCAGCGATGGCAGCCTCGCCGCCAAAGTGAAGTCCCATCTCGGGATGTTTCGTCTCAACCAGATGCGGCGGGCTGACGATCAGCAGCTTGGGCATCAAATCGCCGGGCTGCACGAAATGGCCGCGCACCACCTGCATCAGCTTGCGAATGCCATAGGACGCGGTAATCGCGCGGCCGTGGATCGCCGGCTTCAGGTCATTGGAGCCGAGCATGATGATGACAATATCGAGTGGCTTGTGCGTGTCGAGCAGCACCGGAAGGATGCGCGCGCCATTGCGGTCCGACAAGGCCGAGCCATCGTCGAACGCCGTAGTGCGGCCACCAAGGCCCTCGGCAATAACCCGGACATTGCCGCCAAGCCCCTGTTCCAGCACGGTCGGCCAGCGGTTCTCATAGGCATGCCGCAGCCCATCGGGCCGCGGATTAGCGCCATAAGTCAGGCTGTCGCCATAGGCTAGAATGGTTTTCATGGCGCCCTGCCCCTAGGCCAGCATCATTACCGGGTTTTCGATCAGGCCCTTGAAGACGCCGAGCAGTTCGGCGCCGAGGGCACCATCGACGGCGCGGTGATCACAGCTCAGGGTCACGGTCATGAAGTTGGCGATCTTGACTTGGCCAGCGTCGGCATAGACGCGCTCTTCGCCGACACCGACCGCAAGGATGGTGCCATGCGGCGGGTTGATCACGGCCGAAAAGCTCTTGATGCCGAACATGCCGAGGTTGGACACCGAGGAGGCGCCGCCCTGATACTCATGCGGCGCGAGCTTCTTGGACTTGGCGCGGCCTGCAAGGTCCTTGACCTCTTCGGAGATTTCCCGAAGCGTCTTGGTATCGCAGGATTTGACAACGGGCGTGAACAGGCCGCCCGGCACTGCCACGGCAACCGCCACGTCCGAGCGCTTGTGATAGAGGATCGAGTCACCGGCCCAGGTGGCATTGGCCATCGGCACGCGCTGCAGAGCGACAGCCCAGGCCTTCATTACGAAGTCATTGACCGACAGCTTGAAGGCCGGCTTGCCGTCCTTGGATTTTGGCGCAGTCGCATTAATCTGCTCGCGAGCCGACATCAGCGCATCGATCTTGCAATCGAGCGACAGATAGAAATGCGGCACGGTTTGCTTCGACTCGGTGAGGCGCGCGGCGACGACCTTGCGCATGCCATCGTTGGGCACCAGTTCGAAGCTGCCTTCCTCGTACAGCGCGATAACCTGCGCCTTGGTCATCCCGGTCGGCGCAGCGCCGCCAGCGGCTGGAGCCGATGCAGCAGAAGCCGTTGCGGCCTTGAGCGGCGTCTTGCCGGACTTGGCGGCTTCGACGTCGGACTTGACGACGCGCCCCTTGGGCCCAGTGCCGGAAATGGCAGAAACCTCAATGCCGGCTTCCTTGGCCAGACGCCGTGCCAGTGGCGAGGCAAACACCTTGCCGCCGTCGGACTTGGCAGGCGCCGGAGCAGCCGCAGGCTTTGCAGCCGGAGCGCTAGAGCCAGAATTGCTGTTGGTGTCAGCCTTGGCGGTCGGCGCGGTCTGCGTTGCCGCATCGGCGCGGGTCACCGTACCGGCGTCAGCCTTGGGCGCCTCGGCAGCCGGAGCAGCCTTCGGAGCTTCAGCCTGTGGCGCGGGCACTGCGTCGGCGCTTTCGCCGTCCTGCAGCAGCACGGCGATCACGGCATTGACCTTCACGTTCTCGGTGCCTTCGGCCACGAGAATCTTGCCGATCTTGCCCTCGTCGACAGCCTCAACTTCCATCGTGGCCTTGTCGGTTTCGATCTCGGCGATCACGTCACCGGATGAGACGCTGTCGCCTTCCTTGACGTGCCACTTGGCAAGCTTGCCCTCTTCCATCGTGGGGGAGAGCGCCGGCATGGTGATATTGATTGGCATCCCGGTTCTCCTTACGAGCGATAGGTCACGGCATTCACTGCCGCGATGACTTCATCGACGTTGGGCAGCGCCAGCTTTTCGAGGTTGGCGGCGTAGGGCATCGGTACATCCTTGCCGGTGACGCGCAGCACTGGCGCATCGAGATAATCGAACGCCTGCTCCATGACGCGGGCCGACAGTTCGGCGCCAATACCGCCCTGCGGCCAGCCTTCTTCGACGGTGACCAGGCGACCGGTCTTCTTGACCGATTCAATGACTGTGTCGCTGTCGAGCGGGCGCAGCGTGCGCAAATCGATCAGTTCAACGTCCACGCCGGCAGCGACCAGCTTTTCGGTGGCCTGGGTGGCGTAGCGCATGCCCATCGAGAACGACACGATGGTGACATCGGCGCCCCTGCGGGCGATGCGAGCCTTGCCGATGGGCAGCAGGAAATCGTCCATCTTGGGGACGAGGCCGGTCGAGCCGTACAGCACTTCGTTTTCGAGGAAGATAACGGGATTGGGCGAACGAATAGCCGCCTTGAGCAGGCCCTTGGCGTCGGCAGCGCTGTAAGGCGCGATGACGGTGAGGCCCGGAATGTGGCTGTACCAGGCAGAATAATCCTGGCTGTGCTGGGCGCCGACGCGCGAGGCAACGCCGTTGGGGCCGCGGAACACCATCGGCGCCTTGACCTGACCGCCCGACATATAGAGCTGCTTGGCGGCCGAGTTGATGATCTGGTCGATTGCCTGCATCGCAAAATTCCAGGTCATAAATTCGACGATCGGCTTGAGCCCGGCAAAGGCGGCCCCAACCGCGAGACCGGCAAAGCCATGCTCGGTGATTGGCGTGTCGATGATGCGCTCAGGGCCAAACTCCTGCAGCAGGTTCTGGGTAATCTTGTAGGCGCCCTGATATTCGGCAACTTCCTCGCCGATGATAAAGACGTCCTTATCGCGGCGCAGTTCTTCGGCCATCGCCTCGTTCAGCGCCTGGCGGACGGTCATCTCGACCATCTCGACGCCTTCGGGCAGGTCGGGATCGTTCTCGGCCTGGAACTTCGGAGCCGCCGGCACGGATGCTTGCGACGGCGCGGCCTCGGCGGCCTTCTCTGCAGGCACGACTGGCGCCTCAGAGGGTTCGGGTGCAGTCTTGGCGACGGGGGCCGGTGCAGCGCTTTCTCCTTCCGCCAGGATCACTGCAATCGGGGTATTCACCGGAACGCCTTCGGTGCCTTCGGCGACCAGCAGTTCGGTGACCACGCCGCTATCGATCGACTCGACTTCCATCGTGGCCTTGTCGGTCTCGATTTCGGCCAGCACGTCGCCGGACGAGACGGTATCGCCGACCTTGACCAGCCACTTGCTCAGCTTGCCCTCTTCCATGGTGGGCGACAGCGCGGGCATCAGGATTTGGGGCATATCAGCTCTCCAGGAATAGTGCGCCGGGCATGGTGGCCACGCGGCGAAGGTCAGTATTGAAGGCGAATTCGGAACGAATGACGCTTGTTTCAGCCCCAAGAGAGGCCGTAGCAGGCGCCGGTCGCTGGTTCACCGCCCAGCCGCTGAGCACGACGCCCAGCAGCAGGAAAACCAGGAAAGCGATGACGGCACGCTTGTAAATATTGAGCGGCGCTGCGGCGGCAGGTCCGGCCTTCTGCTCGATCTGGCGGAATTTCCACCAGCCCAGCGGCATGAAACCAGCCAGCCGTTCGCCGGCCGGCGCCACGCGAACAATGGCGACGGCCTGCATGACCGCCACGACCAGCGTGAGCACCGCAAACAGCAGGATGACTCCGAGCAGGATGCTCATCTATCGCCTCAGGCGCTGATGGTTATGTCGGTCCAGAGCTCGGCAGCATCGGGCTCAGGATCATTGGTGGCGAAATCGGCGGCTTCGGTGACGATGGCACGAATGCCGTTCTCGATGGCCTTGAGTTCTTCCTCGGTCTGGAAGCCACCCGCAATTAGGCGCGCCTTGACCTGCTCGATCGGATCGCGCTCCTGCCGATACTGCGTCACTTCTTCCTTGGTCCGGTATTTTGCCGGATCGGACATCGAGTGGCCGCGATACCGATAGGTCAGCATTTCGAGGATGAACGGGCCCTTGCCGGAGCGAGCATGTTCGATAGCGCGCTGGGCAGCGTCATAAACCATGCGAACGTCCATGCCGTCGACCTGCTCGCCCGGAATATCGAACGAGGCGCCGCGCTGCGAGAAATCGGTGGTTGCCGAGGCGCGCTCGATCGAGGTGCCCATAGCGTATTTGTTGTTTTCGATGATGAACACGACCGGCAGCTTCCACAGCTTGGCCATGTTGAAACTCTCGTAGACCTGGCCCTGGTTGGCTGCACCGTCGCCGAAATAGGCTATTGAGACCGAGCCGTCGCCTTTGTATTTCGCTGCAAAAGCCAGGCCGGTGCCGAGCGAAGCCTGGGCGCCAACGATGCCGTTGCCGCCATAGAAGCGATGCTCATTCGAGAACATGTGCATCGAGCCGCCCTTGCCACGACTGAGACCGCCGGAGCGGCCGGTCAACTCGGCCATGACGCCCTTGGGGTCGAGGCCCATGACCAGCATGTGGCCGTGATCGCGATAGCCGGTGATCTGGGCATCCTTGCCCTTTTCGCTGGCCATGGTGATGCCGGTCACGACCGCTTCCTGGCCGATATAAAGGTGACAGAACCCGCCGATCAGGCCCATGCCATACATCTGGCCGGCCTTTTCCTCGAAACGCCGGATCAGCAGCATTTCGCGATACGCTTCGAGGTCCTGTTCCTTGGTAAATTCGGGAATATTGGATTGCGTCTTGGCCTTGGTGGCCACAGCCTTACGCGCCATAGAAAACGCTCCGCATCGGAATGGAATTGCCGCTTGGCCCGATCTGGCCACACTTGCCTATCATAGCGCAAGGATAAGGCAGAAAGCAATGCCCCTGCTCCGTACCAAACCGGAGCTAAAGGATTGAATCTGCTTCGAGAAGGTGAGTTAACTTATCTCCGGCTAATTCTTCGAATTTACCGGAAAGTGGTTTACCGGATACCGGGTCAACCATGACGATGATGTCGTCGGCATTGGCCATATTCAGCAGTGCACGAGCCCGTTCGGTGACGATATCGGGGTCGAGCCGGCGTGTGTCCATCAGTGTGGCACGGTGCCGGTACGAGTCGATTTCGGCCTGCAGCGCGGCGGACTTGCCCTTGAGCTGATCGATATCGAGCAGAATCTGCGTCCGGCTTTCAATGCCGAACTGGCCCCCGATCGCCGAAAAGCCGAGATAGCCCTGAAAGCCAAGCAGCGCCACGGTCAGTGCCAGTGGGCGCCAGATTGCGGGACGTTTGAGGCGAGTGGGCATGAGCAAACCAGGGAATGAATAAGACCACTATGACTGACAAGGGTTTAACATCGGGTTGAGGCGCTGACCTCTCCCCAAAAGAAGAGGTGAGCAAAGTCTAGCCTGTCAAATCGCCACGTAATCAATTTCCATGAATTTCGCGACTTCCGGCACCCAACGGTCACGCACGAAAGCCACATGGTCGGAGTGCTCGTTGTAGCCCGAATAGGCAGCCTGGTCGGCAAACTCCATGGAGAAGCCGAAGGCATAGTCGGTCTTGGGACTGACCTGGCGCAACTGCTCGAACTTTTCGACGCCCGGAATGGCGGCGAGCACCTTGGCGTCGCGGAGGAAAGCGCCCTCCTCCGCCGAACCAGCGGCGTGCTTGAGGGTAAAAACAACAGTGTGACGGATCACGCTTCCATTCCGATCGATTCAGTGGCCGCAATAGCCGCCATGTTGACGATGCCACGGCTGGTGGTTGATGGCGCGAGGATATGTGCTGGCGATTTCGGACCCATGAGGATGGGGCCGACGGCCAGCGCGTTGTTCATTTCCTTGAGCAGGGTCATCGAAAGGTTGGCGGCATCGAGGTTCGGGAAGATCAGCAGGTTGGCTTCGCCGCCCAGCACGCTGTCGGGCACATAGCGCTCGCGCAGCTCCTGGTTCAGCGCCAGATCGCCCTGCATTTCGCCTTCGACGATCATGTCGGGGGCCACAGCCTTGAGTTTGTTATAGGCCTCGCGCATCTTGAAGGCGCTGTCGCCATCGCGCGAACCGAAGTTGGAATAGCTCAGCAGCGCCACCTTGGCCTCGATATTGAAGCGCTTGAGATGATGGCGCGCCTGCAGTGCAATGCCCACGATTTCGTCGGGCGTCGGGTCTGGGTTCACATAGGTATCGGCGAGGAAGAAGGCGCCGCGCGGCATGATCAGCAGCGACAGCGCCGACACGTCGGCAACGCCATCCTGCAGGCCGATGATCGAGCGAATGTCGCGCACATGCTTGATGTAGCGACCCTGCAGGCCACAGATCAGCGCATCGGCCTCGCCGCGCTTGACGGCGAGCGCTCCGATCACCGTCGTATTGGTGCGGACCACCTGACGTGCGGTATCGGGTGTGACGCCATTTCGGCCGACCAGCGAGTGGAACAGGCTGACATAATCGCGATAGCGCGGATCGTCCTCGGGGTTGATGATCTCGAAATCCACGCCCGGACGCAGGTTGAGCCCAAAGCGCTCGATGCGCTGCTCGATGACCGCCGGACGGCCGATCAGGATCGGGCGGGCAATGCGCTCTTCGAGCAGCACCTGCGTCGCGCGCAATACGCGTTCGTCCTCACCATCGGCAAAGGCGATGCGCTTGTTCTGGCCCTGGGCACGATCGATGATCGGCTTCATCACGAGGCCCGAGCGGAACACAAAGCGGTTCAGGCTGTCCTGATAGGCGTTCCAGTCGGTGATCGGCTTTTTGGCAACGCCCGATTCCATGGCGGCGCGCGCCACGGCTGGCGCGATGCGCAGGATCAACCGCTGGTCAAACGGATTGGGAATAATGTGGTCAGGGCCGAACACGGCAGGCGCGCCGGATGGCGACACTTCCAGTCCCGGCTCATGCGCCAGCTTGGCGATGGCGCGCACCGCCGCCAGCTTCATTTCCTCGTTGATCGTCGTGGCACTGACATCGAGCGCGCCACGGAAGATGAACGGAAAGCACAGCACGTTGTTGACCTGGTTCGGATAGTCCGACCGGCCGGTGCAGATCATCGCATCGGGACGCGTCGCCTTAGCCAGTTCCGGCGTAATTTCAGGGTTCGGATTGGCCAGCGCCAGGATCAGCGGCTTGGGCGCCATCTTCGCCAGCATTTCAGGCTTGAGCGCGCCTGCAGCCGACAGTCCGAGGAAAATATCAGCGCCGTCGATGACTTCGGCCAGCGTGGTCGCTTCGCTCTGGCGGCGATACTGGCCGCGCCACTTGTCGTTGACGTCATTGCGCTTGTGGGTGACGAGGCCATCCTTGTCGGCAACCCAGATATTCTCATGCTTGGCGCCGAGGGCCACCAGCACGTTGAGGCAGGCAATGGCGGCCGCCCCTGCCCCGGAGGCGCAAATCTTGACGTCCTCGATCCGCTTGCCCTTGAGCTCCAGCCCATTGAGCACCGCGGCACCGACGATGATCGCCGTGCCATGCTGGTCATCATGGAACACCGGAATCGGCATGCGGGCGCGCAGGGTTTCTTCGATCTCGAAGCAGTCCGGCGCGCGTATATCTTCAAGATTGATGCCACCAAACGTCGGCCACAGCGGCGCGACGGCGTCGATAAACTTCTGCGGGTCGGTTTCGTCGATTTCGAGATCGAACACGTCGATGCCGGCAAACTTCTTGAACAACACCGCCTTGCCTTCCATCACCGGCTTGCTCGCCAGTGCGCCGATGTTGCCAAGGCCCAGCACGGCCGTGCCATTGGAGATAACGGCCACGAGGTTCTGCCGCGAGGTGTACCGCGAGACGCTATCGGGGTTGGCGGCAATTTCCTCGCAAGGAGCCGCAACGCCCGGCGAGTAGGCCAAGGCGAGGTCGCGCTGGTTGCCGAGCGGCTTGGTGGGCTGGATTTCCAGCTTGCCGGGCTTGGGGAATTCATGGAAATGCAGTGCCGCTTCGCGCAGGGCCTTGCGCTGTTCGTTGACGTCAGTCGTCACAGAAGTCCTCCTGGCCCGCATAGTCGTGCGGCTCGCATGTTTATGGCAGCGTAGGTGCCACCAAACCACGACAATGAAAAGTCTCTATGTCGGTTGGATAGTGCAACTAAAGTTGCACTCGGGTCATGCCGCGCTGGCGACCACGTTCTGCAGGCCATTGCGCGGCTCGTACGAGGCATGCAGCGCCGTTGCCAGGTCACGGAAGGGGCCGACCTTGAGGGCTGGCGCAAAAATAAAGCCCTGGGCCTGGATCACGCCGCGGGCGCGCAGGTAGAGCGCCTGTTCCTCGGTCTCGACGCCCTCGGCAACGATCTCGCAGTCGAGGTCCCGCGCCATGGTTATCAAGCCGTCGAGCACCGGGACCTGCGTGGTACCCGGCTTGACCATATCGACGAAAACGCGGTCGATCTTGATGATGTCGCAGCCTAGTGTTCCAATGTAGGCTAGGTTGGAGTGGCCGGTGCCGGCATCGTCCAGCGCCAGCTTGCAGCCCAAGGCATGCAGGCCAGCAATGACGCTGTGCGCCACTTGCGAATTGCCAAGCGGATGGCGCTCGGTGATCTCGAACACCAGTTGTCGGAAGGCGATTTTGGAGTTGCCGTAAATCGCCTGCACATCTTCCACGATGCTGCCGTCGCGGAAATGACCCTCGAACAGGTTGATAGAAATTTTTAGACCCGGCATCATCTGACTAAGGTCGCCCAAATCGAATTTGACCTGCTGCATCAGCGACAGGGTCATCGGAATGGCAAGGCCGGTGATTTCGGCATAGTCGATGAAGGCACCCGGGGGCACAACCTCGCCGTTCTTTTTCTCCCATCGGCACAGCACTTCGCAGCCCATCAGCTCCCCGGTCCGCAAATTGATCACCGGCTGGTAATAGGGCTTGATCTCGCCTCGTGCGATAGCGCGCTCCAAATCGAAGGCCGGCACCCTGGAGCGGCGCACGTAGTTCAGCGACAGGATCAGGAATGCCGCGCTCATGATGCAGGCAATGATGGTGAAACTGATGTCGAGGTCGGTATAGCTGGCGCGCGCCATGGCAAACGGGATGGCATATTCCACCTTCAGCGGCAGCTCGCCGGCAAAGCCCTGAGCGAAGACGAATTCGGTGGTGCCGTCGCGGCGGTCAAAAGCAGCCGAGTCTCCGACGGTCAGCACCGATGTGCCATTGGTTAGCTGGATGCGCATCATGGCCGCATTGGCGAGGGCCTGTGCAAGACTGCCCTCAGTCTGCCCGACCAGCGGCACAAAGGCGGAGACACGCCGTGTTTCGCCGAAAGACTGGGTTATCTTGAGTGCCGGCATGGCCATTTCACCGAGCTTAACTACGGTAATCGTTTCGGTGTGGCCGGGTATCGGTAAACTGGTCGATAGCGGCGAGTAAGCGACCGTTCGGCCAACGGCATCGCAATACTGAACGCCATCGGCGTTCTCGACCAGCACTTGTTTCATATTGAGGCTGGATTCGATCTCTCGCTGCACATTGGCGATAAAGGTAGGAGTGCAGAGCGAAGGGCTCTCGGCAAGAATGCGTCTCATCGAGTTAATCGCGTCGGTCACGCCTATTTCAATCTGTGAGCTAACAGACTGAACATATTGCTCCGTATTGATCTTTTCTCTCACGCGGACATAGCTGTCCAGCAGGAAATCCACGGCGACAATGGGTACGAATGCGAGCAACGCACCCAGCAGCGTCAGGATATGAGAGTATTTCGACTTCACGATACGAATCCGAAAAAGACCTTTGCCCTTCCATCGGTAACCCTCAGCCTTTAACGGATCATTAATGCTCATTAACCGAGTGCGAACGCACGACCAGCCAAGTGCTGCCACAAAACAAAAAGGCAGCGCCCGTTTCCGGACGCCGCCTTTCCTGCAGCATGATTTTCGCTACGGCTGGACGTTGATGCGGATGCTCAGCTCGCGCAGCTGCTTGGCAGCGGCCGGGCTCGGGGCACCCATCAACAGGTCTTCGGCCTGCTGGTTCATCGGGAACGCCGTGATTTCACGCAGGTTCTGCACGCCGCAGATCAGCATCACGATACGATCCACGCCAAAGGCAGCGCCACCATGCGGCGGAGCGCCATACTGGAAAGCGCGGTAAAGGCCGCCGAACTGCTCTTCGACCTCGTCGCGGCTCTTGCCAGTCAGTTCGAACGCCTTGACCATGGTTTCAGGCAGTTGGTTACGGATCGAGCCAGAGGCGATTTCGTAGCCGTTGCAGACCGCATCATACTGATAGGCCTTGATGGTTAGCGGATCCTGGCTATTCAGCGCATCAATGCCGCCCTGCGGCATTGAGAACGGGTTATGCGCAAAATCGACGCGCTTTTCTTCTTCGCTCCACTCATAGAATGGAAAGTCGACGATCCAGCACAGCGCGAACTGCTCGGTATCGACCACCCCTAGGTCGGTGCCGACCTTGGTGCGGGCTTCGCCGGCAAACTTGTAGAACTTCTCCGGGCGACCAGCGACGAAGAACACCGCATCGCCGTCTTCTAGGCCAAGCTGAGCCTTGAGCGCAGCAGTGCGTTCCTCACCAATGTTCTTGGCGACAGGACCCGAGCCCTGCCCATCCTTGAAGAAGATATAGCCAAGACCCGGCTGACCTTCGCCCTGCGCCCAGGCGTTCATGCGATCGCAGAAGGCGCGGCCGATGGGCTCGGCGCCCACCTTGTTCTTGGCCGGCACGGCCCAGATTTCGACCTTTGGATCGGCTTCGATTTGACCGGCAAAAACCTTGAATCCGGAACCGGCGAAATGCTCGGTCACAGCCTGAAGTTCGATCGGGTTGCGCAAGTCGGGCTTGTCCGAGCCGTATTTGCGGATGGCCGTGTCATAGGGAATCCGCGGCCATTCCTTCGTAACGCGCTTGCCATCCGCGAACTTCTCGAAGATGTCCGTGATCACCGGCGTCATGGTGTTCCACACGTCTTCCTGCGTAACGAAACTCATCTCCATGTCGAGCTGGTAGAATTCGCCCGGCAGGCGGTCGGCGCGCGGGTCTTCGTCGCGGAAGCATGGCGCGATTTGGAAGTAGCGGTCAAAGCCCGCCACCATCAGCAATTGCTTATACTGCTGCGGCGCCTGCGGCAGCGCAAAGAACTTGCCGGGATGGATGCGGCTCGGCACCAAGAAATCGCGCGCGCCTTCAGGCGAAGACGCGGTCAGGATCGGTGTCGAATATTCGGCAAAACCCTGCTCGGTCATGCCGTTACGCATCGCGGCGATCACCTTGGTACGCCGGACGATGTTGGCATGCAGCTTTTCGCGGCGCAAGTCGAGGAAGCGATACCGCAGGCGGACATCCTCGGGATAATCCTGATCGCCGAACACCGGCAGTGGCAATTCCTTGGCGACCGATAGCACTTCAATCTCTTGAATGAACACCTCAATCGTGCCGGTGGGCAGGTTGGGGTTCACCACCGAGGCATCGCGCAGTTTCACTTCGCCGTCGATGCGGATCACCCACTCGGAGCGCACCTTTTCGGCAGCGGCAAAAGCGGGAGAATCGGGGTCGATGACAGCCTGTGTCAGGCCGTAATGGTCGCGCAGATCGATGAACAGCAGGCCGCCATGATCGCGGATACGATGCACCCAGCCGCTGAGGCGCACGGTTTGGCCGGCTTCCTGGGCAGTGAGGGCCCCGCAGGTATGCGAGCGATAGCGATGTGTTGTCATGGTCGAAACTCTAGGAAAAAGGCCGGAATCTGCGCGGGAAAAGCGCATGTGAGCCGGTTTTTGTCAAGGTAAAGGGACGCTTCACGCCATCGGCGTACGTAGTCGGCATAACTCATCCTATCCACTCGACAATTCCGGTCTGGAGTGGGCCTTGTTCACCTGCTAGGAAGAATATTGACGAATTTGAGACGGACGGCGGTATGAACCTCATAATTTCCACAGATGTGCTCGCTGCATTCTGCGAGCGCGCGGACAAGTTTGATTTTGTGACAGTGGATACCGAGTTCCTGCGCGAGACCACCTATTGGCCAAAACTCTGCCTGATCCAGGTGGCGACCGATGAAGAGGCTGTACTAATCGATCCGCTGGCGCCGGGCCTCGACCTGTCTTCCTTCTTTGTGCTTTTGGCCAATCCGAACATCACCAAGGTGTTCCACGCCGCCCGTCAGGATATCGAAATCTTCGTCAAGATGACGGGCAAAGTACCGGTCAATATTTTTGACACCCAGATCGCCGCCAGCGTCTGCGGCTTCGGCGACAGCGTCTCCTACGACAACTTGGTGCGCTCGATCACCAATGTGGAGCTCGACAAGTCATCGCGCTTTACCGACTGGTCGGTGCGTCCCCTCACGGAAAAGCAGCTGCTTTACGCGGTGGCCGACGTGACCCACCTGCGCGACATTTACCGCGAATTGCGCAAGCAGGTCGACGCCACCAAACGCTGGGATTGGGTCGAGGACGAACTCGGCGTGCTGCGCAGCATCGACACCTATGTGGTGCAGCCCGAGCAGGCGTGGGAACGCCTCAAGATGAAGATCAATCGGCCACGCGACCTGGCAGCGCTCAAGAAGCTGGCCGCCTGGCGTGAGAAGCGCGCCCAGGACGGCGACCAGCCGCGCAGCCGTGTGCTCAAGGACGATGTGTTGTTCGAACTGGCGCAGCAGCGCCCGCTAACTGCCGATGCCTTCGAAAAACTCCGCGCCGTGCCGCGCGGTTTTGGCCGCAGCTCGGCCGCCAGCGAGATCATGGTCCTGCTCAGGGATGTGGAAGCGCTGAGCAAGACCGACCTGCCAATCATGCCGGAGCGCTATCGCGGACCGTCACCGAAGGGCGCAGTCGGTGACCTGATCCGCGTGCTTCTGAAATCAGTTGCCGAGCAGCATGGCGTCGCCGCCCGCATCCTCGCGACCTCGGACGAAATCGACGCACTGGTGCTCGATGACGACGCCGACGTCCCTGCCCTCAAAGGCTGGCGCCGCAAGCTGTTCGGCGACAAAGCGCTCGACATCAAACACGGCCGCATCGGCCTCGTCGCCACCCGCAAAGGCGTCGTCGAGATCGCCATCAAGGACACCACACCGGCGGAGTAACTCGGCGAATTTGGAGGTCGCCATCGACGCAATGATTGCCGCTACTCCACCCGAACCGCGGAGTTCTTGAACCCCGCCACAGTGGCGAACTGGTCCAGTCGGCCGCGCAGGTGTTCCCCACCGAGGAAGGTCAGGTCCCTGGGCAGGACTAGTGACAAGACATCATTCTGCGCGTCGAAGCGAATGCGCGGCAGGATTCCCGGCATTGCCGCCGTCATCGGGTAAGCGACACGGAACAGCGCGCCAATCAGCCTGGCACGAGCGGTCAATTCAGGCGATCCCAAACCCGACAGCGGTGCGGCCGTTTTGCTCTTGAGCCCGTCATACCGCATGGCTATGACCTGCGCGAGGAAGGCCCGGCCCGGATGGTCCACCCCGCTCAGCGAACCATAGGCCACGGCATCGACGCTTTGCGGACCACGATAATCGGGATGGGCACGCCAGCCGATATCGGAGAGCAGGCAGGCCACCCTGCGCAACCGGCTCTCCTCGGCGGATTCGGCGGTTCCCGATACGCTCAGGAATTGCCCGGTGAATTCGATAAGGTCGTTGGCATGGGCCGGTGACCGCGATCGCAGGACCGACAGTTCTTCCGCCCCCTGGATCAATGGATCTATGGCCTGTTCGCGCTTGTCGAGCAGGCCATATAGGTAGCCTTCGCGCACGCCCAGCGCTGAAAACACCACATCGGCGAACTGGCCGGCCTTGAGCACTTCCAGCATCACCGCGGCGCCGAACGGCACCAATTCGCGGCGCGAAGAGCTGACATTCTCTGAGCCTTCGTAGCCCTTGAGTGAGTTGGCGCCGACGATAGCTTCGCAGAAGGCGATCATCTCGGCTGCTGGCACGACATAGTGCTGCACCATGCGCAAAGGATAACCGCGAACGATCTGGTGCAGCTTGGCCAGCGAGCGCCAGGTACCGCCGATAGCCGCGAACGACAGACCCTTCTCGACCTCGGCCAGCCGTGATTTGGCCAACTGCTCCTGCACGATCACGGCTGCGCGGGACGGCGCGCCCTTGCTGTCGTCCTGCAGGCGGATAACGCCGAGTTCGAATGAAACGCCATCGGTATCTGACCCATTACGAATGCTGGACAATTCGAGGCTGCCGCCACCGAGATCGCCGACCACGCCGATAAAACCCGGAATGCCCGCGACGGCTCCCAGCGCCGCAAAATGGGCTTCCTGCTCGCCGCTCAGCACGTTAACGTTGGTTTCCATCAGCGCCTCGACAGCATCGACGAATTCCTGGCGGTTCGCAGCCTCACGTACCGCCGACGTCGCCAGCACATGCACCTTGCCGACCCGCATCATGCGGGCCACCAGCGCGAAGCGCTTGATGGCGTCGAGTGCCTGCGCCACATTCGCGTCAGCAAGCCGTCCCGTCTGGCCTACTCCGCGCCCGAGGGCGCAAGCAGATTTCTCGTTATACAGCGGCGTTAACGCCCGTGCATGGCGTTCATAGACCACAAGACGGACCGAGTTCGATCCGATGTCGAGCACGGCCACGGGCCTCGCGCCCTTGATGCGGCCCTGCGCGGTCGGATCGGCATCGACGCCCCAGAATTGATTCAAGCCAGACCCTCGTCGTCGACACCCCCGGCGCTGCCACGGCCGGACAGCGAGGGGTTGGTCATGAAATAATTCTGCGCATTAAAGGGCTCATCACCCTCGGCAACACGCAGGCGATGCGAACTGCCATCGGGCAGCACTTCCCAGCTCTGCTGGTTGTCACGCAGATAGGCAACCAGAATAACGTCGAGGATTTGCTTATGCACGGTCCTGTTGAGGATCGGCACCATCACTTCGACCCGCCCGTCGAGGTTGCGGCCCATCAGGTCCGCCGAAGAAATATACACCTTGGTGCGCGGGTTTGGCATGGCCTCGCCATTGCCAAAGCAATAGATGCGGCTGTGCTCGAGGAAACGACCGACCACCGATTTGACCCGGATATTGTCCGAAAAACCTGGAATGCCTGGCCGCAGGCAGCAGATGCCGCGCACGATGAGGTCGATCTTCACCCCGGCCTGGCTGGCATCGTAAAGCGCGTCGATGATCGGGGGATCGACCAGCGAATTCATTTTGAGCAGGATGCTCGCCGCCTGACCGTTGCGGGCAAATTCCATCTCGGCCGCGATGTCGTTCAGCAAGGTCTGGCGCAGATTGACCGGCGACACCGCAATGGTTTCGAGTTCGGTTGGCCTTGCATAGCCCGTGATGAAATTGAACACGCGGGCCACGTCGCGGGTGATCGCCGGGTCGATGGTGAAGTAGCTCAGATCGGTATAAATCTTGGCGGTAATCGGGTGATAGTTGCCGGTGCCGATATGGCAATAGCTGACCAGCTTGCCTTTTTCGCGCCGCACCACCTGGCTGAGCTTGGCGTGAGTCTTGAGCTCAATAAAGCCGAACACCACTTGCGCCCCTGCCCGCTCCAGATCGCGCGCCCAGCGGATATTGGCCTCTTCGTCGAAACGCGCCTTGAGTTCGACGAGACAGGTCACCGACTTGCCGGCTTCGGCAGCCAGCACCAGCGCCTTGATGATCGGGCTATCGGCCGAGGTGCGATACAGCGTCTGCTTGATGGCGACCACGTCGGGGTCGCGCGCTGCCTGCATCAGGAACTGCGCCACCACGTCGAAGCTTTCGAACGGATGATGCACGAGGATGTCCTTGGCACGAATGGCGGCAAAGTTGTCGCCGTTATAGTCGCGGATGCGCTCCGGGAAACGCGCATGGTATGGCGTGAACTTGAGGTCGGGACGATCGACGTCGCAGACCTTGCGGGCATCGGCGAGGCCGAGGAAACCCTGCACTTCGAATACATCGGCTTCCTTGACGCCAAGCTGCTCGCCGATCTGGCGCTTCAGCGCACGCGGCATCGAGCTTTCGATTTCGAGACGGATTACCTGACCGCGGCGGCGCTGGCGCAGGGCCGACTCGAACTCCACCACCAGGTCGGCGGCTTCGTCGTCAATTTCGATTTCGCTATCGCGGATGACGCGGAAGGCACCCGATCCAACCACTTCATGGCCCGGAAACATCTTGTGGAAGAACAGCTTGACCAGCGTATCGATGGTCACGACTTCGCTGCGGCCTTCCGAAACCAGACCGCTCGGCAGATTGATGAAGCGGTCTAGAATGCCGGGAATGCGCACCAGCGCAGTCAGCGAGATATCATTGTCCGGACGCTTCAGTTCAAAAGCCAGCGCCAATCCAAGATTGGGAATGAACGGAAACGGATGCGCCGGATCGACGGCGATTGGCGTCAAAACCGGGAAAATCTCTTCGCGGAATAGTTTTTGCAAAAAGCTGATCTGCTCGATGGTCAGGTCATCGGCCTCATGGATCACCACATTCTGTGCAAACAGCTCCTCGCGCAAGCCCTGCCAATGGTCCTGCTGCTCAAGCTGCAAATGCTGCGCGAGCGTCGCAATTTCTTCCATCTGCTCGGCAGGCGTCAGTCCGTCAGCGCTCAGCTTGGTCAGGCCAGCCCGCATCTGGCCCTTGAGGCCGGCAAGACGGACCATATAGAATTCGTCGAGATTATTGGCCGAGATGGAGACGAAGCGCAGCCGCTCGAGCAGCGGGTGATTGACGTTGCCCGCCTCTTCCAGAACGCGCATGTTGAACTGCAGCCAGCTGACTTCGCGGTTGACGAAACGCGCTGGGCTCTTGCGCAGAGCCTCGATATCCGTGGCCGAGACGTCGGTTTCGGCAAACTCACCCATCTCATTCATCGTCTTCTACTTCCCGGTCCTGTTCTTGGCTTGCCTGGCCGCGCGCCGCCCGCCTGCGGTCCAGCGCGTCGGCCGCGATACTGCGGGTGATGGCCGTCCCCTTGCCGAGTGCCATCCGGTCCATGAGGTCGGTGAGAATCACAACTTCCTCGGTCGACCGCTCCATGCGCGCCACCAGATAGGCGATGATTTTCGGATCGACCGCAATCTGGCGATCGCCGAACAGCTTCACGAACATCTGTGACAATTGGATGTCATCGGTCAGCTCAAGCGTGAAGGCGGCCGCACGACGCATCCGCGATCGCACATCATCGGTCGCCAGCGGCCAGTTCGCAACGTCTTCCCGCGCCGTCAGCAAAATTGGCCGCTGCTCGCGCATCGACTGATTGAGCAAATGAAACAGCCCGGCCTCGTCATAGTCGAGCCGGTCGACATCCTCGATAATCAGCGGCGCGGTGCCGCCCTGGGTGGCGAGGTTTTCGAGGTCGGTGGTCGCGGCAAACAACGCACCACTGCGGTCGGCGAAAATGCGCGCCAGGTGTGACTTGCCCGACTTGGCGGGGCCAGTCAGCAGCGTGATCGCATCGGACCACTGCGGAAAGGCCATGATGCGGCTATGCGCCAGCGCATTGCCTTCACCAACGAGGAAATCGCCCTCTCCCTGAGCCGCCGTATGGCCCAGCTCAAGCGCCAACTGCTCTTTGACCGTGCCGATATCGGGACTAGCCGACGCTGCCATCGGGGCCGCCGTTCCGCCCAAGATAGAGCGTGCTCTCCTTGTACTTTCGCACGCCGTAGCGCACCAGCACCGAGGCAATGGCCGCCATCGGCACCGCCAGCAGCAGCCCGACAAAGCCGAACACCGCGCCAAGGGCCAGCAGCGCAAACATCATCCAGACCGGATTGATGCTGATCGCCGAGCCCACCAGCTTGGGATATAAAATGTTGCCCTCGATGAACTGCCAGAACATGAAAATCCCGGCTACCAGCAACACCATCCACCAGTTCGGCCAGAACTGAACCAGCGCAATACCAACCGACAGGCCAAAGCCAAACACGAAGCCCACGAATGGCACGAAGCTGAGAAGGCCCGCGATCAATCCGACGACCAGACCGAAATTAAGCCCGATCAGGCTCAGCGCCGTGGCATAAAACGCGGCATCGATCAGCAACACGCCGCCCTGCCCGCGGATCACCCCGGCCATGGACTTGTCGATATCGCGAAGGATCGCGTTGATCTCGCCCTTATGCTCCTTAGGAAGCAGACCTTCGATGCCGCGCACCATGCCTTCCCAATCGAGCAACAGGTAAAACGCCACAACCGGGGTTAGCACCGTCACTCCGATAACGGTGGCGCCGGTTATGCCGATATTGACCAGCTCGCCGGGAATAGTGGCGATAAAGCCAAGCGCCTGGCGCGCCAGGTCGTTGAGGCTGGTCTGCAGCTGTTGGGCCCGTTCAGGGCCAAGCCATTCGTTGATCTGGGGCGACCAGCGCGCGAACAAGGCTTGCAGATCGGCCACATAGCCCGGCATGCGCTGGATAAGCCCAATGATCTGCTGGCCGATCAGCGGCACGAACATGAAGAATATGCTGAGCACGATCGTGATGACGCTGAGCAGCACCACCGTCGTCGCCCATGCACGGTTGAAGCGCCACTTCTGCAACTGGTTGACCAGCGGGTTAAGCAGATAGGCCAGCGCCGCACCGACAACGAAGGGCAGCATGATGCTGCGGAACACCCACAGCATGAGGACGAGGGCGACAAATAGCCCTACCCAGATCAGCACTTGATTTCGTAGCGTCATGGTGCCGTGCAGCCCTTGCGTCGGTGTGGTGGAGAAGCTATCAGGCCATCTAGCTTCCGGCTCCGGAATTGGCAACCGCCTTGGTCTTCCGGTAACGCGTTTGCACACTTTCACTACACGGTGTTGAGGCCCATGTCCGATCCGCAAAACCTGACATCAAACGGTCTGTCTTACAAGCAGGCCGGCGTCGATATCGATGCTGGCAATGCCTTGGTTCAAGCCATCAAGCCCGCGGTGCGTTCGACGCGCCGGCCCGGAGCGGATGGCGAAATCGGCGGTTTCGGCGGGTTGTTCGATCTCAAGGCCGCCGGCTTTATCGATCCGGTATTGGTCGCCGCCAATGACGGCGTCGGCACTAAGCTCAAGATCGCCATCGATACCGGCAATCATTCGACCATCGGGCAAGACCTCGTGGCGATGTGCGTCAATGACATTATCGTGCAGGGCGCCGAGCCGCTGTTCTTCCTCGACTACTTTGCCACCGGCAAGCTCGATGTCGAACAGGGCACCGCCATCGTCAACGGCATTGCCGAAGGCTGTCGCATTGCCGGCTGCGCGTTGCTGGGTGGTGAAACCGCCGAAATGCCGGGCATGTATCATGGCAAGGATTATGACCTGGCCGGCTTTGCCGTCGGCGCTGCCGAGCGTGGTACCCTGCTGCCTCGCCCCGATATTGCCGAAGGCGACACTCTGGTCGCAATCGCTTCGTCGGGCGTACATTCCAATGGCTATTCGCTGGTCCGCAAGATCGTCGAGCTTTCGGGCATCGACTGGTATATGGACGCGCCCTTCGCGCCCGGCACCTCGCTCTCCGAGGCACTGCTGACCCCGACCCGCATCTATGTGAAGCCGCTGCTCTCAGCGCTCAAGGCAGGCATCGCCATCAAGGCTTTGGCGCATATCACCGGCGGCGGCTTCATCGACAATATCCCGCGCGTGCTGCCCGAGCACTTGGCTGCCCATGTCGATCTCAACGCCGTCACCGTCCCGAAAGTGTTCGGCTGGCTCAGCCATGTCGGCGGCATCGAGGAGCGCGAAATGCTGCGCACCTTCAACTGCGGCGTCGGCATGCTGGTCGCCGTGACGCCGGAAGACGCCGACACCCTGGTCGCCCATCTCACCGCAGCCGGCGAGATTGCATCCGTGGTCGGCAAGCTCACCGCCCGCACCGGCGAGCCCGTCACCTTCGAAGGCAAGCTGGCCCTATGAGCCGCATCAGGGTCGCTATCCTGATTTCAGGCCGCGGCTCGAATATGTCGGCGCTGATCGAGGCTGCCAAGGCGCCCGACTACCCGGCCGAGATTGTCGGCGTGCTGTCCAATCGTGCCGCCGCGCCGGGCCTCGAGATCGCGGCGTCGCATGGCATTGCCACCGCCTCGCTGGCGCAGAGCCGCTTTCCCAGCCGCGACATGTTCGAAGACATCATGACCCAGATGCTGGAAAGCTGGGACGTCGACATCGTCTGCCTCGCCGGCTTCATGCGCATCCTCGGCGAGGATTTCGTCACCCGCTGGGCCGGCAAGATGATCAACATCCACCCTTCGCTGCTACCGCTCTACAAGGGCCTCCACACCCATGAGCGGGCGCTGGCCGATGGCGCCAAAGTCCACGGCTGCACCGTGCATTTTGTGACGCCCGGCCTCGATGAGGGCGCACCCATCCTGCAAGCCGAAGTGCCGGTACTGCCCGGCGATACGCCGGAAAGCCTGTCGGCGCGCGTACTAATCGAAGAACACCGGATTTACCCCGAGGCCCTGCGGACGCTGGCCTCGACGCAAGCTCTGGCGCCCTAAGCCAATCCGCCCCACATCGGGCTCTCGCACCCTACCCAACCTCCTCCGTCGAGGAGAGAGGTGCTGACTCCGCACGCGGCACCAATAAGTGCTCCCATCACCCAAATTGATCCGCCCCATCGTCAAAATCGGTTCGACGCGCCTCTGCATCTCCACTACACCTCGGCACAAATGGAGAACACGAATGCCCTTGCGCTATTGGCTACTGATCTTTCTGCTTGGCGCAGTCTGGGGCTGTTCGTTCCTGTTCAACGCCGTACTGATCCGCGAAATCAGCCCGTTCTGGGTCTCGGCCGGCCGCGTCACCATCGGGGCCGCCATCTGCTGGGTGTATTTCCTCGCCATGCGCAAAACCCTGCCCAATGACTGGCGCATCTATGCCCAGTTGCTGGTGCTCGGCATCCTCAACTACGCCATTCCCTTCACGCTGTTCCCCTTCGCCGAGCAGACCGTCGCCAGTTCCATCGTCGGCGTCATCAACGGCCTGACCCCGATGAGCACGGTGATCGTCTCCCAACTGTGGCCCGGCGGCGAAAAGGCCACCTGGAACAAGGTGGTCGGCGTCTTCATCGGTCTCGGCGGCGCCATTATCCTGGCCTCGCCATCCCTGGGCGCCGGCGCATCCGGCCAGGTGCTCGGCCTGCTCGCGGCGCTTGGTGCCACCCTCTGCTACGCGCTAACGCTCAACTATGCCCGCCGCTTCAAGGACATCGACTCGGCGGCCGTGGCCACGGTCTCGCTGACCGCGGCAGCACTGTTCTCTGTCCCCATCGCTTTGATGGTCAGCGGCATCCCCGTCATCACCCGCATCGAAACCTGGGGTGCGCTGTTCGGCATTGCGGCCTTCTCGACCAGCTTCAGTTTCCTTCTGGTCTATTGGCTGCTTCCCAAGGTGGGCGCCACCAATTTGTCGCTCAACACCTTCATTACGCCTATTTCGGCCATCCTGCTCGGCGTGCTGGTGCTGCACGAGCGGTTCGAGATGGCCCATGTGCTGGGCATCTGCGTTATCTTCACCGGGTTGATTTTCATGGATGGGCGGCTGGTGCGGCGCCGCAAGCCCGCAGCGGCCTGACGGAACCGGCATTCGGCCAATGGAGTTGCGTTTCTAATAGGAGCCAGCCCATGAACCAGAACAAGCCCGACATCGATCCGCGCCCGATCCCCGAGATCGTACCGCAACCCGTACCGCTACCGCCGCAGCCGGTCGACCCGGTACCGCCGCACCCGCAGGAACTGCCCGATGTGCCTCAGCCAGTAGAGGACCCAACGCCGGGACAGCCGGACCCTATACCTGGCCCGGGCAACGACCAGCCCCCGACGCGGCTCTGAACCTGAAATCAAAAACGGCGCCTCGTGGGCGCCGTTCCCTCTCTACTCGATGCCGAGTTTCTTTTTCATCAGGTCGTTCAGCGCCTGCGGGTTGGCCTTGCCACCCGAGGCCTTCATGGCCTGGCCGACAAACCAGCCTATCATTGTCGGCTTGGCCAGTACCTTGGCTACCTGATCGGGATTGGCGGCGATAATCTCGTCGATGATCGCTTCGATGGCGCCGAGATCGGTAACCTGCGTCATGCCCCGGCGCTCGACGATTTCGGCCGGTTCGCCCTCGGGCTCCTCGGCGATGATCACCTGCAACAGGTCCTTGGCGCCCTTGGACGAGATGGTCCCGGCTGCGACCAGGTCAACGATACCGGCAACCTGGCTCGGCTTGATATGGGTTTCCCACACAGCGAGGCCCTGGCTGTTGGCAAAGGCCGCCACGTCGGCATTGAGGATATTGGCCACGGCCTTGCCGTCGCGCTTGGCTCCGCCGAAAGCCACGCAACTCTCGTAATAATCGGCCGTTTCGCGGTCCAGAGTCAGCACCATGGCGTCATAGGTGGTTACACCATAGTCGCCCACGAAACGCGCCTTTTTTTCGTCCGGCAGTTCGGGCAGGCCTTCGGCCAGCTTGGCAATGAAAGCGTCGTCGAATTCGAGCGGCAGCAGGTCAGGATCGGGGAAGTAGCGATAATCATGCGCTTCTTCCTTACTGCGCATCGAGCGCGTTTCGCCGGTCTTTGGATCGTACAGACGGGTCTCCTGGTCGATCTTGCCGCCACCTTCCAGAATATCGATCTGGCGACGTGCCTCGTACTCGATCGCCTGGCCGGCAAAGCGGATCGAGTTCACATTCTTGATTTCGCAGCGCGTGCCAAACTCGCCACCCGGCTTGCGCACCGAGACGTTGACGTCGGCGCGCATCGAACCCTGCTCCATATTGCCGTCGCAGGTGCCGAGATAGCGCAGGATGGTCCGCAGCTTGCCGAGATATTCCTTGGCTTCCTCGGACGAGCGCAGGTCGGGCTTCGATACGATTTCCATCAGCGCCACGCCGGACCGGTTGAGGTCGACATAGCTCATGCTCGGATGCTGGTCATGGATCGACTTGCCGGCGTCCTGCTCCAGATGCAGGCGCTCGACGCCGATCTCGATCTGGCCATCAGGCATGTCGAGATAAACGACGCCTTCGCCAACGATCGGGTCCTTGAACTGGCTGATCTGATAGCCCTGCGGCAGATCCGGATAGAAATAATTCTTGCGGTCGAACACGCTGCGCTTGTTGATCGCGGCCTTGAGCCCAAGCCCGGTGCGCACGGCCTGCCGCACGCATTCTTCGTTGATAGTGGGCAGCATGCCAGGCATGGCCGCGTCCACGAACGACACGTTGGAATTGGGCGGATTGCCGAACTGGGTCGACGAACCCGAGAACAGCTTGCTCTCGCTGGTCACCTGCGCATGCACTTCCATGCCGATGACCACCTCCCAGTCGCCGGTCGAGCCGGAAATAAAGCTCTTGGGATTGGGCGTGCGCGTGTCGATAAGGGTCAATTTTGCGGTCCTGCGAGGCAAGGCGAAAGTTGAATAAGTGATTACTGGTGTTGACCCGGCGTTGCAACCCACGGACCGTCACCACACCTCTGAAAGCAAGGAAGAATACCCACCTAACCTCCCCCTGAAAATGAGAAGGAGCCAATCCAGTTCGAGACTAGATTTGCGGGCAACCACCAGAGGGATTCCTCCCCCTCATCAGGGGGAGGCTATGAGGGGATACCCCACTTAACGAAGAGTCCCCTCAGTCCTCCTCGTCAATCTCTCCATAAAACGGCGCCAACCGCTTTTCCAGATGCACGCTCATAAACGGCTCATGCGCCGCCCGCCCATCTGGCCGTAGTGCCAAAATCCTATAACCCTGCTTTTCGTAAAACTTCACCGCCCGCACATTGTCGGCAGGCGTCTCGAGCTGCACGCGTTCGGCGCCTTCGAGTTCCAGCATGCTCTCCATGCGGCGCAGCAGCATCGAGCCGATGCGGTTGCCCTGCAGCTCCGGCATCACGAACAGAAACGGAATATACGCCCGCCGCGCCGAGCGCGAGCACCAGGCCACGACGATCCCGTCCATCTCCGCTACAATAATCCGGCCCAGAGTTTCGGCCACGGCCTGCGACAGCCGGCGCTGCTCGGCCTCTCTGAGGCCCGGCTGCTTGGTCAGCAGCGGATAAATTCCGGCTTCCCAGGCGCGATAGGCGATGTCGGCCAGCCGATGGGCGTCGGTCTTTTCCGCCTTGCGAATGCTGATCCTTGGCATAGTGCCTCCTGCCGATGACTAGCTGCGGCGCCGCCCCGCGATGATGCCCTTCTCGTAATTGATGTTCCAATCGATCAGGGTCCGCCACACAAGTTCGGCCTGATCCTCATCAAGATCAAGAGCGAAACTGCGGTCGCGGACCTTGGCGATGACGGCCTCGATGCGGGCCGGGTCGCGCGCCTCATGCGGATCGGTCTTGATCTGCGCCATGCGCGTCACATAGGCGTGCCGCTCGGCAAACAGCGTCAGCAGCGCGTGATCAATCCGATCGATCTGGGCGCGGACGTCATCCTTGGTTTCGCAGGCGTCGGGCAATTTGGTGGCGCTCACTTCGGCTTCCCGTCTGGCTTGTCTTGCTGATGCTGGTTTGCACCGCCCGCGCCGCGATTTCAACAGTCCGGCATGCAAATGCCATGGCCACGCACAGCGGTGATTTGACAAAAACCCTGACCCGCTCCCCACTGCGCGTACTACAGGAGGCTTTATGACCAGCCAGATTCGTCTTGGCGCCATTTTTTGGCTGCTGACCGTGGAATTCTTCATCGCCCAAGCCGTGGCGCAGGCGGCCTTCCCAGGCTATTCGCTTGCACACATGGATATCAGCCTGCTGGGTGTCTCCTCCTGTTCCGGCGTCGACCCCAATGCGTTCGCCCCGGTCTGCTCACCACTCAGCCTGGTGTTCAATGCCGGCATGGCTATCAATGGCGCGCTGGTGGTGCTTGGTGTCTGGTTCACCCGCAAACTGTGGCCGCAGGGTCCACTGACCACGGCTGCGCTCTGGATTCTCGCTGTTGGCGGCGGTGACGGCAGCATCCTCGTTGGCCTGTTCCCGCTCGATATCTCATTGCCAATGCACATAGTCGGCGCCATCCTGGCACTGTTCGTCGCGGGCTTCGGCATGCTGGCAATGAGCGCAGCACTATGGCGCCGATACAGGGGTTTCGCGGTCTACACCCTAGCCACCGGCGCTATCACCTTGGTCGCCTTCGTGCTCTACGCTTTGGAAATTTATCTCGGCCTTGGCCGCGGCACTATGGAGCGCATCGCCGCCTGGCCGCATACACTATGGTATATCGTGGCTGGCGGCTTGATCCTGCGCGGATATTTTACCCGCGCAGTATAGTCTGCCCTCAGTGCCTCGTCACGTCACTCAGCGATGCCGCGATGTGTTCCCACTCGTTGGCCACGCTCGCGGTCGCCCGCTTCTTGCCGGCGCGGCGATACCAATAATCCGCGTTGCCCATGTCGGCCTCTATCCAGTGCATCAGCGCATGCACCCAGTCGAATGCGGCAACGCCTTCCATCGACTGCACAATGTTATGCGCCTGCTCCCATTCGGGGCCGACGCGCAGTTCGCCCTTCTTCAGCCACCATAGGGCCTGGAGCGGTTTGCTCATGTCCTTGGGCGGCTCGGACCAGTCGAGCGATGAGAAAATGTCAGCGGCCATCGGTGAAACCCTTGTTGGCCCGGACGCCTGCCTGGGCGGCATCACAACCAATTTCAATTTGTGCATGGGGGCCAAATAAGGCCGAACGGCGCCCCGATCAAGGGGCGCCTTGCTTTAGGCTTACCACCAGGGCTTCGGCGAGAAGTCCATGGCGGCGCTCTTTTCGATGACGCGAGCGGCCGCAAACAGCGTTTCCTCGTCGAACGGCTTGCCGATCAGCTGCAGGCCGAGCGGCAACCCGGCAGCGTCCTTGCCGGCGGGCACGGCGATACCCGGTAGGCCCGCCATGTTGACCGTCACGGTAAAGACGTCGTTGAGATACATCGCCACCGGATCGGCAGCCAGCGCCTCGTCACCGATGCCGAAAGCGGCAGATGGCGTGGCGGGCGTCAGGATGGCGTCGACGCCGTCATTGAAGGCGTCCTCGAAATCCTTCTTGATCAGCGTACGGACTTTCTGTGCCTTGACATAGAATGCGTCAAAATAACCTGCAGACAGCACGTATGTCCCAATCATGATGCGGCGCTTCACCTCGCGGCCGAAGCCGGCGGCGCGGGTCAGTTCGTACATGTCGGTGATGTCCTTGCCCGAAACACGCAGGCCATACTTGACGCCGTCGTAGCGTGCAAGGTTTGACGAGGCTTCGGCCGGGGCGACGATGTAGTATGCAGGCAGGGCGTATTTGGTATGTGGCAGTGAAATGTCGCGGACAGTGGCGCCTTCGGCCTTGAGCCATTCAAGGCCCTGGCTCCACAGCTTCTCGATCTCCACCGGCATGCCGTCCATGCGATATTCGCGCGGCACGCCAATGACGAGGCCTTTGACGCCACGTTCGACGGCAGCGGCAAAGTCCGGCACCGCCAGATCGACGCTGGTGGAATCCTTGACGTCGAAGCCCGACATTGAGGTCATCATCATGGCGGCGTCTTCCACCGTGCGGGCGATCGGGCCAGCCTGATCGAGCGAAGATGCAAACGCGACCGTGCCCCAACGCGAGCAACGTCCATAGGTTGGCTTGATGCCGACAGTGCCGGTAAATGCCGCTGGCTGGCGGATCGAGCCGCCGGTATCTGTTGCCGTCGCGGCGGCGCAGAGCCATGCCGACACCGCCGCCGCCGAACCGCCGGACGAGCCACCCGGCACCAGCTTGGCATTGCTGCCCTCGGCGCGGAACGGGCTGACTACCGGGCCGTAATAGGACGTCTCGTTGGACGACCCCATGGCGAACTCGTCCATGTTGAGCTTGCCCAGCATGACGGCACCATCGCGCCACAGGTTCGCCGTGACGGTCGATTCATACTCGGGCTTGAAGCCGTCGAGGATGTGGCTGGCCGCCTGGGTATGCACGCCCTTGGTGGCGAACAGGTCCTTGATGCCGAGCGGAATGCCTTCCAGCGTGCCGCCCTGCCCCTGCATCAGCTTTTCGTCGCTGGCTTTCGCCATCTCGAGCGCCTTGTCCGGCGTCACCGCCACATAAGCGTTGAGGCTCGGGTTGGCCGCGTCGATCGCCGTGAGATAGGCGCCGGTCAGTTCGGTAGCGGTAAAGCTCTTTGCCTTGAGGCCCTTGCGGGCATCGGCCAGGCTGAGTTTGGTCAGGTCAGTCAACGGGAATCTCGCTCAGATTGTCGCAGCGGGTATAGATGGTCACGCCGGGATTGGTGGTCGGCCCGGGTGGCGGATAAATGCCGGCCGTCACCATCATGGCATCATAGCTCGAAACCACTTGGATGGCATTCTCAGCAAAAGGCGCGATGGCAAACGTATCGGGATAAAGCTCTCCCGGCGCCTCGCATACCGCAGAAACATGCAGCAGCGGCGTGTTGGGTCGGCTCTTGATATCATAGAAATTGCACTGGAATTCCATCGACTGAATGCCGTCGGGGAATTTCAATACAAGAAAATCACTGTCCGTGAAGGCATCGATTCCCTTGCTCTCCAGCGCCGCGCAGGCAGCCGGATCGCTGGCATAGATCTTGGTCTGGTCGATAACCATGTCTTCCTGCGCCACAACAGGCGTCGCCAGCACAGCAAAGGCCAGCGCCAATCGCATCATGGCACGAGGTCCGCCGCAGTCAGCCCTTCGCACAGCGTGTAAACGCCGGCATAATCCAGCGGTTCGCGTGCAGCATCGGTGCTTTCACCGTGCTTCATCGAGAGGATTTCCACCATGGCCGGCGGCGTGCCCTCCTGGTCGCCCCAGGCCAGGTTGATATTGCCCGAATCCGAGGTGACAGCGACCTGGTCAATGAACGCCAGATACGGCCCCTCGCAACGTGCGGTCGCGTAGACTTCCTTGACGGCGCCCCAAGGCGACGGGTTCATCCGTACATCGTTGAAAATGCACTCCAGCTCGCCCATCCAGATGCCGACCCGCGGCGCGACGATAGCTGCCTGCAGCTCGAACAGCGCCTGCCCCAGCTCCGCGCCGGTACGTTCGCAGGCCGCCGGGTCGGTGGCATAAACCGCATCATACTGATCCGCCGCCATGGCAGAACCGATCGAAGCGAGCATCATCACTGTCGCAAAACGAAATTTCATGCGGGCTGTTCCTGGTTCAACGGCATTTCAAAGAATGCAGACCATTCGCTAGCGGGATAATCCAGAAAGGCCCCGCGGGTCACGAACCCACTGCGGGTGTAGAGACGATGCGCCTCCGCCATTCCCTCGCCGGTGCCGGTTTCCAGCACGACCGTGGACAGGTTCTTCTGGCGCGCCAGGCCGACGATAGCCTCCAGCAGCGCCGAACCGACGCGCTTGCCGCGCACTTCGGCGTCGGTGAACATGCGCTTCACTTCGCCCAGTTCAGCCGAATGCAGCTTCAGCGCGCCCATGCCGATAGCCTTGCCGCTTTCGTCGCGGGCCACAAACACAGTAGTATCGGCGCCGGCCATCTGATCCACGGTCATCTTGAACTGGAATTCAGGAGGCGACAGCGGCTGCAAATGGTCGTTGAGGCGCGCCACTAGGCCGCGCACATCGTCCTGCAGCGGTGTCTCGATGGCGATGGAAACCGCCATTATTCAATCACCTTGGGCACCATGAAGAAATTGTCTTCGGTCAGCGGCGCATTGGCGACGATCTTTTCGGCATAGCCGCCGTCGCTGATCACGTCGTCGCGGCGGCGCAGCGTCATCGGCGTCACCGAGGTCATCGGCTCGATGCCGTCGACGTTGATTTCACCAAGCTGCTCGATGAAGCCAAGGATGGCATTGAGCTCGCTCTGATAGCTTTCCACCTCATTCTCTTCGATGCGAATGCGCGCCAGGCGCCCGATGCGCTTTACGGTTGCTGCGTCGACGGACATGGGAAACTCCAGAAAAGAACGGCTCGTTGATGGCCGTATTAGCAATCACCGGCCACAAAAGACAATGAAAATGGCTGATGCGACAGATCAGACTTCAAGAGCCAGCCCAGCTTCGAGCGCGACCAGTCCGGTTTCATCGAGCGAGTCGCGCAAAGCGGGTATCGCCTCGTCCACAGCGGCCTCGTTCCCGGCCAGCGCAAGCAGTCTTGCGCCGAACTGCCCGACAACGTGCCCTCCCCTCGCCCGCAGCTCATTTGCGTCACCAAAGACAACGACAACGGCATGTTCTGTCCAACGGCCAACTGTCGGAATATCGAGGCTCACGAGGAGCAAGGGCGGTTCGCCAACAGCTTCGATGAGTATCGCACCCCGGTCGGCGACCCACGCCTGCACTAAAGGCAGGGAATCACCCTCATCCAGCAGCCGTGGCACCTTGCGAGGCTTCCACGTAACCAAGTCAACTTCCTCCAGATCAACTCCAAAACCCTCGATAATGGAATCCGCCCCACTCACCAGTTCCGCCGTGGCAATCCCAGCCGGCGCCCCTTCCGGGTCGATTACCAGAATCGCCCCGCCGATATGAATGCGGATCGTCGTGCCGCCAAACCAGGTGAGTTTCATCCGCGCTTTCCTGTCGCCAAGTCCGTCCGCACCCTATAGGACGACGCCAAAGTGGCAAGCGAGCCCCAGATGACCGAAGAGCCCATTCCCGAGTTTGCCAATCCGCTCGCTTCCATTCCCGCGACCGGCCGCATCATGGCGCTGGATCTTGGCACCAAGACCATCGGCGTGGCCATCAGCGATGGCATGCGCTATTCGGCCACGCCGCTCGAAACCATCAGGCGCACCAAGTTCACCCAGGATGCCGAGCGCCTGATCCAGTTGATCGGCGAGAATCAGATCGCCGCCATCATCCTCGGCCTGCCGCTCAATATGGATGGCTCCGAGGGGCCGCGCGTGCAATCGACCCGCGCCTTCGCCCGCAACCTGGCGCAAAAGACCGCGCTGCCGATCGCCTTCTGGGACGAACGCCTCTCCACCAGCGCCGTTACACGTATGATGATCGAGGCCGACCTGCGCCGCGACCGCCGTGCCGAAGTGGTCGATAAACTCGCCGCCAGCTACATTCTGCAGGGCGCGCTGGATCGGCTTCGGCTGTAGGCGGCTCAACAATATGTTGATTACGACGCCCCCCTCCACTACACCCCGCTGAACATCAGGGACGGGAGCGCATGGCCCAAGCAAGCGCGGCGACAGCCACCACCACGCCCGCCGGTTCGTCCGGCGATTTTCCCCCTTTCAAACAGCGCCATCTGCTGTCGATCGCCGATCTCAAGCAGCACGAGATCATCGACCTGCTCGATCGGGCCGAGCGCATGGTCCCGGTCTCGCGGCAGGAGCGGAAAAGTCATCCGACGCTGGCTGGCAAGACCCAGATCAACCTGTTCTTTGAGCCATCGACCCGTACCCAGGGCTCTTTCGAGATCGCCGGCAAGCGCCTCGGCGCGCTGGTGATGAACATGTCGGTCAAGTCCAGCTCGGTCTCCAAGGGCGAAACCCTGGTCGACACCGCTGCGACTCTAAACGCCATGCGCCCCGACGTCATCGTGGTGCGCCACTCGGCAGCCGGCGCGGTAGAACTGCTGTCCCAAAAGGTTGGCTGCGCGGTGATCAACGCCGGCGACGGCGCGCATGAGCACCCCACCCAGGCCCTGCTCGACGCGCTGACTATCCGCCGCCACAAGGGCCGCATTTCCGGGCTCACCGTCGCCATCTGCGGCGATATCGCCAATTCCCGCGTCGTCCGCTCAAACCTGCTGCTACTCGGCGCACTCAATGTCCGCACCCGGGTCATTGCACCGCGCAACCTGCTGCCGGCCGGCATCGAACACCTCGCCACCGAGGTCTTCACCGACATGCGCGAAGGCCTCAAAGGCTGCGACGTGGTAATGATGCTGCGCCTGCAACACGAGCGCGCCAATGGCCGGATGATCCCCTCGGTCCGCGAATATTACCACTTCTACGGTCTCGACGCCGAAAAGCTCAGCTTCGCCAAGCCCGACGCCATCGTCATGCATCCCGGCCCGATGAACCGCGGCGTCGAGATCGACCCGGCCATCGCCGATGGCGTGCAGTCCGTCATCACTGAACAAGTCGAAATGGGCGTCGCCGTCCGCATGGCCGTACTCGATGCGCTGCTCCCCGCGGGAGACCACGCATGATCCGACCGCTGCTGATCGAAAATGCCCGTATCCTGGATCCTGCCTCGGGCACCGATGCCCGCGGCGCTGTTCTTGTCGAAAACGGCCTGATCACTGAGGTGGCGCTGAACGGCCCGGTCGGCGTCCCAGACGACGCCGAAGTCATCAATGCAGGCGGGCTGATTCTCGCCCCGGGCCTGATCGACATGCGGGTTTTCACCGGTGAACCCGGCAAGGAATATCGCGAAACCCTTCAATCTGCCGGCGATGCCGCGGCAGCCGGTGGCGTCACCAGCTTCGTCATGATGCCCGATACCGCTCCGGTGGTCGACGATGGCGCACTGGTGGATTTCCTGATCCGCCGTGCCAAGGCCACCTCCAAGGTCAATGTGCTGCCCGCCGGTGCCATCACCAAGGGCTTGGCTGGTCTCGAAATGACCGAGTTCGGCCTGCTGCAGGAAGCAGGCGCCGTCTGCCTCACCGATGGCCGCCACTCGATCCAGTCGGCCTCGCTGCTGCGCACCGTCATGAGCTATGCCGCCAATTATGGCATGACGGTCGTGCACCACGTCTCCGATCACAGCCTCACCGGCGAAGGCGTGATGAACGAGGGCCTGTTCGCCACTATCCTTGGCCTCAAGGGCATTCCGCGGGAAGCCGAGACCATTCCACTGGCCCGCGACCTGCAATTGGCGGCGCTGACCGGTACCAGATACCACGCCGCTCAAATCTCCTGCGCCGGCTCGGTAGAGCTGATGGCTGCCGCCAAGAAGCGTAACAAGGCAGTTACCGCAGGTATTTCCATCAATAACCTCGCGCTCAACGAGAACGACATTGGCCGTTACCGCACCTTCTTTAAGCTCAGCACCCCGCTGCGTTCGGAAGACGACCGGCAGGCGATGATCGAGGGCCTGCGCAACGGCACCATCGACACCATCCACTCCGATCACGATCCGCAGGACACCGAGGTCAAGCGCCAGCCCTTCGCCGAAGCCTCCGATGGCGCCATCGGTCTCGAAACTCTGCTGGCTGCCGCACTGCGTCTGGTGCATTCCGGCGATGTAGACCTCCTCACAGTGCTCCGCGCCATGACCAGTCGCCCCGCCGAAATTCTCGGCCTGCCCTCAGGCCGCATCGCCAAGGGCGCCCCGGGCGACCTGATCCTGTTCGATCTGGATTACCCGTGGCAGGTCTCGGAACGGGAAATACGCTCAAGATCGCGCAATACCAGCTTTGAAGGCGCGCGGCTTGCTGGCAAGGTGATGCGAACCATCGTGGGCGGGCAAACCGTTCACACGCACGAGGACTAAGCCAATGGACGTCAATCTGCTCTACGCGGCGGTGTTCGCCTATCTCTGCGGCTCGGTCCCGTTTGGCTTGCTGCTGACCCGGGCTGCCGGCCTCGGCGATATCCGCAACATCGGCTCGGGCAATATCGGCGCCACCAATGTGCTGCGCACCGGCAACCGCTGGCTCGCTGCCGCCACATTGATTCTCGACGCCGCCAAAGCCGCCCTGCCTATCCTCGTCGCGCGCTACTATTGGGGCGAAAACGCCGCCATGCTGGCCGCCATCTTCGCATTCCTCGGCCATTGCTTTCCGGTCTGGCTCAATTTCAAGGGCGGCAAAGGGGTCGCCGTGATGATCGGTTCGCTGCTCGCACTGAGCTGGCCCGTCGGCCTGATCTTCTGCGCCGTCTGGCTGGTCATCGCTTTTGCCCAGAAATTGTCCTCGCTTGCCGCGCTCACCGCCGCCGCCACCGCGCCGATTTTTGCCTTCGTCGTGGTCAATGAATGGCTGGCCGGAGCCGTCGCCGTCATGGCCCTGATGCTGTTCTTCCAGCACCGCGCCAATATCGTTCGCCTGATGGCTGGAACGGAGCCGAAAATCGGCTCCGAAAAGACGGCGAAGTAGTCCGGTGGCGGCGCGCCTGAGTGCCGCTCTCACCGATGCGCAGCGCGTCGCCTGGCTCCGCCTGATCCGCACCGACAATGTGGGTCCGGCCACCTTCCGCCAACTGCTCAACCGCTTTGGCACCGCCGAGGCAGCCCTAGACGCCCTGCCCGGCCTGTTGCAACGCACCGGCAAGCCGGCTCGAATCGCTAGCCAGGCCGCGGCGGAAGACGAGATCGCCTGCCTGATGCGCTTTGGCGCCCGCCTCGTTGCCTCGGGCGAGGCCGATTATCCGGAACTGCTGGGCTACATTCCCGCCTCGCCGCCCCTCGTCACCATGGCCGGGGGCGTCAACCTCGACTGGCAGCGCACCGTTGGCATCGTCGGTGCCCGCAATGCATCGTCTGCCGGTATCAAGATGACGCGAATGCTTGCCACTGATCTCGGCGAGCGCGGCTACACCGTAGTCTCCGGCCTCGCTCGCGGCATTGACACCGCAGCCCACCAGGCGACGCTGATCACCGGCACCATCGCCGTGCTCGCCGGTGGCTTCGACAAGATTTACCCGGACGAAAACATCCCCCTGGCCCACGACATTCTCGACAACGGCGGCGCGCTACTCACCGAAATGCCCTTGGGTTGGGAGCCCCGCGCCCGCGATTTCCCGCGCCGCAACCGCCTGGTCTCCGGCCTGTCGCTCGGCATCGTCGTGGTCGAAGCCGCCAAGCGCAGCGGCTCGCTGATCACCGCCCGCCTGGCGCTGGAACAAAACCGCGACGTCTTCGCCGTCCCCGGCTCGCCGCTCGATCCCCGCGCCGAAGGCGGCAATGCGCTGATCCAACAAGGCGCCCGGCTGATCACCTGCGCCGAAGACATCATCGAAACCCTCGGCAGCGCCGACCCCGCTAGCGGCGCCCTCTTCGACCGCGACTGGGAACCGGACCTGACCCCCGACACGCCCCCACCCACCGAAGACGACAAATCCCGACTGCTGTCTGCCCTAACCGCCACACCAATCGAAGTCGACGAACTGGTCCGCCAATCGGGCCTCACCGTCTCCGCCATGCAAATGCTGCTGCTGGAACTTGACCTCGCCGGCCAGATCGAATGGTCGAGCGGGCAGTTGGTGGCACTGCGGTATTCGTAGGCGAGGGAAGAATACCCCCACCTCGCCTCCCCCTGAAAAGGGGGAGGAATCCCATCAAGTATTGGGCACTATCGAGTCCAAACCACCGGCCAGATTCCTCCCCCTCATCAGGGGGAGGCGAGGTGGGGGTACCTCTAACAATGACTCTTACCTTCCACCCTCAAGCTTCCGGTTCCGCTGCCCAATCCCGCCCTCGCCATACGGATAATCCGACATCTCCGGCTTGCTAACAGCACTCAGCGTCGCAATCTCATGGGTCGACAATTCCAATCCCGCGGCTCCGAGATTATCCGCCAACTGCTCCGTCGTCCGCGCCCCGAGGATCACCGATGTCACCGCCGGCTGCGCCGCCACCCAGGCAAGTGCCACCTGCGCCATCGTCGCGCGGCGTGCTTCTGCGATGTCCTCTACCGCACCGATCACGTCCCAAGTCACCGACTTGGAATTGCGCTTGTCGAACGCTTCCATACCGCGCGCCGGGTTCTCGCCCAGCCGCGTTGCGCCGGTCGGCATCTGGTCACGCTTGTACTTGCCGCTGAGCCAGCCACCACCCAGCGGCGACCATGGCAGCAGCCCGATCCCAGCGTCCAGCGCCGCCGGCACCACCTCATGCTCGATGTCGCGCACCAGCAGGTTATATTGCGGCTGCAGCGTCACCGGTGGCTGATAGCCATTGGCTTTCGCTAGCCACACAGCCTTGGTCAACTGCCAGCCGAGAAAGTTGGACAGACCGTAATAGGCAATCTTGCCGTTAAGGGTAGAATCATCGAGAAACCGCAGTGTTTCCTCCAGCGGCGTCAGCGCGTCGAAGGCGTGTATCTGGTAGAGGTCGATATGCTCGACGCCAAGCCGCTTCAGAGACGCATCCAGCGCCTCATTGAGGTTCTTGCGCGACAGGCCGTGATGATTGGGGCCGTCGCCCATCGGAAACCGACCCTTGGTGGTGATGACCAGGTCGCGCAGCTTCTTGCCCTTGAGCCATTTGCCAACGATCTCCTCCGACACGCCAGCGCTATACACATTTGCGGTGTCGATGAAATTGCCGCCAGCCGCCACATAGTCATCCATCAGCTTGAACGACGTCGCCTCGTCGGATTCCGCGCCAAAGGTCATGGTGCCGAGGCAGTAGGCCGAAACCACCGCGCCGCTATTGCCGAGCTTGCGATATTGCATTGTAGACTCCTCTAGTAGGCCCCAGCGATGCACCGCTGGTATGGCAGATGCAAGACAACGCCACAGCTTTCAACAAGGCCGCAAATTTTCCTCTCTCTAAGAGAGAGCGCCGCAGACCCCATTTTCCGCCCGTTGACACCTTCCCCTCGCTCCACCATGTTCCGCCACTTCTTACCAAGCGTTGCGGAACGGATACTCCATGAAGGTCGTCGTCGTTGAAAGTCCGGCTAAAGCCAAGACAATCAACAAATATCTGGGCTCGGGCTATGAAGTCCTCGCCTCGTTCGGCCATGTCCGCGACCTACCCGCCAAAGACGGCTCAGTTCGTCCCGACGAAGACTTCGCAATGTCCTGGGAGGTCGATACCGCCTCCAAGAAGCGCCTTGCCGACATATCCAACGCGCTCAAGGGCGCCGATGGTCTGATTCTCGCAACCGATCCGGATCGCGAAGGCGAAGCCATTTCGTGGCACATCCTCGACGTGCTCAAGGCCAAGAAGTCGATCAAGAAGGACATGACGGTTCAGCGCGTGGTGTTCAACGCCATCACCAAGGATGCCGTCACCACCGCGATGGCCAATCCACGCGAAATCGACATGCCGCTGGTCGATGCCTACCTGGCCCGCCGCGCCCTCGACTATCTCGTCGGCTTTACGCTTTCGCCGATCCTGTGGCGCAAGCTGCCAGGCTCCCGCTCGGCCGGACGCGTGCAGTCAGTGGCTTTGCGCCTGGTCTCGGACCGCGAAGCCGAGATCGAGAAGTTCAAGACCGACGAATACTGGTCGGTCGAAGCCAAGCTGGCGCAGTCCGGCAAGAGCTTCCTCGCCCGCCTGTTCTCGGTCGATGGCAAGAAGACCGACAAGCTCGATATCAAGACCGGCGAAAATGCCGCCGAGCTGAAAAAACTGATCGAGAGCGGCCAGTTCAACGTTTCCTCGGTCGAGAAGAAGCCCACCAAGCGCAATCCCTATGCGCCTTTCACCACCTCGTCGCTGCAGCAGGATGCCTCCTCCCGCCTCGGCCTGTCGCCGTCGCGCACCATGCAGATCGCTCAGCGCCTCTACGAAGACGGTCTCATCACCTACATGCGTACCGACGCCGTGCAGATGGCGCCCGAAGGCATCGCCATGGCGCGCTCGGTGATCGGCAAATACTTTGGCGAGGAATACCTCCCGGACAAGCCGCGCATCTACCAGACAAAGGCCAAGAACGCCCAGGAGGCGCATGAGGCGATCCGCCCGACGGATATGTTCAAGCGCCCGGAACAACTGCATCTCGATGCCGACCAGAGTAAGCTCTACGGCCTGATCTGGCGCCGTACGCTGGCGTCGCAAATGAAGTCTGCCGAGATCGACCGCACCACCGTCGACATCGCCGTCAACGTCCCCGGCCGCGCAGTCGAACTGCGCGCTGTCGGCTCCGTCGTCACCTTCCCCGGCTTCCTCAAGCTCTGGGGTGTCGAAGCCAAGTCCGACGAAGACACCGAGGACGAGGACGATCGCGAACTGCCGCCGATGGCCGTTGGCGACAAGCCGGAGCTGAAGGCTGTCGAGATCGAGCAGCATTTCACCCAGCCGCCGAGCCGCTACACCGAAGCCAGCCTGATCAAGAAGATGGAAGAGCTCGGCATCGGCCGTCCCTCGACCTATGCGGCGACGCTCACCACGCTCAAGGACCGCGACTATGTCCGGCTTGAGGGCAAGGCACTGCATCCAGAGGATCGCGGCCGCATCGTCACGGCTTTTCTCGAGAGCTTCTTTAACCGCTATGTCGAATATGGCTTTACCGCCGGCCTCGAGGAACAGCTCGACCAAGTTTCGGCCGGCGAGCTCGACTACAAGATCGTGCTGCGTGATTTCTGGAAGGATTTCACCGCCGCCACCGACGAAATCAAGGATCTGCGCGTCTCCGAAGTGCTCGATACCCTCAATGAGGTGCTGGCCAGCCGCATTTTCCCGCCCAAGGAAGACGGTGGTGATCCGCGCCTCTGCCCCACCTGTGGCACCGGCCAGCTTTCGCTCAAGCTCGGCAAGTTCGGCGCCTTCATCGGTTGCTCGAACTACCCCGAGTGCAAGCACACCATGCAGCTGTCCGACGCGGCCAATGGCACGTCCTCGGAAGCTGCAGCCGGCGACGGCATACTCGGCACCGACCCGGAATCGGGCGAGGAAGTCCATCTCAAGTCCGGGCGCTTTGGTCCCTATGTCCAGCTCGGCGACGGCAAGGAGCCGAAACGCTCGTCCTTGCCCAAGGGCTGGGAACCGGCGGCGATGACCCTCGACAAGGCGCTGCAGCTGCTGTCACTGCCGCGCGATGTGGGCCTGCATCCCGATGGCGGCCTGCCCATCGTCGCCGGTCTCGGCCGCTATGGTCCCTTCATCCTGCATGACGGCAAATATGCCAACCTGCCGGACGTCGAGGAAATCTTCACCGTCGGCCTTAACCGCGCCGTCGACCTGTTGGCCCAGAAGGCCGCTGGCGGCTTCAAGCGCGGCGGCGGTGCCTCTGTGGCTGCCATCCAGACCTTCGAGCACGACAACGGACCCATCACGGTCCGCCCGGGCAAATACGGCCCCTATGTCAACCAGGGCAAGATCAACGCCACGATCCCCAAGGACGTGGCGCCGGAAGCCGTGACCCTGGACCAGGCCTTGCAGTTGATCGCTGCCCGCGCCGAAGCCAGCGGCACAAAAATCAAGAAGGCCCCGGCCAAGAAAGCCGCCGCTAAAAAGCCTGCCGCAAAAAAGACCGCGACCAAGGCAGCGACGGATGAAAAAAAGCCGGCTGCCAAAAAATCGCCGGCAAAAAAGACCATAAAGGCCGAAGACGTGCCCTTTTAGCGGAAACTATCTCTTGGGCTCCCCCAACACGGGGGAGGCCAAGTCAGGAACTCCAGCCTTCTAGCCCATCACCGTCTCGACCATCCGCAGCCAGTTCCCCAGCGCGATCTTGGTCACCAGTTGCTCGCCATAGCCTTTGTCCAACAGGGCCTGCAGCAGCTTGGGCACACCGGTCACGTCGGCGATCGGCGCCGGCATCTGGGCGCCGTCGAAATCGCTGCCCAGCGCCACGCCATCCTCGCCCAGCGCCTTCACTAGGGCATCGACATGGCGCACCATTAATTCGATATCGGTGTCCGTCGTGAACTTGCCGTCCGGCCGCAGGAAGCCAGTGGCAAAGTTCAGCCCCACTATGCCGCCTGTTTCGCGGATCGCCGCCAGTTGCCAGTCGACGAGGTTTCGCGCATGCGGGCAGATAGCGTGCACATTGGAATGCGTCGCCACCAGCGGATGCGAACTCACCGCCGCCACGTCGCGGAAACCAGCCGCATTGAGATGGCTTAGATCGATCATCACGCCCATGGCGTTACACCGCCGCACCAGCTCCTTGCCGGCATCGCTCAGTCCCGGTCCAATGTCTGGATCGACATTATGACGAAACGGCACGCCGGTGCCAAAGGCATTGGCCCGGCTCCAGCTTATGCCGATCGAGCGCAGGCCAGCGGCATACAGCACGTCCAGCGAGCGGAAATCCGTGTCGATCGCCTCCGCGCCTTCGATATGAAAGATCGCCGCCAGCGCGTCCTTTTCCATCGCCGCGCGGATTTCTGCCGCAGTGCGGCACACCGCCAGCGCCCCGGCCCGCTCCAGCCGGAACATCACCGATGCCATGCCATTGGTCGACGCCAGTGCATCTGTCACCGCTAGCTCCGGCGGCAGATTGGGGCTCAGGCCCGGACTGTTCGCAACTGTCGCCAAATTGCTCTTCAAAGGCGGCGGAAACATCGCAAAAAACCCGCCCGCCATGCCCGCTGCCTTGGCGCGCGGCAAATCGATGTGTCCCGTCCCGTTGCCCTCGATGAACAGCTTGTCCTGCTCGGCAATCGGCGCCTCGAGCAAACGCAGCAAGGTATCGTTGTGGCCGTCAAAAAAGGGAATGGTCATCACAGGGTCCGGGAATCAAGAAATCAAGCTGAGTCTAGCACCAAGTGAGGCGCCATTTGGCAAACCGCCCATCATCCCCTACATATCGCTCAACATGACAACCAAAAAACCTGCAAGACCGAGAAACACGTCCGGCCCCAGCCGTCCGTCCCAGCCCCGCGCCGATACGCTGCCAACCCGCGAGCAACTGCTCGCCGCGTTGGCCGAGCAGTCTGACATCAAGGGCAAGCGCGACCTGGCGAAAGTGTTCGGCATTCGTGGCGATATGCGCCGCCCCTTCAAGGCCATGCTGGCCGAACTGGAGGGCGATGGCATCATCACGCGCACTCGCAAGGCGTTGCGCCGCACTGCCGCCCTGCCCCATGTGACCGTACTCGACATTCCGGCCGACTCCGATCCCGATGACATGCATGCCTATCCGGCTCAGTGGAACGACGAAGAAGGCGAAAAGCCCCGCGTCACCGTGCTGAGCGGCCGCGATGCCCGCGTCGTGCCAGCGCCCGGCGATCGTATTCTTGCCCGCATCGATGCCGGCGAAGACGACGTGCCGCACTACACCGCCAAGGCGATGAAAATCCTCGACAAGCCGCGTCGGGGCCAGATCGGCATCGTCCGCATGGACGACGATGGCGCTCGCCTCATCCCGGTCGATCGCAAGCAGAAGGAAATGCGCATCCCGCTGGGTGACCTGCTCGACGCCAGCGAGGGCGATCTCGTCGAAGTCGACGTCAAGCTGTCCGGCCGGCTGATGATCCCGCGCGCCAAGGTGACCAAGGTCATCGGCAATCCGATGTCGGAAGGCGCCGTCAGCCTGATCGCCATCCACAATCTCGAAATCCCCTACAACTTCCCCGCCTCGGTGATTCGCGAGGCCGAGGAGGCAAAGGAGGCCAACCTCAAGGGCCGTGAGGACTGGCGCGACCTGCCGCTCATCACTATCGACCCGTTCGATGCCAAGGACCACGACGACGCCGTCTATGCCCAGCCCGACGACGATCTGGCCAACCCCGGCGGTCACGTCGTCTATGTCGCCATTGCCGACGTCGCCGCCTATGTGCGCCCCGGTACAGCGCTTGATCGCGAAGCCTACCTGCGCGGCAACTCGGTATATTTCCCCGACCGCGTCGTGCCCATGCTGCCCGAGCGCATTTCCAACGAGCTGTGCTCGCTCAAGGAAGGCGAGCCACGCGCTGCCCTCGCCGTCCGCATGGTCATCGGTGCAGATGGCAAGAAGCGCAGCCACAGCTTCCATCGCATCTTGATGCGCTCGGCCGCCAAGCTGAGCTACCAGCAGGCCCAGGCGGCGATGGACGGTCAGGCAGATGACAAGACCGGCCCGCTGCTCGATCCAATCCTGCGGCCCCTCTACGCCGCTTATGACGCCATGGCCGCAGCCCGCGATGCCCGTGGCCCGCTGGAACTCGACCTGCCCGAGCGCAAGATCGTGCTTGACGACAAGGGCATGGTGCAAGACATCCGCATCCCTGAGCGGCTTGTTGCCCATCGCCTCATCGAGGAGATGATGATCGCCGCCAACGTAGCCGCCGCCGAGACGCTGGAGGCCAAGCGCTCGCCCCTGCTCTACCGCGTCCACGACGAGCCAAGCTCGGAAAAGCTGCAGGCCCTGCGCGACTTCCTCGGTTCGCTCGATATCGCCATCAAGAAGTCCGACAGCGTTCGCGCTTCCGACTTCAACGGCATCCTACGTCAGGCCCGTAAGGCCGGAAATGTCGAGCAGGTGTCCGAGATGGTGCTGCGCAGCCAGGCGCAGGCTGTCTACGACAACGAAAACCTCGGCCACTTTGGCCTCAACCTCGACCGCTACGCCCACTTCACCTCGCCGATTCGCCGCTATGCCGATCTGATCGTGCATCGGGCGCTGGTTGCGGCCCTGGGCCTTGGCGACGACGGCCTCAGCGAAAACGAGGGCTTGCGCCTCTCGGGCATTGCCCAACACATCTCGGCCACCGAGCGCCGCGCCATGATGGCCGAGCGTGAAACCGCCGATCGCCTGCTGGCGCAATTCCTCGCAGCCCAGATCGGTGCAAAGTTCGACGGCCGCATTTCCGGCGTCACCCGCTCCGGCCTGTTCGTGCGCCTGCTCGAAACCGGCGCCGATGGCTTCATTCCCGCGTCCACCCTGGGCCAGGATTTCTATCGCTACACCGAAGACCAGCAGGCCATGATCGGCGATCGTACCGGCGAGAAATTCGCACTTGGGGATCGGGTAACCGTCCGGCTACTCGAAGCCGCACCAGTGGCCGGTGCCCTGCGCTTTGAATTGCTCTCCGAGGGCGCGCGCGGCAATCCGTCATCTGTCAGACGGAACCAGAAGCGCCCACCTAAGAGTTATGGCCCCAAAGGTCGTACAAAGAGGTGATGTAGTGGGCACGAAGAGTCTCGAAGAGCGCAGCGTCGGCCAGGCAATCTGGCGTGGCACCCTCTGCAGGTGTCCCCACTGCGGCAAGGGCAAGCTGTACCGCGCCTACCTAAAGGTGGCGGACGAATGCAACGTCTGCGGCGAGCAGCTCAACCTGCACCGCGCCGACGATTTCCCGCCCTATATCGCCATCACGATAGTTGGCCACATCCTCATCCTGGCCATGATGCACATGGAAATGGTAGGACAGGTCAATCCGCTGACCTATCTCTACACCATGGTCCCTCTCGCGGTTATCCTTCCATTGGCCTTGCTGCCCTCGATCAAGGGCGCCATCGTCGGACTGCAGTGGGCCAACCACATGTACGGTTTCGGCACCGGCCAGAGCGATTGATCTAGCTTGACATTCAGACGCAAATCCTTAGTTTGCGCTCAAATTCCGGCGCCGGGGAACCCTCGGCGCTGTTGTTATTGTAAGGACTGACAAATGGCAAAAGCCGCTTCCGTCAAGATCAAGCTCGTGTCGACGGCTGATACTGGCTTCTACTACGTCACCAAGAAGAACGCTCGTACCCAGACCGAGAAGCTCTCGTACAACAAGTACGATCCCGTAGTGCGCAAGCACGTCGAGTTCAAGGAAGCCAAGATTAAGTAATCTGGCGCCTGTCGGTTATATGACATCAAAAAGCCCCGCATCACCGATGCGGGGCTTTTTGCTATCGAAACGTACAGAATGCTAATCTCGACGCTAGGTCCTGTTGACAAAGTACGGTATCCATATCCTTACAGCGGCTAAGGCGAGGAAGGCCGCGAAGGATTTCGCGGTCTTGTCGAAGCGTGTTGCGATGCGGCGGAACTGCTTGAGCCTGTTGAACATGCGTTCGATGCGGTTGCGGTCCTTGTATGCCTTGAAGTCGCATGGGGGCGGGTTCTTGCGGTTGGCTTTGGGTGGGATCACCGGAACAATGCCGCTCAACA
>NZ_LAPV01000089.1 GCF_000971275.1 Devosia psychrophila | reverse complement strand
CGACTACCCAGCCCAGGCGCCACAGGTCGTTGAAGACCAGGTCACCTATCCGCTGACGACAGCCATGCTGACCGTTCCCCAGTCGAAAGTCGTGCGAGGATTCTCGTTCTTCGGCGTATCCTTCGTCTACGTGATTTTCGAAGACGGTACGGACCCATACTGGGCCCGTAGCCGTGTCTTGGAATACCTCAACGCCGCAGCCCAAAAACTGCCGCAAGGCGTAACGCCAAGCCTTGGACCCGATGCCACCGGGGTTGGCTGGGTGTACCAATACGCAGTCCTGGGCAAGAACCAAACGCTGGGCGAGCTGCGCTCTCTACAGGATTGGGTCATCCGGTTCGCGGCGTCTCGGGCCGATGGCGTCGCCGAAATCGCCGGCGTGGGCGGGTTCGTCAAGCAGTACAATATTGTCGTCGATCCCTTCAGGCTGCGCGCACAGGGCATCACGCTGGCGATGGTCCGGGAGGCGGTCCGCGCTAGCAACATGGACGTCGGCGGACGAACGATCGAGCTCTCGGAATTCGAGTACATGATCCGTGGTCGCGGCTATCTCCAGGGCGTTTCCGATTTGGAGGAGATCGCACTCGCGACCGTAGGCGGTGTGGCGCTGCGCCTCAAGGATGTCGCCCGTGTGGAGATCGGTCCCGACGAGCGACGCGGTGTCACCGAACTCAACGGCGAAGGCGAGGTCGCCGGCGGCATAGTGTTGCAACGCTTCGGCGCCAATGCCCTGACCGTCATCGACAGCGTCAAACAGAAGCTTGCGGAGATTGCGCCCAGCCTCCCCGAGGGTACGGAGATCGTTCCCGTCTACGACCGCTCTCACCTCATCGACGCGGCAATCGAAACCCTCAAGGGGACTTTGATCGAGGAGAGCATCATCGTCGCTCTGGTGTGCGTGGTTTTCCTCCTCCACCTGCGCAGCGCCCTCGTGGCGATCATCATGCTGCCGGTCGGCATCCTCATCGCCTTTGGTGCCATGCGACTGTTCGGAATAGGCGCGAATATCATAAGCCTTGGCGGCATCGCCATTGCCGTTGGCGCGATGATCGACGCTGCGATCGTCATGATAGAGAACGCCCACAAACATCTGGAACGGGCACCCGCCGGAAAACCGCGGCGCGAGGTCCTGATCGAGGCTGCGAGCGAAGTCGGTCCGGCCTTGTTCTTCAGCCTCCTTATCATCACGGTGTCCTTCCTGCCGATCTTTACACTTCAGTCCCAGGAGGGTCGGCTGTTTGGACCGCTGGCCTTTACCAAGACCTTCGCCATGGCTGCGGCGGCATTCCTTTCGATCACCCTGGTTCCGGCGCTGATGGTCGTCTTCGTCCGCGGTCGGATCATTCCAGAGCACAGGAACCCGATCAACCGCATGCTGATCTGGATCTACCGGCCCGTGATCCGAGCAGTGCTAAAGGCCAAGACCCTTACAATCGTGCTGGCTTTGGTGGTGCTTGCGGTCTCGATATGGCCGGCTCGGCAACTTGGGTCCGAGTTCATGCCGACGCTCAATGAGGGCACGCTCATGTACATGCCCACGACATTGCCCGGGATCTCGGTAACCAAAGCCGCTCAACTGCTTCAGATGCAGGATCGCATCATCAAGTCGTTTCCGGAGGTCGAGTCCGTTTACGGGAAATCAGGCAGAGCGGCGACCGCCACCGACTCGGCGCCGTCCGAGATGTTCGAAACGCTCATTAACCTCAAACCGAAAGACGAATGGCGCCCGGGCGTTACGATCGACAGCCTCAAGGCTGAGATGGACGCCGCTTTGCAGTTTCCCGGAGTGTCGAATGCGTGGACCATGCCGATCCAGGCCCGCATCGACATGTTGTCGACCGGGATCAGGACGCCGGTCGGCGTCAAGATCTTCGGCACCGATCTTGGGGAAATGGAGACCATCGCCAGACAGGTCGAGGCAATCGTCGAGAAGGTTCGGGGGACGTCGAGTGCCTATGCGGAGCGAGTGACCGGCGGATATTTTCTCGACATCGTGCCGGACCGGGAGGCCCTCGGGCGCTATGGCCTTAGCGTTGCTGACGTCCAGGACGTGATTTCCACGGCACTTGGCGGAGAAACGATCACCACAATGGTGGAGGGCCGCGAACGCTACGGAGTCAATATCCGGTATCCCCGTGATCTCCGCTCGAACCCTCAGGCAATCGCAAACGAGGTCCAGGTTGCTTTGCCCAACGGCGGCGCGGTGCCCTTGGGTGAGGTGGCGCAGATCAGCATCACGCGGGGAGCCACCTCGATCCGAACCGAAAACGGGCAACTCGCCACCTACATCTTTGTCGATATCAGCGGCCGCGACCTTGGGGGCTATGTGGCTGAGGCGCAAAAAGCGGTCGCCGACGCCGTCAGGCTCCCGGCGGGATATTCAATCGCCTGGAGCGGGCAGTTCGAGTACCTGCAACGCGCGGAAGCGCAGATGAAGATTGTCGTGCCGGTGACGCTCCTGATCATTTTTCTCCTGCTCTATCTCAACTTCAAAGCCATCACAGAAACCCTCATCGTCATGCTGTCGCTGCCATTCGCCCTGGTGGGCGGCGTGTGGCTGATGTGGTGGCTGGGCTTCAATATGTCGGTTGCCGTGGTCGTGGGCTTCATCGCTCTTGCCGGGGTGGCCGCAGAAACCGGAGTCGTGATGCTGATGTACCTCGACCAAGCCATGGTCGAGGTACAGA
>NZ_LAPV01000088.1 GCF_000971275.1 Devosia psychrophila | reverse complement strand
AGATTAGGGAGGCTTGATTGGCGTCGGGGCAGACGAGGCGAACCATTTCGAGGGTGGTGCCGCGACGGAGCGGAACGACACGGGCGCTGGAGTGGGTGGAGCGGGCGGTTTTGGTCATCAGGGACGTCCTTTCTGGTTTCTCCCTTGGAGCAATCCGGCCCTTGCTGGTCTTCCCTTCGGGTGCGGTCACACCGAACCGGCGTCCGCTGGACCCCTACAGGGTCCGCAACCTGCCAGGCGAGCAGGGTCGGGGTGCGGACAAGCAGGGCATAAGCCCTCGCGCGGGGCGCAGGCTGGCCTTGCCGAGATCGGCGGGTTCCGGCCGCGAAGCGGCTTGGCCTTGCAGGGAACAGCAGCCGGTTCAGACCGCAACAAACCCGAGGAGATGACCGACAAGGGACGGTCCAGGGGTGGAGATGCAGCTAGAGGACCAGAGTCAAAACCGGTCGCTCGTCTTCATGTCATGATCAGGTTCCGCAAAAGCGGTCCCATTTGAAACTCCCGCCTATGCCGCAAGGCTTGCAACAATTCCATTTCGGAAACGGAATGCCGCTATCGCCGCATCCTGGTGGATGAGCTTGCGCGTCACGGCATCGACCTCCGATTGCCGGGCAAAGGTCAGGGCTGAGAGATTGTCCTGATAGAGCCGTTCGTCGGCACTGGTCCATGTCGATCGGTTTTGGCCAGAATGCCGGGATCTGGCGCGGAAGGTGACTGTCAGGCGGCCGGTGCGAAGGGCGATCTGGCGTTCGATGAGACGCAGATGGTTCTGGGTCCGGCTAAGGGCTCTCTCCATCCACACCGAGCCTGGTGAAGTCGTGGGGGGACATCATGACATTGCCGTCCTCAACCGCCCCTGCCGTAGATGCCGAGATGCCAGCCAATCCGGGAAGCGGCTTTCGTCGGGAGTATAGGTTGGACACATCGAACAATGCAATTGATGCTGCAATGTCCGGGCCAGCGACCGCCCAGTCAATGAGGGCAGAATGCGTGCCGAGATATTTACGCATATTCTGTGTCAGCATGGCGTCGAGAACACCGCCGATCTCCGTACCCGGATTGGCATCGGCTTCGACGATGAGATGAACGGCGACGATATAGCTTGTCATGATCGGGGTTTCTTTCGGCATGTAGTGTCGGCAATCGGCGCACAGACACGGCCCGTCTCCAGGCGTCGCGGCCGGTGAACTGGGCGGAATAGCGGGGGTGCCAGACGGTGAGGATCGGCCGCGTGCCAGCCATGTCGGATGACACGCACCAATCCCCTGGCGATGCGTTTCCAGGGCATGACGATCACCGGTTCCAGCCGATGAAGCTCGACGGACCATCGTAAAGACGGTGGCGGGACCCATCGATGACGAAACCGAAACGGCCGCCGCTCGTGCCGTATTCAGCACTCGCAACGAGATAGCGGCGCGTATCCTGCTGGCCGGTGCGATCGCCGCCAACCGTCGCGATGATTTCGGTGAAGCCAGGTTTGTGGTCGCAAAATATCGCCGACACGACGATCCCGTCGGCACCATGGCGCCTGTGGAACGCCCGGCGGTCTTTTTCGACAGACAGGCCCGCATCGAGCACCTTGTCGTAGATATGCTCCCAGGCGTGCGGCTGGTCGTCCCGAAGTGTCTGGTCGGCGGCGGTCTTCTCCAAATCGGTGAACAGATCGGGGAACGCCTGGGCGACAGCGGCTCAGCAGCAATCTTGCTCATAGAACCCATCCGCCGCGCGCAGCAGCGGATGAACCTTCTCATTGCGCGCAGGATCGAGATGAAATCCACCATGACCCGCGGTTGAATGACAGATGACGCCGTCGGCATAGACCGTTGCGCCTTGTGATGGCCCCCATGGCGCGCTGCTGCTGGTGCTGGGAATTCTCCTCGACGCGAATACGAAACGCTGCCTCGTCGGCGAGGTCGCCCGCATGGCCGTAGAAATCGGCGCGCGTCCAATCGGCAAGCGGGCGGGCAAGGCGCCAGCCGTGGCCAGATAGTGCCCGCCATCGCGACCCGGCACCATGGCAAAGGTGTTGTCGGCGACCCGAGCGACAGCAAGGCCCTCGGCGCTGCGACCAAACAAAGCCTCCGGATAGGCGGGGGTTTGGGCGGTGCCGGGTATTTTGTGAAAGGCGGCGGTCATGCTGCAGCCCTCCCCTCGACGGCGGACGCCGCAACCTCGTCGGCCGTCACCCCGTCCAGAATGGCACCGAGGTGCCGGTGGCTGGTCAGCCATGCCTCCGCCGCGGCACGATTGTCGGCGAGATGCAGCAATTCGCCGTCCTCGCCGGCACGGCTGAGAATGCGGACGGAGCCGATGGCCGGACACTGCGTCACGGCGAATTTCAGGTCTGAGTCCACGGAAAAGCTCCTGTGGACGGTCAGCACGACTACCCCTTGAGCGCCATAGTCGCCCTCGTGCAGGGTAATGCTGGCGGCAAGCACAGCACTGCCCGCCTTGCGGGCCGACAACTTGCGGATGAGCCGCCCGCCGCTGTTGCGATTTTCCCAGGCGGCGAGTTTCTTGCTGAAGCGTTCGGGGGGACGCGGCGTGCCGTCGGAGTAGCTAACGGTCGCGCCAAGCGGCGCGAGATCGAAAATCAGTTGAGCGGACATGATGTCCTCCATTGTGCTCACGCCTTGGAAGGAGGGGATGCCGATCAAGCAAATCGTGAAGCGCACCGGTCACGCTCGCCAAGCCGTTCGCCGGATCGTTCGCGGCGAACGAAATGACGTCTTCCGGCCTCGCCAAAGCTCGTTGGAGGCTGAGTTTCCCTGGCTCGACGCCCAATGGGATGCCGGCAAGCGGAATGCTTCAGCTCTATG
>NZ_LAPV01000087.1 GCF_000971275.1 Devosia psychrophila | reverse complement strand
GAAATAGGTGAAAAAAGATGCAGACCCAGACTGTAACGACGCCCTTTGGGCGGCGACCGATGTCGCTCGGCATGATTGCAAGCCAGGTCACGGCCCAGAATGCGCCGGAAGGCACGACCGTGCATAAGTGGCACGTGTTCAGGGACATCAAGGAAGCTCGGATAGCTCTAGGCGCCACCGACCGGGCGCTGGCGATCCTTGATGCGCTTCTGTCCTTCCATCCTGAAACCGCATTCTATGGTGACAGCGCCCTGATTGTTTGGCCGTCCAATGAACAGCTCATTGGCCGGGCGAACGGAATGTCGCCTGCGACGCTTCGACGCCACCTGGCCAATTTGGTTGAGTGCGGCCTGATCGTCCGTCGGGATAGTCCCAATGGCAAGCGCTATGCCCGCAAAGGGCAGGGGGGTGAGGTTGAGCAAGCCTATGGCTTTGACCTTTCCCCGATCGTTGCGCGCGCTGTGGAGTTCAAGGCACTCGCTGAGGCCATGCGCGCCGAGAAAAAGGCGTACAAGGTCGTCAAGGAACGGTTGACCATAGCGCGCCGCGACATCGTTAAGATGATCGAGGCGGGCATAGAGGAAGGCGTTCCAGGCAACTGGGGGAGCGTGCACATCGAGTATCAGGCAATCATAGGCCGGCTGCCGCGGACGGCGCCCCGCCAAGTTCTCGAGGCTGTTGCAGCGGAGCTCGATGACCTCTGGCAGCAAATCCGTGAGGTGTTGGAATCCTTCGTTAAATCTACAAATCTGAACGCCAATGAGTCTCAAACTGAGCGCCACATACAGAATTCAAAAACAGAAACTAAAATAGAATCTGGAAGCGGCGTAGGACCAAAAGTAGAAGCGAGCGGCAGCGCTGGTGAATCTGACAACGTCCGGAGCCTGCCGAAGCGTGAACTGCCCCTGTCGATCGTGTTGGATGCCTGTCCCAATGTCCTCTGGATGGTGAAAGGCAGCGGCGGAATCCGCAGCTGGCGAGACTTCCTGGCTGCGGTGGAAACGGTCAGGCCGGTAATGGGGATCAGTCCAAGCGCATGGGAAGATGCCCGCGTTGCATTGGGCGAGCAGCAGGCCGCGATTACCTTGGCGGCGATCTACCAAAAGGGCGATCAGATCAAGAGTCCGGGCGGATACCTGAGGAATCTGACCGATCGCGCCAAGGAAGCTAAATTCTCGGTCTGGCCGATGATTATGGCCTTGGTCCGGGCCGAACTCGACGCCGGCAAGGCGCTGAAACTCGATACCGGGGAAGTCCACGGCGACCAGCATGGGGCGGAACGTGTTATTCGAACTGAACAGCGTCTCGAGGTGAGCGATGCGCTCCGGAAGACCATGGCAAAATGGGATAAGGAATCATGAGCCACGATTTTGAACTGAGCCGACTGGCGAAGCAGCTCGATATGCCGCCGTCCGAGCTGGCGAAGCTTGCTGGGATTGCCCCTGGCAGTCTTGGCGTGGAGCAAGCGTTGACGACGATCGTTTCCATCCTCGCCATGGCGACGGAAATGGATGGTGACAAGAGGCGCGCGGCGATCTGGTTCAAGCAGCAGCCGATCCCCGCCTGCGGTGGCAGAACCGCCCATGATCTGGTCGGCGAAGGGAAGGCCAGTGCGGTCCTCGCCTATCTGGAAGCGGTTAGATTGGGTGCCTATGCCTGAGGTCGACCCCCTGGCCTCTGTGCTGACGACGGTGAATGCGCCGTACCGTGATGAACTCGGCGCTCCCGAATTGGCAGCGTGCCTGGCAGATTTTGAGCTGGCCAAAAATCACTCGGGCCACGTCAGCACGTTCCTTGGCGATGTGCCAGTGGCGCTGCAGGTGGAATTCGCGCTGGCACACGGCCTTGCGCCGCACCGTCTAGCCTCTTTTGCCGCCAAATTTTCAGAATGGTCTGGTGAAACCTACCCGCTGGCGGAGTGATTTTCTACTAGAGGGTGCCCATGCATGCCCTCCACTTTAGCCTGAGGGTCAGCCAGTACATTCTTGTCTGACGGAACCGATTGCGCTATATGACTACAGTGGTCATATTAGGAGAACAACGTGAGAGAGATCCAGCTCAAGGAAGCGAAAGCCACGCTATCGGCTGTGGTTGACCAGGCCGTCAGTGGGCACCCGGCGATCATTACGCGGCACGGCAAAAGAGAGGCCGTTGTGCTGTCATTCGATGAATACGAAAAGCTCACGCATATTCCCAGTTTTGGTCGGTTGCTGGCGGCCTTCCCAGGAGAGGAAGAGGACATCCCACCGAGAAGCAAGACGCCGAGCCGGACAGTCGATTTCTGATGTTCCTGATCGACACGAATGTCATTTCGGCATTGGCGCCATCGAAGCGCGAGAACGTCGAATTGCTGATTGAATGGCTGGACAGGGCCAGTCCACGATTGTTCATGTCGGTTATATCGGCCGCTGAGATAAAAGCCGGCATCGCCAAGGCCGGACGGCAGGGCGCTACGAGGAACGCCAGTCAGCTAACCGAATGGTGGCAGAGCATCGAACATCTATACTCCGGCAGGCTGCTTCCGTTCGATCTCCAATGTGCGCATGTGGCTGGCGGCATAATGGATGCTGCGCGCGCTCGTCAACCGGGATTCGAAGACATCGCGATTGCCGCCACAGCTCGTGTGCATGATCTCATTGTGCTGACCCGCAATTTCCGGCATTTCGAACCGCTGGGCGTTCAAGCAGTTGATCCGTTCAGCACGCTGCCTGAACTTCAGTAGGGCAGGACCCTGCACAAGGGCATCGATCCCGAAAGGGGCGGCTCTTTATCCAGTTTCTCGGCATTGGCGCGGATGTGCTGATCGAGAGCCTTGTACCAAAAATCTGTT
>NZ_LAPV01000086.1 GCF_000971275.1 Devosia psychrophila | reverse complement strand
GCAAGATCCAGTACAACTACGACCGCGCGATCTACAAGCAGCGCAACGTCATCGAGCGCATGTTCTGCCGCTTCAAAGACTGGCGACGCATTGCCACCCGCTTCGACCGCAATGTCCGAAACTTCATGGGCGCCGTCAGCCTCGCCGCAGCCGTTATCTGGTGGCTGTAATGAGTCCGGACCCTAGTACCGGATCGCCACATAGGCGCCCATGAACAACAGGCCGGTCACGAAGGCCCAACCGAAGGCAACGACTGCCGATAACAGTGCGGAGGTCATCGAGAGGGTGCCGTCATCTTCATGCTGCCAGCCCAATTGCAGCATGATGTAGGGACCGCAGACAAAGCTCATGCCCAGGTTGCCCATCGAGGACACCACTGTCTTACCGTCATAACGCAACATCGCCTGCTGCCGTGCGAGCCACTGATAGAGATGAGTGCCGGCCCCCGCGATGCACAGCCCGACGCCGATCAGGAAGGCCGCAAGTAGAAGTTCCTTGGTCATGCGTCCGTCCCCGTCGTCCGCCACGCTGCGCGCAGATATTAACCCTTCATTAAGCATATGGACTGCCTCATGGGCTGTCACCTCCCCTCGATGAATCTGGTTAATGCTGGATATGGGCTCACATTCAGCGCCGACGCGGCCCACCCCGGCTCGGCCATCGCTACTCTACAACCTTGCTTGCATTGCGGTTTTCGTTTTGCTGCTGGCCGTTGGAGCGGCTTATCTCATCGATGAACTGGGCCGCGCTGAGAGCGTTCCGGTGCCGACTCTGGCTGATTCTAACCCGGTTTTTCAGACCATTTCGGGCCGTGAACTCGCCATTCCACGCTCATGGTTCCGCTATGGCGAGCAGATTCGCGGCGGTTTCACCGACCAGATCGACCTCCGCATCATGATTTTGCCCGATGGCGCGCAACACGCCGTCTCCATGGACGTCACTCTGCTGCCGCCCAGCCGCGCCCGCAGCAGCGCCACCTTGCTTGACCGCGTCTATCTGCACCAGTTCGCCGGCGAAACTCTCCGGGGCGTCCCTGGCCTCGTCGGCAAGCCAATGCAGCCCCAGGACGGTTATGCCGGCGAAAACGTCTGGTACGACGCCCTCTCGCCCAACCCCTTCGTGGCCAAATGCCAGCAGCCGGTCGCGGGCCGCGCCGCCGCGCAATGCGTCCGTACCGCCTACCTCCCAAGCGGCATCGCCGCCATCTACACCTTCGACGTCGCCCTGCTCCAATCGTGGCGCCAGATCGACCCCAAAATCCAACTCTGGCTGGAGCCGATTGGGGCTTGGTGACTGTAGGTAGGGACTGGCTCGATCTTGATCCGGGCCAAACCACCCCCACCCTCAATCCCTCCCCACAGGGGGAGGGAGACGATGAACACAGGCGACTGAACCAGCACCCCCTCCCCTGAATGGGGAGGGAATGAGGATGGGGTGACGGGAGCCACAGGGGCTCGCCAATGAACACCGCCCGCTATCAGAGGAGGCCAGGTCGTAGTGCTATCGACGACTCTTCCAGCCGATCCACAAACAAAAATCCCCGCTTTCGCGGGGACAACTTGTTCAATGAAATCAGCCTTAGCTGATGTCTTCGAGATCGATATCCAGGATCGACATGTTGAAGATATACGACTTGTCGCCATCTTCGTCGTCCGCGTGGATCAGGCCAATCGACTCATCGCCGATGAACACTTCCACGGAATCGTTGAGCTTGACGCGCGGGCGCACGTCGATGTTTTTGTTACCGAATTTCTGTTGCAGGAACTTCTGCAGTTTGATGATTTCGGGCTGCTTCATGTCAATGTCCTGCTGATTTGCGTTAGCCGGCAATCTAGTCACAAGCTCAACGCGCACAACCCCAAACGGTGCCATTTTAGCGGTGACAACCACTCTGGGCGGGTTGCGACTGCATCGGAGTACCCCCACCTGACCTCCCCCTGATAAAGGGAGGAATCCGCGCGGCGTATTGGGCAAGATCGAAGAACGAACTGGATCTGTCCCTCCCTCTATCAGGAGGAGGCTAGGTGGGGGTACCCCCTAACGAGAACCCATCCTCACTCAGCCGGTGAAGCTAAATCATACACCAACACCATCTGGTCCATAACCAACGCCGGCTGGGCACAGCCCGCCTCGCCAATCACCTTGGCCGGCACGCCCGCCACAGTCACGCGCGGCGGCACTTCCTTCAGCACGACCGAGCCGGCGCCAATGCGCGAGCATTCGCCTATGATGATATTGCCCAACACCTTAGCGCCCGCGCCGATCAGCACGCCATTGCCGATCTTGGGATGGCGGTCCTGATCCGACTTGCCGGTACCGCCCAGCGTCACATTCTGCAGCATCGAAACATTATCGCCCACCACGGCCGTCTCGCCGATGACGAGCCCCGTGCCATGATCAAGCATGATGCCCTTGCCGATCACCACGGCCGGGTTGATGTCCACCTGGAACACCTGGCTAGACCGGCTCTGTAGATACAGCGCAAAGTCGCGCCGCCCGGCCTTCAGCATGGCATGGGCAAAGCGATGTGTCTGGATCGCCTGATAGCCCTTGAAATACAGCAACGGCTCGACAGCCCGGTGGCAGGCAGGATCACGCTCCAGCGTTGCCGCCAGATCGACCCGCGCATTGATGCCTATCTCGGGGGCATCCAGCAGCGTCTCGGCAAAAGCCTGGCGGATCAGGTCGGCCGACACGTCGTCATGATCGAGGCGCGCCGCCAAGCGATGCGCCAGCGCCAGTTCAAACGTGTCGTGATTGAGAATCGCCGAGACGGCCATATTGGCCAGCGACGACTCGTTCGCCACGATCTGCCTGGCCCCGGCGCGCACAGCTTCCCATACGGGATCGACTGTCTTGATTCCCGCTGCTGTCTTGGCGTTAGCTTCCATGGCGCGTCTCCGCTTCATCGATAGATACCGATATAAGCCATCTGGTGCTCCAAAACAAAGCCCGGACATGGCATTTGGTTCACGATTTCCGTTGTCAGGCAAAAGTCTTGCCCAAGAACTGCAGCGCCGCGGTCTTGAAAGCCTTGTCTCCCGTCGCCCGCATATGGTCGCGCTTGGGAATGACGAAGGCCTCCCCCTGCGGCAGCAACTCGGCCAGCGGCTCGGGCGAACCCGCCATTTCGTCGGCCTCGCCCACCGCCACCAGCACCGGCACACTGATCCGCCGCACGTCAGCCCGCGCCATCGGCTGCCGCGACGTTTCCATGCAGGCTGCCAGCGCTTCGCGGTCCGCGCCGGTATGGTCGGCAAAAATCCGGAACTGCCGCGCCGTCGGATGGATCAATTCTGCCAGTGACGGCGCCCGCAATCCCGAGATGATGTCATTGCCATCGCTGAGCCCGTTGATCAGGTTCATCCCCATGCCGCCAAAGATTGCGCAGGCCACCCGTTCTTCATGCTCGAACGCCAGGAACGCACTTATCCGCGCGCCCATGGAATAGCCTAGAATAGCCGCGCGCTCGATTCCCAGATGATCCAGCAGCGCCACTGCGTCATTGGCCATGTCATGCGGATAGTAGCGCTCGGGGTCATAGGGCTTGTCGGAATTACCATGCCCGCGATTGTCCAGCGTGATGGCGCGATAGCCGGCCCCGGTCAGAGTCTCGACCCAGCCGGTGTCGATCCAGTTGACCTTGCCGCTCGAGGCAAAGCCATGGATGCAAAGCACCGGCAATCCCTCGCCTGCCGACTCATAAGCCAGCCTCAAACCGTCGGAGACAAACTGGGGCAATGCTGCAATCCTGCTACTGAAATGCGACCTCAACGTTAGCATAATGCTAACCCAAAGCGGTCCGATGCGACCCTTTGGCGAATAGGGTGTGAACCCTTTCTTTCGCCCCGTCCTTGGCATATGGTCCGGCCAAATCAAACAGGTTTATCGTCATGGCACACGGCACAACGCCCCATTTCCATAACACCGAGGGGCTTCGCCAGATCGAGGTCGGCTCCAAGGAATTTCAGTGCGTCGGCGCCCTGCCCCCATTTGACCACCCCCATATCTATCTCGACATGGGCAAGGACAGCGAAATCGTTTGTCCCTATTGTTCAACGCATTACATGTTCAATTCACGTCTTGCCGAAGGCTCGGCCAACCCCGTATCAGCCATCTTCCAGGCCGCCTGAGTTCGGCCCATGACGGGCACGTTCTACGTCGCCGGCGCCGGAGTCTCCGGGCTGACGCTGGCTTTGGCTTTGGCAAAATTCGGCGCGACGGTGGTGGTCCTCGAGCGCAGCGCCACCATTTCCGAATTCGGCGCCGGCTTGCAAATCAGCCCTAACGCCCGGAAAATACTGAACAATCTCGGCCTCGACGAAGCGCTCACCGCCCGCAGCCTCGAGCCCGCCGGCATCGACATCTACCCCTACCGCGCGCCCAAGCCATTGGTCACAATGGAGCTAGGCGCCACCATGCGGCACGCCTTTGGCGCCCCCTACGCAGTGATGCACCGGGCCGACCTGGCCGACGTCCTCTACAAGGCCTGCCGCCGCTTCGCTAACATCGACATCCTGTTCGACGTCCGCAGTTGGGACGTCGTCTCCCATGCCCGCGGCGTCACCGTTTCCATCGACGAAGCCAACGGCCAGAGCCGCACTGGCCGCGGCTTGGCCTTCATCGGTGCTGATGGCGTCCACTCCCAAACCCGCGTCAAACTGCTCGACGGCTCGGCGGCCCAATACGGAAATCGTGTGGCCTGGCGGGCACTTGTGCCGTTTGATTCAGTCGCCGGACAAATTGCGCTCGATAAGGTTTCGGTCCTGTTCGGTCCCAACTATCACATTGTCTGCTACCCCCTACCGCATCGCCGCCAAGTCAATCTCGCGCTGTTCGCCCAGGTGAAACAGAGCAGCAGTAAACTCGGTAATCGACCAAAATTGCCCAAGTCCTTCCGCCCCAGCCCTCGCGTCGACGTGCTGCTGACCGCAGCCGGAAACACCTGGACACCCTGGCCGCTCTACACCGTCCGAACCCCCAATTGGCACGCCGGAAACATCGGTATTCTGGGCGACGCCGCCCACGCGATGGTTCCATTCCAGGCCCAGGGCGCAGCCATGGGCATCGAGGATGCTGGTGTCCTGGCCCCCTTGCTGATTAGCGAAACCAGCGCCGAAATCGCCTTCGAAAAATACCAGCAAGCGCGCCAGAAACGCGTCGCCCGTGTCGCCGGTATCTCCGCCGCAAATGGCCGAATTTTCCATATGAGCTGGCCTTTTAACATGGCCCGCGACTTAGGCATCCGCCTGCAAGGTAGCCGCGGCCATCTGCGCCGCCTGGCCTGGCTTTACAGCCACGAAGTCCAGTCTGCACCGAGCGCGAAAGAGCCACAGTGACGCAGCGCCGATGGAACTTTGCTAGCCCCTTCGGCCTTGCGTTAAAAGCCTCGGCTGTGTCAACTGCGCGACACGCCGAGGCCCGCCGATTCAAAGAAGGTTAGCGCAAACCAGTATGCAATCAGCGACCCGCTCACGCCTGACCCTCACCTGCATTCTGGTGACGATCCTGCTGGATATGATCGGTGTCGGCATCATCGTGCCGGTTTTGCCCGAGCTGCTGGAAGACCTGACTGGCGACAGCGTCGGCAACGCGGCCGTGATCGGTGGCTACCTGGTCTTCGCTTACGCCTTCATGCAGTTCGTTTTTTCACCCGTGTTGGGCAACCTGTCCGATCGCTACGGCCGCCGCCCCATCCTCCTAGCCTCCCTGCTCGGCCTCACCTTCGACTACCTGATGATGTCGATCGCGCCCTTCGTCTGGTACCTGTTCATCGGCCGCATCATCGCCGGTATCGCCGGAGCCGCGCTGGCCACCGCCACCGCCTATATGGCCGATATCACCCCTCCCCATAAGCGCACGCACCGCTTCGGCCTGATCGGCGCCGCGTTCGGCCTGGGCTTCATTATCGGTCCCGTCATCGGCGGCGAACTCGGCGAGCTGGGGCCCCGCGTTCCGTTTTTTGCCGCAGCCGCGCTTGCCTTCGCCAATTTCCTGTTTGGTTTGTTGGTGCTGCCCGAAAGCCTGCCCAAGACGTCGCGCCGCAAGTTCGACATCCGCCGCGCCAACCCTTTCGGCGCCGTCGCCGCCCTGCGCAAATATCCGGCGGTGGTCTGGCTGCTCGCGGTGCTGTTCTTCCTGCAACTGGCGACGCAGGCGCTGCCGACCATTTTCAGCTATTTCACGGTGGAGGTATTCAACTTCACCTCCTCTTCTATTGGCCGCACGCTGGGCGCTTTCGGAGTCGGTTTCGCCTTTAGCCAGGCGGTGCTAGCCGCGCCCCTTTCCAAGGGAATCGGGGAGCCAGCAGTGGGCATCTTCGGCTTGCTGGCAGCGGCGACAGCCTTTGCCGGCATTGCCTTCTCAGCCGATGTTTACCAGCTTTACCTGTTCATCGCCGTCGGCACTGTGAGCGGCCTCGCCCCTCCCGCCATCAATGGCGTGCTATCGCGGCAGGTACCTGATAACAGCCAAGGCGAATTGCAAGGCGCCGTCAACGCTGCCAGTTCTTTGGCGACAATCATCGGCCCGCTGGCCGCCACGCAGATTTTTTCTTATTATACCAGCGCTCCGGACTCTGAACATTACTTCCCAGGTGCGCCATTCGTCGCCTGCTGCATCGCGGTGGTCGTCTCGTTGATCGTCTTCGGCTTTGCTGCCTGGCGGTTCGAGCTCGGTCGCCGGCCCAGCGTCGCAAACCACCCGCACGTGCCCGAAACCCCACAGCCCGGACAATTGCGCGTCGCGCCGATCGAAGATGACCCAGACAATAATCCGCCCCGCCGCTGAGGCTGACGTTCCGGCCGTTCTAGCCATCGTCGCCCCAATCCTGGCGGCTGGTGAGACCTACGCCGTTGCCAATGATCTCGATGCCGCAGGCTTGAAAGCCTACTGGTTCAGCCTAGCGCACGAGGTCTATGTAGCCGAGCAGGATGACATTATCCTCGGCACCTATTATCTGATGGCAAACCAGCAAGGCGACGGTGCCCACGTCGCCAATTGCGGCTACATGACCGCCCCTGCCGCCCAAGGAAAAGGCATCGCCCGCGCCATGTGCGAACACTCGCTGGTCCGCGCCAGGGAACGCGGTTTTCGCGCCATGCAGTTCAACCACGTCGTCTCGACCAATACCCGCGCCGTCGCCCTTTGGCGGCGCCTCGGCTTCGACATCATCGGCACCCTGCCCCGGGCCTTCAACCACCCGGCCCACGGCTATGTGGACAGCTATGTGATGTTCCGATCGCTAGTCTGAACTCCTGAAAACAAAAAAGCCCCGCCGAAGCGGGGCTTTCAACTTCTCGAGGGCTTTACTTGCCCAGCGTGCTCGGCCAGGTGCCGTGCAAATCTGCGCCGCGGCCGACGATCTCGAAGCCATGGGCGCCAAAGAAGTCGCGCTGGCCCTGGGTCAGGTTCGCCGTGCCCTGGGCCTGGCGGTAGCTGTCGAAATAGCTCAGCGCAGCCGACAGGCAGATCATCGGAAATTCGCCCTGTGCCGCCGCGGCCACCACCTTGCGCAGCGACGGATGGCTATCCTTCATCAGCGTCACGAAGTCCGGCACCACCAGCAGGTTCACATTGCCGCCCTTGGCATAGGCCGAGGCCATCTGGTCGAGGAAACGCGAGCGGATAATGCAGCCGGCGCGCCAGATCTTGGCAATGGTTGCCAGTGGCAATGCCCAACCGTTCTCTTCCGACGCCTTGGCGATCACCGCAAAGCCCTGCGCATAGCTGACGATCTTGCCAGCCAGCAGCGCCTTCTCGAGGTCTGCCAGGGTCACGTCTGTCTTGGCGCGGTTCGGCTTGCCATAAATGGCCTCGGCCGCCACGCGCTCTTCCTTGCGCGATGAGATCGAACGAGCCGCAACGGCGCCTTCGATGGCGGTAGCCGGTACGCCCATCTGCTGTGCAGCGATGGCGGACCAGACGCCGGTGCCCTTCTGGCCGGCCTTGTCGAGTATCAGTTCGACCAGCGGCTTGCCGGTCTCGCCATCGACGGCGGCGAGCACATGACCGGTGATCTCAACCAGATAGGAATTGAGCGGACCCTTGTTCCACTCTTTGAAAACGTCGGCGCACTGGCTCGGGTTCATACCCAGCCCGTCGCGCATCACGCCATAGACCTCGGCGATCATCTGCATGTCGCCATATTCGATGCCGTTATGAATGGTCTTGACGAAGTGGCCAGCGCCGCCCTCGCCCAGATAGGCGCAGCAGCTCTCGCCGTTGAACTTGGCCGCGATTGCGGTCAGCACAGGCTCGGCATTGTGCCACTGTTCCTTGGAACCGCCGACCATGATCGACGGGCCGTGGCGCGCGCCTTCTTCACCGCCGGAAACACCGACGCCGAGATAGCCGATGCCCTTGGGCTTGAGATAGTCGAAGCGGCGCTGCGTATCGGTGAACAGCGAATTGCCGCATTCGATGATGGCGTCGCCCTGCTCCAGATGCGGCAGCAACTGCTCGATCATTTCATCAACCGGCTTGCCAGCCTTGACCATGATGATGATCGAGCGCGGGCGCTTGATGGTCAGGATGAAGTCGGCCAGGTCAGCCTTGGGGATCACCTTGCCGTCGAGACCCTGCTGCTTGGCAGTGACTACGAAGTCGTCGATTTTGGACGCGGTGCGGTTGTGGACGGCAATGGTGTAGCCTTTTTCGGCAATATTCAGGGCCAGATTTGAGCCCATCACCGCCAGGCCGATCAGGCCAATATCCGCTGTCGACATGCAAACGTCCTTCCGGGAACTTCTTCGTCCTGTCCATGCCCGTAGCGCATGGCTCGCGGCGGCGAACTGACCACAAACCGGCAACATACGGAAGTCGGATTCGGGGAAATTTTGGCCGAAATCACCCTCTTGTATGGCAGAACGTCTTGTCTCGGCAGGCTCAGCTGCATAGGGTCCGGGCAAAGCGGAGACCGCCCTTGCCTACCACCAACCTTTTCGACCTGACCGGCAAACGTGCCCTGATTACCGGATCCAGCCGCGGCCTCGGCCTTGCCATGGCAACCGCCCTCGCAAATGCCGGCGCCGCCGTGGTGCTCAACGCTCGCGATGGCGTGGCGCTGGGCGCCGCCGCGCATGATCTCGCCGCGACCGGCGCTACCGTCAACGCCGTCGCCTTCGACGTCACCAACCGCGACAGCATCAACGAGGCGGTGAACCATATCGAAGACGAGATCGGCCCGATCGACATTCTGGTCAACAATGCCGGGATGCAGTTCCGCTCCAGTCTCGAGGCCTTTCCGCCCGAAAAATTCGACCAGGTCATCGCCACCAACCTGACCTCGGTCTTCAACGTCAGCCAGCCCGTCGCCCGACACATGATTTCACGCGGCACCGGCAAGATCGTCAATATCTGCTCGCTGCTCTCCGAACTGTCTCGCCCCTCCGTCGCGCCCTATGCAGCGACCAAGGCGGCGGTGGCTAATATCACCCGCGGCATGGCGGTCGATTGGGCCAAACACGGCCTCAACGTCAACGGTATCGCACCCGGCTACTTCGCCACCGAACTCAACGACGCCCTGCTCAAGGACGACAAGTTCAACGCCTGGATCGAGAGCCGCACGCCGATGGGACGTTGGGGCCAACCAGAAGAGCTGGGCGGGGCCATAGTGTTTCTCGCCTCGGAGGCCTCCCGCTTCGTGAACGGGCACATTCTCTATGTCGACGGCGCCTTCACCGCGACGGTCTAGGAGCAGCCGATGCCCCTGACCCCATCCCGCATCATCATCGTCATGGGCGTCAGCTCATCCGGCAAATCCACGGTCGGTCAGTCCATCGCGCGCCGCCTGCACGTCGCTTTCCTTGATGGTGATGGCTACCACCCCGAGGCCAATGTCGAAAAGATGCGCGCCGGCATTCCGTTGACTGACGAGGACCGTTGGCCCTGGCTCGAGAAGCTTGCCACGGCGCTGCACGGGGCCGCAGAAAAGAAGGACGCCGCCGTTGGAGCTTGCTCTGCGCTAAAGTGTGCCTATCGGGAGTTCCTGGTCCAAAAGGCCGGCGAGCCGATACTCTTTGTCTATCTTCAGGGCAGCAAGGACGTCATCGCTGCTCGCATGGCAAAGCGGCAGCATGAATACATGCCGACCAGCCTGCTCAACAGCCAGTTCGCCACTTTGGAAGTGCCCGATCCGGAAATCGAAAATGTCCTTATACTGCCGGTGACCGACAGCGTCGAAAAACTCACCGTGGCGGTGGTCAAGAGCCTCGACCACCTCAAGAGCTTCAAGCGCTGGCAATAGGCTTGTCGAGCCACGCCTTCCCACGCGGCGACAGTCGATAGCCAACTGAAAGGCTCTCCGTCAGACCCAAAGCCTTGAGCCGGCGAACGTTGCTCTTGACCTTGGCGGGCGCCACTTCCAGTACCTTGGCAAGCTCCTGCGCCGAGTGGCCGGGTTGGCTGCCGATCAGCTCAAGCGTCCGTCGTACCCAAGGTGTTGTCCCGTCCATACGGGCCAGCGTCTGGGCAATGGTATCAGCTTCAGCCTCTGAAAGAACGGCGTTTTCACGCAACGCAGCGCGTGGATCTTCACCGAGGTAGCGCAGGCGAATGCGATACAGCGATCCCTCCCGGTTGCCCAGCATCGCGTCGAGATCGCTTCTCGCCTGAAAGCCTGCCCGCTTGAGATCCTCTGCAGTGACCGCATTCAGCGCCACGACATCCACGGCATCGATCGCCAGTACACCGGCGGCGGTGGTCAGCGTTCCGCCGGCTTTGGCCGCCGGTCGGACCCACCGGCGAAACGCCGTATCGAACCGTCCGGAGGCGACGGCCTCGAAGTCGTCTGCATTGATCAACATGGTCATAGTTCCGTTTCAATTTTTAATGCCGGCTTGCGCGAAAACCGCCCCTGCCCTTAGGCCGCCAAAACTGCCGCAGCGACAATAACCAGCGCGCCTGCCACCGACCATGCATCAAGCACAACGCCCCGCAGCACTACGTCGAACAAAAAAGCCCAGATTATGCCGGTATACTCATAGCCGGCCAGAAGAGATACGGGCGCCCGCGCCACAGCCTCGGTCATCAGGATTGGCGCTGCGAGTCGAAACATGAGCAATAGTCATATCGCCAGCCATAGCCGCCGAGTGAGGTGCTGTCACTCGGGGCGGGCGGTTTTGTCGCCCGCTTACCCCGTCAATATCTTAATCGGGTACCCCATTTGTGCGCGACAGGCTGGCGTTGTAGTAGCGGTCGTCGTCGGTGACCTCGGTGCCGACCCACGCCGGCAGTTCGACCGCCTGCTGTTCCGATGTCAGCTCGACCTCGGCGATTACCAGTCCTTCATGGCGCCCCTCGAACACGTCCACCTCCCAGGTCAGCCCGCCAAATGTCACCAGATGCCGGCGTTTTTCCAACACATGCGGTTGCGCCATGTCGAGCATCTCGCGCGCATCACCCATCGGAATATCGTACTCATATTCCGCCCGGGTCATGCCACTGGCCCTACCCTTAAGCGTCAGCGCCGCCCGCTCATCGTCCCAACTGCGCACCCGCACGGTCGCCTTGGCGTTAGACGACAGATAGCCCTGCCGCAGCAGGCTGCTGCTTTCGGCCAACGCCTTCCAGCCGTCGCCGGTGACCAGAAATTTGCGCTCGATTTCCTGTGCCAAGTCAGTTCCCCTCGGGCAGCAGATGCCAATAGCCAGCGAAGCGCTGCTGCAGGGCGGCCGGCTTTTCAGCCGCCAGTTGCCTGCCCAGCACAAAGGCCGATTGGGCCAGTTCATGCTGTTTTGCCGTGATCGCCACAAAGATAGCCTCGATGTCATCCAAACCGCTCTGCTCCAGCGTCTCTTGCAGCACCGCCAGATTGTGATGGTCCCCCAATTCGTCGCCCAACCGATCCACTAGCTTGCCGCGCGGCTGCAGCAGATCCGGAGCCGTCTCGCTTAGCAGCGACACATGGTGACCATGATACTTGGCCTGCTTGCGCCACTCATGCAGCGCCTCGGCCGTCTCAAGCTTTTCCGCCTGTGCCGCCCGTTTGCAAAACTGCCGAAAGGTCTGCTCCAGCCCATCCCCGATCACCTCGAAGCCGCGGCCCGTGAACTCCCAACGCTCGACCCGTGAGGCGATTTCGCTGAACATGCTGGCAAACTGCTTCAACGTCGTCGCCTGATCGCTGTCCTGCGTCAGCTGATCCACCCGGGCCACTAGCAACTGCCGCGCCGCGATGGCTTGCACCGCAGCTGCATGGCCCGACTTGTCGGCGACCAGCGCATCAAGGGTCTCAACCATTACACGCGCGTCTCTCACGCCGCCAAGCCAATTGGCAGCGTCCCGAACGGCGGCATTCTCATCCGCAAAGCTCTTGAAATGCGGCTCCACCATACACAGCGTGCCGCGCAGCTTTTTGCAGCGCCGCCGCAACTGATGGACCGTTGCGTCGAAATCCTGCGGGGGCTCGGCCGTAGCAGCAATGGCCTTTTCCACCTGCTCAGCAGCGATCGATCGCACTTGTCGCAGCACGTGGTTCTTTGTCTTGAACGCGAAACTCATCGCTACACCCGAATGTCACCTTGCGGGGACCCTAAGGCCCCCGAACGTCACAATCCAGACCAGGACTGCATTCGCGTCCCCGCTGCCAGCACTAACGAAAGGGCCGCCCAAATGGACGGCCCTTCTAGAATCAGTGTCTGGCTTACTTCTTCAGCCCATCGCGAGTGGCATCTTTTGCCTCGCCGAACTTCTGCTGGACCTTGCCGGTCGCCTTGTCGAGCTTGCCTTCAGCCTGCAGCCTGTCGTTGCCGGTCAGGCCGCCTGCAGCGTCTTTTACGGCGCCCTTGATCTGCTTGCCAAAGCCGTCAACTTCATCTTTGTGCATGATAGCCTCCTGTAGAGTTTGTACTGTTTACACAACGGTCAAAGCTCGCCGCCGTTCCGTTAAATCACTGACATTCCGGTGTTTCCATTTTCTGGCCACAGGTCGCCGAGCTATTGGTCAAACCGCTCGCCGTCTGGTAAATGGCGCCCATGCTTGGTCCCATGCCCACTCTCGTAAATTATTTTCCCCCGCTCGATCCATATCTCAACGTGCTGCATGTCGATGACGACATCCTCGTGGTGGACAAGCAGAGCGGCTTGCTGAGCGTGCCGGGTAAGGATCCATCGCTGTGGGACTGCGTGGAGCACCGCGCCCGCCAGAATTGGCCCACCGCCGGCATGTGCCATCGCCTCGACAAGGACACCTCGGGCGTTCTGGTGCTGGCGCTGAACAAACGCGCGCATGGCCGCATCGGCAGCCAGTTCGAGCACCGCAAGACCACCAAATCTTATATCGCCCGCGTCGCCGGCATCATCGATGCCGATACGGGACTGGTCGATCTGCCGCTGGCCACCGATTGGGAAAACAAGCCGCGCCAGCGCGTCGATTATGAAAATGGTCGCCCCTCGCAGACCGAATGGACCGTGCTGGAACGCGAGGCCAATGCCACTCGCGTTCGCCTGCACCCCCTCACCGGCCGCACTCATCAGCTCAGGGTTCACATGATGTCTATCGGCCATGTGATTCTGGGCGATGCGTTTTATGCTGATCCCGAAGCCTTCGCCGCCGACGATCGCCTGCAATTGCATGCGGCTGAGCTGGGCTTGACCCACCCCACGACCGACGAATTCATGACCTTCGTGGCGCCAACGCCGTTCTAGGAAGCGTCGCCCAGATAGCCAACTTCGATGCGCTGGAACAGATGTCCCGGCTTCATCGTGTCGAGCCATTTGCGAAAATCGGCTACGTCTTTGAACCCGGCACGCTGCGCGTCGGCCTCGGTCACGTCAGCGGGGTCCATGTCGGTGATCGCCCCGATCGACAGCAGGCCGGCCTTGGTCTTGAGCGTGCCACCAGCCTTGACGCTGGGCCGGCTCCAGCGACGGAACACCAGGTCGACCTGGCCCGCCTTGATCTGCTCCAGCAGTGCCAGCTTAAGCAGCATCAGTCCAATACCGCCTGCGCCGTGATCTCGATCCGCAGGCCCTTGGCGAGCAGTTCCTTGACCACTACGGTAGCTCGCACGGGATAGGGCTGCTGGGTGATGAATTCGCGATAGACCAGGTTCATCCCCGGCGCGTCGGCGCTATCGACGAGGAATATCTGCACCATCACCAGGTTTGCCAGCGTGCCGCCGGCAGCCCTGACCGAAATCTCGATATTCTGCATGCAGCGCCGCGCCTGCGCCTCGATGCCACCCGCGACGATTTCGCCAGTTATCGGGTCTTCGGCAATCGCCACCAGCCACACATGCTGGCCAGCACGGATGGCGTCATTGATAGGCGCCGACGATGGCGCAATTCCGGTCTCGATACGTTCGATCATCACATCACTTCAAGTTTGGTGCGGGCGACGGGGGTCGAACCCGTACGCCTAGCGGCGAGGGCTTTTAAGGCCCTTGTGTCTACCAGTTTCACCACGCCCGCGCTGCATGGGCGATTAGCATGCCGCCAGACTTGTGCCAACGCTGTTAGGCAAACACCGGACAGCAGAAAACGCCGCCCGGCCCGGAGGCGTCGCGGATACACGAGTGACGGGCGGCCATTGGACCTAACGAAATAACTAAGGTGGCCCAAAGGCCGCCCGTCACGATCCGCTTTTGTGCAGGCTCCGGTTCATAGGCACCATTATTGCAGATGCGCATGCCGAGTTTCCAACCCACTGGACAGGCGCCCCCGTCCCACGGTCTCCCCGCCCGGCCCTGCGTCGGGACCGCGTGTCTGGCGCGAATGGGGCAGAGTATGCAGGAGATTATTGGGGCGGGGATAAGTTTTTGAGGGGCCGCCCATTCCCTGAAAGCTTCGGATTGGAAATTTGCACCGCAGGATGCAAACCACCATCTTGCGACCGCTCTCGATCCGATCCCATGCCAGTCATTACGCTTCGATTTGCAGAATCGTGAAAGCAGCCATCCGCTTACGTGTCCTTGCCCAGCGAAGATCAGAACCACTTGACAACGGTTCGATAGATCGATCATAATCGATATATGGAATCAACTCAAGCCGTCGATGTTTTTGCTGCCCTGTCTCAAAGCACTCGTCTAGATACGTTTCGTCTCCTGATGGAGCAGGAGCCAGATGGCCTTGCGGCTGGCGAGATCGCCCGGCGCCTTGAGGTACCGCAAAACACCATGTCTACGCATCTCGCCATCCTTACCCGCGCCGGACTCATAGAGTCCGAACGTCACAGCCGGTCCATCGTCTATCGGGCGGTGGTCAATCGCGTGCGGGAGATCACAAGTTTCCTGGTCCAGGATTGCTGTGGTGGCCGGCCGGAACTGTGCGAACCCCTGGTCGCTAAATTCACCCCGTGTTGCGGTTCGAAGGAACCGAACCATGTCTGACCGCGTATATGACGTCCTCTTCCTGTGCACAGGCAATTCGGCGCGCTCAATTCTGGGCGAGGCCATCCTCAACCATGTTGGCCAAGGCCGCTTCCATGCTTATTCGGCGGGGTCCACACCGAAGGGTACGGTCCATCCGATGACACTGGAAACGCTGGCAAAAGTCGGCATTCCTGTCGATGGCCTACGCTCCAAGGCCTGGGACGAGTTCGCAGTATCTGGGGCACCGAAGATGGATTTCATTTTCACTGTCTGTGACAACGCTGCCGGCGAGACGTGCCCGATCTGGCCGGGCCGACCGATGATGGCGCATTGGGGCATCGCCGATCCGGCAGCGGCCTTCGGGCCTGAGTTTAAACAGCGCGCCGCCTTCGAAGATGCGCTCCGCTTCCTCCGCAACCGTATTGGCGTCTTCATAAACCTACCGCTGGCGAGCATTGACCGCATGGCGTTGAACTCGAAGCTCGAGGGCATCGGCGCGATGGACGGAAGCACCACCAAGTCGTCGAACGTAGCCTGATGATCGACCTGCCGCGCCGACTGGTCGCCGAGGCTATCGGCACCGCTGTTCTGGTGGCGACGGTCGTCGGCTCGGGCATCATGGCCGACGCGCTGACGACGGACATGGCGTTGGCGCTGCTGGCGAACACGATCGCCACCGGTGCCATCCTAGTGGTTCTCATAAGCACACTTGGGCCGGTCTCCGGAGCGCACTTCAATCCCGTGGTATCCCTGGTCTTCGTACTTCGTCGCGAGCTCCCGGCACGGGATGCAGCACTCTATGTGCTGGTGCAGGTCATCGGCGGCATCGCCGGCGTCGTCGTCGCCCATGCCATGTTCGAACTGCCGCTTTTGCAGGCGTCGGCCCATATTCGCACCGGCGGCGCGCAGTGGTTGTCCGAAAGCATCGCCGCGTTCGGCCTAATCGCCATCATTCTGGCCGGAATTCGCTTCGAGCGGAAAGCGGTGCCCATGCTGGTCGGCCTCTATATCACCGCGGCTTACTGGTTCACCGCATCCACCTCTTTCGCCAACCCGGCAGTGGCGATCGCCCGTTCCTTCACCGACAGCTTTTCCGGCATCCGTCCGGTCGACCTGCCGGGATTTGTCCTCGCCCAGGTCGCGGGTGCATTGATCGCGCTAGCACTGATGTCCTGGCTGCTGCGAGTGCCGACCGGCAGCCACCTCCCAATCAATCCGGAAGACCGAACATGACCGTCACCATCTACCATAACCCCGACTGTGGCACCTCGCGGAACACGCTGGCGATGATCCGGCAATCCGGCGTCGAGCCGGTCGTCATAGAATACTTGAAGACGCCACCCAGTCGAGACCGCATCGTCGAGCTGGTATCGACTGCCGGCATGTCGTTGCGGGATTCGATCAGGCAGAAGGATACGCCCTATGCCGAACTCGGTCTGGATGACATGTCCCTGACCGACGATGCGTTGCTCGATGCCATCGAAGCGCACCCGATCCTGCTGAACAGGCCGTTCGTGGAGACGTCGGTCGGCACCCGCCTGTGTCGCCCGTCCGAGGCAGTGCTCGACATTCTTGAAAACCCCGATATCGGACCCTTCACCAAGGAAGACGGCGAGGTCATTGTTGACGCCGAGGGGAAGCGGGTTGTCTGATTTGCCTAACGTCGTGCCGTCAGCGCTTGAGATCCCCGATTTTTCGAAGCTGAACGCTCCGGACCTGCAACACAAGCCGCGCATCCTGATGCTATACGGCTCGCTACGGGAGCGCTCCTATAGCCGGCTGCTGACCTTCGAGGCGCAGCGTCTCCTCGAGGCGTTCGGCGCGGAGGTGCGCGTCTTCCACGCCAACGGCCTACCGCTGCCGAACGATGCGCCCGACAGTCACCCGAAAGTGCAGGAACTGCGCGAGGCAATGCTGTGGTCCGAGGGCCAGGTCTGGACCAGCCCGGAACGACACGGTGCCATGTCGGCGGTGTTGAAGTCCCAGATCGACTGGATACCGCTGCCGGGCGGTGCCATCCGTCCGACGCAGGGTCGCACGCTTGCTGTCATGCAGGTGTCCGGGGGATCGCAGTCGTTCAACGCCGTGAACCAGATGCGTATCTTGGGGCGCTGGATGCGGATGGTCACGATCCCGAACCAGTCGTCAGTCGCCAAGGCTTTTCAGGAGTTCGACGAGGCCGGCGGCATGAGACCGTCATCCTATTACGATAGAGTGGTCGACGTCATGGAAGAGCTGGTGAAGTTCACGCTGATCAACCGTGGCGTGTCCGGCTACCTGACTTCCCGCTACAGCGAACGCAAGGAAGCCGCGGCCAAACTCGAGGAGCGGGTCGGCCTGAAGTCGATCTAGGTTACAATGGCCGATACCCACTCCAATGCCGGTGCCATCTGGGCATTGGGCATGACCCAGATCATCGGTTACGGCACCCTCTACTACAGTTTCAGCATCCTTGCGCCGGGCATAGCCATCGACTTGGGCGTTGCGGTGGAATGGATCTATGGATGCATCTCGCTGGCGCTGCTGGCGGGCGGCCTGATATCGCCATGGGCCGGCGGCCTGGCCGATCGGCTGGGTGCGGGCCGAGTCATGTCGGCCGGCTCGATCGGGGCGGCGGCGGCGCTGGCGGTGTGTGGATTGGCCAGCAGCACGACAGCTTTCCTGGCGGGCATGGTCTTGGTCGAACTGGCATCGGCCTTCGTGCTCTACTCGACGGCTTTCGCCTTCCTGGCCCAGACGACCGGTACCCGGGCGCAGCCCAGCATAACCTACCTGACCCTGATCGCCGGGTTCGCCTCAACGATCTTCTGGCCGCTGACGACATGGCTATTGCAGACGATGGACTGGCAACAGGTATACTTGCTGTTCGCGGGTCTGAATCTCGTTGTCTGCCTTCCGCTCCACCTCTGGCTATCCCGCTTCGCCCGGATCGTAGCCGCCCGTCCGATCGAAACCGTAGCGGCTAAGACTCCGATGATTGTCGACAACGGCGACCTTGTCTTTATCCTGATTGTGCTCGGGTTTTCGCTCGCCGGGTTCGTTTCGGCAGCGACACTGTTCCACATGGTACCCATGCTCGGAGTTCTCGGGCTTGGGACCGTCGGCGTCTGGGTGGCGTCGCTGCTCGGGCCGGCCCAAGTGGCCAGTCGCCTGATCAACATGGGCTTTGGCCAGGATCTCCCGGCGACGGTGCTGGCGGTGGTGTCGGCCATCACCATGCCGCTGGCGCTTGGCACCCTGGCACTGTCAGCGCCCTCGACCGCCGGTGCCATATTGTTCGCCATAATCTTCGGCTTGGGAAGCGGGCTGTTCAGCATCGTGTCCGGCACGCTGCCGTTGGCAATCTTTGGCAAGGCCGGCTTCGGAAAGCGGATGGGCTGGATTGGCATGGGTCGGCTCGGTCTATCTTCACTGGCACCGTTTGCCCTGTCGGTTGCACTGGGTGCAATCGGTCCAAAGCCATCATTGTGGATCCTGGCGGTTGCGGGCTTGATGTGCGTCGCTGTGTTCGGCGATGTCTGGCGTCGATGCCGGCCTATCGGTCAGAAGGTCGCAGCGGTAAACCAACCAACAGACGCAGTACACCGCCAAGGGTGAATGTCCGCTATCCGAGCTTCAAATCCGAAAACGGACAGACCGCTTCCCACCCCACCCCGTTCCGGAAGTACCGCATTCGGACATCCGGACGGAAGGGCAAACGCACTGGCAATGCAGCGCTGATTTGAGACGGTTGGCGGAGCCGTCTCAGTCCGTCCCACCACTGATCGGCGCGACATAAGCCACATCCAGATCCCATGGAAAAAATATCCAGGTGTCCTGGCTGACTTCGGTGATGAAGGTGTCGACGAGGTCGCGGCCCTTGGGCTTGGCGTAAACCGTGGCAAAATGTGCGCCGGGGAGCATTTCCCGGACGACGCGGGCTGTAGAGCCGGTGTCGACCAGATCGTCGACGATCAGGATTTTCTTGCCGGTCTTGGCGAGGTCCAACACCTGCTGGCTAATCGGCTTCAGCACCTGGATGCCGCTCTGGTTTTGATGGTCGTAGCTTTTGACGGCCACGGTCTCGACGGTGCGGATATTGAGCTCGCGCGCCACGATGGCGGCGGGCACGAGACCACCGCGGGCGATGGCAACCACGGCGTCGAAGGTGCCCATGCCGGCCAGGCGCCAGGCCAGGGCGCGGCTATCGCGATGGAACTGGTCCCAGGTGACGGGGAAGGACTTCTGGTTGGGATCAGTCAATTCATCTCTCCTGCGCCGAAGCTGCCGTTCGGTAAGGGACCGTGCTTATCAAACCCCGGCCGCCGCGCCAATCGCCCAGCGCGATTTTGCCCAGCAAGTGCTGCCAAACTCAGTAGACTTCGTCGGGCGGCGTTACGCCGGCCCGCTGATGCGCCTCGGCTACCATGGCGCGGACCTTGCCTGCCGCCTCTTCGAGCCGCACCGGATCGGACGAGCGCAGCACCAGCTCGGTCATCACCTTGTCATTGCCCATCTGCGGGTAGCTGCCCATCTTGACGTCGGGATACAGCTCTTGCAGCGCTCCGAGCGGGCCCCCGACAGTCCCCTCGCCCACCGCCGCCTTGACGGTGACCGAAAGGACCTTCTTGCCGGTCCTGAGCGTCGGCAGGATTGCCTCGAGCATGGCACGCATGATGATCGGCACGCCGGCCATCACATGGACATTGCCGATGCGAAAACCGGGGGCGGCACTGACGGAGTTGACGATCAGCGACGCGCCTTCGGGTATCCGCGCCATGCGCAGCCGTGCCTCGTTGACCTCGGTGCCGGTCTGCTTCCAGCGCGTTTCCAGCATGGCCCGGGCTTCGTCATTGATCGGTAGCGCCACGCCGAAGGCCTTGGCCACCGCGTCGGCCGTGATGTCGTCATGCGTCGGGCCGATGCCGCCGGTGGTGAAAACATAGGTATAACGGCCGCGCAGGGCGTTGATTGCCTCGACGATTTCGTCGGTCTCGTCGCTCACCACGCGCACTTGCTTGAGGTCGATCCCAAGATCGGTGCAAAATTCGGCGGTGGCGCCAATGTTGACGTCCTTGGTGCGGCCGGAGAGAATTTCGTCGCCGATGACCAGAAGAGCGGCCGTGATACTGTCTGCGGACATGAGTGTTTTCCGTGGCTTGCTGTGCATCAGCAATGCCCCCAGGCGATATCGGCGTCAAGCAAGCGTGCTGCTCTTCACATCACGCCTGCGAGGGACTAATTTGCAGGCAACTTGGAGTCCTGTATGATCACCTACGTCGAAGCCCCAGCCAAAGCCCACCGCAGGTCTGGCGTCATTCCGTTGCACGGCAGCGAAGGCTTCGAGGGCATGCGCAAGGCCGGCGCGCTGACCGCGCAGGCACTAGACATCCTCACCGAATTCGTCGAGCCCGGCGTGCCGACGGCCAAGCTCGACCAGATCGCCTATGAATTCGGCATGGACAATGGTGGCGTCCCGGCGACGATTTTCTACAAGGGCTATCGGCATTCGCTCTGCACCTCGATCAACCACGTGGTCTGCCACGGCATTCCCGATGAGCGGCCGCTGCGCGATGGCGACATCGTCAATATCGACCTGACCTTTGTAGTCGACGGCTGGCATGGCGACAGCAGCCGCATGTATCCGGTTGGCGAAATTTCCCGCAAGGCGGAGCGGCTGATCGAGGTGACTTATGCCAGCATCGAAGCAGGCATCGCGGCGGCAAAGCCCGGCAATACCACCGGCGACATCGGCGCCGCCATCCAGGCCATTGCCGAGGGCGAGCGGATGAGCGTGGTGCGCGATTTCGTCGGCCATGGCGTGGGCCAGCTGTTCCATGATGAGCCCAATATCCTGCATTTCGGCCGCGCCGGCAGCGGTGTGCCGCTCAAGCCCGGCATGATTTTCACCATCGAGCCGATGATCAACCTGGGCCGCGCCGATGTGAAAATCCTGTCCGACGGCTGGACCGCGGTCACCCGCGACCGCACGTTGTCGTCGCAATGCGAGCACTCGATCGGCATTACCGAGACCGGATGCGAAATTTTCACGCTGTCGCCGGGCGGCTTGTTCAATCCCATGGCAGCGCGGACCGCCTGATGAACGACCGCCCCGATGAACTCGCCGAGGCGCCCTTTCTCTCCAGCATCGCCGAACCCGACGATCATGCCGGCCACCGCAAGCGGGTGCGCGAACGCTTCCTGAAGGTGGGCGGCGATGCGCTGGAGGACTATGAGCTGCTCGAGCTCGCATTGCAGCTGGTGATCCCGCGCCGCGACACCAAGGCACTGGCGAAAACCCTGATGCGCGAATTTGGCTCATTCTCGGGCGTATTCAACGCCAGCCAAGCCCGGCTGGTCAAAATCAAAGGGCTGAGCGACACCACGATTGCCCATCTCAAGGTGATCCAGGCCGTGGCGGCCCGCTTCGGTCGCGACCGGATCGACAGTGAACAGCCGATCCTGGCTTCGTGGACCCAGCTCATCGATTATTGCCGCAGCCAGATGGCGTTCGAGAGCATCGAGCAGTTCCGCATTCTGTTTCTCGACAAGAAAAACCGCCTGATTGCCGATGAGGTGCAGCAGACCGGCACGGTGGACCACACTCCGGTCTACCCGCGCGAGGTGATCAAGCGCACGCTGGAGCTATCCGCCACCGCATTGATCCTTGTTCACAACCATCCGTCGGGCGATCCGGCCCCGTCGTCGGCAGACGTGCGAATGACCAAGGAAATATCGGACATAGCCAAGCCGCTGGGCATCACCCTGCACGATCACATCATCATCGGAAAGTCGGGCCACGCCTCGCTGCGCGGCCTCAAGCTACTTTGAGGAATCGGCCGGCTTGTCGGTCTCGGGCCGGCGCGCACCGCTGATCTTATCAAGGCTTTGCCGCGCATTTCGGGTCCAAGACTTCAGCTGTGGATTGGCCTTGATGGCAGCACGAGCGCGCTGGAAGGCTTGGTGTGACCGCACGATCAGCGCGCCGAGCGGCGTCAGGCCAAGATAGTGCTGGCGCAACGGCGTCTGCACATTGCACCAGTGCCGCTTCTCGTCGGTAAAGCCGCTGCCCATGTCAAACACGCGGGTACCCTCGTCGAACACTGTCTGCATGACGCGAAGCAGGCATTGCTTGCCGGGAGAGCCGTTCTGGATGGCAGGGTCATCGCTCATCGAGGAGATCAGGCAGAACATCCGGTCATTGTGGACGATATTATAGCGCACCGCGACGATATCGCCATTGAGCCGCAGCACATGCAGCCGCACATCAACGCCGGAGCCGGGCTTGGCCGCATCGTGGTAGAAACCGATCAGCCGGTCCTGCACGAAGGTATCGCGGATACCCATCGCCTTGAACCGCGCCGAGCGCTGCTTGAACATGGTCTCGATGGCGCAATCGGTATCGTCGCCATTGCGCAGGTCGGCGAATGTGACCTCGCCCATGGCCTCCAGCCGATCGCTCTGCTGCCGGTCATGCTTGCGCCGGGACTTGCTGCGCTGCAGCGTGTCGCATTCCTGCCAGCTCGAATATTGCGAGCGGTACAGCGTCTCAACGGAAAGTGGCGCGCCCAGTTCGTCGAACAGGCCCGCATGCGCGCCGACCTCGATCGGAATGGACCGCAGATAAATCGCATTGGCGCCGCTGAGCTTGCGGGTCATCGCGGCCCACAGCGCCTTACGTCCATCGGGGCCAAGCGCGGCCAGCCGTTCGTTGTCCGCAACCGGCGCATAACAGCCCGCATTCGCGCCGGGGAACCAGGTAAAAATCCGCAGCCCATAAACGCGCTTGCGCTGCAGCGGCAGCAGGGCAACCGGCTGGCCATCGACCAGACCCACGACATAGCGCTGGTCAGCCCCGGCAATTTTGCGATTGGCGACCCAAAGCCGGATAAAATCGTAGCTCTGCCCCGGGGACTCGATGGATTGTGGCGTCAACTGCCGCCAGATCGCCTCGACTTCTTCGATCCGGCTGGCGACCAGCACGTCGACTTGGCCATGCAGCATCAGCGGCGCCCCTGTCGCAGTGTCGCCGGCGCCGGATGCCTCGAAGGCAATTTCGGCTGACTGAAGAAGAATGCTCCCACTCATGGGCGGCAGAGTGACCGCACTAAGTAAATCAGAGTTGAAGTTCCCCCCTGCAAATCGGTGAATTCCGGGAAATTGGGTGCAGAGTTAAGCGGGCATTACTCTCAGCCGAAATTCGCCAATACGGGGAAAGTCTCCAGAAACCAGTAGGATAGCCGGGTGAAGTTACCTGTGAGAAAAAGCACGCCAGTCACCACCAACAACACCCCCATGACGCGCTCGACCGTGTGCAGGTGTCTTTTGAAGCCCTGGAAGAAGGCGAGGAACGGGCCGATGGCTATGCCGGCCAGGAAAAATGGTACGCCAAGGCCAAGCGAATAAATGCCGAGCAGGCCCGCGCCTTCCCATGCCGTGTCTCGACTGGCCGCCACCGAAAGCACCGCCGCCAGGACCGGCCCGATGCAGGGCGTCCAGCCGATGGCAAACGCCAGGCCAAGCAGGAAGCCGCCGAGCGGCCCGCTGGCCGCGCCCGGTCCCTGATGGCGCATCTGCCGGTCGAGCAGTCCGATGCGATAGACGCCGATGAAATGCAGGCCCATGGCGATGATCATGATGCCGGCAATCGGGGTCAGTATCGGCAGCGCTTGCCGAAACACCTGGCCAAACGCCGTCGCCGTCGCGCCCAGCGTGATGAAGACCACGGAAAAGCCGGCGATGAAGAACAGCGAGGTCAGCGCGACCCGGCGTTGCAGCGCTGCGGCGCCTTTGTCATCGGCGCGCAACTGGTCAAAACTCGCCCCGCTCATATAGGTGAGATACGGCGGCACCAGCGGCAACACGCAGGGACTGAGGAAGCTCAGCACGCCTGCGCCAAACACCAATGGCAGAGAGAATTCCACGAGGCTGACGCTCCTTGTTGCCGGTGTTCTAGCGTCTCGCGGCGGCAAAGCAATGCGCCCCATGTCGCATCGCCGGTTTGTGAACCGGGCCAGGCCGCAACTTGGCAGCAGGCCAAAGAGACGCAGCTGCCCATCCGAAATACTAATCGCTGAAATACTTACACAAAGAAAATTCTCCAATAAATCATGCGATAATAGTTCAACATCAGATATAGTATAAATACTTATACTGACGTGTCGCAGCATGTGTTGCCAAAATACTCTATTTATTACAGAATCATGGCGTAGATTGGAACTCAGGATTCGAGGACCATCTTGTGACACTAAAAACCGCTATATTTGCCGTCGCAATTTGCCTGTTCTGCCAGCTTACCCCTGCGTCTGCACAGGAGGCGGCCGCGCCGGCTTATGACCCCAAGCCCTTTTTGGACTCGATGGTCGCCCTTCGGACTACTGCAGAAACCTGTGACCCGTTTCTCGCTGGCGGTCCCAACGCCCGCACCGAGGCAGTCACAGCTTTCTTCACCACCCTCAAGCAGACACTGCCAGGACTCGCAGATGTCGAGACGCAAAAGAGCCTGAACATCTTTGTGAGCTCGCAGGCTGCCTTGCTGTGTCGCGACAAGCTGGACGCGGCCGTCGCCGGTTATCGCAGCCAGGCTGCAACCTACGCCGAAAGCAAGCCCGGGGACTGGCCAGACCCCCCCGCCGTCAGCAGCGCCCCGTGGTGCAGCACCGAAAATTGCCTCGAGTTTTAGGCCCGCATTCGACCGAACATTGACCGAGGAGATCGGTGTGACCCACAAGAAATTTCTGCTCGCTGCATTGCTGATTGCCCAGTGCTCTCCTGCGCTGGCCAACGGCTTGGGCGAAAGCCGTTCCTACCAATTCCGCACAGACAGCCCGCGCCAGGTCTTCCTGACCATCGAGCGCACCCGGCTCGAACTTTTGGACCTGCTCGGCAACGGCACCAGTGGCGGCGGCGGTGGCACCGCCACCGGACAGACCGGCAATACGACTTCGGTCAATGTCAGCGGCTCCAACAATGTCATTTCGATCACCCAGACCAATACCGGCGCGCAGAGCCAGGCACGCGACTGCCGCGGCGGCAGTTTCAGCGTTACGGGGGGCATGTTCGGATGTTGAAAACTCTTGGCATGGGCATCGCGTTCCTTGCGCTGACCGGTTGCACCGCCCTCACCCCAATGACCCGGCCGAAGCCCGAATTTCACGGCCCGGTGCCGATCGCCAATTCGACCCCGCATGACGAGGCACTGGTCTGCCTGAGCAAGACCCCGGAAGTGCGCAACTCCGGTATCATGCTGGCTGTTCACACCATTTCCGACCAGACCAACAAGTTCAACGCCGAGGAAGGCAGCTTCGTCCCGCGCGACGCGGCAGCCATGCTGATTACAGCACTGCAAAAGGCGGGCATGAAACAGGTCAACCGGACCAATACAATGGTCACCGAATGGGAGATAGCGCGGGCCAAGGAACAATTGCTGGGAGACGGCGCACCCGCCACGGTCGGCAATCAAAGCGTTGAATTCCGCCCCATTACCAAGGGCAGCATTCGTGGCTCTGATTATGTCATTGACGGCGCCCTTACCCAGCTCGACTTCAATACCTATTCCGGCGGCGCCGAAGCGACCGTCGGCGGCATTGGTGGTGGCGCGCGCGCTTTTGCCTTGACCGCTGCGGCCGATATCCGTGTCACCAACACGAGGACGACGCGCATCGTGCGTGCTGGATCCTATGCCAAGCAGGCGATTGGCACTGAAGTTTTCGCCTCGGTGTTCAGGTTTTTCTCCAACGAGATGTTCGACATCAAGATTGGCGACAAATCGCAGGAAGGGCTGCATGCCGGCATACGCTGGCTGATGGCCGAAGCCGCCTATGACATCGTCGGCTCACTGGTGAACCACAACGGCGCCTGCGACAAATACCTGCCCCAGGCGACCCAGGATATCCGCGCCGAAACTACCGCAGAAGTCGCCGTCATCAAGCCTTGAGTCAAAGCAAAGCGGCAGCCCATGATGGCTGCCGTTCTGCTCAAAGCCTAACGTGGGGTGCTCTTCCGGCGAACTCTCTACCTATCGACAGTAAGCGAATTGCCCGTCTGCGAGGCGCTGCCGGTGCCGTTCGACGACTGCGGAAACTCGGCCGTCTGATCGACATTGATAATCGCCGTATCGCCGCCTTCAGCCGGCATGGTCAGGATGATGACGTTGACCCGCTGATCCGAGGTCTGCGCAATGCCACCGCCCTGTACCCGACTGCCCTGACTATCGAAGACTTCGTTGATGACCTCTTGCCGCCCGGTCGAAAACTGCGTCAACGAGCCTATCCGGCTCGACATGATGAGGTTGGCGATGTTGCTGCCGTGCTGGGAAATTACCCCCGAAGCTCCGTCACCCAGCACCACCACATTGAGCACCTTCTGGTCGCCAGCGAACTTGCGCGTGACCTGATCGACGGTGTCCGAGATCATGATATTGCCGAAGTTCTCGCCCCTTTGGGTAACAGCCGCAGAGACGGTCATCATTGCGGCAACTTCGAGCCGGTTATCGATCTGCTGCACCGCGCCCGTTTCGATGGTCTGGGTCGCTGTGCCGATAGCGACGGCAGCTTCGGCATAGTTGGCGATGTTGGCGCCATACTGAGCGACCGAGCCGTAAAGGATCGCGATCTCGGCGCTGTTGAGCACTGACTGCCGCGCGTCGGCTCCAAACAACTGGTCCGCAAATTCAAGCCTGTTGGAAATGACCGACCCGGCGAGGTTGTTGCCGGTCTGGCTGATATTGCCAAAGACATCGACAACGCCGAGCGCCAGCTTGTTGCCAACCGACTGCGTTCCGTTGAAGCGCTGCACGACATGATCGAGATTGCCGCTGTAGACCACGGAATTGATAGCGTTCGAGCCGAACTGGGACAAATTTCCCGTCGAGGCGAAATTCAGCATCTGGCTCATATAGGCGTCGGTCAGGCTCTCCAGCCCACCGCTGTCGATGGCGTTCTCGGCGATCTGCGCACCGATGGCATGCTGCGAAACGCTAGGCAGACCCTCCTGCCCGCTAGCCGTCGATGTCAGCAAAATGGCGATGTAGGCAACAACAAGCCGTCGCATCTTGTGCGCTCCACGAGCGAGAAAGGGGAAAGAGGCCGCGCCAAAGCGCAGCCTCCGGGATTGGATCAGGGGGTCGGAATGCTGATCGAGTTGGCAACGTTGGTTGCCGACTGGACGGTGTTGCTCACATCGCCGAGTGTCGACAGCAGGTTCTTGGCATACTGGCTGGCATCGGCCATCTGATCGATTTCATAGGCACCGTAGCAACCGCAACCTGCAGACAAGATCTGGCCAACAGTCACGCTGTTGGTCACGTTGGTTGCAGACTGGCCGAAGTCATACACATCAGCACCGTAGTGGTGGAACGACTGGAACAACGCAATGTTCGTGGCGCTCTGGCTGTGACCGGAAACCTGGTCGATGCCGCCGAGACGGAGCAGATCGATGTTGATCAGGTTTGCGGCGTTGACGGCAGCCTGGGTGTAGGTCACGTCGTCAGCATTCCAGTCGACAGCATCGGCGTCGTAGCCATGCTTGCCACCCAGGATGAAGTTGCTGGCCGACTGGTCAGTCTCGACGTTCTGAATGATGCGCTTGACTTCGGTACCGGTAACCGAGTTCACGACGTTAGTGGCAGCCTGTTCCAGATCATAGAACTTGCTGAACTTGCCGCCGAGGATCTTGTTGGCCGAGGTCTGCTCGTTGGTAGCAGTCTGATCGACAACCACGATCTTGAGGCCGGTCACCGAGTTCACGACGTTGGTTGCCGACTGGGTGACATCGTCAAAATCGCTGCCCCAGCTGTCGCCATCGAGCTTGTTCAGAGCGAACTGGTCGATGTCTGCATCCTGCAGTACGGTGCCGAGACCGATATCAAGCTGTGCAGTGATCAGACCGGCGTCGTCTTCCTGAACGACAGTAACAAGGTTACCGGCGTTGACTGCCTTCTGAACTATACCGGTGGCGTCATCGACGTTGACGATCAGGTTGATCGCCTTCTGGAAGCCTTCCAGAGTCTGCTTGAAATCCGCAAGATTGGGATTGCAGAGATCATTGGCGCAGACGTCGACGACTGGCGGGGTAGGCGGAGTCGGTGGATGGTAACCACCACCGCCGCCACCACCGTGGTTGCCACCGCCGCCAGCATAAGCTGCGGACGCGCCGAGGATCGTAGTTGCGAGCAATGCTGTAACAAATACTGTCTTTTTCATTTCGATTTCTCCATTTTCCAAAGTTGACGTGCTGCCCCCGTATTTCTTTTGAAACGATCGGCAGCTTCTACACACAAGCGTCTGGTTCATGGCGAGCTTCCCCGCACGCAGAGATGGCTTCTCTCCGTCTACACTTTTCCAGTACGCTTGATTCAGGTCAGCCGTTCGCGGATCGAAGAGTAAAACTCTTCAGATTGAACCCGTTTGACTGAAATTTGTTGAATAGCGGCGGGCGGTGCACGGACATTTCTGCCCCGCAGCTTCGCTCGATTTGGCGGCGCCCGATTTCGCTAGTTAGAGATGGTCGATTTCTTTCATGCTGCGCGCTCCCTGATGTTTTTCCGCAGCCTCTTCACGACCACATCTTTGCCACAACTAAGGTTGCGCGTCTAATCACATTTAATATTTGGTTAAGAACTACGTAGTGTAGCGGATTCCCAACCAAGTAATACGTATGATTCTAACGCACAAACACGTAGGAAATTTCTCAAAACGATAAGTAATTACCGATGAATATTCAGTATTGAATTTGCAACACATGGTGACGCGTTTACCACCGGATGCGGTTGCTGCGCGCCGGCCCAGCGATAATTATGGCAACTCGGACGAGGGTGGCTGCCTGGACGGTGACGCGATTTGGCGCCGCATGAGAGCATCCGGCTACTCTTGCCCCCTGCCCGCTGCCGCCCTATAGCAGCCTTATCCCTTTCGGCTGAGGTGCCTCGCCATGACCACCCGTCCCATACGCATTGCGCCGTCCATCCTGTCGGCCGATTTCGCGCGACTGGGCGATGAGGTGAAGGCGATCGTCGATGGCGGCGCCGACTATATCCATGTCGATGTGATGGACGGCCATTTCGTGCCCAACATCAGCTTTGGCGCCGTGGTAATGAAGGCCATCCGCGCCGTCACCGACAAGCCATTCGACGTGCATCTGATGATATCGCCGGTCGACGCTTATCTGGCCGAATTCGCCAAAAGCGGCGCCGATATCATCACTGTCCACGCCGAGGCCGGCGTGCATTTGCACCGCACGCTGCAGGCCATTCGCGCCCTCGGCAAGAAGGCCGGCGTGGCGCTGAATCCGGCAACGCCGGTCTCGGCGATCCAGCATGTCATCGACGATGTCGATCTGGTGCTGGTCATGAGCGTCAATCCTGGCTTTGGAGGCCAGAGCTTCATCCCGGAAAGCCTCGCCAAGCTGCGCCAGGCCAAGGCGCTGATCGGCGGACGCGATATCGACCTCGAAGTCGATGGGGGCGTCACGGCCAACAACGCGCGGGCCATTGCCGATGCCGGCGCCAATGTCTTCGTCGCCGGATCCTCGGTATATGCCGGCAATGACCCCGCCACCTACGCCGACCGCATTGCGGCTATCCGCGCTGCCGCCACTGGCCGTACTGCCTGACTCAAATTCTGAACCACAAGGCCTAAGCCCATGATTTCGCGTTACTCCCGCCCCGAAATGGTCAGCATCTGGTCGGCCGAAACCCGCTTCGCCATCTGGTTCGAGATCGAGGCCCACGCGACCACAAAACTGGCCGAACTCGGCGTTGTGCCCAAGGAGTCAGCCCAGAACATCTGGGACGTGATGAATGCCCGCAAGGCGGCTACCGGCGACTATGGCTTCGACGTTGCGCGGATAGACGAGATCGAGCGCACCACTAAGCACGATGTCATCGCCTTCCTGACTCACCTGAGCGAAATCGTCGGCCCCGACGCCCGCTTCGTGCATCAGGGCATGACCTCTTCGGACATTCTCGACACCACCCTGTCAGTGCAGATGGCCCGCGCCGCCGACCTGCTGATCTCTGATGTCGATGCCCTGCTGGCCGCGCTCAAGCGTCGTGCCTATGAGCACAAGGACACCATCACCATCGGCCGCAGCCACGGCATCCATGCCGAGCCGACCACCTTTGGCGTCAAGCTGGCCGAGGCCTATGCCGAATTCAGCCGTAACCGCGCGCGTCTTGTCTCGGCGCGGGCAGAGATCGCCACCGCCGCCATTTCGGGCGCGATCGGCTCCTTTGCCAATATCGACCCGCTGGTCGAGGAATATGTCGCCGAAAAGCTGGGCCTCGCCGTCGAACCAGTTTCGACCCAGGTCATCCCCCGCGACCGCCACGCCATGTTCTTCGCTACGCTCGGCGTGGTTGCCAGCTCGATCGAGCGCGTTGCCATTGAGATCCGTCACCTGCAGCGGACCGAAGTCCTCGAGGTCGAGGAGTTCTTCTCCCCAGGCCAGAAGGGCAGCTCGGCGATGCCGCACAAGCGCAACCCGGTGCTGACCGAAAACCTCACCGGCCTCGCCCGCCTGGTCCGCGGTATGGTCGTGCCGGCGCTGGAAAACGTCGCCCTCTGGCACGAGCGCGATATCTCGCACTCTTCGGTCGAGCGCATGATCGGCCCCGACGCCACGGTCACCCTCGACTTTGCGCTGGCGCGCCTCACCGGCGTCATCGACAAGCTCTTGGTCTATCCCGAAAACATGCGCAAAAACCTGGACCTGCTCGGCGGGTTGCACAACAGCCAGCGCATGCTGCTGGCGCTGACCCAGGCCGGCTACAGCCGCGAAGACAGCTATGCCGCCGTCCAGCGCAACGCCATGAAGGTCTGGGCCATGCAGGGCGATCGCGCCGGCCAGTTCGCCGCCAACCTCAAGGCCGACCCGGAAGTGACTCTGAGCGATGAGCAAATCGACGCCATGTTTGACGACGCCTATCACCTCAAGCATGTCGACACGATCTTCAGCCGGGTGTTCAAGTGAGCATAATCTGCGCTCAGGAAACCGGCCTGACCGCTGAAGAATACATTGCCTGCGTCGGGCAGTCCAAGCTCGGCCCAGCCCGTCCGCTCGGCAATACTGAGCGCGTGCAGGCCATGCTGGACAATTCCAACCTCGTGATTACGGCCCGCGACGAGACTGGTCGCCTGATCGGTCTGTCCCGCTCGATCACCGACTGGAACTGGAACTGCTACTGCGCCGATATGGCCGTGGTCGAAGCCAGCCAGGGCCAGAGCATTGGCAAGACCCTTATGGACAAGGCCGCCGAGATTCTTGGGCCCGGCGTCAGCATCATCGTGCTGGCCCTGCCCGGCGCCGAGGGCTTTTACAGCAAGCTCGGCCTGACCCACACGGACGCTGGTTTCTATCGCGACAGGACCCACCGCACATGAAAATTTCCGAATGCGACATCCTGATCCTGCCCGGGCTCGGCGGCCCCAAGCCGGGTCAATGGCAGATGCGCTGGGCCGAGCGCATGAGCAGCGCGGCCATCGTCGAGCAGGCCGACTGGTTCGAGCCCAACGCCGACGACTGGGTCCAAACCATCGACCAGGCCTGCCGCCTGACCACGCGCCCCGTCGTGCTGGTCGCCCATTCGACAGCGGTTGCCGCTCTGGTCCATGCAGCACCGCGACTACCGGACAATGTGCGCAGCGCCTTCCTCGTGGCACCCACCGACGTCGAGCTTAGCCCGGCTGCCCCCAGGGCCACCCACGTCTTCCGCCCGATCCCGCGTGACCCGCTGCCCTTCCCGTCCATGCTGGTTGCTTCCAGCAACGACCCCCATGTGTCGCTCGACCGCGCGGTGGAATTCGCCACCTGCTGGGGCTCTGATTTTCATCAGGCAGGCGAAGCCGGACATATCGACCTCGACTCAGGGCACGGCCCGTGGCCCGAAGGCCTGCTCATGTTCACGCGCATGATGCAGCGCTTGAAATGAGCGACTACCGACTGATCTCCGGCACCCCGTCGGTGGATGACTATCGCCGGCTGCGCAAGGTCTCTGGCCTGAGCCAGAAGACCCAGGCATCGGCGGAGGCCGGCCTGCCCAACACTTGGTTTGCAGTGACCGTCCAAGTTGAAGGACGCGCTGTCGCCATGGGCCGGGTCATCGGCGACGGTGGCACCGCGTTTCAAATCACCGACATGGCGGTCGAACCCGAACATCAAGGCAAGGGCCTCGGCAAGACGATTATGGCGGCTTTGGTGGAACATTTGCGCGCCAATGCCCCAGCCAGCGCCTATGTCACCCTGATTGCCGACGGCGACGCTAGGCACCTTTATGCCAAATATGGCTTCGAGGCCGTCACGCCCGTTTCTATCGGCATGGCGTTGCATCTCGTCTAGATCAGAGGGGAAGATGGTTTTTAGTTGCCTTGAGCAAGATGATTAAACACTAAAATGCCACACATCTTCGATTTCGCTCCAATTGCGACCGAATTGGCGTAGACAACAATTAAATTACCTTAACTTGTTGTCCGGCGTAAGCAGCCGTAGCTTTTGGGGGCAGGTTTGAACCGCGCCGGCAAGTTTAACTTGCGACACGACGTGATCCGTAAACCTGCTGGCCCGAGCCCTGCTCGGGAGTCTCATGGAGACAAAAATGCGCAAAATCCTCATCCCCCTCGCCCTCGCCCTGATTGCCGGTAGCTCCGGCATGGCATTCGCAGCCAGCACAGCGACACCCGCCGCCAAGCCAGCGGCGATATCCTCGATGGCAACGCCGCAGTCCATTGGCGGCACGGTGAAGGCCTTCGACCTCAAGAGCCACTCGCTGACCCTCAACAATGGCATCGCCTACACCCTGCCATCGACGTTCAAGGACCCGGGCATCAAGGTCGGCCAGAAGCTCACCGTGCAGTGGAAGATGAACGGCAAGGCGTATGACGCAACCAGCGTAAAACTCGGCTAGTTCGGACGCACCATAGGAGCTGGCGCCATGCCAGCTCCTTCCCGGCAATATCGGTTGATCCAGACGCAGGCCGCCGAATAAACAAAAAGGAGCCCATCATGCGACGGGCTCCCCTTCAATATTGTCATCAATGCGATCAGCCTTCAGTGGCGATCTGCTCGTTGGCGACCTGAACCAGCTGCAACATCTTCTGGCGAATCACATCGTCGCCGACGCTCAGGCCCTTGGCCTTCAAATCGCTGGAAACCTTGCGGAACACGTCCTCGTCACCGGCTTCCTCGAAATCGGCAGCGACCACTTCACCGGCATAAGCCTTGGCTTCGTCGCCCGTGAGACCGAGCAGTTCGGCCGCCCAGATACCCAGCAACTTGTTGCGGCGGGCCTCTGCCTTGAACTTCTTTTCGGCATCGAAAGTAAACTTGGCTTCCTGGCCCTTCTGACGATCCTCGAACTGGCTCATGCAACTCTCCCGCTTGGCTTTGTGTCTTTATCGCCGCTTTGGCGTCCCAATCGACATAGGTGGTTCGCCCTTTCAAATCAACTTCCGCCGCCTGGCTGCGACTTTATGCACGCAGCGCGTGATGCCCATCCACAACCGTGCGGCGAAAGAGCTTGCTTTTCCGCCCTTTTCTAGCGCATGAAGCGGCCAAATTCTCCCCTCCCTTAAACGGTCCGGATTCCCAATGAACCGTCGTCGCAAAATCTACGAGGGCAAGGCCAAGATCCTTTTTGAAGGTCCTGAGCCGGGCACTCTGGTCCAGTATTTCAAGGACGACACCACCGCCGGCGACGGCGCCCGTCATGAAGTCATCGACGGAAAGGGCGTGCTGAACAACCGCATTTCCGAGTTCATCTTTACCAAGCTCAACGGCTTGGGCATCCCGACTCACTTCCTCAAGCGTCTCAACATGCGCGAGCAGCTGATCAAGGAAGTCGAGATCATCCCACTCGAGATCATCGTCCGCAACTATGCAGCCGGTTCGCTGGTCAAGCGCCTGGGCCTTGAGCCCGGCACCCAGTTGCCCCGCTCAATCATCGAGTTCTGCTACAAGGACGATGCTTTGCATGACCCCATGGTCAGCGAAGAACACATTACCGCCTTTGGCTGGGCAACCCCCGCCGAGCTCGACGACATCATGAGTCTTGCTATCCGGGTCAACGACTTCCTGACCGGCCTGTTCATGGGCGTCGGTATTCAGCTGGTAGATTTCAAGATCGAATGCGGCCGCCTCTATGAAGGCGATATGATGCGGATCGTGCTGGCTGACGAAATCAGCCCGGACAGCTGCCGTCTGTGGGATATCAAGACCCGCAACAAGATGGACAAGGATCGCTTCCGCGAGAACCTTGGCGGACTGATAGAGAACTATCGCGAAGTCGCCCAGCGCCTTGGCATCCTGGTCGAAACCGACAATGCGCTGACCACCGGTCCGCGTCTCGTTCAGTAGTCTCTGCATAGGGTATTCCGATGAAAGCGCGTGTCACCGTCACCCTCAAAGCTGGTGTCCTTGATCCCCAGGGCCAGGCTATCGAAGGCTCGCTCAGGAGCCTCGGTTTTGATGGTGTTGCATCCGTGCGACAGGGCAAGGTCTTTGACCTTGTCCTGGAAGGAACCGACGAGGAATCCGCGCGTTCACAGCTTAACAGCATTTGTGAAAAGCTGCTGGCCAACACTGTGATCGAAAACTACTCGGTCGAAATCACAAATTAACGCCTCCAGGCGATAACAAACGTCGCGCCGTTTATGGGCGCAGGACCATACAGCCATGCTCAAAACTATTTCCCTTTCGGTCATGTTCGTCGCCACCATGGGCCTGCTGTTTGCTGCCTACGCGTCTGTTCCCGTCTGACAAGACAGCCCATATCTGGCGATTTCTCGCGCCGTATTTTTGCGGGAAATGACCATTTGTTAAGTCGTTGGGGCTAGATTTCGCAGGAACAACAGTGTTCTGCGTCATCAGCCCGGCGGTATCCTTGGTTTCCTTCTCCCGATACCTGCTGACAGCTGGCGCCGCCACTTGCGTCGATATAGCTTTGGTGCAGGGCCTGCTCAGCTTCGACCTTCTCCATCACCAGCAGTTTCTGGCGCTCGCTATCATGGCCGGCGCGCTCGCCGGCATGAGCGTCAACTTCGCCCTGTTGCGCCGCTATGTGTTTTCGGCCGACAGCCGACCTGCCCGCCAACAGTTCTTCAGCTTCATCGTCATATCGCTGACCACGCTAGGCCTGCGCCTCGTCGTCGCCTATGCGCTGGTCGCATTATTTGCGCTGCCGATCTTGGCGTGGATCGGATTGCTGCCCATGCCTGCGGCTGCCGAGCGAATTGCCCACCTGGGCTCGGTCGGCGTCGTCACGATCTATTCGTTCCTGGCCCACAAGCACATTTCCTTCGGCGGCGGTGTCCTCAACCGGTTTGCCGGCCGCGCGACCGTGGTGTCCTGATGCACGTCGAAACCCTGATTATCGGCGCCGGCCCTGCCGGACTGACTACCGCGTACGAACTGACCAAGGCCGGACGCAGCGTCGCCATGGTCGAGCGCGACACGTTCTATGTCGGCGGCATTTCGCGCACCGTGAACTACAAAGGCTATCGCTTCGATATCGGCGGCCACCGCTTCTTTTCCAAAAGCGCCGAAGTAGAGGCTTGGTGGACCGAGATCATGGGCGACGAGATGCTGCAGCGTCCGCGCTCCAGCCGCATCTACTACAACAGCAAGCTGTTCGATTATCCGCTGCGAGCCGGCGATGCATTGTCCAAGCTGGGTCCGGTCGAAGCGCTGCGCTGCGTCCTCTCCTATGGCTGGGCGCAGCTGCGTCCCTACAAGAACGTCGTCAGCTTCGAGCAGTGGGTGGTCAACAACTTTGGCCGCCGGCTGTTTCAGATCTTCTTCAAGACTTACACCGAGAAGGTGTGGGGCATGGACTGCAATGACATTTCCGCCGATTGGGCAGCCCAGCGCATCAAGGGCCTCAACCTCTATCAGGCGATCATCCAGAGCTTCGGCCTTGGCAAGCCCAAGGCCCATGACGACGTCATCAAAACGCTGATCAACTCGTTCCGCTATCCCCGCCTCGGCCCCGGCCAGATGTGGGAGCGCACGCGAGACAAGATCGTGGCGCAGGGTGGCAAGGTCATGATGGGATCGACCGTTACCACCATCAGCCAGCATCACGGCACCGGCCAGTGGGTTGCAATCGTCACCGACGCCCATGGCAAGGAAACCAAGGTTACCGCCGACCACGTGGTCTCCACCGCCGCGATCAACGAACTGGTCAAAATGCTTGGCGCCGACAACGACGCGGCTGTTGCTGCCGCCAGCAAGGGCCTGCGCTATCGCGACTTCCTGATCATCGGCCTCATCACCCGCGGCAAGGAGAGCTTTGACGACAACTGGATTTATATCCACGATCCCAGCGTCAAGGTTGGCCGTATCCAGAACTTCAAGTCGTGGTCCCCCGACATGGTGCCAGACCCCGATACCGCCTGCTACGGTATGGAGTATTTCTGCAATGCCGGCGACGACACCTGGGACATGGCCGATGCGGACCTGATCGCGCGCGCTAAATTCGAAATCGGCAAGCTCGGCCTTGCCAATCCGGATGACATCGTCGATGCCTCGGTCGTTCGCCAACCCAAGGCCTATCCGGTCTACGACGACACCTACAAGATCAACGTCGATACCATCACCGAGGGCTTGGCTGAGCAGTTCAAAAACATGCATCTGGCTGGCCGCAACGGCATGCATAAATATAATAATCAGGACCATGCCATGATGACCGGCATCCTGACCGCCAAAAACATCATTGCCGGCACCGAGGCCCACGACGTGTGGACCGTCAACGAAGACGCCGAATATCACGAGGGTGGCCAAGCCGGTGCCGACAAGATCGAGGAGCGCCTTGTTCCCCGCCGCATCGCCTGAGCCGGGCACTGCCACCCATCGGTCGATAGACGTCCCGGCGCTCGTCGTCGTCTTGATCTACGCCGCGCTGCAAATCGCCTTGGCGATCAGCCACGATCCATGGCTCGATGAGGCTCAGGCTTGGCTATGGGCCACCGCACCGATCACCAACCCGATGGATTTTTTCATTATCCCGGGCGAAGGCCATCCGCCGCTCTGGCACTGGCTGCTGCGAGCATTGTCCAGCGTGCTCGACTTTTCCCAAGTCCGTTACATCACGCTGCTGATCGCTATCTTCAATGCGTTTCTGCTATCGCGCCTGCTGCGCGGCGAACTTCTGCTGCTTTTCCTGATGCTTGGCAGCTTCGCGGTACTGCAGTTCTGGGCCTATCATTTCCGCCCCTACGGGCTGGTCTTCACCTGCATCATTTCGGCGCTGCTGTTAGAGCGCAGCGGTCGCTCCATCGCTGGCACATGGGCGCTGGCCGTAGCCTGCGCACTGCACTTCTTCGCAGGGATCCTGCTGGCTTTCTGGCTCGTTTGGCAATGGCATAAGGGCACGAGCTTGCTCAAGCTCCTCCCGCCGGCTCTCTTTGCACTGCTTTTCGGAATCTTTGCCGTCCTGTCCAGCCTCGGCAACACCACCGCCGGGCCGATGAGTGCGGATTTCACCGGGACGATATTCTACAATCTTGGCTGGATCGGTATGACCGAGCCGTTACGCGGCCCGATCACGGCAGCAGTTACCATCGCCGCACTGGTCTTCGGCCTGCGGCGACAGCCGCTTATGCTGACCATACTGCTCGTGCTGCTGACGGCATTTTCCATCGGCACCGCCCTTATCTACGGCAAGTATCCTTGGCATTCCGCATTCCAGACCATGCTGTGTTTCCTGGCCTTCATGCTCGTTGGCATCAACACAGAGCGTCGCTGGATATTGATCCTCCTGCTGACACCGCAATTCTTCTACGGTGTTGCAGCAGCAAACTATCGTCTTGCCAATCCCGCATGGGCTGGCGACGATCTATATGCCTTGATCGCGGCCGACGCCGGGCAAGGCTTTGATCCACAGACCGACTTGTTTGCCTGGCCCGAACTGGTCGCCCCGGCGGTCTCTGCAGTCCATAACATCAAGCTGCGCAGTGGCAACAATGGTTCACTGTTAGGCTCAATTGACTGGCGCATTTTCGATAAAACCAGCGTCACTCCGGAATTGCTTGACCATACGGCGCCGTATTGGCTGATCTGCGCTGTCTGCGATGACTTGCTACCGCAACTGCAAGCCACAGGGCACAGCATGACTTTGCTCGGTACCCACTTTAATGTCGACAATGGCGAGTTCAAAGCTTATCGCGTTGAATAGACGCCCTTAGCCAAATGCTTACCAATCCAGCATTTTGCGTCCCGTCTTACCCGCCCGTTATCCTGCCCCAAACCGCTTGCCGCTAGATTGCGCTCCAAAGCGGAGTGCGTCACATGTCTGAAACCAGCAAGCGTCTCGACTGGGTCGATATGGCCAAGGGTCTGTCGATCTTTCTCGTGGTGATGATGTATGCCGCCTCGAGCGTTGGCGAGGATACTGGCGGCGTTGGCGCCCTGCATTGGGCTATCGCTTTCGCCACTCCGTTCCGCATGCCGGAATTCTTCCTGATCTCCGGGCTGTTTCTGTCGCAGGTGATCGATCGGCCATGGCGTGCCTATGCTGACCGTCGTGTCGTGCATTACCTCTATTTCTATGCACTCTGGGCGCTGATCCACATTATCTTCAAGGTCGGGCTGCTCGGCATCGACCCAGTCGGAGCGCTGCAACAGATCGCCTGGGCCGTGATCCAGCCCTATGGCGTGCTGTGGTTCATTTACATGCTGGCCGTGGTCAGCGCGTTGACCAAGCTGCTGCATGATAGCCCTGCGCCACGCTGGGCGGTTTTTGCTATTGCCGCCACCCTGCAGATGGCGACAATCCAGACCGGCAGCTATGCCATTGATCAATTCGCCGAGTATTTCGTGTTCTTTTATGCCGGGTATGCGCTGGCGCCGCAGTTGTTCAAGCTGGCCGATTGGGCTGCCGATCACGCCGCCCTGTCGCTGGCAGGGCTGGCACTCTGGGCCATCGTCAATGGCTCGCTTGTTTTCCTGGGCGGTTTTGCGATGCATCCTATCCACCCTGTGATGGGCTTCGCCGGCTTGCCAGGCGTGCATCTGGTGTTGGCGCTGGTCGGCACCTCGGCGCTCTGCGTCATCGCCGCGCTGCTGACCCGCCTGCCCTGGTTGAACTGGCTGCGGTGGATGGGGTCGAAGTCTCTGGTTATCTACGTCGCCTTCGTGCTGCCGCTCGGTGTTTCACGAACGATCCTGATCAAGCTGGGCGTGGATGAGCCGACGGTGCTCAGCCTTGCGACCATGGCCATCGCTATCGTCTCGCCGCTGGTGCTGTACTGGATCGTGCAGCGCACCGGCTTCGGCAAGTTCCTGTTCGAGCGTCCGGCCTGGGCCCACCTCAAGGGCACGCAGGGATCGGCCAAGGACAGCAATGCCGTGGCTACCCCTGCCGAGTAACGACCGGCGCCGCGATTGCCCGATAGGCGAGGGATATGCAGCGCCGGGCCTTGCCTTTTTGGCCAAGACTCAGCACAAGGGCCTCGCACCCCCACAGCGAGGACCAGCCGATGAAATCCGCAGTCATCGTCTTCCCCGGCCTCAATCGCGACCGCGACATGATAGCGGCGTTGACCAAGGTTTCCGGCACCGCCCCAGCCACCGTCTGGCACCAGGACGCCGACATCCCCGATGTCGACCTGATCGTCATTCCCGGCGGCTTTTCCTATGGCGACTATCTCCGCTGCGGCGCCATCGCCGCGCGATCACCGATCATGGACAAGGTGCGCGCCCATGCCGAACGCGGCGGGAAGGTGCTGGGCGTCTGCAACGGCTTCCAGATCCTCATCGAAGCCGGCCTGCTTCCCGGCGCGCTGATGCGCAACATGAGCCTCAAGTTCGTCTGCCGCGAGGTCAAGCTCGAGGTGGTCAATGCCGATACTGATTTCACTCGCGGCTACACCAAGGGCGAAGTATTCCGCTGCCCCGTCGCCCATCATGACGGCAACTATTTCACCGATGGCGACACACTCAATAGGCTTGAGGGCGATGGCCGCGTCGCATTCCGCTACGCCGAGGGCACCAATCCAAACGGCTCGATGAACGACATCGCTGGCATATTCAACGAACAGAAAAACGTGCTCGGCCTGATGCCGCACCCGGAAAACCTGATCGAAGCGGCGCATGGCGGCGACGATGGACGTGCCCTGTTCTCCGGCCTTCTCGGTCAGGCTGCCTGACATGGCCCTGCGAGCGCCCGTCAATCCACGGACGCTATTGACCTGGCTCGGGCTGGCCTTCGGCGCCGCCGGCCTGGTGTTGCAATTCGTGCTGTCCTTCCAAGGCGCCATGGCCAATGGACGCGATATTCCGGGATTTCTGGGCCACTTTTTCGCCTTTTACACCATCCTGACCAATGTCATTCTGGTGCTGATCTACCTGTCGGAATTGCTCCCCACGTCCCGACTGGCGCTGTTCCGCAGGCCCGTCGTCCGCGGGCTGATGGCCGCCAATATCGCACTGGTGGCGCTCTATGTTTATTTCGTCCTGCGTTACCTCAGCCAGTTGGATGGCCTGTTGCAGTTGGCGGACACAATCCTGCACTACCTGTGCCCGACGCTGTATTTGCTGTGGTGGGTGGTGGTGCAGCGCCACGGATTGCTGCGCTGGACAAATATTCCGGTGATGCTGGCGCCGACGTTTGCCTACTTTATCTACATCATGGCACGCGGCACTTGGGTGCGAGAGTACCCCTACCCCATTCTCAACGCCATTAATCTGGGCTACGGCGTGGTGCTGCTGAACGCAGTCTATATGACGGTCGGACTTGGTATATTGACCTTGATCGTCGTCGCCCTTGACCAGATCCTCGGCCAACCCCGCATGCCTATCGACCTGACCTGAATTTCCCGAGCCTACGGAAACGCTGCCGATGACCTCCTATCAGAACGACATCGAAATCACGCCCAAGCTGGTTGCCGACCACGGCCTCAAGCCCGATGAATTCGCCAAGATCGTTGCCCTGATCGGCCGCCAGCCGACCTATACGGAGCTCGGTATTTTCTCGGCGATGTGGAACGAGCACTGCTCCTACAAGTCATCCAAGAAGTGGCTCAGGACCCTGCCGACAACCGGCCCGCGCGTCATCCAGGGTCCCGGTGAAAATGCTGGCGTCGTCGATATCGGCGACGGCCAGGCGGTGGTCTTCAAGATGGAATCGCATAACCACCCGAGCTTCATCGAGCCCTATCAGGGCGCCGGCACCGGCATGGGCGGCATCCTGCGCGACGTCTTCACCATGGGCGCCCGGCCCGTCGCCGCGATGAACGCCCTGCGCTTCGGCTCGCCCGATCACGAAAAAACCCGCCACCTGGTGTCTGGCGTCGTCTCCGGCATCGGCGGCTATGGCAATGCTTTCGGCGTGCCGACAGTGGGCGGTGAGGTTGAGTTCGACGAGCGCTATAACGGCAATATCCTGGTCAACGCCTTTGCGGCGGGCCTCGCCGATACCGACAAGATCTTTTATTCCAAGGCCGAAGGCGTCGGTCTGCCGGTGGTCTATCTCGGCGCCAAGACCGGCCGCGACGGCGTCGGCGGCGCCACCATGGCCTCCGCCGAATTCGGCGATGACATCGAGGAAAAGCGGCCCACCGTGCAGGTCGGCGACCCCTTCACCGAAAAGCGCCTGCTCGAAGCCTGCCTAGAACTGATGGCTACCGGCGCCGTCATCGCCATCCAGGACATGGGCGCGGCTGGCCTCACCTGCTCGGCCGTTGAGATGGGTGCCAAGGGCGACCTCGGTATCGAACTGGACCTCGACAAGGTGCCGGTGCGCGAAATCGAGATGACGCCCTATGAAATGATGCTGAGCGAAAGCCAGGAGCGCATGCTCATGGTGCTGCATCCCGAAAAGGAACCGGAAGCCCGCGCCGTTTTCGTCAAATGGGAGCTCGATTTCGCCACCGTCGGTTACACCACCGACGACCTGCGTTTCCGCGTGAAGTGGCAGGGCGTCGAAGTCGCCAACCTGCCGATCAAGGACCTCGGTGACGAAGCGCCCGAATACGACCGCCCCTGGACCGAGCCAAGACTCCCCGCCGCGCTGGCTGCCAGCGACGTGCCACAGATGGACGTAGCCGATGCGCTACTCAAGCTGATGGGCGGCCATCAGGTCGCCTCGCGCCGCTGGGTCTATGAGCAGTATGACACGCTGATCCAGGGCAATTCCGTGCAGCGCCCTGGCGGCGATGCCGGCGTCATCCGTGTCGAGGGCCATGCCACCAAGGGCCTCGCCTTTTCATCGGACGTGACGCCGCGCTATTGCGAGGCCGACCCCTATGAGGGCGGCAAGCAGGCGGTCGCCGAATGCTGGCGCAACCTGACTGCAACCGGCGCCGAGCCGCTCGCCGCCACCGACAATCTCAATTTTGGCAATCCAGAGCGCCCCGAGATCATGGGCCAGCTCGTCCATGCCATCAAGGGCATCGGGGAAGCCTGCCTGGCGCTGGATTTTCCCATCGTTTCGGGCAATGTGTCGCTCTACAACGAAACCAATGGCCGCGGCATCCTGCCGACCCCGACCATTGGCGGTGTCGGCCTGCTGCCCGATTGGAGCAAGATGGCGCGCATCGGCTTTGCCGGTGCCAGTCAGGTCATCCTACTGGTCGGCGCGCCGGCCAATCGCGGCACCCACCTCGGCCAGTCGATCTACCTGCGCGACCTGTTCGACCGCCGCGACGGGACCGCGCCGCATGTCGACCTTGCCCACGAAAAGCGCACCGGCGACTTCGTTCGCAAGCTTATCCGCTCAGGCATCGTCACCGCCTGCCATGATCTGAGCGATGGTGGCCTCGGCGTTGGTCTGGCTGAAATGGCTGTGGCATCGGGGATTGGTGCCACCGTGGTCGACATCAACGACCACGATCCGATCCTGCAATACTTCGGCGAGGATCAGGGGCGTTACCTCGTGACGGTCAATCTCGATCCGCAGGGCGAAGAACTGACGGCCTTGTGGAAAGAGGCTGAAGCGCTGGGCATCTTTGCTCCATGGATTGGCAACACCGGTGGCGCTAACCTCGTGCTGGGCGACGCACGTGCCGTCCCGGTCGCTGCCCTGAAGGCGGCGCATGAAGGCTGGTTCCCCAGCTACATGGACGGCAAGGCCGCCTAATCGCGTCTACTGCCTTACGATCGCCGCTCTTTGGAGTGTTCTGGCACCCAAGGGCGGCGTTGTTTTTTGGAGAGTATGATGAAACTTGCACCGGCCATTGGCGGATTTTTTGCCCTCGCGCTCAGCTTCGTGCCGGTGACTGCCTTTGCCCAGAACGCCGGCATCAGCGGCTCTCCGCTGCCCGATCAGCCCTATACGCTGATCTACCCTGAGGTGATGGTAACGGGTGGCGAGGCCGGCGGCCCGCTGACCATCAATCATCCCGCTATGCCGCTGCAATGCGTGTTGGCCGTTGTTGCCGTGGAAGACACCACCTGGACCGCAGACGGTGCGCTCGCTTCGCTGGATTACCCAGTGGTGTCTGAAGGCTGGAACGACACCCTGCCCGGCTTCACGCTGGGGGCGAGCAAGGTCACCAACTACCAGAGCAATCCGGCATTGCAGTATGAGGGCGCCAGTACCGGCACAGCGGAAAACGGCCCGGTGACACTGGTTCATACCGAGACCGTGGATACCGGCAACGGCTATACGCTCGATTGCTTCTATCCCACCGAAGTTGCTGCACAGGCGCGCCCGATAGTTGATTCCATCGTGGCCAATTTCTCGACCCGGCAGGATGCCCAGCCCGTCTCTGCCATGCCGTAGCACCTCATCGTATTGAAGGCCGGGCACCCCCATGCCATATCATGGCAGTGTTCGGCCTGTTGCCGATCCGATTTGAGGAGTAGAGCCCATGGCCATGGACGCCAGCGAAATCGAACGCCGGATCAAGGCGGCCCTCCCCGATGCCGAAATCGAAATCCGCGACCTTGCCGGTGACGGCGACCATTGGGCTGCCACGGTAAAATCCGAGCAGTTCCGCGGCAAGACCCGCGTGCAGCAGCACAAGCTGGTCTATGATTCCTTCCTCGGTGACATGGGCGGGGCGCTGCATGCCCTATCTCTCCAGACTGTCATCCCGGACTAGTCGATGTCCCTGCGCCAATCGCTCGACCTGATCAAGATGGTCCGGCCTGATGCCGGCACAACGGCGATCGACCACGAGATTCTCGCTGAACGCGCCTCTTCGCTCGGCGCCGCCGAAAAGCGTGTGGGCAAGGCTGTCGCAGCTTTGGCCGCCGCTACCGGGGACCGCGACGCTTGCCTGGCCGAGGCCCGCAAAGTGGTGTGGGAGTATTTCGTGCAGCGCGAACTGGTCGGCTTTCGCAAGCATACCGACGTGATTCAAGATCTCAGCATTCCGGGCGAAGTGCTTGTCGGACTTGGCGCAATCAGCAAGGCGCCACGGTGACCCGAACCGTCATCTTCGACGTCGATGGCGTGCTGATCCACGGCTTTCACCATCGCCCGGACCTGACCAGGCGCTGGGACGAGAACCTATTGGCCGATATGGGGGTCGATCCGGAACGCTTCATCAAGGAGTTCATTTTCGACGTTTTTGTCAAAAAGGTCGGAACTGGCCAGATATCGGTCATTGAGGCCCTTGAACGACACCTGCCTTCTCTTGGCTATAAAGGGTCGCCGATGGTCTTTCACCACTATTGGCTGACCCACGACAGCGTTTTGAACGAGCCCTTGATTGCAGTCATCCGCCAACTCAAGGCCAACGCAGACATTCAACTTTTCATTGCCACCAATCAGGAACACCTCCGGGCCACATGGCTTTGGAGCCATCTCGGCCTGCATGAACTGTTCGACGACATTTTTTATTCCGCCCGTGTTGGCATACGCAAACCCCACCGCGGTTTTTTCGATTTTGTAGACTCCAAAATTGGCCCGCAGTCCGAGCCACCGCTTTTCTTCGACGACACCCCCAAGGTCATCGACGGCGCCCGTGCCGCCGGCTGGGAAGCAGTCCTGTTCAACACCGTCGAAGATTGCACCAGCCATCCGTGGATTGCGGTCCGGCTATGAAGCCCACCAGCAGTAACCTGCAGGCGAGCATCTCGACAGAGCCCGTCTCCTGTCCTATCTAAGGACAACAGCAAGCGGCCCTTGACCCCGCCCATCGAAAGGTTTCTCCCATGACCGACATCAATGCATTCATCGACGAGAAGGTGAAGAACAACGACGTGTTCCTCTTTATGAAGGGCTCGCCAGACTTTCCGCAGTGCGGTTTTTCCGGCCAGGTCGTGCAGATCCTGAGCTATCTCGGCGTCGAATATGGCAGCGTCAACGTGCTGGAAAGCGCCGAGCTGCGCGACGGCATCAAGGCCTATACCAACTGGCCGACCATTCCCCAGCTTTACGTGAAGGGCGAATTCGTCGGCGGTGCCGATATCATCCGCGAGATGTTCCAGGCCGGCGAACTTCAAACCCACATGCAGAATGCCGGCATCGAAGTGAAGCAGACCGCCTGATTGCTTCGTCGTCCTATTGCGAAAGCCCGGTCCTCGACCGGGCTTTTTTATCATCACCAGCATTGATGGGCGCCATTCAGCAATATTGCTTTGCGCGATGATGTCGCGGGCGTAGACAGGTCGTCCAACCTCTGGATGCCCCCCATGAACACTTCTGCGCTCCGCCCTGCAGTTCCCCTGCTCGTGCTGATCATTGCCGGCTGCATCATCGCTGCTATCGGCAACGGGGTGCGCACCAGTTTTGGTCTGTTCACTCTGCCGATGACCGCCGATCTCGGCCTCAGCCGCGAGCAGTGGGGCATGGCCATGGCGATCCAGAACCTCGCCTGGGGCATTACCCAGCCCTTCGCCGGCGCTTTTGCCGATCGCGTTGGCACCGCGCGCACCGTGGCCGTGGGCGCCATGATCTATGCGCTCGGCGTGCTTGGGATGGCCTTCTCACCCGATGCCGGCCTGATGACCTTGACCGCTGGCGTGGTCACCGGCGTCGGTATCGCCATCTGTTCCTTCTCGGTGGTCATGGCCGCCTTTGGCCGTTCGGTGCCGGCCGAGAAGCGCACGCTGATCTTCGGCGTCGCCACGGCGGCATCGTCGTTCGGCCAGTTCGCCTTCGCCCCGATCAGCCAGGGCTTCATCAATGCCTTCGGCTGGCAGTCGGCCCTGCTCTATCTCGGCATGGCGCTGCTGCTGATCATTCCGCTGAGCTATGCGCTGCGCGGCCGCACCGAAAACCCGGTCGGCGAAGCTGACCTGCCCTTCATGCAGGCGCTATCCAAGGCCTGGGGCCATGGCTCTTATCGCCTGCTGGTGATCGGCTTCTTCGTCTGCGGCTTCCATCTCGCCTTTATCAACGTGCACATGCCGGCCTATCTGGTGCAATGCGGCCTGTCGCCGGAAGTCGGTAGCTGGACCATCGCCGTCATCGGCCTGTTCAACATCGTGGGCTCGCTGCTGGCCGGCTACTATGGCGGCAAGCTCCCCAAGCAGATGCTGCTGGCAACAATCTATCTGCTACGCGCCATTGCCATCGGTGCGTTCCTGCTGATCCCGGTCAGCGAAATCACCGCCTACGCGTTTGCAGCGGCCATGGGCCTGCTCTGGCTTTCGACGGTACCGTTGACCGCGGGGCTGGTGAGTCTGTTCTTTGGCGCCCGTTACATGGGCATGCTTTATGGCGTCGCCTTTTTCAGCCACCAGCTCGGCTCCTTCGTCGGCGTCTGGCTGGGCGGATTTGTCTATGACCAGACCGGGTCGTACAGCCTCGTATGGTATCTCGCCATCGTGCTTGGCCTGGCTTCGGCGGCGCTGCACATTCCGATCAATGAGCGCAAGGCGCCCAATTTCGTGCTCAAGGCTGCGTGACAGACCGGCGTTTTGACCATCGGTTTTTGCCGATCAATGCTTGCCAAAGCAGGCTTCGGGGTTCATGGTCCGGCCAGCATTTAAGGCGCCGCTTCGTCGCGCCACCCTTCTGAGTCCAATTTCCATGTCCGATCATTTCACGCGGGTGCTCTCGCGCCCCGAATTCATTGCCCTTATGGCGGCATTGATGGCGCTCAATGCGCTGGCCATCGACGTCATGCTGCCGGCCTTGCCCTATATGGGCGAAGCACTTGGGGTCACCAGCGAGAACGAACGCCAGTTCGTCATCACCTCCTACATGATCGGCATGGGCGTCGCCCAACTGGCCTTCGGACCGCTGACTGACCGCTTCGGCCGCCGTGCCCCGCTGCTGGTGGGCATGGGCCTCTACATTGTCGCCGCCATTGCCGCGATTTTCGCTCCGACGTTCGGCGCGCTGCTGGTGCTGCGCTTCGTCCAGGGCATGGGCGCCGCCAGCGTCCGGGTGATTTCGACTGCCGTGATCCGCGACCGGTATGAGGGCCGCGCCATGGCCGAAGTCATGTCGCTGGTGTTCATGGTTTTCATGGCCATCCCGATCATTGCCCCCGGCATCGGCCAGGTCATTCTGCTGCTCGGCGAATGGCACAACATCTTCATTTTCATGGGCCTGCTGGCTGCCGCGTTCTGGCTCTGGACCTACATCCGCCTGCCCGAAACGCTGCCCATCGCCAGCCGTCGCCCGCTCAGCCTCAAGGCCGTGGTCGATGGTTTCGTCATCGTCTTCACCAACCGCGTGGCTTTCTCCTACGGCTTGGCCGGCACCTTCCTGTTTGGGGCCCTGTTCGGCTTCATCAGTTCCAGCCAGCAGATCTATGTCGATATCTATGGGCTGGGCGTCTATTTCCCCGTTGCGTTCGCCGGCATGGCAGGCCTGATGGGCGTGTCGTCCTTCACCAATTCCAAGATCGTCAGCCGCTTCGGCATGCGCCGTCTGTCGCATGGCGCCATGCTGGTGTTCACTGGCGTCAGCGCCATCTGGCTGGCACTGGCACTGATCGGCTTCCTGCCGCTCTGGTTGTTCTTCAGCCTCCTCGCCATCATCATGTTCAGCTTCGGCTGGTCGGCATCCAACATGAACTCATTGTCGATGGAGCCGCTTGGCGCCGTCGCCGGCACGGCGGCTGCCGTGTTCGGCTTCATCCAGACCGTCGGTGGCGCCTTGATCGGCGGCTATGTCGGCCAGATGTTCAATGGCACCACCATTCCGGCTGCCACGGGTTATTTCACCATGGGCGTGCTGGCACTGATCTGCATTCTCGTTGCCGAGAACGGCAAGCTGTTCGGCGTTGGTGAACAAAACAGCCACGCTGACATGAGCCACGCCGGCGCGCACTGACCGCTACTCACCTCTCCCTTGGGGGAAGGTGAAGGCGGGCAATCACTGGTCTGTAGCCGGCCCTTCGAGCTGGCTGCGATCACTGTAGACATGATCGACCAGCCCCCAGGTCAAGGCCTGCTGCGGTGTCATGAAATTGTCGCGCTCAAGCGCCTTTTCCACCTCTTCAAAACCCCGTCCGCAATGCTTGGCATAGATGCGGTTGGTCAGGCGCTTGAGCCGCTGGCTCTCCTCGGCATGCAGCATGATATCGGTGACCTTGCCCTGATAGCCGCCCGAAGGCTGATGCAGCATGATCGAAGCATTGGGCAGGCAAACGCGCTGCCCGGCCTCTCCCGCCGCCAGGATCAGCGTCGCGGCTGAAGCTGCCATCCCCATGCACAGCGTGCCGACCGGCGCCTTGATGAACTGCATCGTGTCATACATGGCCAACGCCGAGGTAACGACGCCACCCGGCGAGTTGATATAGAGGTAGATCGGCTTGGCCGGACTATCCGCCTCCAGGAACAACAACTGCGCACTGACCAGAGACGCCAAGTTATCCTCGATTTCACCATTGAGGAAAATGATCCGCTCCCGCAGCAGGCGCGAGTAGATGTCAAAACTCCGCTCGCCCCGGCTGGATTGTTCGACGACCATAGGGACGAGCTGCATCATGTCGCGCATAGGCGATCTCCTGTTCTTAATTGTTTCTCGGGAACGTCAGTCGACACCCTCCCCCTTGCCGGGAGGGTCAGGCAGGGGGAGGTTTGGCCACGATCATTTGGGCTAAACGACACCCCCTCCTAGCCTCCCCCGTCAAGGGGGAGGTACCGTCCGGTGAATCGACGAACTAGCCACTAAGCCGCCAGCATTATTGCCTGATTGCTATTCGCCGCAACCGGCACCACCAACGGCGCATGGGTCAGCCTGAACCACGTCCCGCCATCGGTCGTCGGGCCAAGCTCGAAGGTCACGAGACTATCCTCCATGCCAACCACCGCGGCCTGCCCGGCCTCGCGCCAGCGATAAGTCAGGCTGACGTTCTCCTCAGCCGTCACCACCGCCATGTCGATCTCCTGGCTCGGCTTCAGCCAGCGCTGCAGATATTCCGGCATGGTCAGCGCCCGCCAGACTTTTTCGGGCGGCGCATCGAGGGTACATTCAAAAACCAGCTCGTCACTATCGGTCATTGGTCCATCTCCTTGAGCAGGTCCTTGAGATTATCGATACGGCTCGGCCAGAAGGCACGGTATTTTGCCAGCCATTTGTGCAGCGGCGCCATGCCCTCTGGCGCCACGCGGTAATGGGCAAAGCGCCCCTCGCGACGCTCGCTGATCAGCCCGGCGCCACGCAGCACGGCGATATGCTGGCTCATGGCGGGCTGGCTGATGGCAAAGCCCTCGCGCAATTCGGTGGCAGTCAGCTCGGCCGAAGCCAGCCGCTCCAGCACAGCGCGGCGAGTTGGATCCGCCAGGACTTTGAAAATATCGGTATCGCTCATGCGGATACATAAGCACAAACTTATGAGTCGTTGCAATACGGATATAGGTGCATTTTGCGGGTCGGACTCACTATCGCCTGCCCCACCATCTTTCTCCCGCGGGCTTGACCCGAGGGCCATTCGCCGCTTGTGCCGTGTTGAGAGCGGCCCTCGGGTCGAGCCCGAGGGAAAAGAAAGAGGAAACAGATTTGGTCGGCAAGCCAAAGCCTATTGCTCCTGGGCTGCGAGTCTCGTCTGATGCGGACAATCCCACCTGCCATGTCGAGCGCAATATGCCCATCACCACCGGCCGTCCCTACCTCGCCATTCCGGGGCCGTCCGTCTCGCCTGACCGCGTGCTCAATGCCATGCATCGGACGGCGCCCAATATTTACGAGGGCGAGATCGTCGAGATGACCAAGGCGCTGATTCCCGACCTCAAGCGCGTGGCTATGACGAGCCAAAACGTGGCGATCTATATCGCCAATGGGCATGGCGCCTGGGAGGCAGCCAATCTCAACATGTTCTCGCGCGGCGACAAAGCCCTGTTGGCCGCGACCGGTCGCTTCGGCCACGGCTGGGCGGAAGCGGCGCGCGCCATGGGCGTGCAGCTTGAGATGATCGACTTCGGCAAGGCCAGCCCCGCCGACCCCGAGCGCATCGCCGACGCACTGCGCAGGGACCCGGGGCACGAAATCAAGGCAGTGCTGGTCACCCATGTCGATACCGCGTCGAGCGCGCGCAACGACATCAAGGCGATCCGCTCCGCCATCGACAGCACCGGCCACCCCGCCCTGCTGGCCGTCGATGCCATCGCCTCGCTCGGCTGCGACGAGCTGCGCATGGATGAGTGGGGGATCGACGTGCTGGTCGGCGCCAGCCAGAAGGGCCTGATGCTGCCGCCCGGCCTCGGCTTCGTCTGGTTTTCGGACAAAGCGCTGGAAGTATCGCGAAGCGCTGACCTCGTCACCCCCTATTGGGATTGGAAGCCGCGCGGCACCGGCACCGAGTTCTGGCAGTATTTCGGTGGCACGGCGCCGACCCATCACCTCTATGGCCTGCGCGAATCCCTGACCATGATACTCGATGAGGAGGGTCTCGAGAATGTCTGGGACCGCCACCGCCGTCTGGCCGGCTCGGTCTGGGCGGCATTTGATGCGTGGGGCATAGAAAGCAGTATCCGGCTCAATGTCGCCGATACGGCATCACGCGGCTGGTCGGTGACCGCCGCGACAATCCCCGATGGTGGCGCCGGAGCATTGCGGCGCTGGCTGGAAGCGGAAGCCGGCGTAACGCTCGGTATCGGCCTCGGCATGGCCCTGCCGCATGAGCCGGCCTATCAGGACTTCCTGCGCGTCGCCCATATGGGGCATGTGAACGCCCATATGACGCTGGGGGTGCTGGCAACGATGGAAGCCGGCATGCAGGCGCTGGGAATTGTCCATGGACCGGGCGCGCTAGAAGCGGCCGCTGGGGCGCTGGTTGGGTAGAGTCTTTGTCGGGTACCCCCACCTAACCTCCCCCTGATAGGCGGAGGAATCTGGCCGGTGGTTGTCGCGGCCGTTGCCAAAAACTCGGTCTGCCCCTCCCTATCAGGGGGGTGTAGGTGGGGGTACCCGCTAGAATGCAAACACTTCCCGCCGCAATTCTTCCCATGCGTCACGATCAACCGCCAACAACAACCCGCCATCCACATGGCTCGGCAGATACGCCCCTCCATCCAGCCGTGCCGCAAACCCACCAGCTTCCTGGGCGATCAGCACGCCGGGCAGATGGTCCCAAGGCATAAGCTTGTTGTAGCAAACGAACTGTCCGTGCCCGGACACGAAGGTACGGTATTCATGACCAGCGCAGCGGAAGTTGGACAGAAGCCGCACCTTGTCGGTGTTCTGCAGGATCTGCGCGCGCTTCTCCCTGGGCATATAGGCCACCGACGCCATGCCGACCATCTCGGCCAGCGGCAATCGATCAGCTACGCTGAGGCGAATTGCCTCGCCGTTAGGCCGGCGCAGCCAGGCACCACTGCCCTTTTCGGCCATCACCCAGTCGTCGCCCATCGGGTCATAAATGATACCAGCAATGGTTTGGCCCTTGGACACCACTGCGGCCATGGTGGCGAACAGCGGCAGGCCGGCGGCGTAGTTGGCCGTGCCATCAATCGGATCCACCACCACCGCCAAATCGGCCGTGGCAAGGCGCGTCAGCAGCGCCGGATCGGCAGCCACCGATTCCTCGCCGACAAACAGCGCATCGGGCATGAACGAAGCGATCCGCGCCTTGATGACGTTCTCGGTCGCCACATCGGCCTCGGTGACCAGGTCGATCGCCTCGGTCTTGATATGGACCATGCTGGCATCGAGCCGGCGGAAGCGCGGCAGGGCTTCGGCGCGGGCGGCGTCGCGCAGGATATTGGCCAGTTCCATCACGTCGAAAGTCACGGGGCAGTCCTCTTGTCGAACAGCCCGGCAAAGTCGAACAGTTTTGTATCGAGCATATGACTGGCGTTGATGTTGCCCAGCGCGCGGATCATCACATCCTTGCGGCCCGGCATGCGCTTTTCGATGTCGTTCAGCATGGCCTTCATGGCGTTGCGCTCGAGGCCATCCTGCGAACCACAAAGGTCGCAGGGGATGATCGGGAAGGCCATGGCGTCGGAGAAACGCTGCAGGTCTTCCTCGCCGCAGTAGATCAAGGGACGCAACACTTCGAGGTCACCCTCGTCATTGAGCAGGCGCGCCGGCATGGCGGCGAGGCGCCCGCCATGAAACATGTTCATAAAGAAGGTTTCGAGGCTGTCGTCACGGTGATGGCCGAGCACCAGCGCGGTGCAGCCCTCCTCCCGCGCGATACGATAGAGATTGCCGCGGCGCAGGCGCGAGCACAGCGAGCAATAGGTGGCGCCGGTCGGCAGCTTCTGGGTGACGATCGAATAGGTGTCGCGATATTCGATGCGATGCTCGATGCCCAGTCCGGTGAGGAATTCAGGCAGGATATGCTTGGGGAAGTTGGGCTGTCCCTGGTCGAGATTGCACACCAGCAGCTCGACCTGCAGCATGCCGCGCCATTTGAGGTCAAGCAGCAGCGCCAGCATGGAGTAGCTGTCTTTGCCACCTGACAACGCCACCAGCCACTTCTCGCCCGGCCGAACCATGGCGAATTTGTCAAGCGCCTCGCGCGTATTGCGGATCAACCGCTTGCGCAGCTTGTTGAACTCGCCACTGCGCGGCGCATGGGCGTAGATCGCGTGGCCGCCGGTTTCCGCATCGTCTGCGACCGGCGCATCCATGACCTCACTCATGGCGAAACTCTCTTTGATGTCATGACGTAGCTGATAGCGCGCATGGACGCACAGGGGAAGGAAAACCGGGCGGCGCAAACCTTACCAAAGATTAATTCGGCCCCCTTGCTTTAGGCCAGATTACAACCGTTAGATGACAGCATTCCCCGGCACCCAGGAGTTTCGCGGTGTTTCGATCTTTCTTTCCTAATCCGCGCTTATTCTTCACGTCTGCCCTGTGCTGGATCGCACTGGTCATGGTGGCTTGGTACACTATCGGATCCAACCTGCAGGGCTTTCTAAGCCTTGGCCCTTGGCTCGGCGTGCCAGTAACCGAAGCCAACCCCGAACCGTTCTTCTCGTCGGACAAGGTTTGGCTCTACCAATATGTGTTGGCCACCGGCTATCTGTTCTGCATCCCTTGGTACTGGATAGGCGGCAATCGCCGCTGGTACTGGTGGAGCGTGGTGGGCAGCGTGACGATCATCGAGATCGTCTACTTCAACGTCCAGATCAGCGCCTGGCTGAACGACTGGTACGGCGAATTCTACAACCTGATCCAAACGGCACTGACCACGCCCGGCACGGTAACGCTCGACCAGTTCCTCGGAGAAATCTGGACCGTCGCCTATGTGTTGATCCCCAACATCACCGTGCTGGTCATTAACGCATTCTTTATCGCGCACTTCCTGTTCCGCTGGCGGCGAGCCATGACTTTTTTCTATCAGAGCCACTGGCAGCATTTGCGCCACATCGAAGGTGCCTCGCAGCGTATTCAGGAAGACACACAGCGCTTCGCCAGCATTGTAGAGGGACTGGCCGTATCGCTGGTAGCGTCGGTGATGACGCTGATCGTATTTTTGCCGCTGCTATGGGACTTGTCGTCTAACATTACCGAACTGCCGTTTTTCGGCCCGGTGAACGGCAGTCTGGTCTGGGTAGCGCTGGTTTCTTCAGCCTTTGGCACCGTGCTGCTTGCTGCGGTGGGCTGGAAACTGCCGGGGCTAGAATTTGAGAACCAGCGCGTCGAGGCCGCTTTCCGTAAGGAACTCGTCTATGGCGAAGACCATGGCGAGCGCGCCGAGCCGGTGACAATGCGGCAATTGTTCATCAACATGCAGCACAATTATTTCCGGCTGTATCGGCACTACCTGTATTTCAACATCGCGCGCTACGCTTACCTGCAGGGCTCCAACTTCGTGCCACTGATCGCAATGGGTCCGTCCATTGTTGCCGGTTCAATGACCCTTGGGCTGTTCCAGCAAGTAAACAATGCGTTTGGCCAGGTGGAGGATTCATTCAAGTTTCTCGCCAACTCATGGACCACAATCATTTCGCTGATTTCGGTGTTCAAGCGTCTACGCGCCTTTGAAGCGAATATTCCGCACGATGCCATCGCCGCCAACGACTACGACGACCCGATCTTCCTGCGGGAACTGGCGACCCCACCCACCAGCGATGCAATACCCCAGCTGCCCGCGCAATTCTAAGGCTAAGGGGAGGTCGAAGAAGGGGTTTCTTTGCAGGGAGTTGCCTTATCACCTCGTTCCTGAGCAGAGAGGTCGACGCGCAGCGTCGGGTGAGGGGTTCGGCGTTCGTTGGTTGCACCGCGCCCTCGCCAGCCGCTGAACCCCTCACCCTGTCCTCTCCCTTGAGGAAGAGGGTTAAAAGGAGCCGAGGCAACTATGTTCAAACAAAAAGGGCCGCTCCGAGGAGCGGCCCTTTTCAATTCTGTTATTCGACTGCGCTTAGCGCGAGTAGAATTCGACGACCAGGTTCGGTTCCATCTGGACCGGGTATGGCACGTCGGCCAGCGACGGCACGCGGATGTAGGTTGCGGTCATCTTGTTGTGGTCGGTCTCGACGTAATCGGGAACGTCGCGCTCCGACAACTGGGTCGCTTCGATCAGCACGGCGATCTGCTTTGAGCGCTCGCGCACTTCGATCTTGTCGCCAACCTGAACCTGATAGGATGGGATGTTGACGCGTTTGCCGTTGATCAGGATGTGACCATGCGACACGAACTGGCGCGCAGCGAACACGGTAGCAACAAACTTGGCGCGGTAGACGATCGCGTCCAGACGGCTCTCGAGCAGGCCGATCAGGTTCTCGCCGGTGTCGCCCTTGACGCGGGCAGCTTCGGTGTAAAGCTTCTTGAAAGCCTTCTCGGTGACCGAACCGTAGTAGCCCTTGAGCTTCTGCTTGGCGCGGAGCTGCAGACCGTAGTCAGACAGCTTGCCCTTGCGGCGCTGGCCATGCTGGCCGGGGCCATAGGCGCGAGCGTTGAGCGGGGAGCCGGGACGGCCCCAGATGTTTTCGCCGAGACGGCGATCAATTTTGTGCTTGGCAGAAATGCGCTTTGACATCGCGTATCCTTCTAGAATGTGAACGGATCGCGCCCTCCTCTGCCATCCTCGCGGATGACCGACAGACCCCAAATATTCAGGAGATCCCGGGTGCGCCTATGAGCCAAAGGCCCGGATAGGTGGGCGCGTCTTAGGCAATTACGACAGTTCCGTCAAGCGGACTCCGGTGCACTCGACCCATCGGCCACCATCTTCTTGTCGAGACTGCGCTGCTGGCGCAGGCCGGGGAAGATGATGCTCCAGATAATGGCCACCGCAATGGCGCCCACCCCGCCCACGGCAACGGCTGCAACTGGCCCGATAAAGTGAGCCACGGTGCCGGCGCGGAACTCGCCGAGTTCATTGGAAGCGCCAATAAACACCGAATTTACCGCGTTCACACGACCGCGCACTTCTTCAGGCGTCCATAGCTGCATGATGGTCTCGCGGATCGTGACGCTGACCATATCGGACGCGCCGACCAGTGCCAAAGCAGGAATCGAAATCCACACCGTGGTCGAGATGCCAAAGATAACGGTGAACAGCCCGAAACATCCGACGAACACGAACAGCATCTTGCCGGCGTGGTCGCGAATTGGAAACCGCGTCAGCACTAGCGCCATGACGATGGCGCCGATGCCGGGCGCCGCGCGCAACAGCCCAAGCTCCTGCGGGCCGGCATGCAGGATGTCCTTGGTGTAGACAGGCAGCAGGGCCACCGCCCCGCCCATCAGCACGGCGAACATGTCGAGCGAAATGGCGCCCAGCACCACCTTGTTGGAAAAAATGTAGCGGAAGCCCCCGAATACGGTCTCGAGGCTGGTCGCCTGCCCGGCGCTCTTTTGCGCGGGTTTTGGAATCAGCAGCACGCAGCCCACGGCAATGACCAGCAGGACAGCGCCTGTGCCAAAAGCGATAGTTGGCGCAATGCCATAAAGCAGGCCGCCCGCTGCCGGTCCCATGATCGAGGCAAACTGCCAGGCTGAGGCGTTGACGGTGATGGCGTTGCTGAGCGCTTCTGGCGGCACCAGATTGGGCGCCAGTGACTGCGCCGCCGGCCCCCAGAAAGCCCGCGCCGTGCCGAGCACCACCAGAATGCCAAAAATCGGCCAGACTTCATGCGCCTGCGCATTGACGAAGGCCAGAAACCCCAGGGCACAAATCAGTTCCACACCTAGGCAAATCGCCATTATGCCGCGCCGGTTGAAACGATCGGCGGTGAGGCCGGTGAGTAGCATCAGTAGCAGCGCCGGCAGGAAGAGGCTAAGCCCGACAAGGCCAAGCAGGAAGACATTGCCCGTGACATCGTAGATCTGCCAGGCAATCGACACCGACATGATCTGCACCGCGAAGCTGACCAACAGGGTGGTCAGCCAGAAGAAGCGAAAACCGACATAGGTAAAGGCAAGGCGGGATTTGTCGGCGGGGGCTGGCGTGCTCATGGGCTGGAAATGCCATGCAAGAATGCCGCAGTCAAAGGCTTCTTACCTAAAGCCTCGGGGGAAAGGTAAGAAACGACTCAATCGTCGTCGGTCTTCTCTGCCGGCTTGTGCCGGTTCGGATTGGGGCGTTGATGCTTGCGGTCGATCGAGGAAATTACGCCTCGCAGGGTGCGGATTTCCTGGCTGGTAAACTTGCCGCGTTCCAGCATGGTGCGCAGATTGTTGATCACGGTAGGGCGCTTGTCCGGCGCGGTAAAGAAACCCGAACCGTCTAGCGTCGTTTCGAGATGTCCGAACAGGCCCAGCAGTTCCTCGCGTGGCGCGACATCGGCCATGGCGTCTGCGAACGGCAATTTTGCGCCCACGTCGCTATGCCGCCGCCATTCATAAGCCATCAGCAGCACGGCTTGGGCAATATTGAGGGAAGCAAAGGCCGGCTCGACCGGCAGAGTGACGATGCAATCGGCCAGCGCAACTTCTTCATTGAGCAAGCCCCACTTTTCGCGCCCAAACAGCAGGCCGACGCCCTTGCCAGACCCGATCTGCGCCGCCATGCGGATGGCGGCGTCGTCGGGGCCAATGACTTCCTTTTGCAAATCTCGGGAGCGAGCTGTGGTCGCCAAAACCAAAGTCAGGTCGGCGATCGCGTCTTCCAGCGTCTCAAACACGCGAACGCGTTCGATGACGTGATCGGCGCGCGAGGCGGCTGCGACCGCGCGCTCATTAGGCCAGCCATCGCGCGGGCGGACCAGCCGCAGGTCCCATAGGCCGAAGTTAGCCATGGCACGAGCGGCCGTGCCGATATTCTCGCCCAGCTGCGGTTCGCAAAGAATTACTGCAGGGGTGGGCCGCAGCTCGATCTTGATGGACGTGTCGGTTCCGGCCATGGGCGCTAATCCTGAAAGTTCAGGCGCTCATAGCCGGTTTTTGCGCATCAGGGCAATCAGGCGACGCGGTGACGAACCGGCAGGTCCTTGACCTTGGTCCAACGCTGCCATTCGCGGTCGAGGATGGCAAAGTGCAATTCCTCATCCCATTCGCCCTGAAACAAAGCATGCTCGCGGTAATGGGCCTCAAGGCGCATGCCCATCTGCTGCATCAGCTTGATCGAGTGATGATTGCGGCCATCGCAGCGTGCGAACACGCGATGAATATGGAAATGATCGAAGGCCAGGTCATAGAGCGCACTGAGCGCTTCGCGGGTGAAGCCCTGCCCGGCATAGGCCGGATTGATGCAGAAGCGCACTTCGCCCTGCCCCGCCGTAGCATCGGACCAGTGCAGGGAGACGTGACCCACCAAAACCTTTTCGCCCTTGCAAACCATGGCGAGGGTCAGGGTATCTCCGGGGCGCTGCAGGCTGACATGACCGCGCATGATGCCGAGCGCGCTAGCCACTTCGGAGGCGTCGCGGGTGCGGCTGAACACATAGCGCTGCACCGATGGAAGGGCATGGTAGGCGCTAAGCCCGTCGATGTCGCTGCGCTCAAAAGTCCGAAGGACCAGTCGATCTGTCTGGATTGGCAAAGAAAGTGACGACATGAGATGGTGCTCCCTACCACGTGACGACCCGAAGCGACAACGTCGCCAAATTCATGGAAGTTCCTGCTGCACCTAGAAAATTTTTTCTCCCGGACGTCCGGGCGATTGTACATCAGGTGGGCGTTTGCTCGCCGCGCAGAGCCTGCCACTCCTGCCACAGGATGGCGTAAATGAACTCTTCGTCCCACTGGCTTTTGAACAGCGCATGCTCGCGGAAATGCGCTTCGCGGCGCATGCCAAGGCGCTCCATCAGGCGCCAGGAAGGCTCGTTCCGCACATCGCACCGCGCCGCAACACGGTGAATGGCGCCGGGGCCGAATGCCAGGTCCAGCAGGGCATTGGCAGCTTCCGTCGCATAGCCATGCCCGTGATAGTTCGGATCGAAAATCCAGCCGACTTCGCCCTGCCGCGCCTCGACACTGCGCCAGATCAGCGAGACTTCGCCGATCAGCGCGCCGTTGTCATCGAGTTCGACGCCGAGAATGATCTTGTCGCCTTCGGCTTCAAGCGCCAACTGCCCGATGCGCTGCTGCACGGCCAGTGCGCATTCTTCCCGGCTCAGAGCCGTGTCGAACAGATAGCGCGTCACGTCCTCGCGCCGCCGATAGGCGTAGACGGCATCGACATCACCCCGGGTAAACGGGCGAAGGGTCAGCCTTTCGGTGCGCAGCGGGTAAACCGGATAGAGCGACATGCCTGCCCCCATTTGGCGGCGCACTCTCGCCACTCGGGCGGGCAAAGGCAAGACTGGCCTTGCCCATGGCGAACCTGCATGCCAGCCTGATCGCCATGTACGGTCCAGAACACCCAGAGATAGACCTCAACGCGCACTGCGATTGCGGCGCCATCACGCTGACGGCAAAGGGACGCGTCATCTCAATGTTTCAATGTGCCTGCGACAACTGCCAACGCGTCTCCGGCAGCGGCCATTCCAGCGTCGTGCTGCTATCAACCGAAGCGGTGAGGGTGACTGGCGCAACGAAATCGCATGCAAGACCAGCCGATTCCGGCGCCACCTTCACGCGGCACTTCTGCCCGAAATGCGGCACCACCATCTATGCACAGAGTTCGCGCGCCCCGGCGTTCAGGATATTGCCCGTCGGGTTGTTCTCGGGTCAGAACGACTGGTTCGTGCCCAATCAACTAATTTTCAACCGCAGCCACCGCGGCTGGGATCTGGTAGCGGATCACCTGCCCCGCCATGAGCGCTACCGGGATGCGCCGCCATGAGCCTCGCCTCAGAAGAGCTTTCGGGCCGCATTCGCGACCTGTTGCCGCCCATGCTGCCGACCAGCGAGAAGAAGATGTTCGGTGGCCGATGCTTCATGCTGGCTGGCAACATGCTGGTTTGCCCGATGAAGGACGGCGGCATGCTGGTGCGCGTCGGCAAGGAAGGCATGGATGAAAGTCTCGCCCTGCCTGGCGCCGGCCCGATGACCATGGGCGCCAGGACCATGGGCGGCTTCGTGCAGGTCAGCGGCGACGTGCTGGAAGACGACGACACTTTGCTCGACTGGATCGGCAGGGCACGGCGCTTTGTCGATACCCTGCCGCCCAAATAGATCAGCTCGGCGCTTTGCCGAACACCAGCGCGGCGTTGACGCCACCGAAGCCGAACGAGTTCGACAGGGCATATTCGATGGCCTTCGGCTTGGCAGTGTTAGCCACCAAGTCGAACACGTTTGCGTCCTCGGCCGGATCCTCGAGATTGATGGTGGGCGGAAGCAGCCCTTCGCGCAGCGCCTTGATGGAAATGATCGCTTCGAGCGCACCGGCAGCACCCAGCAAGTGACCGGTGGCCGACTTGGTGGACGAAACCGCCAGATCCTTGCCACGACCCGGGAACACCGCCGAAATGCCGGCGATCTCTGCCGTATCGCCCACTGCGGTGGACGTGGCGTGGGCGTTGACATAGCCGACCTGGCTCTGGTCAATGCCGGCCATTGTCAGCGCATTGCGCATGGCGACCTGAGCACCGGCCCCGTCGGGCGACCCGGCCGTAAGGTGATACGCATCTGCCGACGTGCCATAACCGGCCAGCACTGCCAGTGGGACTGCGCCGCGGGCGCGGGCATGGCTGAGCTTTTCGATCACCAGCACGGCAGCGCCTTCGGACAGCACGAAGCCGTCATGGCCTTTGTCGAACGGACGCGAAGCCTTGTGTGGCGCATCGGCATAGCTGGCGCTGAGGGCGCGCGAAGCGCCAAAGCCGCCAACGGAAATCGGGTCAACCGAGCCTTCAGCGCCGCCAACTACTGCAACTTCCGCCTCGCCGGTCATGATCAACCGCATGCCATCGCCGATAGCCTGGGCCGACGCCGCGCAGGCGGTGACCGGCGTGCCGATCGGACCGCGGAAGCTATGCAAAATGGACAGCCAGCCAGCCGCGAGATTAGCCAGGAAAGACGGGATGGTGAACGGCGACAGCCGGCGCGGGCCCTTGGTCTGAATGATTTCGACCGCCCGCGCCATCACCGGCGATCCGCCGACGCCCGTACCAATGATTGTGGCAGTGGCCAGTTGGTCCTGCAGTTCGGTCGGATGCCAACCCGCCTGGTCCAGCGCTTCGCTTGCGGCGCCGATGGCATACTGGATGAACAGGTCCATCTTCTTGATTTCCTTGCCGTCGATAAAATCGGCAGGGTCGAAACCGTTCGGATCAGCTGGCTTGACCGGCACGAGTCCGGCAATCTGGCTGACGAAGTCCGATGTATCGAAACGGTCATTGTGGACGATGCCGCTACGGCCGGTCACGAGGCCCTGCCATAGGGTCTCAACGCCGACGCCCAGCGGGCTGACGGCACCCATGCCGGTGACAACGATGGGATCGGTAGGATCGGGCTTCAGCATGGGATCTCCTAAAGTGCGTATGCAGGCATTCGGGTAAACCGCGCGGCCGTCTGTGTCTAGACGCGCGACAATTGCCGCAGGCCGGCAATCATGGTGTCGAAATTCGGATCGGATAACAGGACTCGCAGCTCGGCCTGCCCCCTGCGCCATTCCGGCAATGCGGCATCGATGACTTTGTCGCCCGCTTCGGTGACCGCGCCAATGCGGCCATTGCCACGTATTGCGGGAGAAGCGGTGACGAAGCCATTGCGTTCCAGCAGCGCCAGATTGCGCGACAGCGTCGTTCGGTCCATGGCAATAGCATCGGACATTTCGGTGACCGAGCGGCCGGGGTGATTGCGCAGCGAGCCGAGAATGGACAGCTGGGCCCCCGTAATGCCGAACGGCCGCAGCTTGCCGTCTGCGCGGCGGGTAATCGCCCGCGCCGCCATCCTGGTATTGAGCAACATGCAGATATCGAAATCGTCGACCATGCCGCTCAGATAACCGTGTATATGCACGATGTCAAACGGCAAGCCCCCATGCCGAGGCGGTCTTTGCGCTTTTGTCTACCGATGCTATACGGGCAGCCGAGCTGGCCGAGGAGGCCAATATACGGAATTCAGGGAGATATTTCCGATGAGCAGCAAGATCAAAGTCGCCAACCCCATCGTCGATCTAGACGGCGACGAGATGACCCGGATCATCTGGCAGGCGATCAAGGACAAGCTCATCCATCCCTACCTCGACCTGCCGATCGAATATTATGACCTTTCGGTCGAAAGCCGCGACGCGACCAACGACCAGATCACCATCGACGCCGCCCATGCCATTCAGAAGCACGGCGTCGGCATCAAATGCGCCACCATCACCCCTGATGAGCAGCGCGTTGAAGAGTTCAAGCTCAAGAAGATGTGGAAGTCGCCCAACGGCACCATCCGCAACATCCTCGGCGGCGTGATCTTCCGCGAGCCCATCATCTGCCAGAACGTGCCGCGCCTGGTGCCCGGTTGGACCCAGCCGATCATCGTCGGCCGCCACGCTTTCGGCGACCAGTACAAGGCCACCGACTTCCTGTTCCCCGGCAAGGGCACGCTGTCGATCAAGTTCACCGGCGAAGACGGCAAGGTCATCGAGCACGAAGTTTACCAAGCGCCCGGCGCTGGCGTTGCCATGGCAATGTACAACCTCGACGCCTCGATCCGCGACTTCGCCTATTCGTCGCTGAACTACGCCTACAACCGCGGCGTGCCTTGCTACCTGTCGACCAAGAATACCATTCTCAAGGCCTATGACGGACGCTTCAAGGACATTTTCCAGGAAATCTACGAAGCCGAATTCAAGGAAAAATACGAAGCCAAGAAGATCTGGTACGAACATCGCCTGATCGACGACATGGTCGCTTCGGCCCTGAAATGGTCCGGCGGCTACGTCTGGGCCTGCAAGAACTATGATGGCGACGTGCAGTCCGACATCGTGGCGCAGGGCTTTGGTTCGCTCGGCCTGATGACCTCGGTTCTGGCAACACCGGACGGCAAGATCGTCGAAGCCGAAGCCGCCCACGGCACGGTCACCCGTCACTACCGCCAGCATCAGGCCGGCAAGGAAACGTCGACCAACTCGACGGCGTCGATTTTCGCCTGGACCCGTGGCCTCGCGCACCGCGCCAAGCTCGACGACAACGAGGCCTTGGCCAAGTTCTCGCTGACGCTGGAAAAGGTCGTGGTCGACACCATCGAAGAAGGCAAGATGACCAAGGACCTGTCCCTGCTCGTCGGCCCCGATCAGCCATGGCTCTCGACCATCGGCTTCCTCGACGCCATCGACCAGAACCTGCAGAAAGCCATGGCGTAAGCCATTTGGTGGGCTAGAAATAAAGAGGCCGGGTCGCAAGACCCGGCCTCTTTTGTTAGCGGGTACCGCTCTTGAAAAAACCTACTTCTTCTTCCCGCCAGCCAGAGCAGCCGGAGCCGCTTCAACCGTCAACTCGAACCGCTCCCCAGCTTTGATGTTGACCGGCGTCTCCGTAACCGCATCGCCGAACCTCGTCGCAACGATGTAATCCCCGGCCGCCAGCGTGGTCTGGAAGTCCGGACCATAACCATAATCAAAGGATTTACGGTTGCCCTCGATATTCTTTGTGACGCTGAAAATCTCGACATAGTTGTCGCCCGGCGTAGTGACCAGGAGCACGCCAGCATCGAGCACGATAGGCACTTCGACGCTCGTGCCAGACTTCACCGAGAAAGGTACTTCCCCGGTAGCGCCGCCCAGGTCGTAGATCGCGACATAATCGCCCTCGCCCAGGTCGAAGGTCAGGTCGCCGCCATAGCTGGTCGCGACACCCTCGCGGGTGCCATCCAACGCTACGCCTGCTCCTACGATCTCGATAGAGATATCACCTGCAACCGGAGTGCCCGCGACATATTCCGAGACCACGTGTGCGGTAGCCGAGCCGACAATGACGTCTTCGTCGATGGTCGCGCCGGCCTCGGCCTGATAAGTGCGGCTTACACTGGCCTCGCCGATCGCCACGGTGACTTCAAGCATGCCGGCGGGCACTACGACATCGAAATCGCCGTAGCTGGTAGTGACATATTCCCCGGCAAGGCTGACTTCGGTCGAAGCTTCATCGACCACTTCCCCACCCTCGCTGGCCATTGGATGCAGCTTGAGCACCGTGCCGTTGATGACGAAATGCGGCGCTGCAGCCTTGCCTTCTTCGATGGTGACGACTTGCGACGAGTTGGCATAGTCCAGCGTTGCCGTCATGTAATAGTCGCCGGGCGGCAAGCTGCCTTCGAAGGTCGAGTAATAGTCGGTGCCGACATATTCGCCCTCGCCCCCATCGGCCGCGACCTTGTACCAGGTCCAGACCAGATCGGCCTTGTCGTCAACGATATCCGGGCCGCCTTCCGACAGCGATGCTGTTGGCTTGTAATTGTATTCCAGCACCGGCACCGGCTCGGGCTCGGACTCGACAACTGGCGCAGGCGCGGCCTGCGTAACCTGGGCAACCGTGGTGGTCAGCGCTCTGACCAGCGCGTCGCCGTCTTCGGCCGACAGGTACTGGCCGCCGGTGTTTTCGGCGAGGCAAGCCACCTGCTGGCCTTCTTCGTCGGACAGGCCGAATCCCAGCACATGGGTGGTGAAGTCGATGCCCTTGCTCTCGAGGTCAGCCGCCAGCGCGCAGGGGTCGACCTCGCAGGTTTCGAGCCCATCGGTGATCAGGATCACGGTGGCCTTCCGCTCGGTGTACTGAAGGTTTTCGGCGGCAAGGCGCACCGCGTCGGAAATTGGGGTCATACCCGTGGGGTTGATCGCGTCGGCCGCCGCAGCAATGGCAGCGCCGGTGCCCACTGCCGGCTCGATCAGCATTTCGATATCGGCGCAATTGCCCTTCTCGCGATGGCCATAGGCCATCAATCCCAGTTCAAGATCGTCGGGCAGCGTCGCCAGCACCTTGTGCAGCGTCTCGCGGGCAAGGGTGATGCGCGCTTTGCCGTCGATCTGCGCCCACATCGAGCCGGAACCATCCAGCACAATGATGGCGCGCTCGGCAGCGACAGCCGGTAACGCAAAACTGAGCGCCGCTACAACCCCCAGTACAATATTTCGAACCATCCTCATGAGTAGCCCTCCAGCAACTGCACCCTCGATTATTGAGGATTGCATAACTGGGTGCAATTCAAATCACTCGGCAAATGACGCCGAGATGAGCTTTATTCAGCGACCACAACAATTACTCGTCCGATTTGCGCCAGCGCATCAAGCAGACGAGAAACGGCCCGCCGACAAGGTCGGTGAGCCCAAGGAGGGCGTCGAAACCATCGACGGCACTGATGCGGGGGCTCACGCCGCTACGGCAAGCCGCGTTACCGAGGCAATGATTTCCATCGACGGAATCTGCGCCACACACTAGGGTCGCAAAAAATCGCCAAGCCCCTCTTGCCTCTGGATTTCATCATGCCGACCGGCGTGCTTTATGCTGTTGTTGCCTATTCGGTCTATTCCTGTGGCGATGCCATCATCAAGGGGTTCGGCCAGAGCCTGTCCGTATTCGAGATCGGCTTTTTCATCGCGCTGTTCGGGCTGATTCCTGCGATCTTCGCCAAGCCCAAAAGTGAACACTGGCGTGATAGCTTCAAGCTTCGCCACACCGGCCTTGTGCATCTACGGTCCTTCACCGGCGTCGCATCGTCGATCCTCGTAACCATATCCTTCACCACCATTCCCTTTGCCGAGACCTATTCTCTGGTCTTCATGATGCCGCTGTTCATCACCGTGATGTCGGTGTTGATCCTCAAGGAAAAGGTCGATCTGGTGCGCTGGGCCATGCTGGGCCTGGGCTTCCTCGGCGTCATGCTGGTTGTGCAGCCCGGCTTTCGCGAACTCGAATTCGGCCACCTGACCGCCCTGCTCTGCGCGGTGTTCGGCGCCTCGACCACGACAATTCTGCGCGTTATCGCCCCTACGGAGAAACGCGTCAGCCTGATTGCCCTGCCCGCACTCTACCTGATCGTCATCAATGCGGTGCTGATGGCTCCCGGCTTCGTGCTGCCCACCATGCATCAGTTTGGCCTTCTGATCGCCAGCGGCAGTCTCGTCGGCATGGGCCACATCCTGTTGATCGCCGCCACGCGCAACGCACCGGCCAGCCAGGTCGCCCCTATCCAGTATGTGCAGATCGTCTGGGCCATCGGGCTCGGCGCCTTCTTCTACTTCGAATACCCGGACCTGCTGGCCTATATCGGGCTCGGCGTCGTGGTGCTATCCGGTCTCGTCAACGTCTTCATCGATGGCGCCCGCACCCGCATTGCCGGCCGCTTTGCCGAATATCGCGCCAGCCGCCCCGGCCCGCCGAGCAACATCACCGAAGTCCAGGGACCGGAAATTTAGCCAGCACCGCCAGTCGACGGGTTCGGAAAGCACTTGTATGGTAGGTTAGCCCACTGAGTCTTTTCCTCATATTGTCGGATATTTGCGATGCCTGTCGGCGTCATCCTCGCCTTTTTGGCCTATGCCAGTTTTTCCGTCGCCGATGCACTGATCAAGATAACCGGACCGCAGATGTCGGTGTTCGAGATCGCCTTCTTCACCACCAGTTTCTCGATCGTTCCGGCTATGCTGACCAAGCGTAACGAGCGCTGGCGCGACCTCTACAAGCTCCGCCATCCCTGGCTGGTTCACCTGCGCTGCGCGACTGCCATCTGCGGCACCGCCTGCGTCATGTACGCCTTCACTCACATCCCGTTTGCCGACGTCTATGCCATTGGTTTCCTGACGCCGATCATGGTCACCTTTCTCGGCGTGCTGGTGCTGAAGGAACACGTAGCGCCGCACCGCTGGCTCCTGCTGATCATCAGCTTTCTCGGCGTGGTGCTGGTCATCCGCCCCGGCGTGCGCGAGCTGCAACTGGGCCACCTGGCGATCCTCTGCAGCGTCTTCTTTGGCGGCATCACCACCATCGTCCTGCGCTATGTCGCGCCTCGCGAACGCAGGGTGAGCCTCGTGGGCCTGCAAGTAATGTATTCGGGTCTAATCAACGGACTGCTGATGCTACCGTTTTTCGTAGTACCGACACTAGAGCAACTGGCAGTTTTCCTGGGCATCGGCCTGCTCGGCGGCACCGGTGGCCTGCTGCTCATCGCCGCCGTCAAGCGCACGCCCGCCAACATGGTGGCGCCGGTACAATACAGCCAACTCATCTGGGCCATCGTCTTCGGCGCGGCGTTCTTTGGCGAATATCCCGACTATATCGCCATCATCGGCATGGTCATCGTGCTGGCCGCCGGCCTGGCTAATGTAATGACCGAAAGGCTCAAGATCGTCTGGAAGCCTCGGCTGTTCTTCTTCCGCACCGGGCTTTAGGAGCGGACGCAACTTCGGAGGCAATCCAACCTTCCCGCACCACGGCGCCCCAAGCTTTTCTTCTCCCTCGGGCTTGACCCGAGGGCCACCCTCAACACGGTACAAGCCGCGAAAGACCCTCGGATCAAGTCCGAGGGAGAAGAAAGCGGAGTGTGGCGGGCACTTATTGGCGCTACAGCGCGCCGCGCACCGCCGCGATAGCGTCCGCCGCCTTGGACCCATCCGGCCCGCCGCCCTGCGCCATGTCGGGTCGACCGCCGCCGCCCTGACCGCCAAGCGCGGCCGTAGCCAGCTTGATCAATTCACCCGCAGCAAAGCGCGATGTCAGGTCATCGGTGACGCCTATCGCCACGGTGCCCTTGCCGTCGTCGCCCTTGAGCACCAAAGTGACAACACCCGAACCGATGCGCTTTTTCTCACTGTCGACCAGACCCTTGACGTCCCGGGCCGCGATGCCTTCGACCACGCGACCAACATAGGTGACGCCATTGACGGCGTCGTCGGCAGACACTGTATCACCCGAACCGTTACCGCCACCGAGTGCCAGCTTCTTGCGCGCCTCGGTCAGCTCGCGCTCGATTTTCTTGATATTATCCTGCAGCGCCCCGATGCGGTCGAGCACTTCATGCGTGCCGGACCGCAGCAGGCCCGCCGCCGAATTGACGATGGCCACATTGGTGTTGCCGCGATGGCGCGCGGCTTTGCCGGTCAGTGCCTCAATGCGGCGCACGCCAGCACCAACTGCGCTTTCGGCGACGATCGACACGAGGCCAATATCACCAGTGCGGCGCACATGCGTGCCGCCGCAAAGTTCGACCGACCAACCCAGGCCATTGCCGGTTGGCTGGCCCATTGCCACGACGCGGACTTCATCGCCATACTTTTCGCCGAACAGCGCGCGAGCGCCGGATTCCTTGGCGTCCTCGACGCCCATGAGGCGCGTTTCGACCGGAGTGTTCTGCAGAATGATGGCATTGGCGATGTCTTCGACCTGAGCCATTTCCTGGTCGGTGACCGGCTTGGTGTGGACAAAATCGAAGCGCAGCCGGTCCTGCGATACCATCGAACCCTTTTGCGCGACATGGTCGCCGAGAACGATGCGCAAGGCCTCGTGCAACAGATGGGTGGCCGAGTGGTTGGCGCGGATCGACGAGCGACGCTGGTGATCGACCAGCAGCGTGAGCGGCTGGCCAAGCTTGAGCGTTCCCTCGGTAACCTTGACCTTGTGGGCAAAGACGCCGTGGAATTTATGCGTTTCGATGACGGTGGCAGCAACACCCTCGCCCTTTATCAGGCCGGTATCGCCCACCTGGCCGCCACTTTCGCCATAAAACGGCGTCTGGTTCACCACCACGAAGCCTTCCTCGCCATCGGCAAGTGCAGCAACTTCGGCGCCGTCCTTGAGCAGGGCTTTGACCTCGCCCTCCGCCGTTTCGGTCTCGTAGCCGAGGAATTCGGTGGGGCCGAGCTTGTCGAGCAGGCCATACCAGACGGTGTCGGTGGCAGCTTCGCCCGAGCCGGACCAACTTTTGCGGGCCTCAGCCTTCTGGGCGGCCATAGCGGCGTCGAAGCCGGGCTGGTCGACGGTGATGCCGCGCAGGCGCAGGGCATCCTGGGTCAGGTCCAGCGGGAAGCCAAAGGTGTCGTAGAGCTTGAAGGCGCTGGTGCCGTCAAGCACCGCGCCCTCGCCCATATCCTTAGTCTCGTCGGCCAGTATCTGCAGGCCTCGTCCCAGCGTCTTGAGGAAGCGACCTTCTTCGAGCCGGACCGTCTCCGCAATCAGCGCTTCGCCGCTGCGAAGTTCGGGATAGGCCTGGCCCATCTCGCGCACCAGCGTAGGGACGAGCTTGTAGATCACCGGCTCGTTGCTGCCGAGCATTGTCGCATGGCGCATGGCACGTCGCATGATGCGGCGCAGCACATAGCCACGGCCTTCATTCGAGGGCAGAACACCCTCGGCGATCAGGAAGCTCATTGAGCGCAGGTGATCGGCTATAACGCGCAGGCTGCGATTGCCTTCGCCCTTGATATCGACATTAGTGGCATTGGCGGCAGCGCCGATCAGCGACTTGAACAGGTCGATATCGTAATTGTCGTGCACGCCCTGCATCACGGCGGCAACACGCTCGAGGCCCATGCCAGTATCGATCGAGGGACGCGGCAGACCGGTGCGGCTGCCGTCGCCATGCTGCTCATACTGCATGAACACCAGGTTCCAGATCTCGATCCAGCGGTCGCCATCCTCCTCGGGCGAGCCCGGAGGACCGCCCCAGACATGGTCCCCGTGGTCGTAAAAAATTTCCGAGCACGGACCGCAGGGACCGGTATCGCCCATCTGCCAGAAGTTGGACTTGGCGCCGAGCCGCACGATGCGATCCTCGCCAATGCCGGCAATCTTCTTCCACAGGTTCAGCGCCTCGTCATCATCCTCATAGACGGTGACCATCAGCTTGTCCTTGGCCAGGCCCCAGTCCTTGGTCAGCAGGTTCCAGGCCAGCTCGATCGCCTCCGGCTTGAAGTAATCGCCGAACGAGAAATTGCCGAGCATCTCGAAGAATGTGTGGTGGCGTGCTGTGAAGCCCACATTGTCGAGATCGTTGTGCTTGCCGCCGGCACGAACGCATTTCTGCGCCGAGGTTGCACGAGAATAGGGGCGCTTTTCGACACCGGTGAAAGTGTTCTTGAACTGCACCATGCCTGAATTGGTGAACATCAGCGTCGGATCGTTGCGTGGCACCAAAGGGCTGGACGCCACTGGCTCGTGACCATTGCGGGCAAAATAGTCGACAAAGCTCGAACGAAGGTCGTTTACGCTGGTCATCTAGAGGCTTTCACTGAGAAATCTGGCGCCAGGCGCCGCAGACAAGTTTTGCCAGCTTTCTATCGTGCAGCTTGCGGCCCTGTCCAGCATTGCGGCGCCCATAGGGCCATTCTGGAAAGAAAAGAGGCATCGCTTGCGCGATGCCTCGAAAAATCCCTGCATGGGGAGGAAAACTTATTCGTCGCTACCCGCGTCGTCATCGGGACCGGCTGCCAGCAGCACTTCGCCGAGCAGGCCCGAGCTTTCACGCACGCCCTGTTCGATGGTTGCCGCCATGGCTGGGTTGTCCTTGAGGAACTGGCGCGCGTTTTCACGGCCCTGCCCCAAACGTTGGCTATCCCAGGAGAACCAGGCACCCGACTTCTCGATGATGCCAGACTTGACGCCCAGATCGAGCAATTCACCGGTCTTGGAAATGCCTTCGCCATACATGATGTCGAATTCGACCTGACGGAATGGCGGTGCCAGCTTGTTCTTGACCACCTTGACGCGGGTCTGGTTGCCGACAACTTCTTCGCGATCCTTGATAGCGCCGATGCGGCGAATATCAAGGCGAACCGAAGCGTAGAACTTGAGCGCATTGCCGCCGGTGGTCGTTTCGGGCGAGCCGTACATTACGCCAATCTTCATGCGGATCTGGTTGATAAAGATGACCAGGCACTTGGACTTGGAGATCGAGCCGGTCAGCTTGCGCATGGCCTGGCTCATCAGACGGGCCTGCAGGCCGGGCAGTGCATCGCCCATTTCGCCTTCGAGCTCGGCGCGCGGGGTCAGCGCAGCCACCGAATCGATCACCAGCACGTCGATGGCGCCGGAGCGAACCAGCGTATCTGTGATTTCGAGAGCCTGCTCGCCAGCATCTGGCTGCGAGATCAGGAGGTCATCGACGCTGACGCCCAGCTTGCGGGCATAGATCGGATCAAGCGCATGTTCCGCGTCGACGAAGGCGCAGATGCCACCGAGCTTCTGGGCCTCGGCGATGACATGCAGCGCCAGCGTCGTCTTGCCAGAGCTTTCCGGCCCAAAAATCTCGACGATACGGCCCTTTGGCAGGCCGCCAATACCAAGCGCGATATCGAGACCGAGCGATCCGGTCGAGATCGATTCGACCTCGATCGCCGAAGCTTCTCCAAGGCGCATGATCGAGCCTTTACCGAAATTGCGCTCAATCTGGCTGAGCGCCGCGGCAAGTGCCTTTTCCTTATCCATCGATCCACCTTCAACTACACGAAGCGGCGCGTTAGCCATTTGTCTCTCCTTATTCCACGCTCTGGGAGGCTGCGCAACGCGCCGAAACCGCTGGTGGCCATGTATTGAATATGCGCTATTTGTTCTCATTTTGTTCCAACGCTGTCAATGGACAAAATAGGAACATCGAAGAAAATAACGACGAGACTCAAGAGCGAGGAAGCCGACCAATCCAATATCAGAATATGACGCTTATCCGATAAGTATGATTTTTGGACTTGCCACTATGGGCCCGGTTGCGCTTTATGCCTCCAATTCGCGCCATGCGCTGACGTTGAGGAGCCGCGCCATGAATCTGATCCAGTTTTTCGACACTAGAGGCGAGCGTGCTGTCGGCGCCGTGGACAACGACGTTACGCGCGTCGTGAATGGTGCCAGCAGCGTTTACGAGCTGGCCATGTCCGCTCTGACCCGCGCCGACGGACTTGGCGCCCTGATCGCCGAAATGGGCCTGGGCGACACCGTTGATCGCGACGCCATCCTGGCCGACGGCCGCATGCTGGCCCCCGTCGATCATCCCGATCCCGCCCATCTCTATGTGACCGGCACCGGCCTGACCCATCTCGGTTCCGCAGCCACCCGCGACGCAATGCACACCGCCAATAGCGGTCAGGCGGAAACCGGCCTCACCGACACCATGAAGATGTTCCGCATGGGCTTGGAAGGCGGCAAGCCTGCAGCGGGCCAGAAGGGCGTCCAGCCCGAGTGGTTCTACAAGGGCAATGGCTACTCGGTGATAAATCCGGGCCATCCGATCCCCTCGCCGAGCTTTGCGCTCGACGCCGGCGAGGAGCCCGAAATCGCCGGCATCTATCTGATCGACCACGAAGGCCAGCCCCGCCGCCTCGGCTTTGCCTTGGCCAACGAGTTTTCCGACCACGTCACCGAACGGGTCAATTATCTCTACCTGGCCCATTCCAAGCTGCGCGCCTGCGCCTTTGGCCCGGAACTTCGAATCGGCGACCTTCCGGCCCATATCGAGGGCAAGTCGCGCATCTGGCGCGATGGCAAGGTGCTGTGGGAAAAGGCGTTCCTCAGCGGCGAGGACAATATGAGCCACACCATCGCCAACCTCGAATATCACCACTTCAAATATGACCTGTTCCGCCGCCCCGGCGACGTGCATGTGCATATGTTCGGCACCGCGACGCTGAGCTTTGCGGACGGTATCAAGACCGAGGCCAACGACATCTTCGAAATCGAGGCGGCCCAGTTCGGCGCAGCCTTGCGCAACCCGGTCAGCAACGAGAGCGAGCAGCCGCTCAGCATTGGTAATCTCTATTGAGCTTGAAGCCGGGCAACTAACATGTCAGTTATCCCTCCGCTCTTGGGAGGGATAACATGGCTGCTCGCACCTTCGAAAAACGCCGCATCGGACGCACCGATCTGGAAGTGACGACGCTCGGCCTCGGCGGGGCTTCCCTCGCCGGCATTTTCACCGGCGTACCGCCCGAGCAGGCCCGCGCCACTGTCGCTCATGCGCTAGATGCCGGCATCAACTATGTCGACACCGCCCCCCAATACGGCCTCGGCCGCTCCGAACATATGGTCGGCGACGCCCTGCGCGAACGCCGCGCTGGGGTGGTGCTGTCTAGCAAGGTCGGCCGCCTGCTGAAGCCGGTCGATGCCGAAAAGCAAGACAAAGGCGCGTGGGTCGATCCCCTGCCCTTCAATCAGGTCTACGACTATTCCTACGACGGCGTGATGCGCTCGTTCGAGGATAGCCAGCAGCGGCTGGGCCTCAAGGACATCGACATTTTGTATGTGCATGACATCGGCGCAGCGACGCATGGCGTCGAGGGCAACAAGCCGCTTTGGGCGCAACTAGCTAGTGGCGGCTACAAGGCCTTGCGCGAGTTGCGCGATGCAGGCGTGGTCAAGGCGATCGGCCTCGGCGTCAACGAATGGCAGATCCTGATGGACGCCTTCGAGCTGGGCGATTGGGACGTCTTCCTGCTGGCCGGCCGCTATACCCTGCTCGAACAAACCTCGCTCACCCCGTTCATGACCACCTGCATTGAGCGCGGCACTTCGGTTGTGGTCGGCGGACCGTTCAACTCCGGTATTCTGGTTGGCGGCGACAAGTTCAACTACGAGAAAGCGCCTGACGAGATCGTCGCCAAGGTCCGCGCCATCGAGACAGTGTGCCGCGAGTTTGGCGTACCTCTCCCCGCCGCGGCGCTGCAATTCCCGCTCACCCACCCGGCCGTCTGCAACGTACTGCCCGGCCCGCGCTCACCGCAGGAGCTGGATGGCATTCTCGACTGGTGGGATGTCAAAATCCCCGGTGAACTGTGGACCGCTCTGGCCGACAGGGAACTGCTGGCGCCCGGCACGCCCATCCCCGGCGGCACGGCTTGACGGCATCAGTCCTCAGTTCAAATCCAGCGCGTAAGTCCTGATGATCTCAAGCGGAACATATCCCAGAACCGCCTGATTGGTGGCGCGCAGGAATACCCTCGGCGCCTTGCCTGCTTCATGCGCCTGCAACCAACGCTTGACGACGAGGCACCAGCGATCACCCGCCACGAGACCCGGAAAGGCGAATTGCGGCATGGCTGTCGACAGGTCATTGCCGACCGACTTGGAATAGGCAAGGAACGCGTCGCTCGCCTGTATGCACACCAGATGCACCGCCCCACTATCGGGCCCAGCGGCGCAATAGCCAGTGCGGAAAAAGCCGGTCAGCGGATCGCTGGAACAGGGCTGCAGCGCTTCGCCGAGCACGTTGTATTCACTCGGTCCCTCGAAGCGACCCTGCTCGTTCAATTGAAATCGCTCGGGTCGACCATCTGCAACACTTCCTTGACCTTGGTGTTAATCTGGTCGAGCGAATACGGCTTGGGCAAAAATTCGACGCTCTGGTCGTCCTCGATATCGCGGCGCACGCTTTCCTCGGCATAGCCGGAAACGAAAATCACCTTGAGATGCGGCATGGTTTGGCGCACGTGTTTGAGCAGGGTCGGCCCGTCCATTTCCGGCATCACGACGTCGGAAATCATCAGGTCGATCTTGAACTCGAGGTCTTCCAGAACCTCCAGCGCTTCCTCGCCGCCATCGGCCTCGAACACCTCATAGCCGGTGGCGCGCAGGGCCTGCGCCGAGAATGCGCGCACGCTTTCCTCGTCCTCGACCAGCAGGATGCGTTCGTGGCCGGTGAGGTCGCGGACCGGCGCGGCTATTGCCGTCTTGGCCGCCAGTTCACTGGCCACCTGCACATGCCGCGGCAGGAAAATCTTGAACGTCGTGCCGATGCCAAGCACCGACACCGGATAAATATAGCCCTCGGTCTGCTTCACGATGCCATACACCGTAGACAGGCCAAGGCCGGTGCCCTTGCCCAGTTCCTTGGTGGTGAAGAACGGCTCGAAGATCTTTTCCAGCACGTCCTGGCTCATGCCGGTGCCGGTGTCCTGCACGTCGATCAACACATAGTCGGCCGGCACCATGCCTTCGAAAGTCAGCCGCTCGGCTTCCGATCGTTCCACATTGCTGGTGCGTATGGTGATCGAACCGCCATTCGGCATGGCGTCGCGGGCGTTGACGACCAGGTTGATGATGACCTGTTCCAACTGCACAACGTCGGCGCGCACCGGCCAAATATTGCGGCCATGCTCGACGCTCAGAACATTCTTCTCGCCGATCATCCGCTTGAGCAGCACGGTCAGGTCATCGACGATCAACGGCAGCTCGAGCGTCTGTGGCCGCAGCGTCTGGCGGCGCGAGAAGGCCAGCAGCTGGCGGGTCAGCCCCGCGGCGCGATTGGCATTCTGCTTGATCTGCATCAGTTCGCTGAACGATGGATCCCCCGGCTTGTGCTTGAGCAGTAGCAGGTCGGAAAAGCCGATAATGGCGGTGAGAAGGTTGTTGAAGTCATGCGCTACGCCGCCGGCCAGCTGGCCCACGGCCTGCATCTTCTGGCTCTGGGCAAACTGCGCCTCAAGCTTGCGCTGGTCGGTCATGTCCAGCGCATAGACATTGACCTGTTCGGGAGAGCCGGCGCTGATTTCCGACGAGGACAGGTAAAGCCGCACGGCATGGTCGCCCTCGGCGCTGAGCAAGGCATCGACCGGCTCGACTTCGGACCGGTGCGCGACGGCGTCGGCGATGGCACGGGCAAACTTGTCGCGACTGCCCTCGCCGATCAGTTCGGCCAGCGGCTGCATTTCGAGGCTCTTCTGCTCGCCTGACCACTTGAAGATGCGCCCGAACGGAGCATTGGTGCGGATGATCCTCCCTTCCCCGTCGAGTGTGGCGATGGCGAACGGCGTGTCGTTGAAGAAGCGCGAGAACCGCACTTCGGCAGCGCGCAGCTCCTCCTCGGTATCGGGCGCATTGGATTTGTCGAGCACCAGCGTCCGGGTCTCTCCCAGTTCGCCATCGGCCAGTCGGGCCGCCCGATGCAGCAGCCGCACGGGGAAACTCGTGCCATTGCGGCGCACCAGGTCGATATCGATGATCTCGGTGCGAATTTCGCCATCGCCGCGTCCGCGCATCAACAGCGTGGCGCCATCACCGCGCACCAGGTCGGCTAGGCCGAGATGGCCGGCATTGAACTCGGCAAGGTCGTAGCCCAGCCAGTCGGTCAGCGTGGAATTCAAATACTGGATGCGGCCATGCGCGTCGGCGGAGAAGAAGCCGGCCGGCGAGTGATCGAGATAGTCTATGGCACGCTGCAGGTCGCGGAAGGCACTCTCGTTATTGTCCTTGTCGCGGGTGATGTCCTCGACGGACCAGATCACCAGCGGCTTGCTGGCCTCGTCCGACTCCGGCAACGGCCGCACCGAGACCCGATACCAGAATGCCTTGCTGGCATCGGCCACCGAGCCGCCCAACCCGCCGATGATGCGAATATCCTCCATCGCGGAGCGCCCGTCCTTGCCAGCGCGCGACAGGCGATAAATCGCCTCGCTGGCGTCGGACTGGCCCGCAAACAGCCGTGGCACGCCCACTGGCAGGCCCTTGGTCAGGGCACCGCTGAAGCTGCCATAATGGGCGTTCACATAGGATATCTTACCGTCGCGATCGGACACCACGGCGCCAAATGGCAGGCTGTCGACCACGGCATTGGAAATGGTCCGACGTTCTTCGCCGTTAGCGAAGCGGAACAGCCCGGCAGCCAGACCGAACAGGCAGAACACCCCGACGACGGCCAATATGCCGACAAAGGTCATGATGATATCGGGCGAAATGCGGTCGCCAAACAGCACGAACACCACGGCCAGCGTTACCAGCGTCAGCCCGAGCAGGACGACGCGCCACAGGCCGGCGCCGCCGCGCCCCGCGCTCATCAATGGATCGGGATAATTGTCCTCGCCAACCGGCCGTGTTGCCATGGATCCAGAATGCTCCGTAACCGGTCAATCGGCCCGAATCAGGCCCATGCCACAGGTCTAGCAAATGGCCACAGGCTACGGGAAGCGTAACTGGGATTTCAACACGACTGGACCCACTTGTGTGCCGCTGCAGACGCAGGTGACTAGCTGGACTTCCAGCCGGCGCCGCGCTTGAGGCGCATCACGAAGCCGATGACCTCGGCCACCGCCTTGAAATGCTCAGTGGGAACCACCCCGTTGATGTCAACGCTGGCAAACAGCGCACGCGCCAACGGCGGGTTCTCGACGATCGGCACGTCATGCTCTTTGGCCAGTTCACGGATACGAAATGCCACGGTATCGGCGCCCTTGGCAACCACCTGCGGGGCCTTCATGCCCTTGTCGTATTTCAACGCCACGGCAAAGTGGGTCGGGTTGGTGATGACCACCGTGGCGTCGGGCACCGCCTGCATCATGCGTTGGCGTGACTTTTCCTGGCGCAACTGGCGCAGCTTGCCCTTGATATGGGGGTCGCCCTCCTGCTGCTTGTACTCGTCGCGCGTCTCCTGCAGCGTCATCATCTGCTTTTTCCACCATTTCTGGCGGACGTAGAAATAGTCGGCCCCGGCAATGGCGGTGACAACAATCAGCACGGCCAGGAATATTTTGACGCCCATCTCCTGAAAATCGGCCAGGATGATCAGCGGGTCGGCCGTCATCATGGTGTCGAGCCGGTCGCGCTCCGGCCAAACCACCATCACGACCACCGCGCCGACGATGCTGATCTTGAGCAGACCCTTGCCAAAATTGACCAGCGACTCCATCGAAAACAGCCGCTTGGCGCCCGCCATCGGCGAAATCTTGGAGAGTTTTGGCGTAATCGGCTCGGTCGAAAGCAGCGGCTGATGCTGGATCAGGTTGGCGAGAATGGCGCAAATCGACAACACGACCAGCGGGATCATCACCGTGCCGACCAGCGTCAGCGCTAGATTGTTGAAAAACGCGCCAAATCCCGCGCCGCTCAGGTCGAAGCGATCGGCATTCTCGATCAGCACCTTGAGCGTAGTAGCGAGATGAGCCGCGGTACCCGGCGCCATCATGGCAAAGATCGCAGCCGATCCCAGCAGCATGAACCAGGTGACCACTTCCTGGCTCTTGGCGACATCACCCTTCTCGCGCGCGTCCTGCAGCTTCTTTTGAGAAGGGTCTTCTGTTTTTGAGTCGTTCTCGGGGGCTTCGTCGCTCATGGCTTATCCTCGCCACATCGCGAGATGATTCTCAAAAGCACTCAAATACCAGCCCATCATCGAGGTGAGCAGCAGCGCGAACAGGATCAGGCCGATCATGATGTTGGCCGGCATCAAAACGAAGAACACCTGCATCGCCGGCATCAACCGCGCCATGATGCCGGCACCGAGGTTGAACACCAGTCCAAACACGATGAACGGCGCCGACATCTGAATGCCGATGCTGAACGCGCCGGCAACGGTCTTGATGGCCAATTGCGCCGCGTCGTCGAACATCAGCGGCGCATCGAGCGGAAACACCATGTAGCTGTCATACGTGGCGGCCAGCGCGACATGATGCAGGTCGGTCGCAAAGATCAGCACCATGCCCAAAAAGCTCAGGAAGCTGCCGAAAACCGCGCCTTGCACACCGACTTGCGTCGGGTCCGCAGCCATGGCGCTGGATAGACCGGTCTGGAAGGCGATGATGGCGCCCGCCACCTGCGTCGCCATCACCGTGATGCGCGCAATGGCGCCAAGGATCAGGCCGATGGCCACCTCGTGAAAGATCAGGCCAATGATGTCGATGATGCTCTCAGGCATCACCGGCAGGCTTGCCGACAGCAGCGGATACACCACCAGTGTGAACGCCAGTGCAAAGCCCAGCCGCATCCGCGCTGGGATCATGTCTTCCCCCAAGGCCGGCATCAGCATCAAGATGGTGCCTATGCGGGAAAACAGCAGCAGATAGATAAACGCCGTATTGGGTAGCCAGTTGAGGCCGATCGTCACCGTCAGCCGCCCACGATGATCATGTCGACCACGCGGTTCATGAACCCGCCCATGGTGGCACCCAGAAATGGCAGGGTCAGCAGCATGGTGACGAAGATGGCAATGATTTTGGGCACGAACACCAGGGTCTGTTCCTGGATCTGCGTCAGCGCCTGGAACAGCGCGATGACGACGCCGACCACAAGGCCCACGATCATCATGGGCGCCGATACGATGATCAGCACCCAGATGCCGTCACTGGCAATATCGAGAACTTCGGCGCCGGTCATACTGGTCTCGCTGCGCACGAATCGCGCAGGGTTAAGATAATCCTAACGCAGCCGTTCGGCGATGGTACCCACACTCGGGATGTTGGTATTCGGCTTAGGCTGAGTCGAAAATGCCGGTTCGGGAGAACCGGAGCGGAGCGTACGTTAAAGTACGTGAGCACCGGAAGCGCAGCAAACTGGCATTTGCAGACCAGCCTCAGCCGAATTAGATGGGCATGCGCATGATTTCTTCGTAGGCGGAGATCACTCTGTCGCGGACAGTGACCATGCTCTCGATGGCGATTTCGGTCTCGCTCAGCGCGGTCACCATGTCCACGACATTGGCCTTGCCGTTGACCATATCGATTGCCATCGAGTCAGATGTCTTGCCGGCCTCGACCACGCCCTGCACCTGCTGGGCCAGGATATCGGCGAAGCTGCCGCCGCCGTTCGAGCCGGCCAGTGCCTGCAGGTCGGTATTGGGTTTTGCGGCCTGGTTGATCAACCGGCTGGCATTGCCATAGGCGGCCGTCGCGGCATTAAAGGGTGTGCTGATAGCCATTTATGGATTCCTGCTTCAGAGTCTTGTCGCGCTTTCGGACCGGAAAACCGACGTACACTTTTCCTGAAAACGCTTTGTTAGCCGCGCAAAATGTCGAGCGTGCGCCCGAGCATCTGGCGCGTTACGGTGACGACGTTGAGATTGGCCTCGTAGGTGCGCTGGGCCTCGCGCATGTCCATCGTCTCGATCAGCGGATTGACGTTCGGATATTGCACGTAGCCCGTCGCATCGGCCGCCGGGTGACCGGGCTCATAGCGGGAGCTGAAATCGCTCATGTCATAGGCGATGCTGCCCACTTCAACGACCTTGCCGCCCACCTCCGCGTCGAAAGCAGCCTGGAAAGTCGGGATGCGCCGACGATAAGGCTCTTCGCCCGGGGTCTTGCCGGCAGAGTCGGCATTGGCCAGGTTTTCCGCAATGACGCGCATCCGGGCCGTCTGGGCATGCAGGCCCGTAGCGGCGATCTTGAGCGAAGAACTGAAGTCCATGTGACGCTAACTCTCTGTCGCCTAAGATTGGCGGCCCATTGCGGTCTTGAGGATTTTGATCGATTTTTGGTAGAGGCTGGTCGCGGCCTGGTAGTCCATCGAGTTGGTCGTGACCTTCATCATCTCGTCTTCGAGCGACACGCCATTGCCTTCCGGCGTGATCTCGAAATTGGCCATCTGCTGCGCGCCAAAGGCACTGCTTTCGCCGCTCGAGACCGAGAAATGCGTCGGCTGGGTCGCCGTCGTGGTCACCGTCGCCGAGGAGAAGCCGCTGGCGCGACGGGCAAAATCATACTGCTCCAGGTCGCGGCCGCGATATCCGGGCGTCTCGGCGTTGGCCACGTTCTCGGCCAGCAGGCCTTGACGGCTCTGATGCCAACGCATCTTGTCCGTCAGTGCCGCAAACACTGGCATGTTCATCAGGCCCATCAGCCAACGTCCTCCGCTGAGTCTGCAAATTGCAACGCGATGGGCAATTCTTGCCGACCTATGGTTAATCAAGTGTTAACCGCAGCGCGTTACGGCATTGCACGTCTCGCATTCTGCACATTTATCGGGATGTGATAGGCAATATGTGCCGCCCGGATTCGGGCAGCACCTGTTTTGGAGACGACATGAGTTTCATCACCAGCCTCTTCGGTGGCACCGGCAATAGCGTTCTGACCGCAATCTTCGCCCTCGCAGCGGTTGTCGTAGCCATCCTGCTGGTCTTGTGGCTGCTCAAGCTGCTGTTCAAGGCTTCCGGCAATGTCGGCCGCGGCCGCAACCGGCGCCTCTCCGTTGTCGATAGCTTGCCGCTCGATCCGAAGCGCCAATTGCTGATCATCCGTCGCGACAATGTCGAGCATCTGATTCTCACTGGCGGCGCGCAGGACCTGGTCATTGAAACCGGCATTGCGGTAGAAGCAGTGCCAGCAGCCCAGCCGACCCGGCGCCCCGTTCCCATGGTGGCCGCCCGCAGGCCTGCTCCACCCGCCAAGCCAGTCGCACCGGCGGCGGCGGCCCAGCCCGCCGCCGAGCACGCAACAGCCATCGAGCAATTGCGCCAGCTTGGGCAGCCGACCAACAAGAAGGCCCATCTCTCCCTGCGCCATACCGGCCTGCTCCGCCCGGTCAGTGAAATGGATTTGGCGGTTTCCCCCGAAAACTCCGTGCCCCCCGTCTTGCCAGCCACCGACTCAGCTAAGGAGGACAATGCGCGGCGAGAGATAGAAGGCACCGACCTTGTCGATGACAATAGCGAGGCTAACCGGAAGTAGGGCCGTGCGGTCGTCGCTGCGGCGGCTCGTTCCCATTGCCGGCCTTGCGTCCGTGGTGCTGCTGGCGCTGATGCCCAGCCTTGCTTTCGGGCAGGACGTCTCGATCGACTTTGGCGACGACACCACGATCACGGAGCGTGCCGTCCAGATCATCGGGCTGATCACCCTACTGTCGCTGGCGCCATCAATCCTCGTGATGGTCACCAGCTTCACCCGCATCGTGGTCGTACTGTCGCTGCTGCGCACCGCCATCGGCCTGCAGACCGCACCACCAAATTCGGTGATGGTATCGCTGGCCCTGTTCCTGACCATCTTCGTCATGCAGCCGACGCTGCAGCAGTCCTATGACCAGGGTATTGCGCCTTTGCTGGCGGGCGATATCGAGATTACCGAAGCCTTCGAGCTAGGCGTCGCGCCGTTTCACGAATTTATGCGCGCCAATGTGCGCGAGCAGGATCTCACGCTGTTTTACGACCTGACCGAGGCGCCGGTCCCCGATGAGCCCGAGGCCATCCCGCTTCAGTTGCTTGTCCCGGCCTTCATGATCTCGGAACTGCGTCGCGCCTTCGAAATCGGCTTCCTGCTGTTTCTGCCCTTTGTGGTCATCGACATGGTCGTGGCCTCGGTACTGATGAGCATGGGCATGATGATGCTGCCACCAGTGGTGATTTCGCTGCCGTTCAAGCTGATCTTCTTCGTGTTGGTTGACGGTTGGTATCTCGTCGCCGGCTCGCTGGTCCGAAGTTTCGTCAGCGGCTAGCGATGCCCGCGTCTGGCTGGCTGGCGGTAAGCGGCGCCAGAGCGCCGTCAGCAGCATATGTGTCACGATACGATGCCAGGAACGCATTGATCCCGTCCACGCCCGCAACCTGGCTGGCCACGATCTTGAACTCGACGCTGGTGATCTCGGCCTGGCCGGTCACGAGGTCGAACATCGGCCACTCCGGCGTCGTCACCATCGCATCCCCATATTTGGAACGCAGGCGAGATGAGCCAAACTGGTCGCCGGCCAGAGCAAAGCCAACACCGGCCTTGATCAAGCCCATGCGAACCTGTTGTCCCAAAGGCCTGCCGCCGATCTGATCGGCATAAAGCGCCTCGAGCAATTCGCTGGCCTCGGCATAGCGCTTGGCTTTCCAGTGCGCGTCGATGCGCAACAGCGCGGCATCCGTGCCATTCAGATCACGCAGCAGGTCCAACGCCAGCTGATCGCGGCCGCCGTCGATCATCGCCCGCGCTTCGAGCACCCGGCGTTGCCGTTGCAGCGCATCCGGCAGGCCCGGCAATTGCGTCGCATTGAGCACCCGAATGGCGTCCTGCGGCTTGCGATCCGCCAGATAGATGATCGCCAGGTCGGCCGCGATCTGGGTCCGCGCTATGCCCTTGAGGCGATTGTCCAGCTGGTATTGCAGCAGTTCCGCCGCCTGCGGCAACAGGTCGACCCGCACCAGCCGACGGGCCAGGTTACGGATCATCTCATCGCCGCGCGCGCCGGGCGGGGTCAGTTGGCGGAAGTCATAATAGAGGCTCAGCGCATCGACCGGCCCCAGCGAGTCAGCCGCGCCATCGAGGAACAATTCGCCGAATTTGGCCTGCGCTTCATCGCGTAAAGCGTTGATCGGCGGGCTTTCTGGATAGGTGCTGACGGCCTGGCGAACCGTCTCGAAGCCGAGGCGATAGTTGCCCTCGCGGAAATAGAAGTCCGCCAGCATCGCCTGCATGTCCGCTTCCAGCGGATTGCCACGCCACAACAGCGACTCGGCCGACAGGGTCTCCGCCGCCTTGTTGAGGTCGAGCGTTCCCTGCTGGTTCAGCAGGCGCAAGGTGCGATAGATCGCCTCGGCGCGCGTTGGCCGGATATCGGCGGCAATCACCTGGCCATATGTATCGATAGCCTCCGACACCCGCCCCCTGCCCTCATCGATGCGGCCGGACATCAGGTGATAAAGACTCGCCTGCTCCAGGTCGAGGCTGGCAAATTCGATCTGTTCGAGGAACCGCTCGGCAATCCCAATATCGTCGCTTTCGACGCCAGCGCGCGCCGCCGCGAAATAGAACTTGTTGCGCACCCACTGCGGGTAGCTCTCGGCCACGCTGTTGGCTTCCACTGCATCTTCACGCGCGCCCTTGAAATCATAAGCATCGGCGCGGGCGATCGTCCGCCACAACAGGGCATCGACTTCCTGGCCCATCGAGTCGGCATTGAGAATGGCCAGCGCCTCTTCAGGGCGCGCCGCCAGCGTGTCGGCGATGGCGCGCGTCATGCGCATGCGCCGCGTTAGGTCTTCGGCCTTGAGGTCGGCCTCCAGCACGGACAGCACGCCCAGCGCCTCATGCGCAAACCGGTTGGCCACGTAATATTGCGCCAGGTCGAGACGCGCCAGATCACGATCCCGGCCTTCGTCAGCAGCGGCCTGAGCCTGCAGGTCTTCCAGATGCCGGTTAAGGACGCCATAGTCTTTTTCTTCCAGCGCCGTCAGATCGACGAAGCTGCTGCGCGGGGATTCGGTGACGCCATTGCTGATAGTGCGCGGCGTATCATGGGCCGACACGGTCAGGCCCTCCGGCGTCGATAGCACCGCCAGATCATTCTCGATGGCGACCGACAGTTCCGGGCTCTCCGGCTTGATCACCAGCCCATGCACGCTGCGCAGCGCCGAGAACTCGACATAGTCGAGCGTGCGCACCACGCCACGCGCCGGCGGATAGGCCGTAACCACCTTGAGCATGTCCCCGACCAGCGGATCGCGGAAATCATGGATACGCGCCGGCCGCTGCACATCGGCCACCACTTCGAAGGCGCCTTGGAGGTCCCGGCGGCGGCTGAGGTTAATGGGCTCGGTCGGCGTCAGCATGATGTCGCCCAGCGACAGCACCCAGGCCATGCCTTCTGAACCAAGCGTCGCGAGGCGATCCTGCGACAGCTCGATGCGCACCACCTGCGTATCGCCCGAGGCGATCACCGCAAATTCGCTGGTCAGCGCATCGAGGTCGGATGATTGGGCGGGCGCGGCAATGCCGGACACCGTGTCAAAGATCATCCAAACCGTATCGCCACGGCGGAACACGGCTGCCGGCGTGTCCTGCTCGAACGGAAAGATCACCCGGACGGTGGAGCCGAGCACACTGACGAAGGGCGTAACCGTCGGCGCCACGCCCGAGGGATACAGCATGTCCACTTTTGCCGAGTCAGGCCCGCTGTGTTGCAGTTCCGGCTCCTTGGCAACGCCATCGGCGAGGCTGGCAGCGGTAAAACTGGGCAGACCCTCACCGGCAATATCCACGTCCAGCACAAACTGGCGTGGCGAATTCTCATAGAAACGCGGCGTTACGCCCTCGGCCAGCACCAGCGTCACCAGCGTGCCATCGGGACTGACTACGTTCTCGACCGAGCCGATTTCGGGCGGCAGGTCCGCCGCCAAACTGCGCAGATCGACGCCGACAGGCCACTCGAAAGCGATATGGGCGGCCTCGCCCTCCTGCACATATTCGGCCATGGTCGGCACGGTCCAGTCAAACTGCACGCGCATGAAGGTCGGGTTGCGACCGACACGCACCGTCGCCGCTGGCTTCAGCTCCACCACATCGGCAGCCTTGCGATCGCGTTCCGCCTTGATGGCAGCGAGGCGCGCCCGTTCCGCCAGCTCGTCGATGATTTCCTGCGGCAGCGGCGGCGGCATGCCCTGCCAGTTGGTCGGCAACAGATCGACGAACAGCTTTTCGCCGGCTTCTATACGATTGAAATTGAACGAAGACTTCAGGCCTAGCCGCAAACCGCGACCGTCCGGATCGACGCGAGCCACCGAAAGATAGGGTGACATGGTGACGCCGACATCCGGCAGGATGATCGAAACTTTCTCATCAAACTCCAGCGACAGCACGCCGTTTTCGATACGCATTTGGTATTTTGGAAGATCGTCACGCCCGGGAAAGCTCAGGATAAGACGGCCGTAGCCCTCTTCCTGAGTGGCAAACAGCTGCCCCTGCTCTTGCGCCGCCACAGGCAAGGCAAGGCCCAGCATCACCAAGGTGACGCCGATCAGCGCGGCCCATGGGGCCCGCCGCATACCTGCCTTGAACGCGGTCCTCACCGGCTTCTGCCCGCCCGACGCACTCTGTTGCGAAGCGTGGCGAAGCTTTCGGCTTCGGGATCACACCCGCATGGGTTTACACGATACTCTCGTGCTGACCCTAGCGACCCCTGCTTAACGTCGCCTTACCCCAAAGGGGAAAGGCTTATGGATGGCCTGAATGGCCGCTCGGGCGAGTCAGATGGCGTGATCTTCGAGACCCGGCGCGCAGCGTGCGTTCTGCACGTGAGCACCGGAAGCGGAGAAGATCGTGTCAGCTGGCCGCCAGGGTGGTCAAGCAGCCCATCCAGTTATTGCCCGACGATTTGCGGGAGAGCCGCGAGATCTTCCTGCGTCATCTCGGTCGGAGGACGCTCGGCTAAGTCAGCCATCTGCACGGTCAGCTCCTGAGCCCGGGCGGCATCCATTGCCGCCATGATCGGCGCCATCTTGCGCGGGCTCATGGTCTTGGCGACCTGCAGCAACACGACCATGTCGAGATTGTTGAAAATATTGGCCGCATCCTTGGGCCGCATGTTCTCATACATGGCGACAATGCCAGCAAACTGGCCGGTCTCCATCTCCTGGCGCTGGTCGACCAGTGTCGAGATCTGCGCCTCAAGTGCCTGCAGCGTTGCAGCACGTTCCTCGATACGCTTTTCAGCGGCATCGACGATGGAGGAGCGCAGGGCAAGGTCCTGCTCATACTTCTGCAATTCAGAACGACGTTCCACCAGACGGTCCAGCAACTGCTGTTCGGTGGCGGAAGGGGCTGCAGATGATGCGGCAATCGCCACCGGTGTTCCATCGAGGCCGATCTCGGTGGGAACCGCGTCTCCGGACGGCAGGCAATCGATCATCGAGGCTGCAAAGCTGCCCTCTGGAACGGTAACGGCCGCTTCGGCCCCAGCGGCTTCGCCATGTTCGGCTGGAGCAGGCTCATTCGTCGCCGCTTCGCCGTGTGCAGCGCCGGTAGCTACGTCATTCAAGATGGTCTCGCCGCTTTCCGTCAGCGTCGCGTCAGTTTCCACACAATACGTGCCCAAAGTGGTTGCAGCCACGGGCGTCGCGGCAGGCGCACCCTTAACCGCTGGGGCAGCAACCTCAGCGCCATCTGCCGGCGTTTCCGCAGCTGCAGGGCCTCCGTAAGCAGCGCCGGCAGCAGCCTCGGGCTGTTCGCCAAGGGTCGGCGCGCTGTCGTCAAGGGTTGGGCTGATATCTTCAAGCGTCGGTTCGGCGGCCGGCGTGATGGTGAGATCGGCTTCGGCCGTGCCGCCCGCGTCTCCGCCTGAACTGGCGCCGGCTGCCTGCGCCACGCCAACGCCGGTCAGCACATAGCCGCCATTGGTGATCAGACCCAGGGTCTTGAGCACCAGTAGCGCAGTTATGGCGAGGACGAGGACGGGTAGCAGGCGGATCCTGTTCACGCGGCAACTCCGCGAGTGCGAACGCGGGCCGACAATTGCTCAAGTGCCGATTGCACTTTATTGGGCTGCTCGACCGGCTCGATGGCCTGGCTGTGGCGCGCCACGCTGGTGATCTTGGCGATGCGCTCCATCAGCACGGTACCGGCGTTGACATGGTTGGCCAGTTCGATGCCAAAACGCTCGGCCTCTTCCAGACGCGAATTCAGCGACAGGTCGGCCTCCACGGCTGTCTGCTTCAATTCGCGGATTGCCTGGTTGGCTAAATTGGTCGCACGGACAAGATCGGCCACCATCTGGCGCAGCATGTCCTTATCGGCGTGCAAGCGCTTCAGCCGCGAATTGAGTACGATGCAGTATCCGATTGTCAGCGCCAGCAGAATGGCAACAGCACCTTCCACCAGAAATCCCAGGGGCAAGCCGAACATCATCGTCCTTCCATTTTCTCGTCGATCGCTTCAAAGGCCGCCATGGTGACCTTGGGCGGATTAAGGGGGCGCGTTACCCGCACCGAAACATAATTGCCGATATGGCCCATGATGGCCTCGGTGAGTTCGACATCGCCGCAGCGCAGCCGCACCGGATCGGTAGGCGTGCGCTCAAACATCACCGTGTCGCCCGGCTTGATGCCCAGCATCCGTGACAGCGGTAGTTCCTGCTCGTGCAGCACGGCTTCGATCTCAACATCGGCCGAATAAATCTCGGTCGCCAGATGGCCTTCCCAGATCGGGTCGCGGCCAAATTTTTCGCCCATGAACATCTGCAGCAGCTGTTCGCGGATCGGCTCGATCGTGGCGTAGGGCAGCAGGATTTCGATCTTGCCACCGCGATCGTCCATCTCGATGCGCAGCTCGATCAGGATCGCCGCATTGCCCGGCCGCGAAATAGCGGCAAAGCGCGGATTGGTTTCCATGCGCTCGAGCTTGAAATTGACATTGGTGACCGGCTCGAAGGCCCGGTGCGTATCTTCGAGGATGATCTCGATCATCTTGCGCGCCAGCGCCAGCTCGATCGTCGTATAGGGCCGGCCCTCGACGCGGATATTGCCACCGACGCGGCGGCCGCCCAGCAGCACGTCGATCATCGAATAGATCAGGCTCGAATCCACGGTCAGCAGGCCGTAGTTTTCCCATTCCTCCGCCTTGATCACCGACAGGATGGCCGGCAGCGGAATGGAATTGAGATAATCGCCGAACCGTACGGAAGAGATGGAATCCAGTGTCACCTCGACGTTGTCGGAGGTAAAATTGCGCAGCGAGGTTGTCGTCAGCCGCACCAGGCGATCAAACACGATTTCGAGCATCGGCAGGCGTTCGTAGCTTACCAGCGCCGAGTTTATCAGCGCCTGCACGCCGGTCAGTTCGACATTGCTGCCGATGCTGGCGTCGAAACCGAGCAGGCTATCGATTTCGTCCTGGTTGAGCACGCGGTCGGGGCCGCCTTCGCCCTCCCCGGCCTCTTCGATCATGGCAGCCCACTCAGCGGCCGCGGCAGCAGCGCGCTGCTCGTCGGTCATGCCGTCATCGGGTTGGCCGACCTCGTCGAGGCCCCATTCTTCTGCGAGTTTGTCCTGTTCGGAAGGTCCCGCCATTACTGCACCAGGATTTCCTTGAACAGGATGGATTCGACCTTGTTCGGGTAGATCGCGACGTTGACGCGGCGCAGCAGCTCTTCCTTGAGGCGATAGACGCCGGCCGATCCTTCAAGATCAGAACGGCGCAGCTCGCGCAGGTATACCTGGAACGCGTCGATCACCTTGGCCATGCTGGGCTGGATCGCGACCATCATTTCCTGGTTGGCGACTTCGAGCGCCACCGTCAGCTTCATGAAGGCGCCTGCATCAGCGCCATCATTGTTGAGGTTCACGATCATCGGCGGCAGATTGAAAATAAAGGTATGAGCCGCAGCGCCGGCGACAGCACCATCGGCAGCCGCTTCGCCATGCGCCGCATCACCTTCTGCAGGGGCAGAGCCGGCCGATAGGAACATGAACAACCCCGCCCCACCCAACAGCACCACGATTGCCGCAGCGCCGATAATGATGAAGAGCTTGGGAATGCCCTTCTTGGCGGGGGCGCCGTCTTCGATGTCTGCTTCAGCGGCCATTGGAACCTGCCAAACTCGGGGCTTCCCGGACGATTCCGGCTTAACGTCCAGCTAAGCGGGGGATGGTTAACGAATGGTTACAAACCAACCCGATGCGGCAATATTTGCCGGGCAAGTTTTGCCTCATGCGGAAAGACTAGCCCGGCAAGCCTAACCACGACACAGTGGCATGCCTTTGATTTTATTAAATTTTCCAGTCTGGCATGGTTTCTGCATTGTTAATGGCGAGGCCGCGGCTTGGGGAAGCAGGCGGGCTCGGGGACGTTAACTTTCCGGGGATCAGCAATGATCGAGAATGCGCAACTGATCAGCCTTAGCCGGCAGATAGCGCTACAGCGGCAGATGGATGTGGTAGCCAATAACATGGCCAACCTCAACACCACCGGCTTCAAGAGCGAACAGATCCTCTTTGAGGAATACGTGATGCCGGTCGCTCGCGACCAGGATTTCCCGCGCCTCGACCAGCCGCTCTCCTATGTCCAGGATTGGGCAACCATCCACGATCTTTCCGGCGGCGCCATGGTGCAGACCGGCAGCGAGCTCGATGTCGGCCTCAATGGCGACGGTTTCTTTGCCGTGCAGACGCCCGGCGGCGACCGCTGGACCCGGGCCGGCAGCTTCCAGCTCAGCGCCAACGGTACGCTGGTCGATGCCAGCGGCAATCCGATACTCGGCGAAGGCGGCCCGATCCAGTTCGGCCCAGAGGAAAACGGCATCACCATCAGCGCCGACGGCGCGGTCAGCTCCAGCGCCGGCCAGAAGGGCAAACTGCGCCTTGTCGAATTCGCCAATGTGCAGCAACTGACCCGCGAAGGCAGCAACCTGTGGGCCGGCGGCACGCCTGTTGCCGCCGCCAATACCCGCGCCATGCAGGGCTTCATCGAGAAGTCCAACGTCTCGGGCGTGTCCGAGATGGCCGAAATGATCCGCGTTACCCGGGCCTATGAATCGGCAGCGAGCCTGGCCTCGAAGCAGGATGAACTGCGCCGCAGCGCCATCCAGCGTCTTGGCGATACCAACGCTTAACCGGGAAGATTTGCCATGAAAGCTCTCTACATCGCATCGACCGGCATGAGCGCCCAGGAGCGTAACGTCGAAGTCATCTCCAACAACATTGCCAATATGCGTACCACCGGCTTCAAGCGTCAGCGCGCAGAATTCGAAGACCTGTTGTACCAGCAGATCACCCGCGCCGGCTCCTCGACCTCCGACCAGGGCACCATGGTCCCGGCCGGCCTCGAGATTGGTTCGGGCGTGCGCACCGTCTCGACGCCCCGCGTCATGAGCCAGGGCAGCATCAACGCCACCGAGCGCGAGCTCGACGTGGCCGTCCGCGGCGAAGGCTTCTTCATGGTGCAGCTGCCCGATGGCCGCACCGCCTACACCCGCGACGGCTCGTTCGAACGGTCGCCCGAAGGCGAGATCGTCACCTCCAGCGGCTATGCCATCGACCCGGGCATTGCCATTCCAGGCACCGCATCATCCATCGCCATCGCACCGAACGGCATGGTCAGCGCCTATCTCAACAACGATTCCGTGCCCACCGACATGGGTCAGCTCCAGCTTGCCCGCTTCGTCAACAAGTCCGGCCTCGAATCGCTGGGCGACAATCTATTCCTCGAAACCGCCGCAAGCGGTCCCGCCCAGGTTGGCATTCCCAATGCCGATGGCGTCGGCAACCTGCTCCAGGGCTATCTCGAAATGAGCAACGTCAACTCGGTCACCGAAATCGCCGACCTCATCGCCGCGCAGCGCGCCTACGAGATGAACGCCCGCGTCATCTCCGGTGCCGATGAGATGATGCAGTCCACTAGCCAGTTGCGCTGATAGGAGCCGTGAAGATGATCCTGCGTTCCGCCCTCGCCCTGCTCACCACCGCGCTGCTGGCCAATGTCGCATGGGCTGCCCCAACGCTGCGCGCCGACATCACCGTCACCGCTCCCGTCGTCACCATGGCAGACATGTTCGATGACGCCGGAGAGCTGGCTGAAACCGCCCTGTTCCGCGCGCCCAAGCCCGGCACCAGCGGCAATGTGCCCGTCAAGGACATCACCGCCGCACTGGCGCGCATCGGCGTGCTGCAGTTCGAGGCCGAAGGCCTGGTCAACGTTCGCGTCACCCGTTCCGCAGCGATCATCGACGAGGCCGCGCTGACCGAATTGATCGCCGCCGATCTCAGGACGCGCGGCATTCTCGGCACCGGCATGACCCTCGATACGCTGTTTGCCACGCCGGTTGCCGCCATCAAAGCCGAAGCCGTCGCCCAGCCCGCCAAGCTTCTCAGCCTGCGCTACCTGCCCGGCAACGGCGCCTTCTCGGCCCGCTTCGCCATTGCCGGTGTCGATCAGACGCTTGATGTCTCGGGCACCATCGAACTCATGATCGAAGCGCCCCACATCACCGCCAACCTGCCAGCGGGCACGCTGCTTTCACCCGAAAACATCGCGATGCGGCCAGTGCCGGTCCGCTTCGTTGAAAGCGTTGGCGTGGCGCGGCTGGAAGACGTCGTTGGCAAGTCGCTGGTCCGTCAGAGCCGCGAGGGCATGATGCTGCGCCCGACCGACGTCACCACCCCGCTGGTGGTTTCCAAGAATGACTCGGTGACCATCTATTTCCGCAAGGGTCCGATGACGCTGACCGTCAAGGGCCAGGCCATCACCAGCGCCGCCGCCGGCTCGCCGGTGCAGGTCCTTAACCTCATGTCCAAGCGCGTTATCAGCGCTACCGTAATTGCTCCCGGCGCGGTCGAAGTGGGTTCCGACCCGCTCGCCATCGCCGGCCTCTAAGTCTCAGGAGACAAACCAAATGAACCTCTTCAAGCTCGCCACCCTCCTGACGCTGACCGCCGCTCTGGCCGGTTGCAACACCGTGGACCGCCTCGCCAGCGTCGGGTCCGCGCCGCCACTGACCGCCATTGCAGATCCCACCACCACCGCTGGCTACCAGCCCGTGCGCATGCCGATGCCTGAAGCCATCGCCGATACTTACCAGGCCAATTCGCTGTATCGCACCTCGGCCCGCGGCTTCTTCAAGGACGAACGAGCCCATCGCATCGGCGACATCCTGACCATCATGGTCACCATCGACGACAGCGCCAAGATCGCCAACACCACGCAGTCCACCCGCAGCGCCAGCAATTCGGCCGGCATGGGCGGCATCTTCGGCGCGGCCGTCGATACACTGAGCAACGGCGCCATTGACCCGTCCAAGGCAATCGAGCTCGACTCCGGCATGTCCAACCGCGGCAATGGCTCGGTCAACCGCTCGGAAAGCCTTGAGACCTCCGTCGCCGCCGTGGTCACCCAGGTGCTGTCCAACGGCAATCTGGTCATCGAAGGTCGCCAGGAAGTCCGCGTCAACTTCGAAGTCCGCGACCTTATCGTCGCCGGTATCGTCCGCCCCTCCGATATTCAGGCCAACAACACCATTCTCTCCTCCAAGATTGCCGAAGCGCGCATTTCCTACGGCGGTCGCGGCCAGATCACCGATGTCCAGCAACCCCGCTACGGCCAGCAGGCCCTGGACGCCATCCTGCCCTTCTAGTCCTCCCCCAGTTCAAATCCCCTTCCTGCCGCACATTCCCCCAATGATGCGACAGGCTCCCCGGCAGGCCAGAAGGCCAGCCCGGCCACTCCAGAAAGATACGGCCTCCCCCGAGGCGCAGTCCCCCCGGCTGCGCCTCTTCCCTTTTAAGGAACGTTCGTTAGCCCAAAAGCCACCTCACCCACCGCTCGGATTCCTCCCCTCATTAGGGGGAGGCGAGGTGGGGGTACCCAACAAGGGCTCTTCCGCGCACTTCCTTTCCCCCTCGGGCTTGATCCGAAGGCCATTCGCCGCTCGCGCCGGGGTGAGAGCGGCCCTCGGGTCAAGCCCGAGGGAGAAAGCTGGTGGGATAGACAAACTCCCGAACCCACAAACGTATCCCGCATCCTACCCACCTGCCCCTCCCCACCCCCGATGTCATCCCGGACTTGATCCAGGATCCATCCCGAGATTCATCCCTCGCCGCCAGATCGCGGTGCCCTTTCCAGCTACTTGTGGCTGTCGCCCCATGTCGAGATGGATCCCGGCTCAAGGCCGGGATGACACAGTGCGTGCGGCTGCTGTGTGCCAACAAAAACTTATCCCCACCCACCGCCGCCTCCCGCATACTCCCCCCATCTTCACAACAGAGCTAGTCATGACGAGTGACGAGCGTGGAGACTGCCGGGAATGGGAGGTCGCTCCTGTTGCGTGCGGGGAAATCGGGCGCGCTGGTCTGCGATAATGGCCAGCACGATCCCAACCCACGACAAATCCCGACCTGGTGGCGAGGCAACTGCCTCACTTTTTACTACCCTACCCCGAGGCAGTCGCCTCGCCACCATCGCTCTATTCGAAACCCGCACCGCAGGCGGCACTTCCGCACGCTTGCCGACTGCGCTTGCCTATGGAACACAGGGAGGAATTCTTTCGGAGCCTACCATGTCCTTCCAGAAACTCGACGCCCTCGGCCGCAAACTCGAATCCCTGGAGCATGCGCTCTCCATCCTTGGCGCCGACGAGGCTACCCACATGGCTATTGGCGGTGGCGAGAAGCGGGCCGAGGCAATGTCCAACCTCGCCGGCATGTATCACGCCCACGCCACCGCTCCCGAAATCGCCGACTGGATCGAAGCGGCCAAGCCCGAGAGCGAAGACCAGACGCTCGCTCTTGCCGAATTCAGGCGCCAGTATATCAACGCCACCTGCCTGCCGACCGAGTTCGTCGAGCGCCGTACGACCGCCACCATGCGCTCCGAGCAGCTCTGGCGCGACCTGCGCGCCAAGGGCGACTGGGACAGCTTTCTGCCGGCACTCGAAGGCGTCGTCTCGCTAGTGCGCGAAGAAGCCCAGCTCCGCGCCGACGCGCTCAAACTCGCCCCCTACGACGCCATGATGGATCAATACGACCCCGGCAACCGCACGGCCGACCTCGACCTGGTGTTCGGCGACCTCAAGAGCTTTCTCAAGGGCTTCGTCCCCGAAGCGCTCGACGCTCAAGAGCGCCGTCTCGCCAAGCGCCCGCGCAAAACACTGAGCGGCCCCTACCCGATCGAAAAGCAGCGCGAACTCGGCCTCGCCGCGATGCGCGCCGTCGGCTTCGACTTCACTCATGGCTCGTTGGCCGTGTCGCATCACCCATTCTGCGGTGGCGTGCCGAGTGACGTGCGCATGACGACGCGCTACCGCACCGACGAATTCCTCTCCTCGCTGATGGGCGTGCTGCACGAAACCGGCCACGCCCTCTACGAGCAAGGCCTGCCCAAGGATTGGTCGCACTGGCCGCTCGGCAAGGCGCGCGGCATGGGAATCCATGAAAGCCAGAGCCTGTTCGTCGAAATGCAGCTGGCCCGCAGCCCCCAATTCTGGGAGTTCGCGCTGCCACTGGTGCATCTGCATCTCGGCGAAGACGCCATTCCGGGCTGGGAAATTGGCGACCTTCTCAACGAGGTCAACTTCGTCGAACGCGGTTATATCCGCGTCGATGCCGATGAAGTCACCTACCCGCTGCATGTCATCCTGCGCTACGAACTGGAGCAGGACCTCGTCAACGGCAAGCTTGAAGCCAGCCAGATTCCAGAAGCCTGGGACGCCAAGATGACCGAATATCTCGGCATCTCCACTATCAACGACCCCAAGGACGGCCCTATGCAGGACGTGCACTGGCCCGGCGGCGCCTTCGGCTATTTCCCCAGCTACACCCTCGGCGCAATGATCGCCGCCCAGCAATGGGCCGCCCTCGAAAAGGCCCAGCCCAACGTGCGCGACGACATCCGCAAGGGCGACTTCACCGGCGTCAACCAGTGGCGCAGCGACAACATCTGGACCCAAGCCTCCCGCTGGTCCACCCCCGACCTGATCACCAAGGCCACCGGCCAACCGCTGAATGCCGACTTCTTCAAAGCCCACCTGAAGCAGCGCTATCTGGCCTGACTTCTCCCCTCTCCCCTTGAGGGAGAGGGACGATCCGACGCGTTCAGCGGAGGATCAGGGTGAGGGGTTCTGCGCCATCCCATGCCAGAAGCCAGGAAGAGACCCCTCATCCGCCCCCTCGGGGCACCTTCTCCCTCATGGGGAGAAGAAAAACCTCGGCGGCTTGACATCTCCCCCACCTCCCCTATCTTCCCCACACGCAGCACTGACCGGACGGTACCCATGGATTCCAATTTGAACGACTGCCTCATCCGCATCGCTCATCTGGAATCCGCCCATGCCTGCCTCCATTTCCCTGCACCAACTCAGCTATTCAACGCCCGATAACCAGCCGCTTTTCACCGGCCTCGACCTGTCGTTCGGCAACCACCGAACGGGCCTGATCGGCCGCAACGGCATCGGCAAATCAACCCTGCTCCGAATCGTCGCCGGACTTATCCACCCCGCCTCAGGATCGGTTACGATCCAGGGAAGCATCGGCATGTTGGAACAATCCGTACAGGTGACGCCCCAGACCACCATCGCCGACCAACTCGGCATGGCAGACGCGCTCGCCCGCCTATACAGGCTCGAACGCGGCGACGGCTCGATCGACGATGCCGGCGAAGCCGACTGGTCCCTGCCCGGTCGGGTGGAAACCGCGCTGAAGCAAGTCGGCCTGCCCGCCTACGAAGCCGACCGGCCGCTCGACACCCTCAGCGGTGGCCAACGCACCCGACTTGCTCTGGCTCGGCTGATCCTCACCGCTCCCGACATCATCCTGCTCGACGAGCCCACCAACAATCTCGACGCCGACGGACGGCAAGCGGTCGTCGATCTACTGCATCATTGGCGCGGCGCGGCAGTGATCGTCAGCCATGACCGCAACCTGCTGCGGCAGATGGATGCCATCGTCGAACTCACCACGCTGGGCGCCAGAACCTATGGCGGCAACTGGGACCACTACGCCGAGCGCAAGGCCCTGGAACTGGCCTCAGCCGAGCACGACCTCGCCACCAGCGAGCGCAAGGTCGCGGATATCGACCGCAAGCTGCAGGCCGTCGCCGAGAAAAAGGCCCGCAAGGACGGCGCCGGCAAGCGTAAGGCCGCCAAGGGCGACATTCCGAAAATCATGCTCGGCGGCATGAAGGAAAACTCAGAGAACACAAGCGGCGAAAGCGCCCGCCTCGCCAACCGCCTGCGCAACGACGCGGCAGAGGCCGCCAGCGAAGCCCGCTCCAACGTCGAAATTCTCACGCCGCTATCCGTTACGCTAACACCTACGGGGCTACCAGCCGGACGAACCGTCCTACAGGCCGTCGCCTTAACTGGCAGACCCGACAGCACAATTCCGATTACCCGCGACCTTTCGCTGCAGATAGTCGGTCCCGAGCGCGTCGCCATCACCGGACCCAACGGCTCAGGCAAGACCACCCTGCTCCGTCTGCTGACCGGCAAACTCCCAGCCATTACCGGCGCCGCGCGCATCATGGTTCCGTATGCCATGCTCGACCAGACAGTAAGCCTGCTCGATCCAGTGCTCTCAATTCGCGAAAATTTCCGCGCCCTCAACCCCAACGCCGATGAAAACACCTGCCGAGCCGCCTTGGCCCGCTTCATGTTTCGCGCCGATGCCGCCTTGCAAATCGTCGGTACCCTGAGCGGTGGCGAGATGCTGCGTGCCGGCCTTGCCTGCACCATCGGCGGCAATCAGCCACCACAACTCTTGATCCTCGACGAGCCGACCAACCACCTCGATATCCAGGCCGTGCAACAGGTCGAGGCCGGCCTGCGCGGCTATGATGGGGCGCTGCTCGTGGTCAGCCACGATGCGGATTTCCTCGCAGCGATCGGTATAACCCGCACGATTTCCCTGCCGATGAACGGTTTCTGAACCCGGCGCTCAGAAGCCGTTCCAAATCAGGGGGCTAATCCTCATGTCATCGGCAAAAAGCGCTCGGAGGGAGCGCAGTCAAACAGGAGAGACCCAAAATGATCCGCACGCTCATCATCACCGCAGTCGCTACTCTGGCCATCGGCGCAATGGCCGCTCCCGCAATGTCCAACGACGTCTTCGTCAATCAGTTCGGCTTCGGCAACGCTGCCGGCGGCAATCAGGCTGGCTGGAACAACACGTTCGGCGTGCATCAGACCGGCCACTGGAACACCGCAGTCGGCAAGCAGACCGGCGGCAACAATGTCGGCGCCATCGGCCAGCAGGGCAATAACAACTATGGCGACACCTGGCAGAACGGCTGGAACAATGCCGCTGGCGTAGGCCAGTTCGGCGACAACCACACCACGGTCATCACCCAGGACGGAAATGGCAACATCGCTGCCGGTGTGCAGGTCGGCAATGGCTGCAATGCCAATGTGGTCCAGGGCGGCTCGGGCAATGTCACCGCCTTCGTGCAGGCCTGCCCCTGATCTGCGGTTGAGTTGATCCCCATTTGCCGGAAGGCACCGCCTTCCGGCTGCTAACAGGAGGAGACCATGAACATTCCATCCAGTGGCGCTGTCGCCCTCGGACTCGTCATCGCCGCCATCGCTGCCACCGGCGGCATGGCCAATTCGGGCAGCACCAGCACCGTCCAATGCGGCATAGCCAAGACCACCCAGAACGGCATGCTGGCACTGGAAGGTACGCTGACCAGCCCCGTTGCCGTCAGCGGCGAGTATCGCTTCGCCATCCAGAGCTCGAGCAATGGCGGCTCATCCAACATCAGCCAAGGCGGCTATTTCACCGCCAACGCCAATGAGGTCATGCCGCTCGGCAAGGTGATGCTCAACAACGGCTCCAGCTACGACGTCGTCTTCGACGTCACCGTCGATGGCAAAAAGATCGAGTGCGACCAGAACGTTACGAGCCTTCGTTGAATCAATCTTTCACCGGCGACTGACAGGGCTCCAGGAAACTGGGGCCCTTTCGCCATGCACGGCAGAGGCTTGGGCATCTGAACCCATTCTGAACCCCTCGCTCCAAATCCATTCAGTCGCCACTGGCTAGGGTGAGGTCATCGGCTGGAACACTCCAGCAAACAGCCAAACTCTCAGGGAGAGACGCCATGACTACCAGGTTCACCAAAACCTTCGCCGCCGCCCTTGCTGCCGTCGTCATCGGCGCCGCGAGCCTCACCGCGCCCGCCCTGGCAGCCGGCCAGCTATCGATCAATTTCACCCCGAACGATCTCGACCAGCAGCAGGCGCTCGGCGCCGGCCTGCAGATCTTCTCGCTGATGCAAGGCTTGTCCTCGACGGGCGCCAATGCCAGCCAGCACGGCAATAACAACGGCGCCGGCTTCAACCAGAATGGCTTGGGCAACCACGGACTGATCGTGCAGGAAGGCAATGGCCACCAGGGCACCATCCAGCAGAACGGCCTTAACAACAATTGCGGCCTGTTCCAGTTCGGCGAAAATACCAATGGCCAGTGCGTCCAGAACGGCAACGGACAATCCAGCCTGACCACGGTGTTCGGATTCTGATCCCACCCGAACCAACTTATCCACGGGCCCCGCGGGGCCCGTATGCTTGTGCGCGTCGACCCAACGCTTTCCCAACGAGGCTGTCCGATCCCTGCTCCAACCTCCAACAATACTTTCTGCTTCTCCCTTTCCTCCTGTCTCTACTCTTTCTTTTCCCTCGGGCTTGACCCGAGGGTCGCTCTCAACACGGCACAAGCGGCTAACGGCCCTCGGGTCAAGTCCGAGGGAAAAGGAAGGTTTTGAAAGAAAAGGAGGGGGTGTCAGGAGGTAGGCAAGCGTGTGGTGCGACAGAGCCGACCCCGTCAGTTCAAAAATACCGTGACGGTATCGCCCCGCCCTGCAGCATCGACCACGGAGAGCGTCACATAGCCCGGACCATCGGGTTTCCAGCTGCTTTGCCGAGCGAACTCTGGCCGTCCTATTGGTGCGCCATTAGCAAAATAGGTGAAGGGCGGCACGCCGTTGCGCACCTTGACCATGAGGGGCGAGACCCCGCCGGAACCCAGCCCCAATTCGACATCCACACCATCGGCAGGAAAAGCGATTTCGGGGGTGGAGACGCGGGCCACCATATCCTCGTCGGGATGGCGGAAGCGGCGCAATGGAGCCGGCAGTTCGGTGTTGGAGGCAAAGATCGCCCCGGCGGGCGCCCGTGGCAGCGGCGCCTTGCGATTGCCCAACCGGTCAAAGGCCTCAAACAGGATCGGCGCCGCGCCGACAATGCCGGACAGGCCGGGCACCGGCGCACCATCGGGCCGGCCAACCCAGACGCCAACTACGGTATTGCCATCAAAGCCAATTGCCCACGCGTCGCGATAGCCATAGGACGTGCCGGTCTTGTAGGCGATGCGCCCCGGCGAGCCATTCAGTGGCGGCGGCACATCGGCAAGGATGTCCGAAACATACCACGCGGCAACTGAATCCAGCACCGGCGCAGACAGCTTTGCCGGCTCCTGCGCCTTGATCCCGTCATGCAGGTTCACCGGCACGCCGCCATTGCCGATAGCGGCATAGACCGAGACCAGATCGCGCAGAGTGATGCCAACGCCCCCCAGCCCGACCGCCAGGCTGGGCGCCGTATTGACCGGCAGTCGCGGATCGGCATGGGCACGGCGCAGGCGCGACACTAGCCGGGCGGGTCCGACCGCGTCGAGAACGACCACTGCAGGAATGTTCAGCGACTCGGTCAGCGCATCGTGGATTGAAACCGTGCCGCGGCTGAACCCGTCGAAGTTGACCGGCACATAGGCACCAAAAGCCGTCGGCCGATCCTCGATCAGGCTTTCAGGATGGGCCAGCCCCAACTCGAATGCGAGACCATAGATCAGCGGTTTGAGCGTCGATCCGGGCGAGCGAATTGCAGAGGTCATATCGACAAAGCCAGCGCTCTGGGTAGCAAACAGGCCGGCCGAGCCGACCGACGCCAACACTTCGCCGGTGTGGATATCGGCGGCGACGATGGCGATGGAAACCTTGGGATCGAGGATGCGGGCGCGACCAGCGGCCAGCCGCTCCAGCGCATCCTGCAACTGCTTGTCGATCGTCAGCGACACATTGCGCGCCGTGGGCTGGGCCTTTACAGCCTGCTGCGCCATATGCGCCGCCAGCATCGGGAACTCGCGCCGTGCAACCGGAACCGGCTCGCGTTTGGCGGCGACGGCTTCCTCCTCCGCCAGCGCCCCCATACTGACCAGCCGATCCAGCACCATATCGCGGCTGCGCTGCGCGGCAACCGGATCGCGATCGGGCCGCCGCGCCTCGGGCGATTGCGGCAGCGCTACCAGAAGGGCGGCTTCGGCGGTTGTCAGGCGCGCTGGCTCCTTGCCGAAATAGGCGAGGCTCGCGGCGCGAACACCCTCGATATTGCCGCCATAAGGCGCCAGCGTCAGGTAGAGATCGATGATCTGGTCTTTGCTCAGCTCGTGCTCAAGCCGGTCGGCATGCACCATCTGGCGCAGCTTGCCCCACAGATTACGCGTCGGCTCGCCCTCGATCAGCCGCGCCACCTGCATGGTGAGCGTCGAACCTCCAGACACGACGCGTCCCCCTGCCCCGACAAACTGTGAGGCAGCGCGGGCCATCGACGACCACGCAATGCCATCATGGCTGGCAAAATTGCGGTCCTCATAGCCGATCAGCATCTCGAGGAAGCGCGGATCGACCGCAGCGCGATCCACCGGCAGGCGCCAGCGACCATCAACGGTGGTGAACGGGCGCAGCAACTGCCCATTGCGATCGGACACTGCCGCGGAAACCGGCAGTGTCGCCGCATCGGGCGTTGGCGGCAAAGTCGCTTCGATGCTGGTCAGCGTGGAACTGAGCTGGATGATGCCAGCCATGGCCAGCACGAACAGCGAAAAGCCGGCGAGCGCGAGGCGCCGGGTCCAAGGAGTCCCTTCTCTTGCCGTATCGAAATCAGCCACAGCAAACGGCCCCAATCGTCCAGTCGACACCCTCCCCCTTGCGGGGAGGGATCAAGGGAGGGGGGCGGTTTGCCCGCATATCGGGGCTTTCGCACCCCCTC
>NZ_LAPV01000085.1 GCF_000971275.1 Devosia psychrophila | reverse complement strand
AGGAAGGGCAGGGCGGCGGGGTCGGTGACGCCCCAGACGGCGAGGTCCAGCGCAAAGCCGGCGAGATCGGCGCTGAGGATTTCGGGCGTTTCGAAGGGGGCAAGGGCGGCGGTCTGGCCCTCATTCCACAGGCGGATGGCGACGCCGGCACTGGTGCGACCGGCGCGGCCACGGCGCTGGTCGGCGCCGGCGCGGGAGACGCGGGTGGTGGCGAGCGTGGTCAGGCCGGTTCCGGGTTCATAGACCGGGACGCGGCGGAAACCTGCGTCGATGACGATGCGGACGCCGTCGATGGTCAGCGAGGTTTCGGCGATGGAGGTGGCGAGCACCACCTTGCGGCGGCCGGGCTCGGCGGGACGTATAGCCCGGTCCTGCTCGGCGGGGGTGAGCTGGCCATAGAGTGGCGCGATATCGGTATCGGGTGGCACACGGCCAGTCAGGCGCTCGGCGACGCGGGTGATTTCGCCCTGACCGGGGAGAAAGACCAGGGCGGAGCCTTCATGCTCGCGCAGGGCGGCGAGGACCGCATTGGCGACCTGGTCTTCGATGCGCTGCAGCGGATCGGGCTCGCGGTGAATGGTTTGCACCGGGAAGGCGCGGCCGAGGCTTTCGATCACTGGGGCATTGTCGAGCAACTTGGCAACGCGAGCGCCGTCGATGGTGGCGGACATGACGAGGACGCGGAGGTCTGGGCGGAGAGCCGCTGCGTCCAGGGTCAGGGCGAGGCCGAGATCGCCGTCCAAGCTGCGTTCGTGGAATTCGTCAAAGATGACGGCGGCGACCCCGGTGAGTTCGGGGTCGTCGAGCAGCATGCGGGTGAAAACGCCCTCGGTGACAATCTCGACGCGGGTCTTGGCAGTGACCTTGCTGTCCATGCGGACGCGGTAGCCGACGGTCTGGCCGACGTCCTCGCCGAGCAGGCGTGCCATCTGGCCGGCGGCGGCGCGGGCGGCGAGGCGGCGGGGTTCGAGCATGATGATGCGGCTATTACCGCGCCATGGAGCATCGAGCAGGGCCAGCGGCACGCGCGTGGTCTTGCCGGCGCCGGGCGGCGCGACGAGCACGGCATAGGGAGTGGCAACGAGCGCATCGCGCAGGGCGGGCAGGACATTGTCGATGGGCAGGGGCGGCAGGGACGAAAGCATTGCCGGTTCATGGCGGATCAGCGAGGGTAGGGCAATAGGCAGAGACAGGAGCATCGCATGAGCAACATTCGCATCGGCAATGAACAGGTCTCGGTTGAGGTGTCGCCACTCGGTTCCGAGATGCAGTCTATCGTGACCAGCGATGGGCAAAGGTGGCTGTGGAATGGCGATGCGGCGTTTTGGGCCGGGCGGTCGCCGGTGCTGTTTCCGATCGTCGGCAAGGCGCCGGGGGACCATGTCAGCATCGAGGGCAGGCGCTATCCGATGGGGCAGCATGGCTTTGCCCGGCGCAGCGAATTTGCGCTGGTTGGGCAGGGCGAGGATTTTTGCCGGTTTGAACTGAAATCCAGTCCGACGACGCAGTCGATTTATCCGTTCGGGTTCGCGCTGACGCTGGAGCATCGGGTGGTTGGGCGCGCTGTCGTCATTACCGCAGAGGTGAGCAATACGGGTGATCGAGTGATGCCGTTCGGCATCGGATTTCATCCGGCTTTTGTGTGGCCGCTGCCGGGATGCGGGGCGCTGGAGCATCTGGTGGTGCTGGATAATGGCGGCGAGCCTGCGTTGGCGCGGCTATCAGGCGGGCTGGTGGCGCCGGATGTGTTGCCGTCGCCTTTTCATGATGGCGTGCTGGTGCTGGAGCATGGGCTGTTCGATGCGGACGCGATGATTTTTCCGGACGGGGCGGGGGCGGGGGTGCGGTACTCCGCCGGTGAGAAGGCGATCCGGTTTACGTGGGAGAACTTGCCGAATTTTGCCATCTGGTCGAAGGCAGGGGCGCCGTTTGTGTGTTTGGAGCCGTGGCGCGGGATGGCGGCCGAGGTTGGCGGGAGTGATGAGCTGAGCGAGCGGCCGTATGGCGAGGTGCTGGGGCCCGGGGCGAGTGGACGGTATAGTTTCAAGGTTGAGCTGGTGGGCTAGCGTAGGCCGATATTCAGGCGATGGCGGCCTGCAAATGCCGGCCGTCTGCGCTTCCGGTGCTCACGTACTGTAGTACGCTCCGCTCCGGTTCTCGACGACCATCATTGTCGTCTCGCCCTCACCAGAATCTCAACCTACGCTAGTGCGTTCAACCAACATGCAGTGACGTTCAGCGTCTGACGCCCAAGCGGGCCATTTTCTCACTCAATGTTCGTCTCGGCACCTGCAGTGCATCGACCACTGCCGCGATGCTGTCGTTGTGTTTGGCCAGTTCCGCTTCGATGATGTGGCGTTCGTAGGCGGCTAATCTGTCCGCGAGGCTGGCGGTGGAGGATACCGGCTTGGGTTTGGGGCCCAAGATAGCGTCGAGTGATCTCCCCGTGGCGTCGAGGCCGAGGGCGAAGCGGTCGGCGGCGGCTTTGAGTTCGCGGATATTACCGGGCCAGGTGTGGACCAGGATGGCGTTAATGTCGGCGGGGTGGAGCGCGGGAACCGGCTTGTTGAAGCGGGTGGCGGCCTGGCCGAGGAAATGGTGGAACAGCAGGATGGAATCTTCGCCGCGGTCGCGCAGGGGGGCGAGGTGGATGGTCGCCATGTTGAGGCGATAAAACAGGTCGGCGCGAAAGCGGCCGGCGTCGCTTTCGGCGGCGAGGTCGACTTTGGAGGCCGCGACGATGCGGACGTCGAGCGGGATCTGGCGATTGGAGCCGACGCGCTCGACCATGCGCTCCTGGATGACGCGAAGCACTTTTGCCTGGGCCAGCAGGGGCATGGATTCGATTTCGTCCAAGAGCAGTGTGCCGCCATTGGCGAATTCGAACTTGCCGATGCGCTTGTCGCGGGCCGAGGTGAAGGCGCCGGCCTCGTGGCCAAACAGTTCGGATTCAATGAGCTCGGCAGGGATGGCGGCGCAGTTTACGGCGACGAAAGGGCCTTTTGATCTGGGTGAAAAGTCGTGCAGGCAGCGGGCGACGACTTCCTTGCCGGTGCCGGTTTCGCCCAGAATGATGACATCGGTGGGGATGGAGGCGAGTTCGCGGACGGCGTGGCGCAGTTCTTCCATCACACGCGATGAGCCGACGAGGCGGGTGGCGAGTTCGGTCTCGCCGCCGTCGAGCTTGCGGCGCAGTTCGGCGACTTCGCGCTTGAGGCTGGACTGTTCTGCGGCGCGGCGCAGGGTTTTGACCAGTTGGTCGGGCACATAAGGCTTTTGCAGGAAATCGAAGGCGCCACCGCGCATGGCTTCGACGGCCATGGGAACGTCGCCATGCCCGGTGATGAGGATGACTTCGGCATTGAGCGCGCGCTCGCGGACGGTTCGGAGCAGGTCTAGGCCACTTAGGCCGGGCATGCGGACATCGGTGAGGATGACGTCGGGGTGGACGTCGTCGAGCATGGCGAGGGCGTCGGTGGCATTGGTGGCGACGTGGGTGGTGAAACCCGAGAGGCGCAGCCACTGCTCGAGCGCGGTGCGCACCATTTCTTCGTCATCGACGATGAGGACGGATGGGGTGGTCATTGTGTTTGGCCTTCAAGCGACGACGATAGGTTTTGTGGCAAAGTTCTGCCCAACCACCGGGCAGTACCTCCCCCTTGACGGGGGAGGTTGGGAGGGGGTGCGAGAGCCCCAATATTTGGGCCAACCGCCCCCCTCCCTGACCCTTCCCGCAAGGGGGAGGGTGACGACTGGACTAGTCGTGGCAATCTCATCGGGAATGGGCCTCAAGTTGGGGATCGAGGGCAATTGCGCTCACTGCCAACGGCAAACGCACAGTGAAGGTGCTGCCTTTGCCGGGGTGGCTTTGGACCGTGATGGCGCCGCCGATGTCGCGGATCAGGCCGTATGAGATGGAGAGGCCGAGACCAAGGCCGCGGCCGGCGTCCTTAGTGGAATAGAAGGGGTCGAACAGGTTGGCGAGTTCGGTGGCGGCGATGCCTGAGCCGGTATCGGTGACGGTGATTTCAACATTTCTGACGGTCTTGCGGATGCCGATGGAGAGCACGCGGATGGGCAGATGCTCCATGGCGTCGGCGGCGTTGGCGATGAGGTTGATCAGTACCTGCTCGAGATGGATGGGGTTGCCGGTGACGGTGAGCTTGCCGCCGTGGCGGGTATATTCGACGTCGATGCCGGTGGCCTTGAGCTTGTGGTCGACGAGGTCCAGCGCGTTGGCGATGACCGTGGACAGGTCGGCCTGCATCTCGACGCGGGTTTCCTTGCGGGCGAAGGTCTTGAGATGGCCGGTGAGGGCGGCGAGGCGGTCGACGACCTTGTCCATGGTGCCGAGGATGGGAGCGATGTCGCTATGCTGGTCGCGGGCCGCGATCAGCTTGGCGCTGGCGAGGTGGGTGGTAAGGGCGGCGACGGGCTGGCTGACCTCGTGGGCGACGCCGGCCAGCGCCTGGCCGAGGCTGGCCATCTTGGCGGCTTGGACCAGGCCATGCTGGGCCTCACGCTCGGCCTTTTCGGCGCGGATGCGTTCGGCGATTTCCGCGCGCAGGGCCTCGTTGGTGATGTGCAGGTCCTCGGTGCGCTCGGCGACGCGTTGCTCGAGGCGATCGTGATCGGCAAGGCGCTGCGCGACGATGCGCTGGCGCTGCACAAGAAGCGCAATGATGAGGAGAAAGGCTGCGGCGGCGAGGGCGGCGGCTGCGGCGGCGATCCAGGCGTAGCGGAACAGCGGGCCGGTGGGTGTGAAGGACAGGATGCGCCATTGATGGGTGGGGAGGCGCAGTTCATCGAGCAGGAACAGGCCGGAGGTGTCGGGGTCAGCGCCGCCGACGAAGGCAAAGTTCGCGCCGCGCGAGGGCCAGATGTCGGCGGCGATAGGCTGGCTTTCGAGGCCGGTGGTGCCGTAGCGCAATTCGCCCTCGATGCGGCTGGCGTCGCCGGGACCGATCAGTGACAGCGGGCGATAGCGCCAGTCGGGGCGGGTGGAGAGGATGGCGACATTGTTGAGGTCGACGATGACCAGCAGTTCGCCGCTGCGCCACCAGTTGGCTTCGATTTCGCCGAGGTTGATCTTGGTGACGGCTACGCCGAGAGCCCCGTCGGGCCCATCGATGCGGCGGGCGAGGAAGTAGCCGGCAACGCCCGTGACAGTGCCGACGGCGTAGAATTTGGCATCGCCATCCAGCATCGCCTCTTCGAAATAGGGGCGGTAAGCGAGGTTTTCACCGACGAAGCTGTCATAGGCCCACCAGTTGGAGGCGGCGACGACATTGCCGTCGGGCGCCATGATGAAGAGTTCCCCAGCGCCGGCCGTGTCGTTGAGCTTGGAGAGGAAGCCGTTGGCGGCTTCGCGCAGGTCTGGATTGGCAGAATCTGCAAGGATGGCGCGGGTTTCGGCGGCGAGGGCCATGGAGGAGGGGAGATAGTGGAAGCGCTCGATAATGGCTTCGAGGGTGCGGTCGAACAGGGCGAGGCGGCGGTCGGACTGCTGGCCGGCATTGGCTACGGCGCCGGACAGGGCGACCTCGAAGGCGGCCCAGCCGGTGGCGAGAACCATGGTTAAAGCGATGCCGGCCAGAAGGAGCTGGCGGCGGTGCAGCAGTTCGCGGAAGCGGAAGCGGGTGGGCAAATGCACTCCTGTTGGCAAGATATTGCCGAAATCTTGCCTGTTCATCGGCAAGTTCTTGCCGAACGTGCTAACACGCTCCGGGCGAACTGCATATCTGCCTTGCGTTTTTCACTTGGCACGGGGTTTGCAATGCTGAAGGCATGGATGCGGCGGGGAGCCGGCATCCTTAGCAATCCGGAGGACAATATGAACAAGAACACGGTTACTTTAGCCGCAAGCATGCTGGCTGCAGGCTTGGCATTTTCTGGCACTGTGCTGGCGCAGGACTATCCAACCAAGCCGATCACCGTCGTGGTGCCGTTCTCGGCTGGTGGCCCGACTGATACGGTGGCGCGCCTGATCGCCGAAGTGATGAGCCAGGACCTCGGCCAGCAGGTGGTGGTGCAGAATGTCGGCGGCGCCGGTGGCACGCTGGGTGCCGGTCAGGTCGCGACGGCCCAGGCCGATGGTTATACGCTGCTGCTGCATCATATCGGTATGTCGACCGCGCCGACCCTGTATCGCAGCCTGCCGTATGATCCGACCGTGGACTTTGCGCCGATCGGGCTGATCACCTCGGTGCCGATGACGCTGGTGGCGAAGAAGGATTTCGAGCCGACGACGCTGGCCGAACTGATGGATTACATCAAGGCCAATGGCGAGAACGTCACCTATGCCCATGCCGGTATCGGTTCGGCGAGCCAGCTCTGCGGCATGCTGCTGATGGATGCGCTGGATACGCAGATGACCACAGTGCCCTATCAGGGTGCTGGCCCGGCAATGACCGACATCATCGGCGGCCAGATCGACATGATCTGCGACCAGAGCACCAATACCACCAGCCAGATCCAGGCCGGCGAAGTGAAGGCCTATGCCGTGACCACGGCCGCGCGCTTGGGAAACCTACCGGACCTGCCGACCACGGCTGAAGGCGGCTTGGACCTGCAGATCGGCGTGTGGCACGGGCTGTATGCTCCGGCTGGGACCGATGCGGCGATCATCACCAAGCTCGAAGCGGCGCTGCAGAAGGCGCTGACCGATGAGACGGTGATCAGCCGGTTTGCCGAACTGGGGACTGTGCCGGTTACAGCTGCGGAAGCTACGCCGGCTGCGCTGACAGAGTTGCTGACCAGCCAGATCGCACTGTGGAAGGGCGTCATCGAGGCTGCTGGGGTTTACGCGGACTAAGACTGGCTGGTGGGCGCTGGCTTGATTTTGCCACGCCCACTGCGCGGTACCTCCCCCTCGACGGGGGAGGCTAGGAGGGGGTGGGGTTTAGCCCGAATATTGGGGCTAAACGCCCCCCTCCCTGACCAGCCATTCGAGCATAGCTCTCATGGCCTTCTCACCTAAAATCGCTGCAATGCAGCGATTTTGCCTACGGCCGGCTCGAAGCCCGCAAGGGGGAGGGTGTCGACTGGGTCATCGTGCTCAAGCAGCAATAACATTCGGGGAGGGATCGATGGCGGTCTCGTATTTTTCGACCAAGGACCTCGTGTCGGGCGGCATCTTTGTCGTGGCGGGGGCTTATTTTGCGCTTGAGGCGCTGACCTATGAGGTGGGCACGGCGTTTCGAATGGGGCCGGGGTTTATGCCGCTGTTCCTTGGGGCGGTGCTGACCGGGCTCGGGATTGTGGTGGCGGCGGGCGGCTGGAAGAAGCCGGACACCGACGAACGGTTCACGCCGTCGTGGCGTGGCATCGGACTGATTATCGGGGTGGTGATGTTTTTTGGCGCCACCATTCGCGGGCTTGGCTTCGTGCCGGTGGTGTTTGTCTCGAGCTTTGCGGCGGCGCTGTCGAGCAGGCTGAACTCGCCGTTGTTTGCCGTGCTTCTCGCCATCACGCTGACCGTGATGTGTACCCTGATTTTCGTTATCGGACTTGGCATGAGCGTGCCGTGGTTCGGCCCCTGGCTCGGGATGTAGGAGCGCAAAATGGACATGATTGCTTCGCTTAGCCTGGGGTTTTCGGTCGCTCTCGACCCGATGAATATCCTTTATTGTTTCATCGGCGTGCTGCTGGGCACGCTGGTCGGCGTGCTGCCCGGCATCGGGCCAACCGCGACCATCGCCATGCTGTTGCCGATCACCTTTTCACTGTCGCCGGCCGGCGCGCTGATCATGCTGGCCGGTATTTATTACGGCGCGCAATACGGTGGCTCGACCACGGCCATCCTGATCAACCTGCCGGGGGAGAGTTCCTCGGCGGTGACGGCGATCGACGGCTACGAGATGGCCAAGAAGGGCCGTGCTGGTCCGGCGCTGGCCACGGCGGCCCTGGGCTCGTTTTTTGCCGGTACGGTGGGCACGCTGCTGCTGGCGTTTTTTGCGCCGCCCCTTGCGCGAGCGGCGCTCAATTTCGGGGCGCCGGAATATTTCGCGCTGATCGTGCTGGGCCTGCTGATGTCGATTGCGCTGGCGCATGGCTCCATCCTCAAGGCCTTGGGCATGATCGTACTGGGGCTGCTGCTCGGCATGGTGGGGCAGGATATTTATACCGGCCAGCCGCGCTTCACGATGGGGGTGCGCGAGCTATATTCGGGGCTGAACTTCGTTTCGGTGGCGGTGGGTGTGTTCGGCGTGGCCGAAATCCTGCGCAATCTCGAGAACGAAAAAGGCCGCGACGTGATGGTGAAAGCGGTCAAGAACCTGTGGCTGACCAAGGACGACTTCAAGCGGATCATCGCGCCGGTGCTGCGCGGCACGGCGCTGGGCTCGGTGCTCGGCATCCTGCCGGGCGGCGGACATATCCTCGCGTCATTTGCCTCATACTCAGCGGAAAAGCGGCTGAGCAAGCACCCCGAAGAGTTTGGTCATGGGGCCATCGAGGGCGTGGCGGGGCCGGAATCGGCGAATAATGCCGCGGCGCAGACGTCGTTTATTCCGCTGATGACGCTGGGTATTCCGGCCCATCCGGTGATGGCGCTGATGGTGGGTGCGTTCATCCTGCAGGGCATCACGCCCGGCCCCAATGTGATCAACGACCAGCCGGCGCTGTTCTGGGGCATCATCGCCTCGATGTGGATCGGCAATGTGATGCTGGTACTGCTCAACCTGCCGCTGATCGGGCTGTGGGTGAAGCTGTTGTCGATCCCCTATCGGGCGCTGTTTCCGGCCATCGTGCTGTTCGCCTGCATCGGGTGTTATTCGATCAACCAGAATATCTACGACGTCTATGCGATCGCGTTTTTCGGCGTGCTTGGTTATGTGCTGATGCGGTTCGGCTGCGAGCCGGCGCCGCTGCTGCTGGGCTTCGTTCTGGGGCCATTGCTGGAAGAGCACCTGCGGCGGGCGATGATCATTTCGCGCGGCGATGCGACAGTGTTCATCACCCGGCCGATCTCGGCGACCCTGCTGGGACTGGCGGTGCTGGCGGTGGTGATCGCAGTGTTGCCGAGTATTCGGCGGAAACGGAAAGAGGTGTTTGTGGAGGACGATTGAGCGCTTCCACGCACTGCACAAATTTGCACCCTCGGACTTGTCCGGGGGTGTTTCATTTTCGGGTTCGGCAAGTGTAGGGCCCTCGGGTCAAGCCCGAGGGTGACGGCAGTGGTGGGATGAGATTATGCCATGAGCACCGCGCGGCACCTCCCCCTCGACGGGGGAGGGGGTCGACTGAAGACTTTGCGCCAACAGAAGGTTACTCCGCGGCGCCGCGTTCTTCGGCCAGCATGTCTGGGCCGTTGGGGTTTCCGGGGGCGGTTTCGGCGTTGAGGTCGGGGAAGGCGACGACGCGGTTTTGGCGGAAGTCGAGGCGGACGACCAGAAGTCCGCGTTCTTCGAACCAGGTCAGCAGGCGGCGGGCGCGGCTGGCGGAGTGGGTGCCGTAGAGGCGGGCGAGGGTGGCGTCAGAGGGGCAAGGCGCTGCGCTCAGAGCGGCTTGCGCCAGCACCAGGAAGACGCCCTGCACGTCATCGCTGAGCGTCGCGGACATCGTCAACGCCTGCTGCCAACCGTCGGACTGGGCGGTCTCGATATCGGGGGCGACGCGCGCCACGGCAAGGCGGCGCTTGAAGGCGGGTAGCGCCGGTGGCTCGCCCGGGACGCGGCGGATGCGGCAGCGGACCAGGAAATCCTGATACAGCACGGCGATGGTGCGGAAGCTGGCGTCGGGATCGCCGAGCAGTTCGGCCATGATCGCATCGATCTGGGCGTCGCGCTCGGCTTCGTCGATCTCGGGAAAAAGGGAGACGGGCGCTTCCTCGGCCGGCGGGCGGGCGCGGCTGAGCTGGGCCAGCAGATCATTGGTCGAGGGCGGTGGTGGCGGCGCGGCGCGGCGCACCACAGGGCGGATGGCCTCGTCGGGGTCGGCGGTGAAGATCAGGTCGGCGGCGTCTAGCGGCGCTTCAAAGGGCATTAGTTTGGGGCTCGATGAGCGGGCCGAAGTTTCGACGGTGCCGATGGTGACCGGCATGGGGCGGCGGGAAATGGCCGGGCCGAGGGCGATGAAATGGCCGCGGGCCAGGTCGCGGAACTGTTCGGCGGTGCGCTTTTCCATGCCGAGCAGATCGGCGGCGCGGGCCATATCGATATCAAGGAATGTGCGGCCCATCAGGAAGTTGGAGGCTTCAGCGGCGACGTTTTTCGCCAGCTTGGCGAGGCGCTGGGTAGCGATGACGCCGGCCAGGCCACGCTTGCGGCCGCGGCACATCAGGTTGGTCATGGCGCCGAGCGACAGTTTGCGCGCTTCGTCGGAGACTTCACCGGCAGCGGCTGGGGCGAACAGCTGGGCTTCATCGACGACGACGAGCACCGGGTACCAGAAGTCGCGATCGGCATCGAACATGCCGCCAAGGAAGGCGGCAGCGGCGCGCATTTGCTGTTCGACGTCCAGGCCTTCGAGATTGAGCACGACCGAGACGCGATGCTGGCGGACGCGGGCGGCGATGCGGGTCAACTCGGCTTCGGTACGGGTGGCGTCGACAACGGTGTGGCCGAATTTTTCCGACAGAGTGGTGAAATCGCCTTCGGGATCGATGATGCACTGCTGCACCCAGGGGGCGGACTGTTCGAGCAGGCGGCGCAGCAGGTGCGACTTGCCGGAGCCCGAATTGCCCTGCACCAGCAGACGCGTGGCGAGGAGCTCTTCGAGATCGAGCGTCGCGGGCACGGCGCCCGTCGTTGCGCCCATGTCGATTGCTACCTTCATCAAGTCTCCGGATCGGGTGGACACGTCCCGGAGGATTGGTGGCACGCGTGAGTACGAATGGATGAGCGAGTGTTAGCACCGACGATGGCGATTCGGGGACATGGGGTTTGGGCAAGTCACAGAGTTGAGTGGGGGCATCGGCGTTCGATGCCCAAGCCTCGGTGGCGCCCATCACCCCACCCTCATTCCTAGCCATTCGAGCATAGTTCTCATGGCCTTCGCACCTCTAGTCGCTTCACTGAAGCGATTTGCCCTACGGGACGGCTCGAAGCCCATTCAGGGGAGGGAGGCGCTAGGCCAAATATCCGTGTTCGTTGTCTCCCTCCCCCTCGTGGGGAGGGATATAAGGGTGGGGGTTGTTTGGCCCGGATGTGGGAGCCTCTCGTAAGGACAGCCCGTCAGCGCTAACCACAAGTTTAAAGCGTGATCGCTGTTTGTTGGGAATCCCATTGCCAAAGCAACGCGGGGCGTTTTATTTGATGGTGGGACTATGGGACGCGTTAGGGGAGATTATGAAGAAAATTTTGACAACTGCTGTGCTTGCGCTGTTTGCGGTTGGGGTGACAAACGCCCAGGCGCTTGATCGCCGGGTGCAGATCGTCAATGAATCGAACTACACGATCCAGGAATTCTACGCGTCGAACACCGGTAGCAAGTCCTGGGAGGAAGATATCCTGGGCAAAAACGTCTTGCCGGCCGGCGGCACGGTCACGATCAACATCGATGACGGCAGCGGTTATTGCAAATATGACTTCCTCGCGGTGTTCGAGGACGGAGCCAAGGTCACCTCGACGGCCAACAATGTCTGCGAATTGTCGGTGTTCCGCTTCACCAACTAAGCTGGCCTGCTTCAACTAAGTGCGGCGCTCGGACCCTGGGGTCCGGGCGCCGTTTTCGTTCAGAGGTCACGCAGCAGTCGGGCCGGTCTTGCCGTGGCGGCGCGGAGGATGGTGAGCGAGCCGAGCAGGGCGGTGATCAGGATGGCGGTGGTGAGGACGACGCCGAGCACTCTGGCGTTGAGGGTGAAATCGACATTGAGCATGACCATGCTGACGAGCCAGCCGACGCCGACGCCCAGGATGGTGGCGGGGATGGCGGCGAGGATGGCGAGGATCAGATATTGCAAAAACGCCGTGCCGAGCAGGGTGCGGCGGGTGCCGCCCAGCACCTTGGTGATGATGGTATCGGCTTCGCGCTGGCGGCGGCCGGTCGAGAGGCTGCCGATCAGGACGAGCAGGCCATTGCCGACGGCGAGGCCGCCCACCAGCGCTGACGCGAAGGACAGCTGGGCCAGGGCATCGGTGATCTGCTTGAGGGTATCGCCGATGGCAATGAAGCGGATATCGGGCAGGTCGGTGGCAAGCTGGCGCTTGACGGCGTCTTCCTGGCCGGGCGCTGCGGTGACGGCGGCAAACAAGGTCGTCGGGTAAGCGTCGATAACCCCGGGCGAAAAGGTGGCGAGGAAGTCGATGCCGCCCTGCCAGGAATAATCGCGGAAGCTGGCGACAGTGACCGTGACCGGTTCGCCGAACATGGTGAAGGTCAACGTGTCACCAAGATCGACGCCGAGGCCGGAGCGCAGGCTCTGGTGCAGCGAGACGAGGCCGGGTCCGGAATAGTCGGCGGGCCACCATTCGCCCGAGGTGACGCGGGACGACGCCGGCAGCTCGGCGCGGAAGGTGAGGGGCACTTCGCCGGCCAAGAGGAAGGTTGCTTCGGGGCCGCGGGTGCGGACGTCGGCGGCGGGGATGCCACCAACTTCGCTCAGCATGCCGCGCAGCATCGGAGTTGAGATGAAGCGGGTAATATTGCTGCCGGGGGCAGCCATGGTTTGCAGCGTTTCGACCTCATCGGGGAAGAGGTCGGAGGCCACCAGCGTTGGGGCATCAAAAGCCGAGGCGCCGAGGAATTCCTGGCGCATATTGGCCTGCAGCACCAGCACGACGATCAACATGGCCAGCGCCATGCCGGCCGAGACGACGACCGAGGCAGCATTCTGGCCGGAGCCGGAAATGGCGCGCAGCGCGTGGCGCAAATGCAGGATGCGTGGCTCTGGCAGGTGGCGGAGCGCCCACTGGATGGCGTGGATGAAAAGCTGGAAGATGATGGCCGCAGCGGCGCTGGCGAAGCCGAAGGCCAGGACCAGCTGGCTATCGCCGGTCATCAGCCAGGCGAGCACGAAGAAGGCAATCGCCGCGGCTATTAACGGCAGCACCTGCCAGGAATGCAGCAAGGCGCGCCAGTCGGTCGGTGGGGCGGAGAGGCCCTTGGAGCGGAACAACAAGACTGGTCGGATCGCCTGGGCCTGCTGCAGCGGCAGGTAGGAAAATGCAAAGGCCGTGACGAAGCCGGCGCCGGCCGCGACCAGCAGGGGCTGCAGATGCAGGGCGGGAAGCAGGTCGATGCCAACGGCGCGGCCGACATAGGGCAGCAGCAGGTAGGCACCGCCGCCGCCGATGAGCAGGCCGATGCCGACGCCGACGGCGGCAAGCATGGTCACCTGGGCAAAGAAGTGCAGGAAAATGCGGGTGCGGCCGGCGCCCATCGAGCGCAGCACGGCGATGACGCTGGCGCGCTCGGCGATATAGGCCTGCATGCCGGTCCAGACGCTGACGCCGCCGATCAGCAGCGAACCGAGGCCGACGATGACGAGGAAGCGCATGAACAAATCGTAGTAGCGCACCATCTGGCCGAGGCCATCGCGGGCCGAGCGGATGGTCCAGCCAGTGTTGGCGAAGGCGTCATCCAGCGCCAGGCGCGCGGCGGCGGTGTCGTCGCTCGTCAGCAGGATTTTGTAGCGCGACCAGGTGCCAAGACCGGGCAGCGGCGAGGAGCGGTCGGAAACGCCGGCAAAGCCTTCGGCGGAAATCAGCGTGGTGAGGCCAAGGCGGAAGCCGCGGACGGCGCCGTCGGGCAGGCGGGTGAGGATGCCTCGGGCTTGGAAATCGGTGCCGCCGAGACTGAAGCTATCGCCAACTTGGATTTTCAGTTGATCGAGCAGCAGACCATCGACCAGTGCGCCAGGCACGCCGTCGCGGATGTCCAAAAGGTCGGCGAGGGTGGTGCTGCCGGTGAGTTGCGGGCTGGCTACGCTGCCCAGCAGGGGATAGTCGGGGCCGACGGCAGCAAGATCTACGAAGGCGTCGGCAGCAGCTGACTCGGCGCGGACATTGGTATCGACGGTGTCTGTGACCTTGCCGAAAGTCGCCATGGTAACGAGTTCAGCCGCAGTGGCGACGCGGTCGGCGCGAGACAGTTCGAGATCGCCGCCCATCAGCTCGGCTGCGCCGGATTCGATGGCGCGGCTAATGCTGGCGCCCACGGAATTGACACCGGCAATCAGCGCGGTGCCGACGGCGAGGCAGACCACGAGTAATACGAAACGGCGCAGATCGCCGCGCATGTCGAGCAGGCCAATGCGAATTGCGGCCAGAAACTGGCGCATCAGCGAGCGACCGTGGTTTCGACGAGTTCGCCCGCCGTCATGGTGAATACCCGGTCGGCGCGTTCGGCCAGGTGAGGATCGTGGGTGATGAGCACCACGGCGGTGCCCTGCTTGCGGGCGAGGTCGAACATCAGATCGACGACGACGGCGCCGGTGGTCTGGTCGAGATTGCCGGTCGGCTCATCGGCCAGCAGCAACGGCGGGTTGGCGACCATGGCGCGGGCGAGGCCGACGCGCTGCTGTTCGCCGCCTGATAGCGCGGAAGGACGATGATCGAGGCGGTCGCCAAGACCGACTGCGGTCAGCGCCGCCGCGGCGCGCTCGCGCACTTGTGACATAGACAGCTGCGGCTGCGCAATTTCGAGCGCCAGACCGACATTATCGTGCGCCGTTAGCGACGGGATGAGATGAAAGCTCTGGAAGACGATGCCCATGGTCTTGCGGCGGAAGCGAGCCAGGTCGTCCTCGTCGAGCGCCTCGAGATCGGCGCCATTGACCGAGACCGACCCGGTGGTGGCGCGTTCGAGGCCGGCCAGCAGCATCAGCAGGGAGGTCTTGCCGCTGCCGGAGGGACCGACGATAGCGACCACTTCGGCCGGCGCGACGCGCAGGGAAACCTGTTTCAAGATGTGGAGCGGTCGCCAGGCAACTTCCAGACTATAGGTCACGTTGCGGGCGTCGATGATCGCAGCTGTAGAAGTCTTCACCAGAACCGTTTCCATCTTGATGCGTTCATGTCGGAATGCCCGAGCCGACGGGCTCATTTTTAGCCATCGCGCGCTAGCGAATTTATAACAATGGAAACAGCTGTGTCAGATTTTCACTGGCTTCGATATCTCCCCACTGGCAGACAGATACAGAATCTGTTGTTTCAAGCGGTAGGGGGCACTTTCTCATGACCATGCGTTCCGAATTTATCGCGATGACTGTGGCTTTGCCGATGATGGCACTGCTTCCGATCAGCGTTCCGGCTGCTGAAGCCGACCTTGCCTTGCTGGGGTCCTACGTCGGCAGCTGGCGGGGCGAAGGGGCATTGGTCGGTGGCGACAAGCCCGAGCCGTTCCGTTGCCGCTTGACTGTCGCCAAGGGCAACCAGGGCAAGATCAATTATTCGGGCCGCTGCACGCTGGTCAGCGCCACGCTGTCGATCAGCGGCACCATCGCCTATAGCGACACCAACAAGCAGTATGAAGCGGCGATGAGTTCGAACGCCGGCTTTACCGGCATCGCCATTGGCCAGCAGAACCAGGACAAGATCAGCTTTGACCTCAAGGAACGCCAGAAAGACCGCACCGGCAGCGACGTGCGGATCGGTTCGCGGATATTGCTCGAGGATAACAACAGCATCACGGTCGACTTCGAGGTCGAGTTCAACGATTCCGGCAAGGTGCTGACGGCAAGCGTGCCGTTTAGTCAGTAGGGATTTACTACGCGCCGAGCTTATGAAGCCGCTCCTTTGGGGCGGCTTTTTTATGCACGTACTGAGCTTGAAGCCGGTGTTAGCCATCACCCCACCCTCATTCCCTCCCCATTCAGGGGAGGGAGGCGCCAGCTCTAATGCCCATGTTCATCGCCTCCCTCCCCCTTGTGGGGAGGGAATGAGGGTGGGGGTAGTTTGGCCCTAGAATTCTAGAACTTCACCAGCGTCTTCACATCTACCGGGAGCCCAGTCGCGAACGACTGGTTGGCTGCAATGCCGGTCAGGATCGATAGGGCGCCGTCGCGATGGTTGGCGCCATAGCCCGGTTTGGGGGTGGCGGTGCCGAAGATTTCGTCGAGCATGATCTTGTCGCCGCCGCCATGGCCGCCTTCGCCCGCCATGACCGGGACGACGCGCGGTTCGCCATGCAGCGGGAAATGATAGAGATCGATGCCCTTGGCAGCGCCCTCGGCGGTCGAGGTCGAACCTGCGTTGATGTAGGACGTCTCGCGGACCATCAGCTCAAGGCGTCCGCCGGTGCCATTGATGGCGACGTTGAAGCCTTCCCAAGGCGCGTAGGCATGCAATGAATAGGTCATCACCGCCTTGTTCCGGTAGCGGACCATGACATTCATCGTGTCTTCGATGGAGATGCCGTCGCCGAAGACGTTCTGGTCGCGCTGGTAGCCATCTTCCTTTTCGGCGTCCCAATAGAGGCCCTTCTGGACCGGATTGTCGGTCAGGCTGATGGCGAAGCGGTCGTCCTTGGCAGCTTCAACGCCGGTGGTGCGCGTATAGGGCGTGAAGACGCCGCGTTCCTCGGCATTGGCGCGGCCGTAGAATTTCAGGTCGCCCATGGCAAAAACCGTATCCGGCTGCGAGCCGAGCCAGAAGTTGACCAGGTCGAAATGATGCGTCGATTTGTGGACCATGAGGCCGCCGCTATTGCGCTTGTCGCGGTGCCAGCGGCGGAAGTAGTCGGCACCATGCCTTGTATCGAGCAGCCACTCGAAATGCACCGAGGTGGGAGTGCCGATGGCGCCTTCGGCGATCAGCTCGCGCAGGGCGGAATTGTGCGGTGCATAGCGGTAATTGAACGTGACGCGGACCGAACGTCCGGTGCGCTCGACGGCGTCGAGGATTTCCTGGCACTTTTCGGGATCGGTGGTCATCGGCTTTTCGGTGATGACGTCGCAACCGGCCTCGAGCGCGGCAATGATATAGTGATGATGCGTGCGGTCGATGGAGGTGACGATGACCGTGTCGGGCTTGTGCTCGGCAATCATGGTCGCAAACTCGGCGGCCTTGTAGGTCGGCAGCGCCTGGCCGGAGAATTCCTGCTGGATCACCCGATTGGTATAATCCATGCGCACCTGATTGGTGTCACACAGCGCAACGAGCCTTGATTGTTCTCGATGCGGGCCCAGGATCGCTTCATAGAACATGCGGGCACGACCGCCGGTGCCCACGAGCGCGTAGGTCTTGGCCATTCGATATTCTCCGGTCTTAGTAAAACTCAGGTGCTGCGATGTTTCATCCCGGCACGTGACGAGCGTCTACCATACAAGATAGAAAAGGGGTACTGCTTCTTTGGCGATGGCGGTGACGATTGTGACGGGTCCGGGCCAGTTTTCTGTGGAAGCTTGCAAACAGTGGGCGCATTGGCGCCCGTATCGGGCACAAGGTCGGAAAGGGAAACAGCAAAAGTGGCCGCCAGCGTGTCCGACATCCAAGAGGAAACCATGGCGCTGCGCGTCGTCGGCGCGTTGCGCGACGATATCGTGACCATGGCGCTGCGGCCCGGCGACGTAATTTCCGAGAGCGATATCGCCGGCCGCTACGGCGTGTCGCGGCAGCCGGTGCGCGAGGCTTTCATCCGGCTGGCGCAGCAGGGCCTTTTGCTGATCCGCCCCAAGCGGGCGACGGTGGTCAAAAAAATCTCGCCGGAAGGCGTGCGGCAGAGCCGGTTTATCCGTGAGTCGATCGAGGTCGAAATCATTCGCCGGCTGGCCGGGCATCCGAGCGCCGACGCAGGCACGGTGCTGGGTGAGCTGATTGCCGAGCAGGAGGCTGCATCCAATGCCAATGACAGCCGGCGTTTCCATACGCTGGACGAGCTGTTTCACCGTACCCTGGCGCGGCTGATCGGCGTGGAATATGCGTGGCAGCTGATCGACGACCACAAGATGCAGCTCGACCGGGTGCGCTACCTGACGCTGGGATCGTCATCGTCGAAACTGGCGATCAGCGAGCACAGAACCATTGTCGCCGCCGTGACCGCAGGCGACGTGGCGGGGGCTGAAGTCGCGATGCGGGCTCATCTGGCGCGAGCGGAGGTGCTGCTGAGCCAGACCATCGCCGCGCATCCGGACTATTTCGAATAGGGCAGTGTGGCTTTACCGCCGACGTGGCCCGCGGCTGTGGATCGAGTGACGATCCAATCCATTATAGTTGTGCGCCTTTGGCTGGGGCCGGCGCCATGGGCAAAGGACAAAACTGATGAAAACGCGTCGATTGGGCAAGACAGGTTATGACGTCAGCGAAATCGGGCTAGGCTGCTGGCAGCTTGGCGGCGATTTTGGGCCGGTGGGCGACGACACGGCTAGCGCCATTCTCGATGCGGCCAGTGATGCCGGCGTGACGTTTTGGGACACGGCGGACGTTTATGGCGGTGGGTTGAGCGAGAGCCGGATCGGCGCGCATGCCAAGGCGGCGGGTGTCTTTGTGGCTACCAAGCTGGGACGCTCGGGCACGCTGTTTCCGGACCACTATTCGCTCGATGGTATTCGCGCCAGCCTGCAGGGGTCGGCCGATCGTCTCGGCGTGGCAACGCTCGACCTGGCGCAGTTGCATTGCGTTCCGACGGATGTGTTGCGCGATGGGCAGATTTTTGGCTGGATGGATACGCTCAAGGCCGAAGGGCTGGTGCGGCACTGGGGCGCCAGTATCGAGACCATCGAGGAAGGGCTGATCTGCCTCGAACAGGAGGGCTGCGCGACGCTGCAGATCATCTTTAACCTGTTCCGCCAGGATGCGGCCAAGGAGCTGTTGCCCAAGGCAGCGGAGCGCGATGTTGGTATTATCGTGCGGCTGCCGCTGGCGAGCGGGCTGCTCAGCGGCAAGTATGACAAGTCGACGCGGTTCGATGCGACCGATCACCGCAACTACAATGCCGACGGCAAGGCATTTTCGGTGGGCGAGACGTTTTCGGGCATTCCGTTCGAGCGTGGCGTCGAGCTGGTGGGCGAGTTGCGTGGGCTGGCGCCGGAAGCGTTGCCGATGAGCCAGTTTGCACTGCGCTGGATCTTGGACCATCCGCAGGTGAGCACCATCATTGCCGGCGTCAGCAAGCCGGAGCAGCTGGCCGACAATGTTGCGGCGAGCGAGCAGAAAAGCCTGTTTCCGGCGCTGATGGGCAAGCTTGGCGAATGGTATGAGAAGGAAGTGAAGTCCGAGATCAGGGGCGGGGTCTGACTTAACCACCCTACGGGCTCGGGTGAGAGGAGAAGCCCCCTCATCCGTCCTCCGGGCACCTTCTCCGTCAAGGGGAGAAGGTGGAAAAGCACAGGTGTCAGCGGCCTTGGTGGGCTTTGACGTAGGCTTTCAGCACGTCCTGCATGCGGGTGATGTGGCCTTTGCCCTGGCCCTTGAAGTAGTCGAACACTTCGGGGTCGAGCTTTAGGTGGACGGAGGTCGGGCTCTGCGGTTCGACAAGCACGGCGTTCGCCCAGAATTGGTCGCCGAGTTCGGGACCTTCGGGGGCGTTGGGATTATGGTGGATTTCGCCAGCATCCTTCATGCGGCGAAGTTCAGCCAGCGACACGCGTTTGATATTTTCTTCGGTCATGGCGACCTCCTTCTCAAGCAGAAATGAGCCCTAATTATTCCACTTCGCTCAGTATGAATGACCACATAGCAAACGTCATCGACCATTCCGATCGACTTATGTCGAACCTCGCCATAGTCATGGCGCCGATCCTCAGTGCTAATCGTCCGGCGCTCAAAAATCAGGGCTGCGACAAAGACATCAACATCGTGTTTATTGAAATTGGCATGTCGTTTTGCTTCGTCCCACTCGAATTCCAACTTGAGAGACTCCTTGGGCAGTGAATACTAAATTTCGCATCTCTGATCCTTCCAGGTCTCTCCGAAGCGAGTTTCGGCTCGCGCCAGGTCGTGTGGTTAGCACTGCCGATGATGTACACAAAAAATGTACACTCGTCAACCTCTCGCGACGCCCCTAGCGCTTCTCTGCGGCCATCCCTACGTTGTGCTCCAACAACAAGAACACGCTTCGAGAGATTCCATGTCCTATCACGCTGCCTTCGAACTGATCCGTGACGAGCAAATCGCGGAGGTGAATTCGCAGGCGCAATTGTTCCGGCACAAAAAGACGGGCGCCGAGGTGCTGAGCCTGGTCAATGACGACGAGAACAAGGTGTTCGGCATCACCTTCAAGACGCCGCCGGAGGATTCGACCGGCATTGCGCATATTCTCGAGCATTCGGTGCTGTGCGGATCGCGCAAATATCCGGTCAAGAAGCCCTTCGTCGAGCTGATCAAGGGATCCCTCAACACCTTCCTCAATGCCATGACGTTTCCGGACAAGACCGCCTATCCGGTGGCCAGCCTGAACCTCAAGGATTTTTACAACCTGGTCGATGTGTATCTCGACGCGGTGTTTTTCCCGCTGATCACCGAGGATACGTTCCGGCAAGAAGGCTGGCACTACGAGCTTGAGGATACGGCGAGCCCGCTGGTCTACAAGGGCGTAGTGTTCAACGAAATGAAGGGTGTGTTCTCGTCGCCCGACGCGGTGATGCGCGATATTTCGCAGCGGTCGCTGTATCCCGACGTGACCTATGGCAAGAGTTCGGGTGGCGATCCGAAGGCCATTCCAGAGCTGAGCTATGCGCAGTTCAAGGGCTTCCACACCAAGTTCTATCACCCGTCCAATACGCGAGCGTTCTTTTCCGGCGATGACGATGCTGGCGAGCGACTGGCTATTCTCGATGCGTATTTCAGCCAGTTCGAGCGGGCGCCGGTCGACGCCGAGGTCAAGTTGCAGCCGCGGTTCAATGCGCCGCGCTCGATCGTCGCGACCTATGCCGGCACCAAGGACGAGGGCAAGGCGCGCGACGGAATGGTCGCGGTCAACTGGATGATCGATCCGCCGGCGGACCGGACTGAATCATTGAGCCATGGCATGCTGAGCTACCTGCTGGCAGGCAATCCGGCGGCACCATTGCGCAAGGCGCTGACCGAGTCAGGCCTCGGTGAAGGCATGACGGGCGGCGGCATTGGCTCGGGCTTGCGTCAGCCAATGGCAAGCTTTGGCATGAAGGGGATTGACCCGGCCGACGCCGAGAAGGTCGAGGCATTGATCCTCAGCGAACTGGCCAAGATTGCCGAGACGGGGTTTGCGGCGGACCAGCTTGAAGCGGCAGCCAATACGTTCGAGTTTTCGCTGCGCGAGAACAATACCGGCTCCTACCCGCGCGGCATGGTCTACATGTTCAACGCGCTGGGGACCTGGCTGCATGACGGCGATCCGCTGGCAGCGCTGCATTTCGAAGATGCGCTGACGGCGCTCAAGGACAAGGCCGGCAAGGGCCATTTCGAGAGCGAAATCCGCCGGCTGTTCATCGACAATATGCACCGTACAACGGTGACGCTGAGCGCCGACGCCGGGCAGGGCAAGCGCGAGTCGGACAAGGAAGCCGAGATTTTGGCGGGCGTGCGCGCCGGGCTGGACGACAAGGCACTGCAGGCGACGGTCGTGGCGACTGAAAAGCTCAAGGCGCTGCAGGAAGAGGTCGATGACCCGGCTTTGCTGGCGAGAATCCCGACGCTGACGCTGGCTGATTTGCCCAAGGAATCGCGGGCCATTCCGATCGATATCGGCAAGTTGGGCGATGCGCGGCTGTTTTATCACGACCTGCCGACGCTGGGAATCCTTTACCTCGATTTCGGCTTTGACCTGCATGTGCTGGACAAAGAGCTGTTGCCCTATCTGCCGCTGTTCGGGCGGGCACTGCTGCAGACCGGCACCAGCAAGGAAGATTTCGTTAGCCTGACGCAACGCATCGGGCGCTCGACGGGCGGCATCCAGCAGCACCGTGCACTGTCGGCGCGGCAGGGGAGCGATGGCAGTGCGGCGTGGTTCTTCCTGTCGGGCAAGGCGGTGCCGGACAAGATCGAGGAAATGCTCGCCATAATGGGCGATGTGCTGCTCGACGCGCGGCTGGATAATCGCGAACGTTTCAAACAGATGGCGCTCGAGGAAAAGGCGGGCTTCGAAGCGCGGCTGGTGCCATCAGGCAATTCCATCGTCGATACGCGGCTGAAATCAGGCCTCACCGAAGCGAGCTGGATTGCCGAGCAGATCGGTGGGGTGAGCTATCTGCAGTTCATCCGCGACCTGGTGAAGCGGGTGGATAGCGATTGGGACGGCGTTCAGGCCGCCTTGGTGCGGATTCGCGACACGCTGTTTAATCGCGGCCGCATGGTGGTCAATGTGACTGCCGATGGCGCGCTGTGGAGCCAGGCCAAGGGCGAGATCGAGATCGAGAGCTTCCTCGGGCGGTTCCCGAATGGCGATTTCGCGTTTGCGGATTGGGCGATTGACTATGCACCGAAGTCCGAAGGGCTGATTATTCCGGCGCAGGTGAACTATGTCGGCAAGGGCGCCAACCTGCGGGCATTGGGGTTCGAGCTGACCGGTGCGTCTAGCGTGGTGCTGAAGTTCCTCAATACGACGTACCTGTGGGACAAGGTGCGCGTGCAGGGCGGGGCCTATGGTGGGTCGAGCCGGTTCGACCTGACGAGCGGGAATTTCTCGTTCCTGAGCTATCGCGATCCGAACCTGTTGAAGACGCTGGATGCCTATGACGGGGCGAGCAAGGCGCTGAATGCCGGGATCGGCGACAACGACCTGACACGCTCGATCATCGGGGTGATCGGCGATGTGGATGGCTATGAGTTTCCCGATGCAAAGGGCTATTCGTCGATGTGGCGGCAGCTGACCGGGACTACGGACGCGATACGGCAGCAGCGGCGGGATGAAATCCTCGCGACCACTGTTGCGGATTTCAAGCGCATGGCGGACGCGGTGGATGCCGTGGCGCGGCATGGACATGTGGTGGTGCTGGGCGGCGAGGCGGCGATCACCGCGGCCAACGAACAGCGGCCAGGGTTGTTGGCGGTCACGAAGGTGATGTGAGGACTATTCTTCTCCCCATCGGGGAGAAGGTGGCGCGCAGCGCCGGATGAGGGGGATTCTTTCCGCCGGATCAGACTGTCGGATTCCCCCTCACCGTCTCGGCTGCGCCGAGCCACCTCTCCCCAATGGGGAGAGGAATAGAAAGTAGGGTCTGCTGACATCGCTTGGCACTGCGGGTGGATACTGATGAACCACTGACAAGCAAGCGCGTTACAGTCGCCCATGGCCACACAAGTTCTCGACCGCAACCTGCATATCCGCGCTATCGACGCCTATATCGATCCGAGCGTGCCGCGGGAGCGGGCGATCATTACGCATGGGCATGCGGATCATGCGCGGTCTGGGCATGGGTCGGTGCTGGCGACGCCGGACACTATCGCGATCATGAAGGTTCGCTATGGCGAGGATTGCGCCGGGCGGTTCGAGGCGCTGGATTTCGGCGTGCCACTGAAGATCGACGATGTGACGATCACGTTTTTTCCGGCTGGCCATGTGCTGGGATCGGCGCAGGTGCTGGTCGAGAGCCAGGGCCAGCGCGTGGTGGTAACGGGTGACTACAAGCGGCTGCCGGACCGGACCTCGCAGCCCTATGAACTGGTAAAATGCGACCTGCTGGTGACCGAGGCGACGTTCGGGCTGCCAGTATTCCAGCACCCCCATCCCAAGCTTGAGATCGCGCGGCTGCTGAAATCGGTGGCGGATCAGCCGGAACGGAGCCATCTGGTTGGGTCTTATGCCCTGGGCAAGGCACAGCGGGTGATCGGACTGTTGCGCGATGCGGGGTGGGATGCGCCGATCTATCTGCATGGCGCGATGATCCGGCTGTGCGAGCTATATGAGGAACTGGGAGTGCCGCTGGGTGATCTGCGGCCGGCCACCGGAACGGTGAAGGCCGAGATGGCGGGGCAGATCGTGATTGCGCCGCCGTCGGCCATTCGCGATCGCTGGAGCCGGCGGTTTCCCGATCCGGTGGTGTGCCAGGCCTCGGGCTGGATGAGCGTCAAGCAGCGGGCGCGGCAGGCGCTGGTCGAATTGCCTCTGGTGATTTCGGACCATTGCGACTGGAGCGAATTGCAGCAGACTATCCATGAAACCGAGGCAAAGAGCGTTTGGGTGACGCATGGTCGGGAGGATGCTCTGGTATACTGGTGCCGGACGCAGGGGCTGCAGGCCGAGCCGCTGAATATCCAGAGCTTTGAGGACGACGGCGGGGAGGGGGCGGAAGAATGAAGCGGTTTGCCCAATTGCTGGAACTGCTGGCGCTGACCCCGTCGCGGACGCGCAAGCTGGCGGCGCTGACGCAGTATTTCCGCGAAATACCGGACCCAGATCGCGGCTTTGCGCTAGCGGTGCTCACGGGCGCGCTGACGTTTCGCAATGTGAAGCCGGCGCTGCTCAAGGATATCGTGCTGCGCGAGGTGGACCCGACGCTGTTTGCGATGAGCTATGATTATGTGGGCGACCTGGGCGAGACCATTGCGCTGATCTGGCCGCATCATGGTCAACAGAGCGACCTGCCGTCGCTGACGGATTTGATCGAGCTGTTCAATATGACGTCGAAAGCCGAACTGCCAAAGCTGATCGCGGCGCTGCTGACGCAGGCGGGGATCAACGAGCGCTGGGCGGTGGTGAAGCTGGCGACGGGTGCGCTGCGCATAGGGGTTTCGGCGCGGCTGGCCAAGACGGCGCTGGCCGACATGAGCGGCAAGGATTTGCAGGAGATCGAGGAGGTTTGGCACGGCTTGAAGGTGCCGTATCTCGATCTGTTTGCGTGGCTGGATGGCAAGGCGGAGCGGCCGCATGTGGACCAGTCGGCGCGATTTCATCCGCTGATGCTGAGCAATCCCATCGACGAGGAAAAGGATCTGGGGCGGTTCGATCCGAAGGATTTTTCGGCGGAGTGGAAGTGGGACGGGATTCGCGTGCAGCTGGTGCTGGGGGATGGGACGGTGTCGCTGTTTTCGCGGACTGGCGACGATATCGCCAACGCGTTTCCCGACATTGTCGAGAATGCGCAGGGCGTGGCGGTGCTGGATGGCGAATTGCTGGTGGGTAAGGATTTCGAGCCGGGTTCGTTCAATGACCTGCAGCAACGGTTGAACAAGAAGGTCGCCAGCGCCAAGCATCTTAAGGACAGCCCGGCGTTCATCCGGGTCTACGACATTTTGTTTGACGGGCGCGAGGATGTGCGGACGCTGGAATGGACCGAGCGGCGCCGGCGGCTGGAGGCTTGGCTGAAGGCCAATCCGCAGACGCGGCTGGATATTTCCGAGGTGCTGCCGTTTGCCGATTGGGATGATCTGGCGGCGCAGCGCCGGCAGGGGGCGGACGAGCATGGGCATGAAGGTGTCATGATCAAGCTGCGAGGCTCGCCCTATGTGCCGGGGCGGCCCAAAGGCTATTGGTTCAAGTGGAAGCGCGATCCCAATGTGGTGGATGCGGTGCTGATGTATGCGCAGCGTGGGCATGGAAAGAGATCTAGTTTTTATTCCGATTATACGTTTGGCGTGTGGAAGGGGAATGAGATCGTGCCGATCGGCAAGGCGTATTTCGGGTTTACCGACGAAGAACTCAAGCTGCTCGACAAATGGATCCGCGCCAATACGCTGCAGGCTTTCGGGCCGGTGCGCGAGGTGAAAAAGGAACTGGTTTTCGAGGTGGCGTTCGACTCGGCGCAGGAGAGTACGCGACACAAGTCGGGCGTGGCGCTGCGGTTTCCGCGCATTAGCCGGATAAGATGGGACAAGCCGGCCAGCGAAGCGGCGACGCTGGCGGATATGGCTGTGTTTGTGGCGGCCAGTTAGGAGACTATGATGTCATCGCGATCCAATCACGAGCGCCTGCTGGCGCTGGGCAAAGAGATGCAGGCAGCGGCCGAAGATATGGATTTTGAGAAGGCCACGGCGTTGCGCAACGAGATCGCGCGGCTCAAGGGCGAGGCGCCCGTAGCGCCCGGCGATGCGGATACCGTAACGGTCAGCCAGCCGCCGCCGGGGGCGATGGGATTGGGGACGCAGGTGCCCGTGCGCCAGCCGCCCAAGGGCTGGGTGAAGCCGAAGAAGCCGGATTTGATGACGAAGAATGTGAAGCCGCGGGGCGGGCGTTAAGTCTTGCGATAGTGAAAGCGACACTGGATGATCTCCAGGCTATCGTCTTTCATACGATAGACGAGGCGATGTTCATCGTCGATGCGTCTCGACCAAAAGCCCGAATACTCCCCAAGCAATGGCTCGGGTTTGCCAATGCCGTCGTGCGGCGCGCGAAGGCAGGCATTGATAAGATCGTTGAGCTTGTTGAAGCGGCGCTTATCGGTCTCGTACCAGAAGAGATAATGCTTCCACGCGCGCTCCGTGAAAACCAGTTTACTCAATTAGCTTTCGCTCCACGCCTTTTCCGGCCTCCAACTCAGCGATGGAGTCGCGAAGCTCTTGAGCGTTAGCGGGCGTGCTCATGAGATAGAGAGTTTCCTTCCAGGATTCGTATTCCTTCAGGGACACCACAACGACTGCTTCTTTGCCACCTGTGCGGGTGACAATAAGGGGCTCGTGGTCTTCCACAACGGCTTCGACGTCCGTTGCGATGTTTTTGCGGAAATCAGAAATGGACTTGGCGCGCATACTTAGCTCCTCGACAATCCAGGTACGCCCTTACGTACAAAAAATCAATGCGAATAGCTAACCAGCTTTATCCAACCGGTCATCGGCCAGCTTCTTGATCTCTTTTAGCTCCGAGATGGTGGTCTGCAGGTCTTCCAGCTGGGTTTCGAGCGATGCCAGGCGTTCATCGACTTTGCCGATCAGCAGGCTGACTTGCTGGGTGCGGTTGGCGTCGTAGAGGCTTAGGTAGTCGGAGATGTCGCGGAGGGAGAAGCCGAGGCGTTTGCCGCGGAGGATGAGGATGAGCCGGGCGCGGTCGCGGCGGCGAAACACTCGTGTGGCGCCGACGCGCTCGGGCGCCAGCAGGCCCTTGGCTTCGTAGAAGCGGATGGCGCGGGTGGAGATGCCGAATTCCCGTGCGAGGTCGGCGATGGCGAACAGGTCGCGATTGTCCTGCGGGGTCACTTCTTGGCTCTTGTTTGCGCGTATTCCGTGCGCAGTTCCTTTTTGGACAGCTTGCCGATCAGAGTCTTGGGCAGGGCGTCCTTGAAGATGATTTGCTTGGGCATTTCGATCTTGTTGAGGCGGTCGGCGAGGAAGTGCTTGAGGGCGTCCTCGGTGACGGTTTCACCGTCGCGGAGCTTGACGTAAGCGACGGGCGCTTCACCGCGATAGGCGTCGGGCACGCCGATGACATTGGTTTCCTCGACGGCGTCATGGGTCATCAGCGCTTCCTCGATGATGCGCGGATAGACGTTGAAGCCCGAGCAGATGATGAGATCCTTGATGCGATCGACGAGGAAAACATAGCCGTCCTCATCCATGTGGCCGACGTCGCCGGTGCGCAACCAGCCGTCGGTGAAAGCCTCGGCTGTGGCCTCGTCATTATCGAAATAGCCGGGCATGACCTGTGGCCCCTTGACCTGCAGTTCGCCGTCTTCGCCGATGCCGACCAGCTTGCCGCTATCGACGCCGACAAAGCGGATGTCGGTGCCGGGGAGCGGCAGGCCGATGGACATGGGCTTGCTGGGCTTGCGCAGGGCGGCGCAGCAAACGACGGGCGAGGCTTCGGTGAGGCCGTAGCCTTCGGCAAGCAGGGCCTTGGATTTTTTGGCGAAGGCGGCGCGGACTTCGTCGGGCAGGGCGGCGCCGCCGGAAATGCAGACCTCAAGGCTCGCCAGTTGCTCGGGGGTGACGTTTTCGGCGCGGGCAATGGCGTTGAGCAGGGTGGGCACGGCGGGCAGCACATTGGCCTTGGTGCGGGCCAACAGGTTGAGCAGCGCCTTAAGCTCGAAGCGCGGCAGCATGACGACGCGGGTGCCGTTGCTGAGCGGCACGTTCATGCAGACCGTCATGGCGAAGATGTGGAAGAACGGCAGCACGGCGACCACAGTGGAGCGGGGGAGGAAGAGACCGTCGCCCCACGCGTTGATCTGGCTCATATTGGCCGAGATATTGGCGTGGGTGAGCAGGGCGCCCTTAGGAATTCCGGTGGTGCCGCCGGTATATTGCTGGACGGCGATGTCCTTTTTGGCGTCGATGACGACCGCATCAGGCGTGTCATGACGCGCGATCATGTCTTCGAACTTGGTGACCCGGTCGCGGATCGGCGAGGCGCCGAGCCTGGTCAGGTCCTTGCGCTTGGCGACCGAGTACAGGACTTTCTTGAGCAGCGGCAGGGCGTCGGGGAAGTGGCAGAGCACGACGGATTTGATGTGGCCGGCCTGCACCAGCTTTTCGGCCTTCTCGTAAATCTGGGCCAGATCGAGCGTGATCATCACATCGGCGCCGGCATTGGAGGTGATGTGGGCAAGCTCGTGAACGGTGTAGAGCGGATTGCAATTGACCACGATGCCGCCGGCCCGCAGCACGCCATAATAGGCGATGGGATAGAAGGGCGTATTGGGCAGCATGATCGCAACGCGGCTGCCCTTTTTGACGCCGAACTGGCGCTGCAGGGCGCCGGCGAAGGCGGTGATCTTTTTGGCCAGATCGCCGAAGCTGGTGGTGTGGCCGAGGAAATCGAGCGCAGTCGCGGACGGATTTTTGGCGCAGGCGGCGAGCACTTGCTCATGCACCGGCCGGGTGTCGATATGGGTGTCCCACCTGATGCCCTCGGGATAGCTGGCGATCCAGGGGCGAAGCGGGGCGGCGGTGTCGATCATCGTGGCCATGGGTTCCTCCGGGTGCCGGGTTTCGGCTGTCGGGCTTGCGCCCTGTGTTCGGAGGAATATTCCACGGCTTGACGTTAGCGTCAAACGGCTGCCCGAGATCTTGAAGTTTTTGGGTGTGGTGGGTGGATGAATTTCAAGTCGACACCCTCCCCCTTGAGGGGAGGGTCAGGGAGGGGGTTCTGCGCTATCGACAAGCGTGGGTTAAGCGGATGGTCCTCCACCCCCTCCCTGCTCGATTACGGACTTAGCGGAGGGCTAAGTCCTATCTCGCTATCCCTCCTCTCAAGGGGGAGGGTAAAGGCGAACCTAAACGACATCAGGTTGACGTATACGTAAACCTTGCTAAACTCGCCTTCAACAATGGGGACTGCCCGCGCTATGATCCCGACGCGGCGGACCCAATGACGGCCGAACGATTCGGCGACTGGCCTGACGTTCTGGGATCAAGTTGCTTGCCCCCGGCGAGCAACGCCAAGGAGGGCACGCCGTGACATTCCTGCTTCTAGCCATCAGCCTCGTCGTCTTTGCCACGCTGGCGATGCGGGAAAGCCCGCTTTGGCATTGGGGCGCGGCGACGCTGGCAATCGGGCTGCTGTCCGGCATCGATTTCCCGGAGCGCGGCATCAGCTATGGGCTGGGCGCCGGAAGCTGGACGATCCTGGTTATCGCGGCCATCATGCTGGTGCTGAGCGTAGCAGTCATCCGCAAGGTGGTGTTGCTCACGCCGATCTATGGCGCCGTCAAATCCATATTGCCCAAGGTGAGCCGCACCGAGCAGGAAGCGCTCGACGCCGGGACCGTGGGCTGGGATGCCGAGCTGTTTTCGGGGCGCCCCGACTGGAGCAAGCTGACCTCGATCCGGCCTTTGACGCTGACGGCCGAGGAGCAAGCGTTTCTCGACAACCAGACCAACGTCGCCTGTTCGATGATCGACGACTGGGACATTCGCAACAATCGCGCCGACCTGTCGCCGGAGCTTTGGCAGTATTTCAAGGACGAAGGTTTCCTTGGCATGCTGATCGGCAAGGAGCATGGCGGGCTTGGTTTTTCGGCGCAGGCGCAGTCGATGATCGTCTCCAAGATCGCCAGCCGCTCGGTGGCGGCTGGGATCACGGTGATGGTGCCCAATTCGCTCGGGCCGGGCGAATTGCTGGAAAAATACGGCACGCATGAGCAGAAAGAAAAGTATCTCGGCCGGCTGGCCAAGGGCCTTGAAGTGCCATGCTTTGCACTGACCGGCGTGCATTCGGGCTCGGATGCCGGCGGCATGCGCGATATCGGCGTGGTAACCAAGGGCACGTATCAGGGCAAGGACGTGCTGGGGGTCAAGCTCAGCTTTGACAAGCGCTATATCACGCTGGCGCCGATTGCGACGCTGGTCGGTCTGGCCTTCATCCTCAAGGATCCGGACAACCTGCTGGGTCGTGGCACCGATATCGGCATCACGCTGGCGCTGGTGCCGCATGACCATCCGGGCATGGAAATTGGCCGTAGGCATTTTCCGGCGCGACAGGCTTTCATGAATGGTCCGGTGCGCGGCAAGGACGTGTTCGTGCCGATGGAGTTCCTGATCGGCGGCACGGATTACGTCGGGCAGGGGTGGCGGATGTTGATGGAGTGTCTCTCTACCGGGCGGGCGATTTCTCTGCCGGCTATCGGCTCGATTTCGATCAAGCAGACGCTGCGCACCACGTCGGCCTATGCGCGGGTGCGGCGGCAGTTCGGTATTCCGGTCGGCATCATGGAAGGCGTGGCGGAGCCGCTCGGCGAGATGGTCAAGCGCGCCTATACATTCGAGGCGGCGCGGCGGCTGACGGCGTCGATGGTCGATGAAGGGCAGCGCCCGGCGGTGATTGCCGGCCTGCTAAAATACACCGCGACCGAAGCGATGCGCGACAGCATGGACGATGCCTTCGACATACATGGTGGGCGCGCCATCCAGGACGGCCCGGGCAACTACCTGTTCGGCGCCTATATGGCCTTGCCCGTGGCGATCACCGTCGAGGGCGCCAATATTTTGACGCGGACGCTGATGACTTTTGCCCAGGGCGTGCTGCGGGCGCATCCATTCCTGCTTAAGGAAGTGCAGGCGGCGCAGAACAAGGATCGCAAGCAGGGGCTCCACCAGTTCGACGTGGCTTTCGGCGGGCATGCCAAGTTCATGCTGCGCAATATCGTGGCGAGCTTCCTGCATGGTGTGAGCAATGGCGCTTTTGCCTCGACGCCGAACCATGGGGCGATGGCGCATTGGTATCGCCGGTTGCACCGGTATTCGCAGGCTTTTGCATTGACCGCCGACTGGACCACGGTGGTGCTGGGCGGGGCGCTCAAGAGCAAGCAGAAGATAAGTGGCCGCATGGCCGATATCCTGGGCGACCTCTACATGATGTCGGCGACGCTGCGCCGCTTCGAGGACGAGGGGCAGATCGCCGAGGACAAGGAACTGGTCGAAGCTATCATGGCCGACCGGGTTGCGGCGATGGAAGCAACTTTTGACGAGGTGTTTGCCAACTTCCCCAATCCTATTTTTGCGGTGGCGATGCGGGTGCTGTGCTTCCCGCTCGGGCGGCATGCCAAGCCGGCCAGCGACAGCGTGAACTATCGTTTCGTGCGCTCGGTGCTGCGGCCCGGTGCGTTCCGCGACCGGCTGACGACGGGGACCTATGTGTCGTTCGATCCCGATGACGTGACGGGCGTGCTGGAAGACGCGTTGATCAAGGTGACCGAGGCCGAGGAAATCGAGGCACGGTTCATCAAGGCCTCGCGCAAGGGCGTCATCGAGCGCCGGCTGGATCGCGATGCGATCGACGATGCGGTGGCGGCGGGCGTGCTGAACGACAATGAGGCCGGGATCATGCGGGCGGCCGATGAGGCGACCGAGCGCGTTGTGAAGGTGGATGACTTCGCGCCGGATGAGCTGGCAGCGGAGCATAAGGCGGCGGCTGAATAGATGTTGCGCTTGCGGCGCCTTCTCATGCTGTTTCCCTTGGTAGGGATCTGTGGATGCAATCAGAAGCTCGATGACGGAAATCCGAGGGCATCATTCGTAACTGTTATGCTTGATGAAATGCAGAGGAAGCACATCGTTGACTCCGTTGAATTGGATGAAAGCGATGTCAAAGACGAGTGGCCAATCTCGATAGACACGCTGTTGGACGAGCTCCGACAAGATGGTTTTGCGCCGAACGAAAATAGTCCGGTGTCAATGGAGAAGTATCTGGCCAAGGATTGTGCGTCGGTGAGCACCCAGAGCGACCGAGACATCTTCTGGAGCATGAACAACCGTTTCGACACCAGCCGGCTAACCTACAGCGTAGGAATTCGGGTGGACGCGAGCTGTGAGTTTGAAGGGCTTTGGATCGCGATACATCCAGAAGACCCGATTTGAGGAGCAAAAATGATCCAACCGCAGATGCCTGAGACCAGGAATTGGAGCTTCCACCGCGACGTGGAGAATCTGGGGTGGCTCACCATCAATACTCCCGGCGCTCCGGTCAATACGCTGAGCCGCGAGGCGATCACGGAGCTGGAGACGCTCGTCTCTCGGTTTGAAGAGCTGGCGGCGAGCGATGAACTGGCTGGCGTGATCCTGCTATCGGGTAAGGATAGCGGGTTTATCGCGGGCGCGGATGTGTCCGAGTTCGATGCGATGAGCGACTTTTCGGTGCTGCCGGAGGCGCTGCGGCGCACGCATGCGCTGTTTGCGCGGATCGAAAAACTGAAAATCCCGGTGGTGGCTGGTATCCATGGCTTCTGCCTCGGCGGCGGGCTGGAACTGGCGCTGGCCTGCCACTATCGCGTGGCAGTCAATGACGACAAGACGCGGATTGGTTTTCCCGAAGTGGGCTTGGGGATTTTCCCGGGCTTTGGCGGCACCGGGCGGTCGATCCGCCAGGCCGGGCCGGTCGATGCGATGCAGATCATGCTGACCGGCAAGATGCTGCGGGCTGGTGCTGCGCGCGGGCTGAACCTTGTCGACAAACTGGTGCGGCATCGCGATATGCTCCGCTGGGAAGCGCGCAAGGCGGTGCTGCAAAAGCGGAAATCCACCGAGGCCGGTTTTTTCAAGCGCATCATGGCGATGGGGCCGTTGCGCGGCTATGTCGCCGGCAAGATGAAGGAACAGGCCGGCAAGAAGGCACGGCCGGAACATTATCCGGCGCCGTTTGCGCTGATCGAGCTGTTCGAAAAACACGGCAATGACTGGCGGGCGATGATTGCCGGCGAGGTGGATGCCTTCGTGCCACTGATGAGCAGCACAACGGCGACCAACCTGCGCCGGGTGTTCTTTGCTTCTGAAGCACTGAAGAAGCAGGGAACCAAGGGCGTCAAGTTTGCGCGGGTGCATGTGATCGGGGCCGGCGTGATGGGTGGCGATATTGCTGCCTGGTGCGCGTTGCGCGGCATGAGCGTGACGCTGCAGGATCTCGATATGGAGCGCATCACGCCGGCGCTGGATCGGGGCAAGAAGCTATTCAAGAAGAGGCTACGCAAGAAGTACGAGATCGACGCGGCTGTGCTGCGGCTCGAGGCCGATCCGACCGGCAAGGGAGTGTCGCGGGCCGATGTGATCATCGAGGCTGTGGTGGAAAAGCTCGAGGTCAAGCAGGCGATCTTTGGAGGGCTCGAAGACAAGCTCAAGCCGGGGGCGATTCTTGCGACCAATACGTCGTCCATCGAATTGGAGCGCATTGCGGAAAAGCTGAAGCAGCCGGAGCGGCTGATCGGACTGCATTTCTTCAACCCGGTAGCGCAGTTGCCGCTGGTTGAGGTGATCCGATCGACCTTCAACACCGATGCGGAAATCGGCAAGGGAGCAGCGTTTGCCCTGGCCATCGGCAAGTCGCCGGTGGTGGTCAAGTCGGCGCCGGGGTTTTTGGTGAACCGGGTGCTGATGCCCTACATGCTCGGCGCGGTCGAACGTGTGGAGCGGGGCGAAAGCAAGGAATTGCTCGACGCAGCGGCGGTGGCCTTCGGCATGCCGATGGGGCCGATCGAGCTGATGGATACGGTGGGGCTGGACGTCGGCAAGTCAGTGGCGACCGAGCTTGGGCATGGCGTGCCGGATGGCTCGCAGTTCGACCAACTGGTGAAAGCTGGCAAGCTGGGCCGCAAGACTGGCGAAGGCTTTTACAAATGGGTCGAAGGCAAGGCGCAGAAGGGCGAGGTCCCGGCGCATTCCGACTTGGCCGCGTTGGGGCGTGAATTGGTAAAGCCGCTGGTTGATATGACCGAGGTGGTGCTGGCCGAAGGCGTCGTCGCCAATGATGGCCTCGCCGATATCGGCGTGATCATGGGAACCGGCTTCGCTCCGTTCCTCGGCGGGCCGCTCAAGGCAAGAAAAGACGGGAAGGCGTAACATGACTGAACTTCGCAAAGTTGCCATCGTGGGTTCGGCGCGCATTCCGTTTGCGCGGGGCAACACGGCCTATGTCGAGGAAACCAACCTCTCGATGCTGGGTACGGTGCTGGCCGGACTGGCCGACAAGTTCGGGCTCAAGGGCGAAAAGGTGGACGAGGTCGTCGCCGGATCGGTGATCGGGCATAGCCGCGATTTCAACATTGCGCGCGAGGCGGCGCTGGACGCCGGTTTGTCACCGCGCACTCCGGGCACGACAATGCAGATTGCTTGCGGCACCAGCCTGCAGGCGGCGCTGATGCTGGCGGCCAAGATTGCCTCGGGCGAGATCGACAGCGGAATTGCCGCTGGTTCAGATACGGTCAGCGACAGCCCGATCGTGTTCGGCAACAAGTTCCAGCACCGGTTGCTCGACGTAAATATGGCGCGCTCGACTGGCGACAAGTTCAAGGCGTTCAAGGGCTTTTCGTTTGGCGAATTGACGCCCGTGGCGCCTTCGGTCAACGAGCCGCGCACCGGCATGTCGATGGGCCAGCATTGCGAGCTGATGGCGCGCGAATGGGGCATTACGCGACAGGCGCAGGACGAGCTGGCGGTGGCGAGCCATCGCAATGCGGCCAAGGCCTATGACGAAGGTTTTCACGACGACCTGCTCGTCTCGTGTGCGGGACTAATGCGGGACAATAACGTTCGCGCGGACGCTAATGTCGAGAAGATGGCATCGCTGAAGCCGGCTTTCGATAAATCGAGCGGCCACGGGACTTTAACCGCAGGCAATTCGACGCCTTTGACCGATGGCGCGTCGGCGGTATTGTTGGCGAGTGAAGAGTGGGCGAAAGCGCGTGGGTTGCCGATTTTGGCATATCTGACGACCGGCCGCGTGGCCGGCAATGACTTCGCGCATGGCGAAGGGCTGCTGATGGCGCCGACCATTGCGGTCAGCGAGATGCTGGCGCGGCGTGGGCTGAGCTTTGAAGACGTCGACTATTTTGAACTGCATGAGGCTTTTGCGGCGCAGGTGCTGTGTACGCTAAAGGCCTGGAACGACGCGGACTACTGCAAAAACGTGCTCGGACGCGACAGCGTGCTGGGCCCGATCGACCCCGCCAAGATCAACCTCAAGGGCTCAAGCCTCGCCTACGGCCACCCCTTCGCCGCGACCGGTGCGCGCATCCTGGGCCTCACCGCCAAACTGCTCTCGACGGAACCAGGAAAACGCGCTTTGCTGAGCGTCTGTACGGCGGGTGGACAGGGTGTCGCCGCCATTGTCGAGAGCGCCGCATGAACGAGAATGTGCTGAAATTCAAACGGCCCGAAAAGCAGCCCGAGCCGCCGGTGAAAAAGCCGCGCGGTCCGCTTCCCGGCTGGGTGCCGTGGGTCGGCCTCGTGGCGCTCGCGGTGGTGTTGTATGGCGTACAACAGGCAGGCTGGCTTGGCGGCTAGCGCCCTGTTGTATCGATTGTGGCCTGTGCCCGGCGCTCACAGACGGGCCTGTCGGCACTGTGTTGACAAATCGGGCGGGCTTGACGTTTAGGTCAATGTTTTGCTTGTCAGTGGACGGAATAGCATAATACCGTCCAGCATCTTGACCGGACGGTCAAACTTCTGGCCTCAAGGCTAATGCCAATCCGCGACGATATGATTGCGGAAACATGACAATCTCAGGAATTCCACAAGGAGACGGGACCCCGATGAAACTCACACAAACCTTGACTGCGGCATTGACCGCCAGCGCGATCGCCCTGCTGATGAGCAGCACGGCAATGGCTGCGACGCTCAATATGATGAATGGCTCCGAGCCCGGCTCGATCGATCCGCATCAGGCATCGGGCGATTGGGAAAACCGCATCATCGGCGATTATATGGAAGGCCTGATGACCGAAGATGCCAATGCCGAAGCCATTCCCGGCCAGGCTGAAAGCCATACCATCTCCGACGATGGCCTGGTTTACACCTTCACGCTGCGTGACGGCATCCAGTGGTCCGACGGCGTACCGGTGACCGCCGAAGACTTCGTGTTCGCCTTCCAGCGCCTGTTCGATCCCAAGACCGCGTCGGATTATGCCTATCTGCAGTTCCCGATCGTCAATGCGTCGGAAATCGCCGAAGGCACCGTGACCGATTTCAGCGAGCTCGGCGTCAAGGCGCTCGACGACAAGACGGTCGAGATCACGCTTGAAGGCCCGACGCCGTTTTTCCTGCAGGCATTGACGCACTACACGTCCTATCCCGTGCCAAAGCATGTGATCGACAAAGTGGGTGCGCAGTGGACGCAGGTTGCCAATATCGTATCGAACGGGCCCTACACCCCCACCGAGTGGGTTCCAGGAAGCTATATCAAGTCGGTCAAGTCCGCGACCTACTGGGATGCTGCCAACGTCCAGATCGACGAAGTGAACTACTTCGTGCAGGACGATCTTTCGGCTGCCCTGTCGCGCTACCGCGCCGGCGAATATGACATCCTCGTCGATATTCCGTCCGACCAGGCCGAGTGGATCAAGACCAACCTGCCGGGCCAGGATTATTTTGGCGCCTTCCTTGGCATCTATTACTATGTGATCAACCAGGAAAAGCCGCCGTTCGACAATGTCGACGTGCGCAAGGCGCTGTCGATGGCCATCAACCGCGACGTGATCGGTCCCGACGTGCTGGGTACCGGCGAATTGCCGTTGTATGGCTGGGTGCCGGAAGGTACGGCGAACTACGAAGGCGTGCCGCTGTACCAGCCCGAGTGGATCGGTCTTTCGTATGAAGAGCGCGTCGCCGAAGCCAAGACCATCATGGAAGGCCTCGGCTACACCTCGTCGACGCCGCTGACGCTGCAGCTCAAGTACAATACCAACGACAACCATCAGCGCATCGCGGTGGCGATTTCATCGATGTGGGAACAGATCGGCGTCAAGGTCGAGTTGTTCAACTCGGAAACGGCCGTGCACTACGACGCCTTGCGCGCCGGTGACTTCGAGGTCGGTCGTGCCGGCTGGCTGCTGGACTATTCGGATCCGTCCAACACGCTCGACCTGCTCCGCCAGGGCATCGAGCAGGACGGCACCACCAACTGGGGCAACAACTACGGCCGTTATTCGAACGACGAGTTCGAGGCGCTGGTTGACAAGGCGACCACCGAAGTCGACCTGGCAGCGCGTGCCAAGCTGCTTGGTGCAGCCGAAAAGATCGCCATGGACGAATATGCTGCCATCCCGATCTACAACTACATCGCACAGAACGTGGTCGCTCCGTCAGTCACCGGTTTCGTCAACAACGCTTCGGACATTCACCGCACGCGCTGGCTGACCAAGACCGAATAGGCTCGACAATCGCGCGGCGTCGCCCCTTTGGGAGGGCGGCGCCGTATTTTATTATCCACAAAGCGGCGCATGACGAAGCGACGCAGTGGAGTTGAAAGGTCCGGACCCCATGTTTGGATATGTATCGCGGCGCGTGCTGTCGGCCATCCCGATAGCGCTGATTGCCGTTACCGCATGTTTCTTTATTTTGCGCCTGGCACCGGGCGGCCCGTTCGACGGGGAACGCGCGCTGCCGCCAGCGACGCTGGCTAACCTGCGCGCCCACTACAACCTCGATCTGCCGCTGATCCAGCAGTACCTGCTGTATGTCTGGCGTCTGCTGCACGGCGATTTCGGACCTTCGATGGTCTACAATGACTTCACCGTCGCCCAGATGCTGTGGATCGGCCTGCCGTTCACCCTGATGCTGGGTTTTACCGCCTTCGTGATCGGGACCATCGTCGGCCTCGTCGCTGGAGCACTATCTGCGGTCAACCAGAACAAGTGGCCAGATTACGTGCTGGTCATGCTGGTGATGGTGGGGCTCGTGGTGCCCAACTTCCTGATGGCCGCCATCCTCCAACTGGTGTTCGGCGTCTATCTCAACTGGTTCCCGGCTGGTGGCTGGCAGAACGGGTCGCTTGCCCATCTGGTGCTGCCGGTAACCGTGCTGGTCCTGCCGCACGCCGGACGTACCGCGCGGCTGATGCGCGGCTCGATGATCGAGGTGCTGGGCACCAACTATATCCGCACCGCCAAGGCCAAGGGCCTGGGCCAAAGACTGATCCTGGCGCGCCACGCCATCAAGCCGGCGCTGCTGCCGGTGGTGTCCTATCTCGGGCCGGGGCTCAGCTATCTGCTGACTGGCTCGCTGATTGTCGAGCAGGTGTTCGCCCTGCCGGGCATCGGCAAATATTTCATCAGTGCTGCGCTCAATCGTGACTATGGTCTCGTGCTGGGTACGACCATTTTGTACATGGTCATCATTCTGGCGGTGAACCTTCTGGTCGATATCCTCTACGCCTGGCTCGATCCGAAGGTGAGGTACCACTAATGGCCGGACTAACTGGCAAGGACGCGGTCCTGACAGAGTATGCGCGCAAGCTGGAAACGCTGGACGCGCCGAAGGGCCGCTCGCTGACACAGGACGCTACGCGGCGCATGGTTCGCAACAAGGCGGCCGTGGTCTCGGTCGGCGTGGTGCTTTTCATCATCCTGTTTGCGTTCCTCGGGCCCTATTTCCTGCCCTGGACCTATGACAAGATCGACTGGAGCGGCATTCGCAAGCCGCCTAATTTCGAGGCCGGCCATTTTGCCGGCACCGACCAAAACGGTCGCGACATGCTGGCCCGCATCATGCAGGGCACGCAGATGAGCCTGATCGTGGCCATGGTCGCAACCATGGTTTCGGTGGTCATCGGGGTGGTCTATGGCGCGGTGGCAGGCTATTTCGGCGGCCGGGTCGATGCGGTGATGATGCGCTTCGTCGACATCATGTATGCGCTGCCATACATTTTGTTCGTGATCATCCTCGTGGTGATCTTCGGGCGTAATCCGGTGCTGCTGTTCGTGGGCATCGGGTGTCTCGAATGGCTGACCATGGCGCGTATCGTGCGTGGGCAAACCCTTTCCATCAAGGAGCGCGAGTTCGTCGAGGCAGCCCGGGCGAGCGGCGCTTCGTCGTGGGCGATCATCTTCCGACACATCGTACCCAATCTGAGCGGTCCGGTGGTGATCTACGCAACGCTGACCATTCCCGAAATCATCCTCACCGAGAGCTTCCTCTCCTATCTGGGGCTTGGCGTGCAGGAACCGCAGACTTCGCTGGGTACGCTGATCTCGTTCGGTGCGCCGGTGGCAGAAACGCTGCCCTGGATGTTGATCGGACCGGCCGTGGTGCTGGTGAGCCTGTTGCTTTGCCTCACCTATATCGGCGACGGCCTGCGCGACGCGCTTGACCCCAAGGACCGCTAGACCATGGCTTTGCTTGAAGTAAAAAACCTGAAGGTCGATTTCGAGACAACGGATGGCGTGGTTCACGCCGTTCGTGACCTATCCTACTCGCTTGAAAAGGGCGGCACAATCGCCATCGTCGGCGAGAGTGGATCGGGCAAGACACAGGGTGCTTTTGCACTGCTCGGCCTGTTGCCCCGCAACGGCAAGGCGTCCGGTTCGGTCATCTTTGATGGCCATGAAATCCTGAACCTGCCGACGCGGCAGATGAACAGGTACCGCGCCGAACGCATCGGGATCATTTTTCAGGATCCGATGACGTCGCTCAACCCGTATCTGCGCATTTCACGGCAGATGACGGAGGTGCTGGAGCATCACCGCGGCATGAGCCACAGCGCGGCGCTGGCCGAAAGTGTCCGCTTCCTCGACGCGGTGCGTATTCCAGACGCTGCCAACCGCGTTCGCATGTATCCGCACGAGTTCTCTGGCGGCATGCGGCAGCGTGTGATGATTGCCATGGCCCTGCTTTGCCAGCCCGAGCTGCTGATCGCCGACGAGCCGACCACAGCGCTGGACGTGACGGTGCAGGCCGAGATCATCGATCTTCTGGTCGATTTGCAGGAAGACTTCGGCACTGCCATCATTCTGATCACCCATGACCTCGGCATCGTGGCTGGCACCTGCGAAGACACGTTGGTGATGTTTGGCGGACAGGTGATGGAGCATCGCAAGACGCTCGATCTGTTTGCCAACCCCCAGCACCCCTATACGCAGGGGCTGATGGCGGCGATCCCGCGGCTGGACAAGAAGGTCGACCGACTATCGACTGTTTCATATGAATTCATGGTCGGGGAGCGCCAGGCATGAGCGAACGCGAACCCATACTCAAAGTCCGGGACATCTCGGTGGACTTCTCGATACCGGCCGGCGGGCTTTTTGGCGGGCGCAAGGTGCTGCGGGCGGTAAAAAACGTATCGTTCGACCTTTATCAGGGCGAAACGCTTGGCATTGTCGGCGAGAGCGGCTGTGGCAAGTCCACGCTGTCGCGGGCCGTCATTCGCATGCTGGAGCCCACGTCGGGCCAGTCGATCTGGATGGGCCACGACATCCAGAAGATGTCGGTGAAGGAGCTGGTGGCCTTGCGCAAGGACATCCAGATGATCTTCCAGGACCCGCTGGCCTCGCTAAACCCGCGCATGACGGCGGGCGCTATCATCGGCGAGCCGCTGCTTATCCACTACTCGGAGATCGGCAAGGTAGAGCGCCTGGCTCGGGTGATCGCGATGATGGAAAAGGTCGGTCTTACCGCCGACATGATCAACCGCTATCCGCATGAGTTTTCCGGCGGCCAGTGCCAACGCATCGGCATTGCACGGGCGCTGATCACCAACCCGAAGCTGATCGTCTGCGACGAGGCGGTTTCGGCGCTGGACGTGTCGATCCGTGCGCAGGTGATCAACTTGCTGATGGACCTGCAGAAGGAGCTTGGCATTTCGCTGCTGTTCATCAGCCACGACATCGCCGTAGTCCGTCACATCGCGCAGCGCGTGATGGTGCTGTATTTCGGCGAAGTGGTTGAAATGGGCGATGCCGAGCAGGTGGTGATGGACCCGCAGCACGATTATACCAAGAAGCTGATCGCTTCGGTGCCGGTGCCCGACCCCAAGGTGGAAATGGAGCGGCGCGAGCTGCGCCGGAGGCTTCGTAAGGCCGCTGCCTGAAATGACAAGGCCCGCTTCGGCGGGCCTTTTTGGTGTTGGGGAGACCTAGCCGGCCTTGCTTTCGGTGTCCCTTTCGCGGCGCTCGTCGCCGACGTCGATGACCCTGCGGCGGCGATCCGGCCCCTTGTATTGGCCGGCTTCGATAAATCCGCGCGGGTTGTTCTCGATGCTGGTCAGGCGCGTCTGCAGGTGGCTGGCCGCAAAGGGCTTGCGCAGGAATTCGGTGACGCCGGCATCGCGCGCATCGGCAATGCGCTTGGCATCGGGCGCCGCGCTCATCATGATGATGGGGATATGGCGGTTCTGGCAATCGAGCGAGGCACGCAGCTTTCGAGTCAGCGCCACCCCATCCATGCTGTCGAGGGCATCGTTGATGATCAGGACATCGAAGGCCCGGCGGTTTAGCTCCGTCAGGGTTCGACTGGCATCATAGGCTTCGCGAATGTCCTTGCGGCCCAGACTGCGGAGCATGACGCCGACAAGGGCCGCCATGTGGGGCGAATGATCGGCGACCAATACGCCGTGCTTGGTAATTTCCTCGTTGGCCATAAGGATTTGCCGCCTGCAGTGCTGAGAGCAAACATGGTAACGCAGCTTTGCCTACGGTTGGTTAATCCGGGTGTCGCAAGGGTGACGCAGGAAAGCAGGGTGGAAGCCCAATTCGGGGTGGTTGCGCGTTGACAGGCCAAGTCAACTTCCCTATGTATGCGGCCAGTTTCCGGGGCGCCTAGGCGCCTCTTTTGTTTGACTTTGAGGATTGACCGATGAAAGTCCGTAACTCGCTGAAGGCGCTGATGACTCGCCACCGCGCGAATAAGCTCGTCCGCCGTCGCGGCCGGGTCTACATCATCAACAAGGTGGACAAGCGCTTCAAGGCCCGCCAAGGCTAAGCGTTTAGACCAGAATGATTGCAAAGCCCGCGAAAGCGGGCTTTGTTGTTTATGCGCCTCGTGAAGGCGCAATGAGGTGAGACATGCGGCGCTCGCACACGATCAGCGTGTCGATCGATCGGCCATTCGACGAGGTCTATGACTATCTCGGCAAGCCTGCCAACTACCAGCATTGGGCAGCGGTCGAGCCCGGCACGCTCAGGCCGCTCGATAATGGCGACTGGAAGGGGGACACCTCCTATGGGCCGCGCCATTTTCGGTTTTCACCGCCCAATGATTTCGGCGTGCTCGACCATGCGATTTTCGTGCCGGGCGGCGAAGTGCTCTACACGCCGATGCGCGTGATGCGGAACGGGCGGGGAACGGAGCTGACTTTCACCTTTTTTCAGCGCGAAGGCATGGATGACGTAAAGTTTGCGTCCACCGTCGAATGGATCAACACGGATTTCCTGACGCTCAAGAGCTTGCTGGAAGCGCGAAACCGGGCCTGACAGGGTGCTGCAGACGTTGAGATTTTAGCGGCCGGCTGGCGCGGTCTTGAACTGCGGAAAATCCATACCATTTTTGTTGCAAATGGAGAACCTGCAATGACCATGGACCGCACTTCGGCCCAATATGACATCGAGAAGAAGTCGCTCATCGCCGCATATGTGCTGTGGTTTTTTCTCGGCTATGTCGGGGCGCACCGGTTTTATCTGGGGCGCCCGATCAGCGGCTTCATCATGCTGGCGCTATCCACAGTGACGCTGATGCTGACACTGGTGTCGTTTGGCGTGCTGGGCTTCCTATGGGCCATTGTCGGCCTCTGGTGGCTGGTGGATGCTCTGCTGGTGCCAGGCATGGCCGCGGGCAGTAACAGCCGCATTGCCGACCGCGTGTTTTCGCGGCGCTGATCAAAAAAGGCCCGCACATGGCGGGCCTTTCGTGTTTCGTGTCTGGCTATTCGCCTCAGCTCGAGCCGGCGCCGTCCTGGCGGACGAAGGCGATGCGGAGCATGTTGGTGGCGCCGGGTGTGCCCAGCGGAATGCCGGCGGTGATAGCGATGCGGTCGCCGGGGCGGGCAAAGCCTTCCTGATAGGCAATGACGCAAGCGCGATCGACCATGTCTTCAAGCGACACGGCGTCTTCGGTCTGTACGCAATGGACGCCCCAGACCACCGACATGCGGCGGATGGTGCGCTGGTTGGGCGACAGCACGATGATGGGCTTGGAGGGACGTTCGCGGGCGGCGCGAATTCCGGTCGAGCCAGAAGCCGTGTAAGTGACGATCGCAGCCAGATCGAGGGTTTCGGCAACCTGGCGCGTGGCGGCCGAGATGGCGTCGGCAGCGGTAGCTTCCGGCTCGGTCTGTGCGGCGCGGATGATGCCGCGATAGTTGGCATCGCCTTCGACGGCCACTGCGACCTTGTTCATGGTCGCGACGGCTTCGACGGGATAGGCGCCCGAAGCAGACTCTGCCGAGAGCATGATGGCGTCGGCGCCTTCGAACACCGCGATCGACACGTCCGAGACTTCGGCGCGGGTCGGGACCGGTGCGGTGATCATCGACTCAAGCATCTGGGTGGCAACGACCACTGGCTTGCCATAGCGGCGGGCCATGCGGATCATGCGCTTCTGCAGGCCGGGAACGGTTTCGAGCGGCAGCTCGACGCCGAGATCGCCACGGGCCACCATGATGGCGTCGGAGAGCTTGACGATCTCTTCAAGGCGATCGATGGCCTGGGGCTTTTCGATCTTGGCCATGACGCCGGCGCGACCCTGGACGATCTTGCGAACGTCGATGATGTCTTCGGGACGCTGTACGAAAGAGAGCGCGATCCAGTCGGCTTCGGCCTTAAGACCTTCGAGCAGATCGGCGTGATCCTTCTCGGTCAGGGCGCCGGTCGGCAGCAGCGTATCGGGCAGGGAGACGCCCTTCTTGTCGCTGAGCTTGCCGCCGTAGATGACCTCGGTCTCGATGGCGCCATTACCGACTTTAGTCGCCTTGAGGGCGAGCTTGCCATCGTCTAGCAAGAGACGGTCGCCGACCGAAACGCTTTCGATGATCTCGGGATGGGGCAGGTAGACGCGATCGGCATTGCCGGTATCGTTCTTGTCGCTGTCGAGCGTGAACTTCTGGCCGGCGACGAGGTTGACGGAGCCTTCCGCAAACTTCCAGACGCGCAGCTTGGGACCCTGAAGGTCGACCAGGATGCCAATGGGATGGTTAAGGCGCTTTTCGACGGCGCGGATGCGCGCCACGGTCTGGTGCAGGACTTCGTGGCTGGCATGGCTCATGTTTATGCGGAACACGTCCGCGCCGGCCTTTGCCAGTTCCTCGATCATCTTCTCGTCGTGGCTTGCGGGCCCGAGGGTGGCGATGATCTTTGCGCGTCTCATGCGTCTCATGGCTTGTCCGTTCCTGGCGTCGTTATGTCGTCCTGCGGTTCGTCTATGGTGACGTCGTCGGGATCGACAAGGAATGTGGGGTCTTCGAGGTCTTCGCTGCCTTCCGGACCCACTACAGCGGGGCCAGCGGCACCATCAGTCAACTGCAAGGTCCAGTCAGTCCGGTTCTGGGTATCGATTTCAAAGAAGCCGGTGCGCTCATAACCCCGGGCAAGGCAATCCTCAACCCCGAATATTGTGAAGGTTTCGTCACGCGTGCACATGAAGACCGAGCCATCCCAGGCGCCGCCGCCAATATCGTCGACGGCGAACAGGTAGTAAAAGCGGCGTTCGAGGTCACCCTGATATAGGACGCGGCAATCGCCGGGAGGGGCCTGCCACCAGCCTTCGCTCATCCAGCCGCGTTCGGCACGATAGCCGAGGGCGACCGAAACCAGGTTGGCGGTCTCATTGCAAATGCGTAAATCGGCATGGGCGGGCGTGACGAAAAAAGCGAGGCTTGCGGACATCGCGCCGATCAGGGTCATGCCGAGACGGGAATTGAGCAATCTGGTGCCAGCAATCATCGGGAAATCGTGCTTTCTTTGAGCCCATGGGGACGAATTGGTCAATGGCTAATGGGGCGATTTGACCGAATTGCGGGTATGCGGCGCGGTAGCAGTGCGGATTGGTTCAAAAGGGGTTGAACGGCGGCTCCTTGTGCGGTTGAACGTGGCCAGCAAACGAAAAGGAATGTGCCATGGCCGTCGAAGACAGCGTTGCCCAGGATCAGTTGCGGGCGTTCATCGAACGCATCGAGCGCATGGAAGAAGAAAAGGCGGCCATTGCCGCCGACATCAAGGAAATCTACGCCGAAGCCAAGGGCAATGGTTTCGATACCAAGATCCTGCGCAAGATCGTGATGATCCGCAAGCAGGACGCCAACGAGCGCATGGAGCAGGAAGCTATCCTGGAATTGTACATGGCCGCTCTCGGGATGGTCGAGTCACCCTCCGACAATTGAGGTAATGCCGGTCTGCAAACGGCAATCGTCTGCGCTTCGCGTGCTCACGTAAAAATGTACGCTCCGCTCCGGTTTCTCGCCGATCACCATTTTCGACTCGGCCTGACCTCAATCCACATCGTGGCAGTCGGAATATTCAGGCCAAGGCTGGGAGCAGCCTTGGCCTTAGTTGTGTCTACGTCGCCATGGCGTAGGCGAGGGCGAAGGGTACGGCGGCGTTGGCGCCGGACCGCCTCGTCGATCAGGCGATAATAGGTACCGGTGGATTGCCAGCTCATGCCGCCGATTGACCGGCCTGCCGACGAACTACTTCTGGGCCACAAGGGACGCTGCAGTAAGCTTCACGGAGCGCCAATAGGTGTTGGCAGTGCGCGGACCGGGGCTGATGGCATCTGGATAGTCGAGCCGGATCGTCAGCGTGCCATCATCGGCGATGGCTTCCCGTGGAATTGGCAGGGTGAAGCTATCGGTCTGGTCCGGCGCAACCTCGATGGTGCCCAACGGGGTGTCATTGGCTGAGATGGCAACATGCTGGGTGGCCGGTCCCGGCAGGGCCGTGCCGGTCAATTCGAGCATGAGGTTCAGCGCCTGGGGCCGACCAAGCTCAAAACGCAGCAGCGAGGTTTCGCCAACCGAGTGCATGCCATCGCCGGCGGGGCCGTCCCAGCCGCAGGGTCGCAACTCGCGGGTGTCGTCGCCACCGGAACGCAAGTCGAGCTTGGTGCCAACGATATAGGCACCAATGACCGGCTGCGGCAGGCAGGTGGTGGAACGGTCGATGTAATAGGCGCGGTAATCGTCGGACACCTGGGGATGAAGTCCCTGCCACAGCACGGCCAACTCGAACAGGGCGAGAATGGCGGCAAGGGCATAAACGCCGAGCGTCAGCGGGCTGCGGTCAGACAAGCGCAACATTGCCTCCAAACCAGGCGAGGGTGGAGAACCAGGCGCCTGCCAGCAGGCCGATGAGACTGACCACGAACAGCCAGCGCCAGCGGGCCACCAGCGTTGCGGCGGTGATGGTGAGGGGCGCCATGGCGGCCATGAAGCGCATCATGGAGGCAAGGCCGGCCGCCAGAGGAATGACGATGGCCAACAGGGCGAAGGCCGCGGCGCTCCATTGACGGCGCCAGGCGAGCACACCAGTGAGAAAAAGTCCCACGACGGCCGACAGTGCCAGGATTTGTGAGTTGGTCAGCAATTGGCCGGGCGTGGTGGACCAGGACGTCAGACCCGTCCACAGATACATCCCCGGATTGCTGATCTGGCGGCCCCAGGCGCGCTGAACGTGGCTGAAGGCGAGGCCATCGCCCATCCAGTAGTGGAGGAAGGCGACATAGACGAAGAGGCCGAGCGGCGAGATGAAGATGGCCAGCACCAGCCGCGGTTGAGCGAGCAGGCCACCAAGCCAGCCCTTCCACGATCCGGTATCGCGACGCCAGTCGAGCAGGGCCTGCACACCGATGGAAAGCGATGCGAAGACGCCGACAATGCGCGTTGCCGACAGCAGTGCGGTGAAGCCGGCCGCGCCTAGGTAGTTGCCGCGGCTGAGATGGACGAAAGTGAGCGTGGTCAGCAGGACGAACATCACCTCGGTGAAGAAGGTGGTGAAATACATCGAGAGCGGGCCGCTGAGGATGAAGGCGGCATAGAGCGTATAGGCGCGAATGTTGCGGCCGAGCAGCGGCCAGGCGACGACCACGGCAGCGTAAGCCGTGATGATCGAGAGCAGGCTGGCGAGGACGATGGTGGGCAGCGGGATCAGCTTGCCGATCAGACCAACCAGCATGGGATAAAACGGAAAGAAGGCCCAGTTGCCGGCGTTGACGCGGCCGGGCACCGGGAAGGTGTCGTAACCGCGTTGCGCCATGGAGACATACCAACTGCAGTCCCAGCGGCACATGGCGCCGAAGTAGTTAGTCCAGTCGGCATCTGGTTGAGCATATCGGAAGGCGAGAAAACGGATCATGGTACCGCTCAGCACGAAGAGCAGCGGCAGCAGCAGAACGAAGGCCGACGGGCGGTCCTGCTGACGATCGATACTGGCCTGATACACGGCGCCTCCCCGACTTGGTGCCCTAACGCGTCACTTCGCACAAAGGTTGTTCACGCACACCTGCTACCAGTGCAGGGCAGCCATGGTGGCTTTGCGTGCAACCGATTGGTCACCTTGTGCTTTGTAGCGATTGCCGCAAATGGTTCAGCGCAGCCAAGAGTTTTCATCCATGTCGACCGGTCCCGTTACCACCCTTGCTGCCGAGCAGCACAGCAATTTCCGCCCGCCACAGCTTGCGGTGATCGTTCCGAGCTATAACGAGCGGGACAATATCGAGCTGTTGTATGAGAAGGTGGCTCTTGCGCTGGGTGGTACGCCTTGGGAAATGATCGTTGTTGACGATGACAGCCCGGATGGCACTGCCGACCTGGTCAACGAGCTAAGCCGGGTTTATGCGAATATTCGTTGCCTCCGCCGCTTTGGCCGGCGAGGCTTGGCTTCAGCCTGTGTCGAGGGCATGGCCGTGACTTCGGCACCATATGTGGCAGTGATCGACGGCGATTTGCAGCATGACGAGGCCATTTTGCCGACCATGCTGGAGAAGGCGCTGGCAGGCGCCGACCTGGTGGTTGGTTCGCGCTTTACCGATGGCGGCTCGGCCGGCGAAGGCCTCAGCCAGACGCGTCTTTCGGGCAGCAACTTCGCCAATAAGCTGGCCGGAATGATTGCCGGGCAGGCGGTTAGTGATCCGATGAGCGGCTTCTTCCTGATCCGCCGCGACGCAGCGCTAAAGGCCGCGCCAAAGCTCGCCAGCGACGGGTTCAAGATTCTGATCGATTTGATCGTGACCTCGGCACGCATGGGCCAGCCGCTCAAGGTCGCCGAGGTCGGTTACACGTTCCGACCGCGCCATGCTGGCGAGAGCAAGATGAGCCCGCTGGTGGTGATCCAGTATCTGGGCCTGTGGTTTTCCAAGCTGACCAACGGCGCCCTGCCGCCGAGCTTCCTGCTGTTTGGTCTGGTTGGCGGTACCGGCGTGGTCGTGCATTTGGTGACGCTGGCCGCCTTGACCGCACTGGGCCAAGGATTTCTGGTGTCGCAGATCACCGCAACGCTGCTGGCGATGGGCTGGAATTTCGTGCTGAACAACAATCTGACCTATGCCGATCGCAAGCTGCGCGGCAGGCGGTTGGTAACGGGTTTCATCAGCTTCTGCGCCATCTGCGCGCTGGGCGGCATCGCCAATATCTCGGTGGCGAACGCGATTTACCAGTGGGATCACCAGACCTTCGTCGCCGGCTTGTCGGGCGCGATCATGAGCTCGGTGTTCAATTATGCCGTGACGCGCGCCTTTACCTGGAAATAGGCGCACCATTGAACTGACAAACAGGCCCGCGGAGCGATCTGCGGGCTTTTTGTTGTGTGGAAGAAAGAATACCCCCACCTAGCCTCCCCCTGAAAAGGGGGAGGAATCCGGCTGGTGATTATCCGAGATCGTGCCAAAAACACCCTAGGTCCCTCCCCCTATCAGGGGGAGGTTAGGTGGGGGTATCCCCTCGAAAAAACCTAGCTGGTCTTGCCGAGGGCCGCGGCCATTGCGGCTTCGTCATAGCCCAAGGTGGTCAGCGCGGTGGTGACGATACCCGCGCGGTCGAGGCCGGCGGCAGCATACATGTCGGACTGGCTGGCGTGCTCGTCGAAGCGATCCGGGATCATCAGCGGGCGGAAGCGCAGCTTGCCGTCGAGCAGGCCATTGCTGGCGAGGAAGGTGGCGACATGGCTGCCGAAGCCGCCAATGGAGCCTTCCTCGGTGGTTAGAAGCACGTCATGCGTGGTGGCCAGCTTGGCGATCAATTCCTCGTCGAGCGGCTTGAGGAAGCGCGCGTCGGCGATGGTCGGGTTGAGGCCCAGTGCGGCCAGCTTGTCGGCGGCCGCCAGCACTTCAGCGAGGCGGGTGCCGTAGCTGAGAATCGCGATGGTGGCGCCCTGGCGGACGATGCGGCCCTTGCCGATGGCGAGCTTTTCGCCGCGTGCCGGCATGTCGACGCCCATGCCTTCGCCGCGCGGATAGCGGAATGCGATGGGGCCATTGTCATAGGCGGCGGCGGTAGCGACCATGTGGCGCAGTTCGGCCTCGTCAGCAGCGGCCATTTGTACGATGCCGGGAATGGCCCCAAGATAGGCGGCGTCGTAGTTGCCGGCATGGGTCGGGCCATCGGCGCCGACATAGCCGGCGCGATCGATAGCGAAGCGTACCGGCAGGTGCTGGATGGCCACATCATGCACGACCTGGTCATAGGCGCGCTGCAGGAAGGTGGAATAGATGGCGACGAAGGGCTTCATGCCCTCGCTGGCCATGCCGGCGGCAAAGGTCACGGCGTGCTGCTCGGCAATGCCGACGTCGAAAATCCGGCTGGGGTGCACTTCGGCAAATTTGTCGAGGCCGGTGCCGGTCGGCATGGCTGCCGTGACCGCGACGATGCGCGGATCGTCATTGGCTTCCTGGATCAGCGTCTCTGCGAAGACATTGGTGTAGGAGGGCGCGTTGGACGGCGCCTTGGCCTGGGCGCCGGTGATGACGTTGAACTTGGAAACGCCGTGATACTTGTCGGCGGAATGTTCGGCGGGGGCATAGCCCTTGCCTTTCTGGGTCACCAGATGGATCAGGATCGGGCCGGTTTCGGCGTCGCGGACATTCTCGAAAATCGGCAGCAGGTTTTCGAGATCATGGCCGTCGACAGGGCCGATGTAATAAAAGCCGAGCTCTTCGAACAGCGTGCCGCCGGTAAAGAAGGAGCGCGCGAATTCTTCGGTCTTGCGGGCCGGCTCATACAGCATCTTGGGCAGCTTGCTAACGACGGTTTTGGCCGCTTCGCGGGTGCCGCGATAGACAGGGCCCGAAACCAACCGCGCCAGATAGGTGCGCAGCGCACCGGTCGGTGGGGCAATCGACATGTCATTGTCGTTGAGCACGACGATCAGCCGAGCGTCCATGGCGCCGGCATTGTTCATCGCCTCATAGGCCATTCCGGCCGACATGGCGCCATCGCCGATGACGGCGACGACATTGCGCGGCTTGTCCATCAGGTCGCTGGCGACCGCCATGCCGAGACCCGCAGAAATCGAGGTCGAGGAGTGGCCGGCGCCGAATGGGTCGTATTCGCTCTCGGCGCGGCGGGTAAAACCCGACAAACCGTCCTTCTGGCGCAAGGTGCGCATGCGGTCGCGGCGGCCGGTCAGGATCTTATGCGGATAGGCTTGGTGGCCGACATCCCAGATAATGCGGTCATGCGGGGTATCGAAAACGGCGTGCAAAGCCACGGTCAGTTCGACGACGCCGAGGCCCGCGCCCAGATGACCGCCGGTGACCGAAACGGCGTCGATCATCTCGGCGCGCAATTCGTCGGCCAGCTGTCGCAGGTTTTCGCGCGGCATGGCGCGCAGGTCAGCGGGAGTCTGGACGGTATCGAGCAGCGGGGTGACGGGCTTTTCGGCCAAGCGGAAGGTCCTTTGCCTAGGGTACTTTTATCGACGTTCTTTAGGCTTTGGACGAGTGCTTTGCAATAACGGCAGTCCCCGCCGCCAGAGGCCGACGGGGGACTGATAATGTGGCAAAATGCCTGAATTGGGGCGGCTTAGTTACTCACCACGGCGACCGGCTTGGCCGTGACGAAGCTGGTGTGGGAAAGGCCAGGCGGGACATCGCCGACACGCATGACAGTCACGTATTTTCCCATTTCGGCGGTTGGGTCGAAGTCGGCTTCGTCATGATCCCAGATATTGGCGAACTGGTTGGAGCTGAAGGAAGCCGGCGCGGTGAACACGTCTGCAATGTGCTCGAGGTCGGGCGCGATCATGTCGGGGCTGCGCATGGCGCCGGGGACCGGGCGCTTGGCAAGGTGTTGGGCCAGCGCAGCAGCGACAGGCTCATTCTGCTGGGTGGCGCTGAACGTGCCACTGAACAGTTTGCTGATGGCGCTGGAGGCAGGCTGGCTGCCGCCCAGCGAGGCGGTACGCAGGCTGGTCACGCCGGTCAGCGGCAGGATGGGCAGGCGCGTTGCCGGCGACGGTGCGATCGAGGCAGTGGTCTGTTCGGCGATGATCAGCTCAAGCGCGCGCTGCGCACCGGCATCCTGCGGCATGGGCGCATAAGCCGTCATGCTCGTGGGCTGATCCTGTTCGGTCATGATCAGGCGCGGCTGTGGCACTGGAGCGGTGAGTGCGGCCAAAGCCGTGACGGCATCGCCTGAGGGCAGATTGGAGGCCGTGGCAACCCTGAGGGTTTCGGACTTCATCATCGGCATGGGGGCGGCGACGGCAGTCACCATTTCAGAAGGATCAAGCGGCGCGCTGCCCATGGTCGAGAAGGGAAGGGCGGGTGCTGCGGGTATTGCCGCGGTTTCGACCGGGGCCATAACCGCTCCAAAAGCGACTGGGCGGGCGGCTGGCATCGGTGCTGCCGCCGGAGTGGCAAACTGCTGTTCGACGGCGGCAACCTGGACTGGCGCTGGCGTAGCGGAGCGCGAGGGCGCCGCGGCGTTGACGCCTGCTGGCTGGCTCTTGCCAAAGAACATGTCCATCAGCGATTTGCCACTGCCGCCATCTGCAACCTGAGTGCCGGAGGAGTTGCCGTCGCAAGGATAGCGATGGCACTGTTTCCATCCGGCCATGGCGACCTGATAGCCTTCCTGCGACAGGGGCTTGCCATCGGTGGGCAGATGCATGGTGCGGCCGTCGGGGAAAACATCCTTGAGCTGAGCGCGCGTCATCCGCGGCCAGGCGCGGACCGAGCCGACGTCAAGATGGACGAACGGGCTGCCCGAAGTTGGATAAAAGCCGACGCCGCCAACCTGCTTGCGCATAGCGGTGGCGCGTAGCTTGGCGAGGGGTATGCCGGGAATGAAAAAGTCCATGGCAGTGCCGCGCATATGCTGGGAATTGTCGGCGACGCCCGAAGAGGTCTTGGCCAGCATGGCATTGGTGGCGGGCGAGCGATAGGCCGAGACGACGTTGATCGGCTGGCTGGCGCCGACTTGCTGGTAGACTTCCCAGACCAGATCGAACAGGCGGGGGTCCATGCTGGCCGGCTCGTTGCGTCGCCAGTCGCGCAGGAACACATTGAGCTCGTTGAGGCCTGACTGAACGTATCGTCCATCACGCTTGAAGACGATGCGAGCCGTCTCCTTGGTGTGGGTATAATATAGATAGATGGCGCGCTCGGAAGCGGCGACGGCCGGCACGGTGGCCTGTGGAAGGATCATAGTTAGGCTGACAAAGACGGCCATGAGAAGCCGCACGATTTGGTGCCGTTTCAAAAAGGAAGTCCCCGTCACTCAAACTCTGCCCGGTTATTGCCAGTGGTGATCGAACGTTAGCGCAAAAATCAGTCGATTTTATTAACGCTAACCAGATCCCAAGTTGCCAAAACCGGACCCCTCGGAGCCCGAGTAATACGGGCAAAACCGGGCGCAACCAAGGCGAAATTGTAAACGCGGGATTAACGATTGGGGCAGCGGCGCCGGCTTCACCTCTTCCGCGAAGGAGAAGCGAGAATTACGGAGACAACTCGTCGACAATGGAATTCACTTCGGCGATGATTTCGGGGGCAATGGCAGGCCTTGCCAGGCCCATTGCCGCGACCAGCTTGGCGTTGTGGCCATAAATATCGCCGAAGGACTTCAGCGTCCCGTCTGCACCCACTCGAATGGTAAAATAAGCGATATGGACCGGAATCTGCTTTTCCGGATTTACCCATCTTTCGGCGGGGCCGAACATGGCTTCTAGCGAGGCGCGGGAAATATTGGGCTCGTTTGCCATCAACGCATCGGCAAATTCCATCGGATTCTGCACGCGGACGCAGCCATGGCTCAGGGCTCGTGCCGAGCGCGAGAACAGCGACTTGGACGGCGTATCGTGCAGGTAAACGTCATGCTTGTTGGGGAACAGGAACTTGATCTGGCCCAGAGCATTGCCGGCGCCGGGGCGCTGGCGGACGCGGAAAGGGAAATTGGTGGAACTGACCTGTGACCAGTCGACCTGCCAGGGGCTGACGGGCTCGCCGTTGTACAGCAGGTCCATGTTCTGGTTATCGACATAGCCTGGATTGCGCATCACGGCTGGGGCAATCTCGCCCTTGATGATCGAGCTGGGCACATTCCAATAGGGGTTCACCACGATGTGGCGGATATTGTCCGAAAACACCGGCGTCTGGTTCTTGACGGTGCCGACGACGACACGCGTCGTGTATTCCTCGACGCCGTCTCGACTGATGGCCAGTCGGAATTCGGGAATATTAACAAAGACGTTGAACTGGCCGAGGTCGCGCGGCATCCAGCGCCAGCGCTCCATATTGGCGATAATGTCGGCCTTGGTTACCGGCACGCCGCCGTTGAGGGCAACAAGCGTCGCGGGACCGACGACACCATCGATATCAAGACCAAGAGTGGACTGGAAAGCCTTCATGGCCTCGACGGTAACGTCATCGTAGACGAGACCATCCACCGCCGGCAGGTTGAGGCGGGTTCGCAGGGTGGGGATGCGCGCGTCGCTCATGCCGGGTTTGAGGCTGGGACCTTCCGCGATCTGGATGGGACGAGCGGTCTTGCTGTCGTCGAAGGTGACGAGAGCAGACTTCAGCGCCAGGAATTCGGGGTGGGTTGGCTCGAGTGCGGTCAGGATAGAGACCGGATCGGGGCTCGAGGCCAACTGGGCCAGCAGCGCAGCTTCATCGAGGTTTTTTGGCCGGATGTCGAGATTTGCATCGACGGACTGCGGCAGGATACGGCCGTTATAGAGGTGCGTCGCGTAGCGCAGGGCAGCACCGGAAAATGCGGTTTCGAGCGCGGCAAGCTTGAGGGGATCGCCCTTGGCGCCGGCCGGGTCAAGGGCGGGCGTCAGATAGTCGGACGGACGCAGGCCCTCGCTCTCGGCAGCTTCGAACAGCGTGAGGATTTTCTGTGCCGGTTCGGAAAAGACCACGTCGCCATTGGCCGCGGTGCTCAGCCAGATCGGCTCGAAATGGCGAGCCCCATAAAAGAAGTAGAGCTTTTGCGCCTCGGTATAGGCGGGGGTGTCCTTGCGGGCGCCATTATAGGCGGTCGAGAGACCCGATTTAATAGTTTGCGCCAGCGGCGTCTGAGGCGGCGCGATGATGATTGGACTGGCGGCGAGCCCGGCCATTTCCTGAGCCATGCCAGGCACAACACTACCAATGCCGGCCAAAATGGCGACCAAAGACACCAGGATCTTGTTCATCTGAGCTCCATGCACGGCTACGCTGTGACGGCCATTTCCCGCGGCCGGAAGGACCCGGCGGGCCATTTCCGCACCGAAAAGCAATACTCCGCAAACCTTAACGGGAGCAATCGCTCGCAATTTCGTGAGCGCAAATTGTGCCCGAGATGACACAGTGTAGGGCCCCACTAAGACTGGCTGGATTGCGTTATAAGAATGGGGGCTTAAGGGCCTGGAAAATAAGAGTTTCTCACGGTTCTGCCCTTATAATAAGCCCGTTTTCCGGCACTTTCGCCCACTTCGTCGGCACATTTATTCGTCTCCATTTGTAGCTTTTGACGATAATCTTCGGAGGTGCGATCGGCAGTGTACGTTGCCAATATAAGACGTACTGTTCGCCAATAGTCCGTACGCTTATCCTCTTGAAAAACATTGCAATCTCTCAATTCTGGGCGCCTTAAGGCTCCTATTTGAAGCCGATTTGACCCTCTTTGTAGGGCCCCGGTAAGACTGGCCGGATTGCATCGTAAGATTGTCGGATTAAAGCGTCGTGGGGTGTTGATTGCCGTTTGGATCTGACCCGGGGGGATGCGGACGAAAACTTGGACTACCCCGGAGGTAGTTCATGTATTCATACGAAGATAGGATCCGAGCGGTCGAGCTCTATATCAGGCTCGGCAAGCGTGTCAGGGCGACCATTCTGCAGCTGGGTTACCCGACCACGAATGCCTTGAAGGGCTGGCACCGCGAATACGAGAAAGGCCTCGATTTGCCAGCGGGCTTTGCGGTCCGAGGCCCGAAATACACTCAGGCACAGAAGGAGTCGGCTGTTGAGCACTACCTCACTCATGATCGCTGCATCTCTGCAACGATGCGAGCGTTGGGCTATCCCGGTCGTGGAACGCTGACCGCATGGGTTCGCGAGGCGTTTCCTGAGGCCAAGAAAGTCATAGTTGGTGTAGCTGGGCGCCCAAGTTATCCCGAGGCATTGAAACAGGCGGGCGTTATTGGGCTTTGCAGTCGACAAGAAAGTGCGCAGGCCGTTGCTGAAAAATTCGGCGTATGCAGGCCGACATTGTATAATTGGAAAAACCAGCTACTCGGCACTGAGGCTCCCTCAACCATGAAACGCAATACCGCCTCATCGGCAGCGCCAGAGCGAGAGGAGTTGGAGCGTCAGCTCGACTCCCTGCAACGCGACATCCGGCAACTGCAGATCGAGCGGGATCTCTTGAAGAAGGCCAATGAACTCCTAAAAAAGGCCTGGGCGTTGATCTGCAGCTCCTGAGCAATCGGGAGAAGACACCGCTGGTTGGCGCCCTCAAAGATCTCTATCGGCTGCCAGAGCTGCTTGCCCAGTTGGAGCTGGCACGAAGTTCGTACTTTTACCATCGAGCCCGTGTGAAGGTGGCAGACAAATACCTCGCTATTCGTCACAGCATCACTGAAATCTTCGAGCTCAACCATTGCTGTTACG
>NZ_LAPV01000084.1 GCF_000971275.1 Devosia psychrophila | reverse complement strand
ATTGGGGCCCGGGGTAGCCGTGATTGCGGCGCTGGTGATGATTATGGGGTGGACGGCGCTGTGTCGGCGGATGATTGGGGGGCAGACGGGCGATTTGATCGGGGCGCTTGGGGCGCTGGTGGAGATTGCAGTGCTGACGGCGCTGTTGGGATTTGTTTGAGGATAGTGGCTGGTTGAGAGCGGACCTCGGGTCGAATCCGAGGGAGAAGGAAGAGGCGGCCATGAGGTCTATCGAGCGAAGTCGGACTGTTCGGAGCATTTCGGTCTTGAATTCGACGCAGGGGATGCCTTTATCGGGTTGATGGATTGGGAAAGCGGAAGGCCGTGGCATGATCTTTATCGGCATTGCGCTTTTGATTGCGGTTGGATTGGCGCTGTTGATCAGCGCCGATGCGGGGACGCTGGTAGGCCTGACGCAGGCGCAGACGGCGCAATTGATTCCGCTATTGGTGATCCTGATCGTGTTTGCGGGCGGGCTATTTACACGGCGGCGCAAGGCGTCGGAGCTGATCGGTAGCGTGATGCTGTGGGTGGGTATTTTCGGCGTGGCGGCGCTGACCTATGCCTATCGCGACGAGCTGACCAGCATGGCCGGCCGGGTGGCGGGCGAGTTCCAGCCGGGTGTGGCGATGGTCGATGCCGAACAGGGGCTGGCGACGTTCCGGCGCGGCATCAGCGGGCATTTCGAGATCAATGCCACGGTCAATGGCCATACCACGCCGATGATCTTCGATACCGGGGCCAGCGCGGTAGTGCTGACGGTGGCGGATGCCGAAGCAGCAGGGATTTCCACCAAGAAGCTGAATTATACTATCCCCGTTTCGACGGCCAATGGCACGGGCCGCGCGGCCCGGGTGCGGCTGGACCGGATCGAGGTCGGCGGCATTGTGCGCGAAGGCGTGGTGGCGTTTGTGACTGAGGAAAATGCGCTTGACCAGAGCCTGCTGGGAATGACGTTTCTGGAGACGTTGAGCCGGTATAGCGTGACGCAGAATTCGCTGGAACTGGCGGACTAGTTTTCACTGAGGATTGTCCTAGCGCCTCCCTCACCCTTGTGGGGAGGGAATGAGGGTGGGGGTTCAGGGTCAACCTCACACTCGGTATTTATCGGACGCTCCGCACCCCCACCCTTATACCCTCCCCACAAGGGGGAGGGAGACAGATCGAGTTTGCGGCGGCATCGACTCAAACAAAAACGGCCGGTGTTTCCACCGGCCATTTTGCGTTTCGGCGTTTCGATCAGACCGGGAACTGGGTGGCCTGGCCGGCCACGATGTACCAGGTGACGAACAGCGCGTTGATGAGGGCGCCGGGGAGGTAGCTGCCGGTGCGGCGGTAGGCGAAGGTCGACAGGAAGGCGATGATCGCCATCAGTGGCAGGAACTGCATGGCGACGACCGTATTGAGCGGCTCGTTCATGCTGAACAGATGCCCAGTGATCAGCAGCGTTCCATACTGGAAGGCGAGGAACACCAGGAAGCCCAGCGCCAGGGCGCCGATGTTGCTGGCGTATTGCACCAGGCGGCTATCGCCGGAAACCGATAAGCCGGTGTGGAGGCCACGCAGCGCCAGCACGAAGAACACCGTGAACGGCACCAGGTAAACCAGTGCGATCTTGGCCTGCATGAGGCTCATCGGCTTTAGGGCAACGACCCAGAAGCGGAAGTCGACCTTGAACAGGAAATCGGCGGCGATGACAAAGAGATAGCCGATACCGACGGTGGCAAGGGCGATCAGCACCGAGAGCCAGATATTGCCGCGAGCCGAAACCTTGTCGCCCTTGAGCACGAAGCCGAGGGCGAAAACGATGACGCCGTTGAGAACTGCCCAGAAGGCGATCTGGCTGGTGATGGTCTGCGGGAAGATTGCCGAGGCTGGTAGCAGCAGGCCGCCCCAGTAGAGGAACGCATAGTAGCTCAGCACCGGGACGAAGGCGCTGATGGCTAACACCAACCACCACTTAGGCGTGCGCTTGACGTAGGCGGTGGCGCTTGGGTTTTCGGGTGAGACATTGCGCAGGCCGGCAAAAGCCGGGGCGGCGAGCAGCATGTCGAAGGTGCCGGCCAGGAGGACGACGAAGCCGACCAGAGCGATCAGCGTGCCGATTTCCTTCCACAGCCAGATCTGGTTGGACGATGGAAGGGCTTCGGAGCCTTCGAGAGTTTGGGCGAACCAGTCGATCGAGTGGCCGATGGCTTCGGGCGACAGGTGATCGCCCGGATGGGTAGTGTTCGGCGTCTGGAGCTGGCGGGCGGTGCCGGCGGCGATATCGCCGTAAAGTTGGCCGGGGACGATGGCATCAGTCGTACCGAATACGGCCTGAAGCTTGGGGCTGGTGGCCACGTCCTGGGCACGATCCACATTCCACATCAGCTGCGAAAACTCGTCGTATTTGGAGAAGACCACGGCGAGGTTGCGCGGCCAGGCGGTGGTGCCATCGGCCGCAAAGGGTGCACCCGTGCTGGAGCCTTCGAGGACCATGGCCTTATAGCCATCAGGCATGGCGCTGGCGGCGGCGAGAATGGTCCAGCCACCCATGGAGTGGCCTTCGAGGCCGATGTTGTCGACGTCGACGATATCGAGCGAGCGGAGATAGGCGAGGCCGCCGGGGCCGCCAAAGCCGTTGGAGAAGGCGGCGCCTTCAGAATAGCCGTGCCCGGACTGGTCAAGCGCCAGCACGATATAGCCGCGGCGGGCATATTCGATGGCGAAGCCGGACTGTGTTTCACGGCTGTTGATATAGCCGTGTACCGCGAGAATGGCGGGGGCCTTGTTTTCATTGGTAACGCCGGGCGGCACATAAAGCAGGCCGCTCAGGGTCTGGCCATTATTGCCTGTGAAGCGGACGTCCTTGATGGCGATGCCGCCGGAGGTCTGGATGAAATGGGCGAGCAGCGCGCCGATAAGAATGATGACCCATCCCAGATGGAACAGGCGATATTTGCGTAGCATTGACAAGGCTCCCCAAAGTGCCGCGACTCATGATTGCGCTTCGCAGGGCGCTGTCGTCGGTGCCATGTCAGTAACACGGGCGAGCGCGAAACTGAATTGGGTGGAAACGAAATATGACCGCAGGTAAGCGAAAGAATCAGCTCGCTTCGGCGAGGCGCGGGCGCTGCACTGCTTCGAGCGCGCGGAGCATGACGGAGGCATCGGCGCCGGGCTTGCAGGCGTCGACGCTGAGGATCTGGCGGAACTGGCGGGCGCCGGGTAGGCCATTGGCGAGGCCGAGCATGTGGCGGGCGATATTGTTGAGGCGCGTGCCGTCGGCGGCTTCGCGCGTCGCATAATCGGCCATGGCATGCATGATGGCTTCGAGCGTCGGTGGCTCGTTGGACACGCCAAAGAAGCGGCTATCGACTTCGCCCAAAATCATCGGCGTGTGATATGCGGCACGGCCAAGCATGACGCCATCCATATGGGCCATTTCGGCTTCGGCGGCTTCGAGGGTTTCGAGGCCGCCGTTGAGCATGACGGGCAGCGGAGTCAGCCGAGCACGGAGGCGGTGGACCCGGTCATAGTCGAGCGGCGGAATGGTGCGGTTTTCCTTGGGGCTGAGGCCCTTCAGCCAGGCCTTGCGGGCATGGACATAAAGTGCATCTACGCCAGCGCCAACCACCGCATCAGCGAAGCGGTCGAGGCTTTCCTCGGTGTCTTGATCGTCTATGCCGATGCGGCATTTGACGGTGACGTGGCGATCGGTGGCACCGCGCATGGCGCGGACGCAATCGGCGACCAAGTCAGGCTCGGCCATCAGGCAGGCGCCGAACTTGCCGGACTGCACGCGATCGGAGGGGCAACCGACGTTGAGGTTGATTTCGACATAGGCATAGGGCTCGGCAAGGCGAATGGCTTTCGCCAGTTCGGCCGGATCGGAACCTCCGAGCTGCAGGGCAACGAGGCCTTCATCAGGATTGAGGCGGAGGTGACGGTGCGCATCGCCATTGACCACGGCAGCGCTGGTGATCATCTCGGTAAACAGTAGGGCTTCGCGTGTCAGCAGCCGATGGAGCGTGCGGCAGTGCCGGTCAGTCCAGTCGATCATAGGGGCCACAGCGAAGCGCCGGTCTAACTTAGTCATCTCACTGTACTTTTCTGCGCTCAGCCGGTCCGGAAAGCGTGGGAGCGACCAATGTAGCAGCTGCCATAGCATATGCGAGCGCAGGATGGACAGTGATCAGCCTTCATGGGTGATTTCCGTCGATAGGCGCAAGGCGAACGGGGCGACACTGGGCCGCCCCGTGGATCGATCAGCGCGACGCCTGGTAGAGCTTGGAGGCAATTTCGTAAAATTCTTCGGGGGCATAATCAGGCGTGAAGGCGGATGGGACGCCCTGCAATTGCTGCATCTTGCCACCTGCTGGCATGCCTTCGACGACTTCGAGCGGGCCTGGCGGATCGCCCGGCAGAGCGACTTCGTCATTGGACCAGATGCCGGAGATTTCCTTGTAGTCGTCCTGGCTCCAGGTGTAGAGGCGGCGATGCGAGCCCTCGTCGAGATACTTCTGGCATTCAGGGATTTTTGACAGGTTGATGTTGGGAGTCGGCAGCATCTTCTCGATTTCGACACCGGTCAGCTTTTTGAGCGCCAGTGCATAGGAATGCGCGTGGACCGAGCCACGAACCAGCAGGTAGCCGCAGACTTCGCGACCCGTTGGATCGCTCAGGGTCTCATAGACTCGCAGTTTGTGAATGCGGGCGCCGCATTCGAGGTGGAAATTGTGCAGCAGGTCAAAGATGACATTGCCGGTCGTGGTGATGAAGTCGTTGTTCCACGACACGCCATTGCTGTTGACCGGCGTTGCTCCGCCGCCGTTGGACAGAAATGCCGAGGCGAGGCGGATATCGGCCATGGCCTCGAAAGGAGTTTTGGAAATGTCTCCGCCGGTACCCATGTCGCCCTTGGGCTTTTCGGGGCCGTTGTTGATCATGGCGACGCCATTGCTGACGAGTTCGACATGGGCTAGCTCCTCAGCAGTTATCGAAGCGACCAGACTGTAGAACGGCCGAAGTTTGTCCTTTGAGCGGAAGTTGAAGCTCTGGAACATGTAGTTTCCGAGCGTGGACATCTCGCCATACTTGCCACCCAGAAGTTCCTGCAAGGCGGCGGCGGCGTTAGGATCCTGCTTCTGAGGCGGTGGCAAATCCGTAATCAGTCTGTCGACTCGCATAAACATCTGAAATCTCCTTGCTTGAGGAAAATGCCAACGGTGTCGATCACCACCTGTTCCATCGGGGCTGAAGTTCTTATTTGCGCCCCTGACCGGCCTTCTGCCGCGCAGGTGCAACTCCACAGCACCGGAGGCATTGACGTCTTTGCCGCATAACTTACGGCGGGCGGCTGAAATGCAGGAGACAGCCATGGCTGAAAACGAGGCGGTCGATCAAAAGGCGGAAGTTCACTTCCTGGTCGACAATTTTGGCATAGCACCAAACCGGGCAGCAGAAGTCATCGCGGGCGAGGGAGATGCCGCGGAACAACTCGGTGCCGAGGTGGCAGCGGAAGATCGGGACAAGGACCCACTAGAGCGGGTTTATGTGCCGGACCCAAACAAAGGTCCGGAGCATGTCGAGAAGGAAATCGAAGAGCGGAGCGAAAGGTGAAGAACTAACATGTCAGTTCTGGTGCATAGCGGAGATTTCAAGTATTTGGCGCGGGACCAGTCCTATCGAGCGTCCGCCATGTCCCTGCCCCGCCACATCGCCGTCATCGATATAGGTAAGACCAATGCCAAGGTGGTGCTGATCAATTCTGCCACGCAGCAGCAGGTGGCCGTGCGGAGCACTCCCAATGTGGTGCGGCGCGACGGGCTTTACCCGCATGCAGACGTCGAGATGCTGTGGCGGTTTATCCTGGACAGCCTGACCGTGCTGCATGCCGAGCACAAGGTGGACGGGATTTCCATCACCACGCATGGCGCGACGGCGGCGCTGTTGGCTGAGGACGCGCTGGCCATGCCAGTGCTGGACTATGAGCATAATGGGCCCGAAGAGACGGCGACCGGCTATGCCGAGGCGCGTCCAAATTTCGCCGAGACGCTGTCGCCCCGACTGCCGAACGGGCTAAACCTTGGCGCACAGATATTCTGGCAGGCGAAGGCGCATAGCGCGGACTTTGCGCGGGTCACCGCGATCCTGACCTATCCGCAATATTGGGCGTGGCGCTTGACCGGGGCGATGGCGAGCGAGGTGACGTCGCTGGGGTGCCATACTGACCTCTGGGCGCCGAGCCGATCAGATTTTTCCAGCATGGTGGCGGCGCAGGGCTGGACCAAATTGTTTCCCGCGGTAAAGCCGGCGACTTCGGTCATAGGTTTTCTCACGCCGCTAGCGGCAGAAGAGACCGGGCTGACGACGGACGTGCCGGTCGCTTGCGGTATCCACGATTCCAATGCGTCGCTGCTGCCGCATCTGGGGGCGCATGAGGCGCCGTTCACGATCATTTCGACCGGCACCTGGACCATTGCGATGACGGTGGGCGGAGATACAACCCATCTCGATCAGGCGCGGGACAGCCTGGCCAATGTGGATGCGTTCGGTCGCGCGGTGCCGACGGCGCGGTTCATGGGCGGGCGGGAATTTGACCAGTTGGTGCCGGAGAACAAGACGCCGAGCGATGCAGATATTGCGCGGGTGATTGGCGAGGATATCCGGGTGCAGCCGAATTTCAATCCGGGTGTGGGGCCGTTCCCGGCTGCGATTGGGCACTGGACGCGGCCTGCCGAGGAACTGAGTGCGGGCGAGCGGACGGCGGTGGTGTCGCTGTATCTGGCGCTGGTGACGGAGGCTTGCCTTGGCCTGTGCGGGCTGGGCAAAGAGATCATTATCGAAGGGCCGCTGGCCCGCAACGCGCTGTTTGCGCAGGCGCTGGCGGGGCTGACAGGCGTGAGGGTTTCGGCATCGGGCGATGCGACAGGGACCAGCCTTGGGGCCAGCATGTTGTTTGGGGCGGGCGAAGGGCATACGGCGGTTGGGGTTGCGGTTGAGCCTCTGACCGTGGCCGGGCTGGATGCCTACGCCCAGCGCTGGCGGGCGGCAATCTAGAGCCGATCGACATTCGCTGATGCTGGCCTGCAAATGGCCGTTTTCTGCGCTTCCGGTCCTCACGTACCCAAACGTACGCTCCGGTCCGGTTCTCGAAAGCCACCATTTTCGGCTTATCCTGAGATGAATGTCGATCAGCTCTAGTTTGCCATACAAGCCCTTGCTGACCACATAATGGGCAACAAGGAGGCGTTCATGGCACGGCATAAGGTGGTTATCGTCGGCGGCGGCTTTGGCGGACTTTCGGCAGCGCAGGCGCTGGGGGGCGCCGATGTCGAGGTGACGCTAATCGACCGGCGCAACCATCACCTGTTCCAGCCACTCCTGTATCAGGTCGCGACGGCGTCGCTCAGCACCTCGGAAATCGCCTGGCCGATCCGGCATATCCTGCGCAAGCGGCACGACGTAACGACGCTGCTGGCAAGGGTGACGGGCGTGGACGTTGCGGGCAAGACAGTGCTCATCGCCGATGGCGCGCCGGTACCTTATGATAGCCTGATCATCGCGACCGGGGCGCGACACGCCTATTTTGGGCATGACGACTGGGAACAGTTCGCCCCCGGTCTCAAGACGCTGGAAGACGCCACTACCATTCGCCGGAAGCTTTTGCTGGCCTTCGAGGCGGCGGAGCGGGAGCCTGACCCCGAGCAAAGAGGGGCGCTGCTGACGTTCGTGATCATCGGCGCGGGGCCGACGGGTGTGGAACTGGCGGGCGCTATTGTCGAACTGGCGCGGGAAACGCTGAAGGGCGAGTTCCGCTGCGCCGATCCTAGTAGCGCGCGGGTAGTGCTAATCGAAGCAGCCAACAAGGTACTGGGCAATTTCAGACCGGAGCTATCGGAATACAGCCTGCAGGCTCTGCGTGACCTGGGCGTGGAAGTCATCCTGGGTGAGCCAGTCGAGGCGATCGATGCCGACGGGCTGGTGTATGGAGGCAAGCGGCTGGACGCAGAGTGCATCATCTGGGCCGCGGGGGTGCAGGCTTCTCCAGCAGCCAAGTGGCTGGATGTCGAGCCGGACAAGGCGGGGAGGGTCAAGGTCGCGCCAGATCTCAGCGTGCCGGCACATCCGGAAATTTTCGTGGTGGGGGACACGGCGACGATAGCCAAGGCAGACGGCAAGCCGGTACCGGGCGTTGGCGATGCTGCCAAGCAGGGCGGCAAGCATGCGGCCCAGGTGATCCGCGCGCGCCTACGCGGCGACACGACGCCCCTGCCATTCCGCTACAAGCATGCCGGCGATCTGGCGACCATCGGCAAGCGCGCTGCGGTGATCGACTTCGGCTGGATTCGGCTCAAGGGCTGGCTTGCCTGGTGGGTGTGGGGCATCGCCCACATCTACTTTTTGATCGACACCAAGAACCGGCTGGCGGTAGCGCTGAGCTGGCTATGGATCTATCTGAGCGGGCAGCGCAGCGCGCGGCTGATCACCCAGGGCGACGCCGAAACGAGGCCGCCGATCAACGACGTGACCGAGAGCTAATCGACGATCGCCACGTCGACCGAGGTGGACTGCTTGTTGAGTGAACGTTCGCGCAGCCAGATGTAGAGGCCGCTGGCGATGATGATGCCGGCGCCGAGGTAGAACCACCGATCGGGAGGCTCGTTGAAGATGATCCAGCTGACCAGGGCCAAGTATAGCAGCGTTAGGTAGTTGAAGGGTGCCAGCGTCGAGGGTGGCGCGAAGCGGTGGGCCACCGAAATCAGGATATGGCCTATCATGCCCACAACCCCGGCGCCGAAGAAGGCAAGCCAGGTGATGTTGTCGGAAGGCCAGACCCAGCCGGCAAAGGCGAAGGGTGTGACGAGAAGCAGGGCCACGGCGCCGGCATAAAATTGCTGCGTCATGGCGGTATCCACACCTGCCAGTTTGCGCGTGATGATCGAGAAAAGTGCCACAAAGAATGCCGCGCCGAGGCCCAGCAGCGAGGCGGGTTGGAACGCCTCGGTACCGGGCCGAACGATGATCAGGATGCCGATGAAGCCGGCCACAATGGCGAGCCAGCGCCGCCAGCCAATGGTCTCGCCCAGGAGCGGCCCCGACAGAGCGCAGACCATCAGCGGGCTGGTAAAGATCAGGGCACCCGTGACCGTCAGCGGCAGGTAGCGCATCGCGAGGAAATTCCCGGCCGTGGTCAGCAGCAGGCAGACCCCGCGCAGCACTTCCAGCTTCCAGTTGGCGGTGCGGAACAGCGCGGCTTTGCGCAGCGGCCAGACGAAGAGCAGGATGAGCGCCAAATGCATGCCGTAGCGCATGAAGACGATTTCACCGGTGGGAATGCCCTGGGTGGACATCCACTTGGCCGAGGTATCGAGAAACAGCAGAATCAGCTGCGACAGCAGCAGAATGCCAATACCGGTATTGTGGCGCTCTTCAACGGGCGCGATGTGAGCGGACATGATGGTTCCGGAGGGCCGTAGCGGGAGGCGCCACGTGATGCAGGGATGGGAGAAGCGAGGGGGCATGTCAATGACGGAGGGAGATTAATGGGGGCCCGGTGTGTGCGGCCCCTCCTAGCGTCCCCCATCATGGGGGAGGTTTCCGCTTCACTCTTGTGGCACTATTTACTTTGCCCACCCCACTCTTGATCCCTCCCCACAAGGGGGAGGGTGTCGACTTCGGCATCCTTAGAACGTCTCGCTCAAATTTCTCACCTTGAGTGACTGCACCAGTTCGGCCGCGGACGGCTTGGCGCCGTGGCGGGGGGTGAAGGTGAGTTCGGTCTGGCGACCGGGTAGCAGTGTCACGGCGTTGTCGGAGAAATAACCGGGAATGTCGACGGTGGCGGTGACAAAGAGGGCCGGCTGATCGCTGGTCAAGGTCAGAACGAATTGACCGTCATTGTCCGACCAGGCGGCGCGGACTTTGGGCTGGACCAGTTCGTAGGCCTTGTAGGGCTTGGGGAAATAATCGTTTTCACCGAGCAGATTTCCCTTGGCGCCGCGCCAGGAGAAGAACAGGAATTCGTCGGCGGCAAGGTCGGCGGATTGAAGCGTGGTGATGCTGATGGCGGCATCCGAGCCGATGGCGGTGTTAAGCGAGGCCACCACGCGATCACCACCGGCGACCTTTACGGCCCGAATTTCAAGCGAGATGGTGGTCGGACTGCCGCTGTCGTTGATGCCGCGGAAGGTGATTTCTGCGTTGTCCTTGCTGGGCACGGCCACGACGTTGACCGGGAGGAAGAAGCGCCTGGCCATATATTGTAGCAGCTTCCACTGCCCGCCATAGTCGAGGCTGGACCAGCTGGCGACCGGCCAGATGTCGTTGATCTGCCAGAACAGCGTGCCCATGCAGCGTGGCTTGGTGGAGCGCCAGTATTCGATCGCGGTCTTGATCGCGAGGCCCTGCTGGATTTGGCTGAGGAACACCATCTGGTCGAAGTCGCGCGGGAAGCGGAAGTAGCGCGTCATGGTCTCGAGAATGCGGGCATTGCCGCCGGCATTGCGCTGGTGGTTTTCCATCACCGGCGAAGACGGATTGCGGTCTTTTTCTTCGGCGAAGGTTTCGATGACATTCATCGAGGTGAAGGACTGAAAGCCGAATTCCGAGGCGAAGCGCGGGTTGACCGTGCGGTAGGCCTCGAAAGGCTTGGCCGAGTGCCAGACGTCCCAATAATGGGTGTCGCCACGGGTATCGGCGTGCCAGCCATCGGAAAAGTCGAGGTAGCCCATGGAGGGCGAAGACGGCCAGAAACGGCGGGCCGGATCTTCGTCCTCGACGATGTTGCCGAGCATGGAGTTGAGGCGGTCGTAATTGGCGACGTAGCGCTCGGGTGCGGCCTTGGTCTCGGGATACCAGCCGAGCGAGCCGATGACTTCGTTGTCGCCGCACCAGAGCGCAATCGAGGCGTGGTGGCTGAGGCGGCGGACCTGCTGGGTGATCTCGGTGCGGACGTTGTCAAGGAAGGGGCGATCGGACGGGTAGCTCATGCAGGCGAACATGAAATCGTGCCAGATCAGGATGCCGAGCTCGTCGCAGAGCTCATAGAAATAGTCCGGCTCGTACTGACCGCCGCCCCAGATGCGGAGCATGTTCATATTGGCGGCCTTGGCGCTTTCCAGCAGGTCGCGGATGACAGCGGGAGTGATGCGCGACGGAATGGCGTCAGCAGGGATCCAGTTGGCGCCCAGCATGGAAATGTCGCGACCGTTGATGCGGCACTTGAAGCTGTGGTCGATTTCGTCCTTTTCGACGATCCATTCGAGCTTGCGCAGGCCTATCTGGCGGGTGGTTTGTTCGCCCTCCAGGTTGGTCACCAGCTCATAGAGAGGCTGCTCGCCCTGCCCTGCCGGCCACCACAGCTTTGGATTGTGAATGGTAATGTTGTGGGTGAAGAGGTTCTCGCCCTTCTGCACCGAGACCTTGTCGGCGATGAGCTGACCGTCGATGGCGTGTTCAAGTTCTACTTCACCGTGGGCGAAGGCGAAGACGCGGGTCTTGATCGAGAGTTCGACCGAGGTCTCGCCATGGGACTGATCGACCTGCACGCTGTCCTGGCGCGCGAGGCGCGATTTGCGCAGTGCCATGGTGCCGTAGACGCCGATGGGCATGATGCAAATGCCCCAGTCCCAACCCGCATGGCAGGCGGCCTTGCGGATGAAGTTCATGTGGATGCCCTTCAAACCGTTGGTTTGATAGTTGTAGGTGAAGGGGATCGGGAAGGGATGGGCGTCCGACCGCGCCTTGGCGACGTCGGGGGCAATGTCGAACTCGATGCGCAAGGTGTTGTCGCCGACGCGGACCTTGCCGGTGACATCGATGTCGTTGCGGATGAAGCTGTTTTGGGTTTTGGCGATAATTTCGCCATTGAGCAGCACGGTGGCGATGCAATCGACCTCGGCCAGCGTGAGGGTGAGGTAGCCCTCAATGTCAGACGCGCTGGCGGTGAAGCGGCGCTCGACCGACCAGGCGGTCTCGTTGACCCACATCACGGTCTTTTCGTTCTCGCCAAAATACGGATCGGGAATACGGTTTGCTGCCAGCAGGGCGCCATGCACGTCACCCGGCAGGGTGATGGGTGCTGAGACGTCGCTGGTAGGCGACGAGAGGGTGAAGCTGCCCGTCAGATCAAGGGCGGAATAGGTGGCTGGCATGGCCATAGTCGTCTCCTCATGCACCGTTTTGACGGCGCTCGGCATGGTTTCTGCAGCGATCACGTCACGTGCAATCGATTGCATCAGCGTTCTAGCCGGACTCGGGAACGCTTCCAATGGGTTGGCTGGTGGAATTTTCGGGAATTGCATCGTTGCTTTTGGTGTTTTTCGAACCACTGATGCAGGTGAATCGACTTCGTGTACGGGTCTATTGGGATTTCGCTGCCTAGCTTCGGATCATTGCGGGGGGCAGAAGGCCATGTCGGGTCTGAAGACCATAAAGCAGTTCTTTGCCGTTCCAGATGATCCTCATCTGGTTCAGGCCCAGGCGCGCGCTTTTACCCGGCAAGTTCCGCTTATGTACCGCATCCTGCTGGTCAATTCGCTGGTGCTGGCTGCGTGTTGCGCATTGCTTTCTGGCTACGGACGCGAAACCAGATCACCAGCGACGCAAGGATGTGGACAGCATGACGGGCCTGCCGAACCGGCGCTGGTTCGACCGGCATCTCGAAGCGGCACTGGAACTAGCGGAGGCCGAGGGGCGGCAGATCGCCGTGGCCCGGCTCGATCTCGACAGCTTCAAATCGGTCAACGACATTTTTGGACAGATCACCGGCGACCGCGTGTTGGTGGAAGTGGCACAGCGCATCAACGCCCTGCGCCGGCCATCGACCATGGTGGCGCGGCTGGGCAACGACAATTTTGCGTTGATCCTGGTGGAAATGACCACGGAAGCCGCAATGCAGGCCTGTGGCGATGTACTCACGGCAGCGATGCGGCCAAGTTTCGATACCAAGCTGGGCATCGTGCACCTGTCGGCATCGGCGGGCTTTGCGGCATCGAGGCCGGGTGACACCGCCGATACGCTGTTCTGGGCAAGGCGCTGACCGTGTCGGCCAAGCTGCCGCGCTCGCTGCGTCTCTCGGACCATCTCTCTGCCCATGATCTCGCCTCGACCACCGCCATCGAGGCCATCGTGGCGCTGGTGGAAAAGGCGGGCACGCCGTGCCGGGTCGACTTCGAAATCACCGAGACCGCCGTAATGCGCGATCTGGAGCAGGCCAGCGATGGGCTGATCGCGCTGTTGGCGCTGGGTTCACGCATTGCGCTGGATGATTTGGCACCGGCCACTCGAGCCTGACACATGTCCAAAAATTGCCGCTCGACTGCATCAAGGTGGATCGCAGCTTCGTCAAGGAAGTCATCACCGATCCGACCAGCCGGGCGATCGTCAAGACAACGGTCGACCTGTGCCGCAACCTCGGGGTTTCCTGCGTGTTCGAGGGCATCGAAACCGAGGAACAACTGGATGTATTGCTGGGCCTCGGTGGTACGGTAATGCAGGGCTACCTGTTTGGCCGGCCGATGAGCGAAGAAGCGATGTTTGAGCAGCTTTCGAGCCAGCACAAAGGCTGGCATTTCCAGCGCAGCCAGATGTTCGGCGCCGCGAGTTAAATCTCGCGACGCCTATGCCTTATTCCGCTGGCGCATCCAGATCGAGGAAGCCGCCGGATTGGCGTTCCCAAAGGTGGGCGTAGTGGCCGCCGGAGGCCAGGAGTTGGGCGTGGGTGCCCTCCTCCACGATCTTGCCCTGTTCCAGCACGACCAGACGATCCATGGCGGCTATGGTGGACAGCCGGTGGGCGATGGCGATCACCGTCTTGCCCTGCATCAGCGTGGTCAGCTGTTCCTGGATTGCCGCCTCGACTTCGGAATCGAGCGCCGAAGTGGCTTCGTCGAGCACCAGGATCGGGGCGTTCTTGAGCAGCACCCGGGCGATGGCGACGCGCTGGCGCTGGCCGCCGGAGAGCTTGACGCCGCGCTCGCCGACATGGGCGTCGTAGCCTGTGTTCCCCTTGGGATCGACCAGGCCCATGATGACGTCATGCACCTTGGCCTGCTCGGCGGCCCGCATCATTTCCTCGTCGGTTGCCGACTGGCGGCCGTATTTGAGGTTTTCGCGGACCGAGCGATGCAGCAGAGAGGTGTCCTGGCTGACGAGGCCGATGGCGGCGCGGACGCTTTCCTGCGTGACGTTGCGGACGTCCTGCCCGTCGATGCGGATGCCACCCTCCTGCACGTCGAACATGCGCAGGGCAAGATTGACCAGCGTCGACTTGCCGGAGCCGGAGCGGCCGACGAGACCGATCTTTTCGCCCGGAGCTACCGTCAGGCTGAACTCGTCGATCACCGATCCCTGCTTGCCGCGCCAGTAGTTGAAGCTGACATTGTCATAGACCAGCTCGCCCTTGGTGACCTGCATGGCCTTGGCGTCGGGGATATCGAGCATGGTCAGCGGCTGCGCGATAGTATCCATCGAGTCGCGGATATTGCCGATCTGGCGAAAGATGTTGGAGCCAATTTCGAGGATCCAGCCGCTCATGTTCATGATCTGCAAGGCGAAGGGGATGGCCGTCGCCACTGCGGCGGCGGAGAGCGTGCCATTGTTCCAGCCGGCCAAAGCCAGCCAGGTGACCGAGACCACGAGGGCCGCGTTGAGCAGGAACAGGATCGACCACATGTAGGTGAACACCCGCATCAGCTTGCGGAAGCTGACGGCGTGGTCGTTGATCGAGTCCGAGACGTAAAGGTCTTCGTGCTCGCCGGTCGAGAAGGTCTTGAGCGTCTGGATATTGGTGTAGCTGTCGACGATGCGCCCGGTCATCACCGATTTGCTCTCCGACAGATCCTCGGAATAGCGGGCGATCAGCGGCATGGTGATGCTGAAGAGGATCGCATAGAGCAGCAGCCAGACGCCGATCGGCACCAGCAGCATGAGATCGAGCTGGGCCAGCACGATGATCGCCACGATGACGAAAATCAGCGCGTACCAGGCGGCGTCGATGGTCAGGTTGACGCCGATTTCGATGGCCTCGCCGGCCTGCATGATCTTGTTGGAGATGCGCCCGGCAAAGTCGTTCTGGAAGAAGGTCCAGCTCTGGCGGATGACGTGATAGTGGCTTTGCCAGCGCACCAGATCGACCAGATTGGGGACGATGCCGTGGTTGCGGATCAGCGTATCCATCATGAAGGTCAGCGGCCGGACCAGCACGATGACAACGATCATCCAGAGGAAGGTCTGGCCGTGTTGGTCGAAGATTTCGCCGGGATTGGTAGTGGCAAGCATGCCGACGACGAGGCCGACAAACACCGGCATCAGCGCATCGGCGATGGAGCCGATCGACACCAGCGCAATGCGGATGGCAAAGGCCATGCGGAACTGGCCGATGAAATAGCTGACAAAGGGACGAAGACCCATCGGCGGCTGGCGGTTGGTTGCCAGGGCGGTGGGCGAATAGAGATGGTCGAAAAAGGCAATGACGCGGTTGAACATTTTGAGCTCGTGATTGTGAGCCGCGCCTGACGAAGAGGGTTTGAAGGCTCAGGTCAGGTTCGGAATCGGTCCATAGGTTTGCGTTGAGCAAAGCGGGGCGCGGCATGTTTGGTGCTCGCGGGAATGGCCGTTTCGATATTGTCACCCATCTGAGTATTCCTTTGGTTGTGGTCGTTAGATGCTTCAGTCGTCCTCCCTCCCCTTGAGGGGAGGGATTAAGGGAGGGGGTTCTGCCGCCCCCATGAACTTCGATATTCCCGGAGGGCGCAGAACCCCCTCCCTGTCCTCCCCTCAAGGGGGAGGGTATAGATCGTGTTTGCGGACAGTCCCGCGCCTACTGTGCCGCGTCCTCGGCTTGGTCGGCGTCGATGAAGCCGCCGGATTGGCGGTTCCACAGGCTGGCGTAGATGCCGCCCGTTTCGAGCAGCTGGGCGTGGGTGCCCTGTTCGACGACGCGGCCTTTGTCGAGCACCACCAGCCGATCCATCATGGCGATGGTGGACAGGCGATGGGCAATGGCGATGACGGTCTTGCCCTTCATCAGTAGTTGTAGCTGACCCTGGATGGCGGCTTCAACTTCGGAGTCCAGCGCCGAGGTCGCTTCGTCGAGCACCAGGATGGGCGCGTTCTTGAGTAGCACGCGGGCGATGGCGATGCGCTGACGCTGGCCGCCCGATAGCTTGACGCCGCGTTCGCCGACATGGGCATCGAAGCCCTTGCGGCCCTGCAGGTCGCTCAGGCCGTCGATGAAGTCGGAGGCTTCGGCGAGGTCGGCAGCTTCGCGCATCATCGCTTCGGTCGCGTCAGGGCGGCCATAGATGATGTTGTCGCGCACCGAGCGGTGCAGCAGCGAGGTGTCCTGCGTCACCACGCCGATATTAGCGCGCAGGCTATCCTGCGTGACCTTTGCAATGTCATGCCCATCGATCAGGATCTTGCCATCCGCGCGGTCGTAAAAACGCAGCAGCAGGTTGACCAAGGTGGACTTGCCAGCGCCGGAACGACCAACGAGGCCGATCTTTTCGCCGGGGAGGATATGGAGGTTCAGGTTGTCGATCACGCCGGAGGTCTTGCCGTAGTGGAACGAGACATTGTCGAACTTGATATCGCCGTGGACCGTGCCGATCGGTTCGGCGCCTTTGGCGTCGGAGACAACGCGGGAGACCGACAGCGAAGAAATACCGTCACGCACCGTGCCGATATTCTCGAACAGCGACGACATTTCCCACATTACCCACTGGCTCATGCCCTGGAAGCGCATGACGAGGCCGAGCGAGACGGCCAAGGCGCCGGGTGACATCACACCCTGCATCCACAGCCAGATGCCGGTAGCGCCGACGGCGAACAGCAGCAGGGAATTGGACCACAGCACCAGCATGTTGAGGACGGTGAACAGCCGCATCTGCCGGTAGGCGGTGTCGAGGAACTGGTCCATTGCCTGCTTGGCGTATTTTTCCTCACGATTGGAGTGTGAGAACAGCTTCACAGTGGCGATATTGGTATAGCTGTCGACGATGCGGCCGGTCATCAACGAGCGGGCATCGGCCTGCGCTTCGGAAATCTTGCCCATGCGCGGAATGAAATAGACCATCAGCGAGACATAGGCGACGAGCCAGGCCAGAAACGGAATGGCCAGGCGCCAATCGGCGGACGCCGCCAGAAAGACGGCGCCGGTGAAATACACGACGACATAGACCAGCATGTCGAGCAGCTTCATCACCACTTCGCGCACGGCCAGCGATGTCTGCATCAGCTTGGCGCCGATACGGCCGGCAAACTCGTCCTGGAAGTAGCTCATCGACTGGCGGATGAGATAGCGATGGCTCATCCAGCGAATGCGCTGTGGAAAGTTGCTCAGCAGCGTCTGGTGCATGGTGAGGGTCGAGATCAGCGCAAAGCACGGTAGCACGAACACGATCATGCCGCCCATCAGGGCCAGCTTCCAACCATCAGTCTGGAGGACGTTCTGTGGATCGGCGTCAGCCAGCCAGTTCACCACATCGCCGATAAAGCCGAAAATGACAATTTCGCCAATGGCGACGGCCGCTGCGGCAAAGGCCATCAGGCCCAGCCACTTCTTGGCTCCGTGGCTGTAGTGCAGGCAAAAAGCCAGCAGGCCCTTGGGGGGCTCGACCGGGTCACCGGCAGGATAGGGATCGAGACGTCGTTCGAACCAACGCAGCATAGTCATTCACCGGAGTTGAGCCAGATCGCAGAGCAGAAGGACCGCGCCAGCCCGATCCTCCGAGGGGCGGGTGCGAATGGACCGATGCGATGCCGACCGGAATTTGGATATCGCACTCGATACGCCCGAAATTGGCGCAGAGGAGCACAAGACAAGCCCCTCCCCAATGCCGTCTGAATTGACGTAGAAGAGTGGACCGAAACGGGTGCAGGGCCGTTAGGATACACGAAAGCGGCGAGTCTACTGTTGCGGCCCTGCCACAGTGGATTTCAGACCGACGATTTGACGGATCAGTACATGCGCACCGAAACCGAGCACACCATCTATCTCAAGGACTATACGCCGAGCCCGTATCGGATTGTTTCGGTCGATCTCGACTTCAGGATTCTCACTGAAAATACCCGCGCGCGGGCGCAGTTGACGGTGGAGCCGCGCGACGACACTGCGCCGGGCACCCCGCTGGTGCTGGACGGCGACGGACTGGTGCTGGGCTCGATTGCCATCGATGGCGCGCCGCTGGTGCTGTCGGCCTATGCGGCCAATGACGACGGGCTGACAGTATTCGAGCCGCCGCTGCGCCGGTTTGTGCTTGAAACCGAGGTCACGTTGCAGCCCGAAACCAACACCAAGCTGATGGGGCTCTATCGTTCGAGCGGCACCTGGTGCACGCAATGTGAGCCCGAAGGCTTCCGCCGCATTACCTATTATCTCGACCGGCCGGACAACCTTGCCGTGTTCAAGGTGCGTATGACGGCGCCGCTGGATGTAGCGCCGGTACTGCTGGCCAATGGCAACCTGGTGGACAAGGGCGATGCCGGCGACGGGATGCATTATGCCGTGTGGGAAGACCCCTTCCCCAAGCCGGCGTACCTGTTCGCGCTGGTCGCAGGCGACCTTGGCTCGATCACCGACAGTTTTATCACCGGGTCGGGCCGCAAGGTGGACCTGGGCATATATTGCACGCATGGCAAGGAGGACCAGTGCCTGTGGGCGATGGACAGCCTGAAGCGCTCGATGGCGTGGGACGAACGTCGCTTCGGGCTCGAGTATGACCTCGATGTGTTCAATATCGTCGCCGTCAGCGATTTCAACTTCGGCGCGATGGAGAACAAGGGCCTCAATATCTTCAACGACAAGCTGGTGTTCGCCAAGCCGGACACAGCGACCGACGGCGATTATGACGGCATCGAACGGGTTATCGCGCATGAATATTTCCACAACTGGACAGGCAACCGCGTCACCTGCCGCGACTGGTTCCAGCTCTGTCTGAAGGAAGGGCTGACGGTCTACCGCGACCAGGAATTCACCTCGGACGAGCGGTCGCGGGCGGTGAAGCGAATTTCGGACGTGGCGACGCTGCGCCGGGCACAGTTTCCAGAGGATGGCGGCCCACTGGCGCATCCACCACGGCCGGACCAGTTTCGCGAGATCAACAACTTCTACACGACCACGGTCTACGAAAAGGGCGCCGAGATCGTCCGCATGCTGGCAACGCTGCTGGGTGAAGCTGGGTTTCGCAAGGGCATGGACCTGTATTTCGAACGCCATGATGGCGAGGCCACGACGATCGAGGCCTTCCTCGCGGCGTTTGCCGATGCCAATGGCGTCAACCTCGACCAGTTCAAGACCTGGTACCTTCAGGCCGGCACACCGAAGCTGACGGTCAATGAGCATTACGATGCGGACAGGCAGACCTATACTCTGAAGCTGACACAGGAAACGCAGCCGACGCCAGGGCAGCCCAACAAGCAGGCGCTGGTGCTGCCGATCAAGTTCGGCCTGCTGGGTCCCAATGGCAGCCCGATGGGCTGGAGCGAGGTCAGCGGCGCCGAGGTGCGCGATGATTTGATCGTGCTGAATAGCGCGATGGCGGAAGTGACCTTCACCGGCATCGCCAACCGACCGGTGGCGTCGCTGCTGCGCGGTTTTTCGGCGCCGGTGGTGCTGGAAAGCCAGTCGAGCCAGCAGGATCAACTGTTCCTGGCGCGGCATGACAGCGATCCGTTCAACCGCTGGCAGGCGCTTCAGGACGTGGGCATGGCGCTCGCAGTGGCGGCCGTGAAAGGCACGCCATGGAGCGACGCTTCGGTCACGGCGCTGAGCGAAGCCCTGGCCGAAACGCTGGGCAGCGAGACGCTGGACGATGCGTTCAAGGCGCTGGCGCTGAACATTCCGGACGAGCAGTCGATTGGCCGCGAGATCGCCACGGATATAGACCCCGACAAGATCCACGCGGTACGCGGCAAGCTGCTCCACGCGGTATTCGAGCCGCTGGCGATGCAATTGCTGGCAACTTACAACGCGCTGGCCAGTACGACGCCCTATGCTCCCGATGCGCTCAGCACCGGTCGTCGCTCACTGCGGAACCGCATGCTGGGCCTGCTGCTGGCGTCGGAGGCCGCAGGGGCTGATATGCTGGCGGCGCAACAATATGGCAATGCCACCAACATGACGGACCGGATGGCAGCACTTGCGAGTTCAACCTATGCCGGCACGCCTCAGGTCGCAGGCATGCTGGCGGACTTCCGCACCCGCTTCGGCGGCGATCCGCTGGTGCTCGACAAGTGGCTGGCGGTGACTGCCGCTGCGCCACGCGACGGGGTGATCGAGGACATGAAGGCGATCCTGGCCGATCCGAGCTTTCCCAAGACCAATCCGAACCGGCTGCGCTCGCTCGTCGGTACCTTCGCCATGAACAACCCGACGCAGTTCGCGCGGGCAGATGGCGCCGGCTTCCGCTTCGTGGCGGAATTCGTGACCGAGGTGGACAAAATCAATCCACAGGTCGCCGCTCGCGTGCTGACCGGTTTCCGCATCTGGCCCATGCTGGACAGCACCCGGCGCGACGCAGCCAAGGGGGCGCTGGCCGCTCTGCAGGCGACTGCGCTGAGCCGTAACGTCGCCGATATCCTGACGCGGATGGTAGGTGGATAACGCCACCCCAAAACCTATGCAACCTCGCGCCGGCACTCGAAATTTTGCCTTTGCCGGCGCGTCGTTGTTTAGAAGGACCGCTGCCTGTGGAAGAATTTTTTCTTCGCGCCTAAGTGACTCTGCCGACTCGTGAATTCCGGCTGCGCCGATTTAGCCGACGGGCGGGGGGATGGACTTCAGAGTCCCTGTGATTCATTGTTTGTTAAGGGCAAATCGACGGGCAAATCACACACCCTGCAGACTGGAGAATGACATGCGGTCGGCGGAGACATCCGGCGCCAGCGTAACCGGATTCGGTGCTGGTCAGGTCAAGGCAGATAGGCATGCAAAGTCCAAGGGGCAAGCAGCATCCCGCAACCCATATTTCCAGTTCAGCACCCCTCTCACCCATGCCGTGGCGCTGACGGCGCTGATAGCCGCGACTCTGTTCATCTTGCACGATGCCGTGCGGAGCTTCGAAGATGCGCGGCGGGAGCTGGCGATCATGGGCTCGACACTGGTCAGGGACATCGTGTCGTTGACCCCGGCCCAAGCTGACAGCGAACTGGACGCAGCCAATCGACGCTTCATCTCGGTAGGACGCGCCAGCCTTGTCGCCGCAGAAGCCATACCCGCTGGTCCGATGCTAGCGGGGCTCTACATTCCGGCGCAACCGCATGGCGTGCTGGCGCTGCAGACCCATCAAGGCAATGTGTGGACCGGCGTTTTGCAACGCGGCGGCGTGGCCATCGTGCTGGCCGGGCTCGTGACCCTGCTGGCGGCTCGCAAGCGCCGCGACAACATGCCGGACTCGGCGGAGCGGCACAATTACAGCACGTTGGCCGCCGCTATCCCGCTCGGCGTCGCCTGCTGGACCCGGGCCGGGCAGTTGATTGTGTGCAACGAACAATATCGCAGCCGGCTCAATCTGGGCAAAGGCAACATGACCTACCAGGACGCGGTCAAACGGCTGAGCATGGGCGGCTATATAAAACTTCTCAACGACGACGATGGCAGCCGGGTGCTGGAGCTGCACCGAGAGGATGGCGACTGCCTGCTGATCGAAGAGCGGCCACTCGGCGAAGGCGCCTTCATGACGCTGATCAGCGACGTGACCGAGGCCAAGCGCACCGACAATATGTTGCACACCATTCGCCAAGAGCAGCGCCTGCTGGCCCGCCGCTATCACGAGGAAAAGCTCAAGGCCGAGGCCGCCAGCAGGTCAAAGACCAACTTCCTCGCCCATCTCAGCCACGACATCCGCACGCCGCTCAACCACATCATTGGCTTTGCCGAACTGATGCGGCACCAGACCTATGGACCGCTGGGTGACGCGCGCTATGCCGACTATGTGCAATCGATCAAGGCATCGGGCGAAGGCCTGTTGGCCAGCTTTGCCACCATCCTCGATCTTGCCGAACTCGAGGGCGGGCAGAAACCGCTGCGCAGCGATCCGATCAACCTCGATGTCCTGATGGATAACGTGATCCAACGGTTCAAGGCGCAGGCCAGCCGGGCAGGAATAATGTTCGTACTGGGCGAACATAGCGACGCCATCATCCAGGGCGACCGGTTGGGGCTGACGCGCATGATCTCCAATCTCATCGAGAATTCCCTGCGCTTCACGCCATCAGGCGGGCAGGTCAAGCTGGCAGCCTTTGCCGCCCGTGACGGCGTTGTCATTGAAATCACCGACACTGGCCTCGGCATGAATGAAAACCGTCTCGCCAGCCTGTCTCAGCCCTTCGCTCTGGGGGACGCAACCTTCACTCGAGAAGGCGTCGGGCCGGGACTGGGCATATCCATCTCCCGCGCCATTGCCGAGCTGAGCGGGGGGAACTTGGCCATCGACTCGACGCCGATGATCGGAACGACGGTGGCGATCTCGTTGCCGCTAGCGCGGAATTCGAATGTGCAGGCCGCGGAATAGCGGTTACAGACTTCTTTTTCCCTCAGACTTGATCCGAGGGCCACTTTCAACATTGCACAACCGGTGAATGGTCCTCGGGTCAGGCCCGAGGAAAAAGGCGGTGGTTGGGGTGGTCGGAAGCGCTAAAGTCCCCGCGCTGTCTCGTACCATTTTACCGACGCAGCGCTTACCTCGCCTCGCATGGTCTTGAGGTCCAGATCGAGCAGTTCAAAGCTTGGGTAGTGCGTCAGACCAGCCAGCAATTCCTTGAATGCGTCGGTCCAGGCTTCGTCCTTGAACGGGCTGACGAGGGCCGAACTCATCACCTGTAGCACCGTCGAATAGATCTCGTGGATTTCAGCCAGCCGAGCGCCCTCGGGCACCAGTTCGGTCTCTGCCAGGCGCGACAACACGCGCGCGGTCAGCGCCTGCGGCAGGCCGATGGTCTGGCCGGCCAGCAATTGCGCCGACTGGGCGATGAATTCGAGATCCACCAACCCGCCTTGGGCGAGCTTGAGATCGAACGGGTGGCGCGCCGGGCGTTCCCGAGCCATCAGGCCACGCATGGTAACGACGTCCTCAACAATCTTGCCGGCGTCCCGATGGCGGTTCATCACCTCGGCAATGGCCGTATCGACCTCTTGGCTAAACTGGCCATCGGCGGCGATGACGCGGGCTCGGCTGAGGGCTAGGTGTTCCCAGGTCCATGCATTGTCGCGGTGATAGGCGCGGAAGCCGGATAGGCTGGTGGCAAGCGGGCCGGCATTTCCCGAGGGCCGCAGCCGCATGTCGGCCTCATAGAGAACGCCCTCGCCGGTGGGGGACGTGACGGCGGCGACGAGGCGCTGGGTCAGGCGGGTATAATAATGGTTGGTGGTCAGCGGCTTGTCGCCATCGGACTCGGCATCTGGCGCGTCGTAGAGCAGGATGAAATCGAGGTCGGAAGTGACAGTCATCTCGCGGCTGGCCATCTTGCCGAAGGCAAGCAGTGCGACCTTGCCCCCGGCCAGCTTGCCGTGGCGACGGACGAACTCGGCGCGGACGCTGTCGAACAGGCGGTTGACCAGGGTTTCGGCCAGTGCGGTGAACTGCTCCCCTGCCCCGGTGGCGCTGACCGTGCCCGAGAGCAGCCCGGCGGCGATCAGGAATTTCTGCTCCTGGCCGATGATGCGGGCGCGGTCGATGATTTCCTCGTAGGAGCGCGCTTCGGCAAGGAAGGCGTCGACCTTGGCGATCAGCACGTCGCGATGGGTGATGTCATTGGCGAAGGCCGGATCGATCAAGCCGTCCATGACATGGGCGCGGTGGATGACGGCCTCGGACATGCGGGGCGCCGAGGCCATTAGTTGCACGAGCAACGTGCGCAGGTTGGCGTGGCTGCGCAGCAGAGCGAACAGTTGCACGCCGGTCGGCAGGCGCGACAGAAAGTCATCGAACTTGGCCAAAGCCTCGTCGGCATTGCCGGCATTGCTCAGCGTGGTCAGCAGCGCCGGAAGCAGTTCGGTGAGATGAGCGCGGGCGGCTGACGCGCGGGTCGCGGGGTAGCTGCCATAGTGCCACTTTCGGACCGTCTCGATTGTCTTGGATGGATTGGCAAAGCCCATGGCGGACAGGGTTTCCACCGTGCCCGGATCGTCATCGCTGCCGGTAAAAACCAGATTGCCTTCGCCGCTGCCAAGGCTTTCGCCTTCGGTGAACAGCTCGGAATAATAGCCGACCACGCGTTCGAGGGCGGCGCGGTAGTTGCTTTCGAACTGGCGCAGGTCGGGCTCGCCCATCAGGCGACCAATGATGGCGACTTCGGCGGCTGAGCCGGGCATGACATGGGTCTGCTCGTCGCGCAGCATCTGCAGGCGATTCTCGACGGCGCGCAAAAACCAGTAAGTCTGGGTCAGCTCGGTCGCCGCGCGCGGCGTGATCCAGTTGGCATCGGCCAGCGCCGCGAGGGCATGGGCGGTCGGCTTGACGCGGAGAGTCTTGTCGCGGCCACCAGCGATAAGTTGCTGGGTCTGGGTGAAAAATTCGATCTCGCGAATGCCGCCGCGGCCGAGCTTGACGTTGTGGCCCTCGACGCGGATGTCCCCGACATTCTTCGAGATATTAATCTGCCGCTTCATCGCCTGGATATCGGCGATAGTGGCGAAGTCGAGATGCTTGCGCCAGACATAGGGCGCCAGTTCGCGCAGAAACGCCTCGCCGACGCGCTTGTCACCGGCACAGGCCCGGGCCTTGATCCAGGCGGCGCGCTCCCAATTCTGGCCGCGGCTTTCGTAATAGGCCAGTGCGGCCTCGAACGAGATCGCAACTGGGGTAGAGCCGGGGTCGGGGCGCAGGCGCAGATCGGTGCGGAACACATAGCCGTGGGCCTGGCGGTCTTCCATCAGGCCGACCAGCTTTTGCACGATACGGGAATAGATCTTGGTGGCTTCGCTCGGATCGACCAGCACGCCCTTTTCGAGGTCGTAGAACACCACGATGTCGATATCGGAGGAGTAGTTGAGTTCCTGGCCGCCGTGCTTGCCCAGGGCGAAGATGGCGAGGCCGGAATTGGCGGCGGTCGCTTCGCTGGCCGAGATGGTCAACTGGCCTTTGTCGGCGGCTTGGCGCATCAACAGGTTCAACGCGGCGTCCAGCGCCGCATCGGCGAGGTCGGACAGGGCCGCAGTGGATTGTGCAGTGGTCCAGCCGCCACCGGTTTCGGCGATTGCCGCCAGCAAAGCCGTGCGGCCCTTGGCGATTCGCAGCACGGGCGCCAGCGCTTCCTCGGTGGTGGCGGTGCTGCCGAGACTATCGACGATGTCGATAATGTCGGTGAAGGCGCCGTCGGCCGTGTCGGCCAGGGTCGCAATCAGCCACTCGGCATTGTGCTGCGCCAGCTCGAGCAGATAGGGCGCGGATTCCAGCAGTGGCGCCATCGTGGCGCGATACGCGGTCAGCGCGACCTGCTGGTCGGACGGCAGTTCGGCCAGCCAAGCATCAAAGCGCGGCGTGTCGATGGACGGTAGTGGGTTCAGCAATATGGCCATGAGGGAGGGATAGCGTGGCGGCGGGATTGGGGCAAGCTCACGCCCCTGGCAGATCGATCACTGCGCGCACGCCGGGCGCATTGTCTTCGATGCGGAAGCTGCCACCGTGCAGGCCGGTGACGGCGTTGACCAGCGACAGGCCGAGGCCAGAACCGGTTTCCGAACGGCTTTTTTCGAGCCTGACGAAGCGTTGCAGCACGCGGGTGCGGTCTTCGACGGGAATGCCTGGGCCGTTGTCGGCCACTTCGATGAGCACCCGGTTGCCGTTGCGGCGCAGGCCGATGGCTATCCGCCCCTGCCCTTCGCCTTCCGGCGTGGCGTATTTGACCGCATTTTCGAGCAGGTTGACCATGGCCTGGCCGATAAGTTCGCGATTGGCATGCAGGTGAACGCCCGGCTCGATGGCGGTCTCGACCAATATGCCTTCGTCTTCGGCCACGGGGCCATACAGCTCGGCGACGTCGGCGACCACAGCGCTGACATCCACGTCGGTTAGCGCACCCGACGGCGCACCGGCCTCGGCGCGGGCGATCATCAGCAGTGCGTTGAAGGTCTGGATGAGGCGGTCGCTCTCGGCGATGGTCGCTTCGAGTGCGCGCTGTCGGGTCTCGTCGCTGGCGCCATCACGCAGAGCCGTTTCGGCTTGGTTGCGCAGGCGGGTTAGCGGCGTCTTGAGGTCATGCGCGACATTGTCGGTGACCTCCTTAAGGCCCTGCAGCAATTGCTCGATGCGGTCTAGCATGGCGTTGAGATTGGTGGCGAGACCATCGAATTCGTCGTTGCGCTTGGTGACCGGCACGCGCTCGCTGAGATTGCCCGACATAATCTTGGTCGAGGTATCGCGGATGGTGTCGATGCGCTGCAGCACGCGGCGCGCGGTGACGCCGCCGGCAATGATGGAGAAAACCATGATGCCGAGCACGCCGAACAGGAAGCTCTGCACGATGATTGCGGAGTACCCGCGTCGCTCGACCACGTCGCGACCAACCACCAGCCGCATGCCGTTGTCGAGGACTATGGAGCGCACCACCGCAAAGCCGGACTTCGGCGGTGGGCCGGCGCCGGGGGACGCGTTCTCGTCGGGCGGATCGATGAACGGATTGGCGCGCTCATAATCGAAGCTATAGATGCCCGGCTCGATCAGCACGTTGGCGGGGATATCGGTGACATTGCCAAGCAGAAACTGGCCGGTAGCATCGCCGAGGTAATAGACGCCGGGACCGGGAGAACTGGCGATGCGCTGCACCGCAAAGGCCAGGGCGCGTATGCCCTGATTGGCCTCGATGCGCTGGAACACCCGCACTTCGCGGTCGATATCATTGGCCTGCTGGCGCTGAATCTGGACGCTGGATTGCCAGGTGATAAAGGCCAGCAGAAGGATGGCGAACAGGCTGAAGATCAGGATGAACGTTGCCGTCAGCCTGACCGTCGAAGTGCGCCAGAGTTGCCAGAAGCGGTTCAAGATCTACTCGCGGATCATATAGCCGGCGCCACGCACAGTTTGCAGCAGCGGACTGGCATGGCCCTTGTCGATCTTGGAGCGCAACCGCGACATATGGACGTCGATGACATTGGTCTGCGGGTCGAAATGATAATCCCAGACGTTTTCGAGCAACATGGTGCGGGTGACCACCTTGCCTGCATTTTTCATCAGATATTCGAGCAGGCGGAATTCGCGTGGCTGCAGCAGAATGGTCTCGCCATCACGCTCGACCTTGCGGGACAGCCGGTCGAGGCTCAGCCCGGCGACCTCATAGGCGGTCGCGGCTTCCGATGGGCTGGAACGGCGGGCCAACACTTCGACGCGGGCCAATAGCTCTGTGAAGGCATAGGGCTTGGTCAGGTAGTCATCGCCGCCGGCACGAAGACCGGTGACGCGGTCGTCGACTTCGCCAAGGGCGGAGAGAATGAGAACGGGGGTTTTGTCGCCTTCGGCGCGCAGTGACTCGACAATGGAAAGCCCATCGCGGCGCGGCAGCATGCGGTCGACGATCAGCACTTCATAGTCCATGCCCGAGGCCATGGCATAACCGGTTTCGCCATCGGCGGCGTGGTGGGTAATGTGGCCGGCTTCATCGAGGGCCTGGATCAGGTAGCTGGCAGCCTCGCGGTCGTCTTCGATCAGCAAAATCTTCATCGGAGCCCCCGAGGCACGATTGTTTCAGTCGGCACCTCCCCCTTGCGGGGAAGGATCAAGGGAGGGGGCAGTTTGGCCCAGATCGGGGCTTCCACACCCCCTCCCAACCGCCCCCCGTCAAGGGGGCGGTGTCGCTCAGTGATTGTGGCGCCAAAGCGCCACAGCCATATTTACTCGCTCAGCGGCAGGCCGATGAACGTATCGCGGCCGTCGCGGCTGGCCTTGACCAGGGCGGTACTGCGGCCCTGTGCCTTGACCGCGTCAATGGCTGCTTCGAACTCGTCGAGCGAAGCCACCGGCGTATTGTTGACCTCGAGGATGGCGTCGCCAACGGCGAGACCCTTCTTAGCCGCAGCCGATTCAGGATCGACATCCTGGACCAACAGGCCGCCGTTGCCATCGGAATTCGGCACAAGGGTCAGGCCGACCGAGGATTCAGCCGGGACGGCTGCCGGGGGAACCGGCGCAGCAGGCTCGTCGGCCTTGGCCAGGGCGGCTTCATCCAGCTTGCCCAGCTTGACCGAAAGCTTGGTCTCGGCGCCATCACGCCACACGGTCAGCTCGACTGTCGAGTCGGGTGACTTGCCGGCAATGGTGCGGCTCAGGTCGAGTGCGTCATCAATCGGATCGCCATCGACGGCGGTGACGATGTCGCCGGACTTGATACCAGCGGGGCCAGCAGGGCCGTCTTCAGCAATATTGCTGATGATGGCGCCCTTGGCATCCTTGAGGCCAACGCCATCGGCGATGTCACGCGAAACGTCCTGGATGCCGACGCCGAGATAGCCGCGCGTCACGGTACCGCTCTTGACCAACTGGTCGACGATGCCCTTGACGGTTGCTGCCGGGATGGCGAAGGCGATGCCGACGTTGCCGCCGTTTGGCGAATAGATGGCGGTATTGACGCCAACCACTTCGCCCTTGGTGTTGAAGGCAGGACCACCCGAGTTGCCTGTATTGACGGCAGCGTCGATCTGCAGGAAATCACCATAGTTCGAGCCGCCGATATTACGACCCTGGCCCGAGATAACGCCGACGGTCACAGTGCCGCCAAGACCGAAGGGGTTACCCACGGCAACGACCCAGTCGCCAACGCGGCTCTGCTCCGTCTCGAAGTTGACGAAAGGCAGGTCGGCGCCTTCGATCTTGACAACGGCAAGATCGGTGCGCTCGTCGGTGCCGACGATGGTTGCGACCTTTTCGGTGCCGTCATCGAACACGACCGTCACCTTGGTGGCGTTTTCGACAACGTGATTGTTGGTGACGATATAGCCGTCAGCCGAGATCACGAAACCAGAACCCGCTGCCATGAACTGGCGGGGAGCCGGAGCTTCCGGAGTTGCGCCGCCGCGGCCGCCGGGGCCGCGATCACCGAACTGGTTGAAGAAATCCTTGAACGGATGACCTTCGGGCAGATCGGGGAAATTGAAGTCGAAGTTGCCACCTCGGCCTTGCACCTGTTCGGGGCTTTCCTCGGCCTCGACCAGAATGGAAACGACGGCAGGCTTCACTGCCTCGACGAGGTCAGCAAAGCCGGCATGCGGCTGGGCGTCGGCCGGCACGATGATCTGCGCGGCGTTCTGTACCTGTGCATTAGCCACCTGGCCGGTCATGACGTATGCGGTAGAGACACCGCCGATACCCACCAGCAGCGCCAGGGCGGATGCCCCCAGCAGGCTTCTGGTGCGCTTCATAATGGATGGGCGCATTAAGATGTTCTCCTTCGGCAAGCCCTCAACAGCTTGTGGGCCTAGGTATGGAACGAGTGATCTTTCTGCGAGGTTGCGCCAATATTAAACCTTGGCAATGTTGGCGGCAGGATTGCGGCGGAGATTGTGGCGGATTTGGCCGGATGCCTCCTCAGGCTCCGCTTTTCCCTAGGGCTTGACCCGAGGACCATTCGCCGCTTGTGCCGGGTTTTGGGCGGCCCTCGGGTCAAGCCCGAGGGAGAAAAGAAGAACAGGCGGAGAAAGGTAGGGAGCGTTACTTCAACTCGTCCAGTGCCGCCTGTTCTTCGGCGCTCAGGCCCGCTGTCACCGCCCGCCGCTCGCGCCATAACACGAACAACGTCCCGAGCCCAACCAGCAGCAGGCCCGGCGCCGCGATCCAGAGCAGCACCGTGTGATTGTTGAGCCGCGGATTGAGCAGCACGTATTCGCCGTAGCGATCGACCAAAAACTGCCGCACCGCTTCGTCGCTGTCGCCCCTCACCAGTCGCTCGCGCACCAGCAGGCGCAGGTCCTTGGCAAGATCGGCATCGCTGTCGTCGATCGACTGGTTTTGGCAGACGAGGCAGCGCAGGCCTGCCGAAATGTCGCGGGCGCGCTGTTCCAGCACTGGATCGGACAGCACTTCATCGGGGCTCAGCGCCGCGACGGGCGACACCAGGCACAGCACCAGCACAAGCGCCCGAAGCCAGGTCATTCCGCTGGGCTCGCCAAGGTCTTGCGGGCGCGCTGCGGCGCGCCGACGCGATGTTTGCGGTCGGTCAGGGAAACCACACCGGCCAGCGCCATCAGGATCGCCCCGAGCCAGATCAGGGTGATGTAGGGCTTGTGCCAGATGCGCACGACGTGGGTGTCGTCGAGCGGTTCGCCGAGCTGCAGATAGAGCTGGGAGAAACCATAGGTCTCGATGGCCGCCTCGGTGGTCGGCATGCCGCTGGCCACATAGGTGCGCCGGTCGGCCATCATTTCGCGCGTGCCGCCACCCGGTGCGGTCACGGTGAAATGGCCTTCGTCGGAAAGATAGTTCGGTCCCGGTACCTGCTGGAAGTCATCGAAGGCCACGGTATAGCCGGAGAGTTCGGCCGTCTCGCCCGGATTGAGCGTGGTGACCAGTTCGGTTTCCCATGCCGTGGTGGCGACAATGCCCAAGACTGTTACGCCCATGCCGAAATGGGCGAGAGCAGTCGACCAGGCAGTGCGTGGCAGGCCGAACAGCCGCCGCAAGCTTTCGCCAAGCGGAATGCGACCCAGCTTGCTGCGCTCGGCCAATTCAGCCACCGCCCCGAAGGCCACCCAGAAGCCGAGCAGCAGGCCCAGCGGCGCCAGTGAAATGGAGACGCCGCCGAGCGCTGAAATCAGGATGGTGGCGAAAATCGCCAGGGCCGCCGCGCCGATCAGGCGTTGCGCCGCGCCCACGACGTCAGCGCGCTTCCAGGCCAGCAGCGGTCCGAATGGCAGCACCAGCAACAGCGGCGCCATCAGCGCACCAAAAGTGAGATTGAAAAATGGCGCGCCGACCGAAATCGTAGTGCCGGTCAGGGCATCGAGCAGAAGCGGATAAAGTGTGCCGACCAGCACGGCGCCGACGGCCGTGGCGAGGAACAGGTTGTTGAGGATCAACGCCCCTTCGCGGCTGACCGGCGCGAAAAGACCGCCCTGCCGAAGCGACGACGCGCGGAATGCGAACAGCGCAAATGCCCCGCCGATGACCAAGGCCAACAGCGCGAGGATGACCATGCCACGGGTCGGGTCACTGGCAAAGGTATGCACCGAGGTCAGGATGCCAGAGCGCACGAGAAAAGTCCCCAGCAGCGACAGGCTGAAGGTGATGATGGACAGGAATATCGTCCAGATTTTCAGCGCATTGCGCTTTTCCATCACCAGCGCAGAATGCAGCAGCGCCGTGCCCGCGAGCCAGGGCATGAAGCTGGCGTTTTCGACCGGGTCCCAGAACCACCAGCCGCCCCAGCCAAGCTCGTAATAGGCCCAGTACGAACCCATGGTGATGCCCAGCGTCAGGAAAATCCAGCTCAGCATGGCCCATGGGCGCACCCAGCGGGCCCATGCCTGGTCAATTCGGCCAGAAATCAAGGCGGCGATGGCGAAAGAAAAGCAGATCGAGAAGCCGACATAGCCGGCGTAGAGCAGCGGCGGATGGATGGCGAGGCCGATATCCTGCAGCACCGGATTGAGGTCATTGCCCTGCAGCGGCGCTGGAAAGACGCGCTCGAACGGATTTGAGGTGAACAGCGTGAAGCCGGTAAAGGCCGCCGTCAGCAGGCTCTGCGTCGCTAGCACCAGCGCTAGCAGGTCATCGGGCAGGCGCCGCCCGAACGCCGCGACCATGGCGCCGAACGAGACGAGGATGAAAATCCACAAGACCAGCGAACCCTCGTGATTGCCCCAGACGCCGGAGATCTTGAACAGCAGCGGCTTCAGCGAATGCGAATTGTTTACCGCCAGCAGCAGGCTGAAATCGGAGGTGACGAAGGCCTGGATCAGCGCCGCGAAGGCCACTGCCACCAGCACAAATTGCAGCACGGCGCCCTGGCTCAGCACCAGCGCGATACGCTGGCCGGATCGCCAGTAGACATAGCCGCCCACCGTCGAGATGGCGGCGATTGCAAAGGCCAGGATGAGGGCGAAGTGTCCGAGTTCGATGCTCACGGTGTCGCCGTCTCCGGGCGCCATTCGCCGCTGGCCTTCAGCGCATCGACAACTTCCTTGGGAATGTAGTTCTCGTCATGCTTGGCGAGCACGTTGCTGGCGATGAAGCTGCCGTCATCACCCATGCTGCCCTCTGCGACAACGCCCTGCCCCTCGCGGAACAGGTCGGGCAGGATGCCGGTGTAGCTTGCCACGATGTCACTGGCATTGTCGGTCACGATGAAATGGTTCTCTTGTCCGTCGCGGGTCCAGCTGCCGTCCTTGACCAACCCACCCAGCCGGATCGGAGTCCCCGCCTCGACCTGCCGCGCAATCACGTCCGACGGTGAATAGAAGAACACGATCTGGTCGCGCAAAGCTACCAGCACCAATGTCGTCGCCAGCGCCAGCACTACGCCGAGCGCGGCAATGGTCGCCAGCCGCTTCTGCTTGCGCGACCAGCTTTTCTTTCGGATGGCGGCGGGCATGGTCATGGCTGTGCTCCATTCAGCGTCAGGCCGGCGCCAAGCGCCAGCGTATCGAGGTCGCCGCGGTCAAAGGCCTGCGGATAGGCGGCGACGGCATCGTCATAGGCGGCCTGGGCGCTATCGGTATCGCCCAGCACCAGATAGGCCCGCACCAGTTGCGTCCATTCCTCGACAGTGCCGCCATCGGCCGAGAGACGGTTGGCAAGGCCGGTGACCATCTGGCCGATCATCTCGGCTTCGCCATCATTGGCGGGTGCCACGCCACCATTCTGTGCCACGGCAAGGCCCTGCTGCGCCGTAATCAGCCAAGGCTCGCCGCCCTTGGACAGGGCAAGCGCGTCCTGCCAGGCAGTCACCGCCGCCGGATAGTCCTCGGCGCGCGTCAGCTCGGCGGCGATATAAAGCCGCGAAAGAACATGGGTCGGCTCGGATGCGGCTGCGGCGCGCAGCAGCTCCACGGCCTCGGGCGAGCCGGCGCCATTCGACGCCAGCATCAGCGCCTCGGCGAGGCTGGTCTGCAAATCGGCAGTCGGTGCGCTGAGTTCGATGATCCGGCGATAGGCGCGGGCAGCGTCCGCGTAGCGCGCCAGTTCGAGATAGGCCGGCGCAATCACGGTCCAGCCGCGCAGGTCATCCGGATTGTCGGTGAGCTGGCTTTCGATGCGCGCAATGGCGTCTTCGAGATCGATCGACTGGGACACCGCTTCGGGCCGACCGGCCAGCGGCTGGCTGGGCAGGTCAGGGCTGCCAAGCACGGCGTAGAGGCCAAGCGTTACCGCTGCGATGCCTACCAGACCGGCCAACAAAGGCGCCTGTCCCAAGCCCTTTGCACTGGCCACGACGTGCCTTGGTTCGGCCTTAAGACGGAGCATTTCCCGCGCCAGTTCACCCTTGGCGGCCTGCGCTTCGACCTCGCCCAACTTACCCGCAGCCAGATCGGCGTCGATCCCAGCCAGTACAAGGCGAAAATGGCTGTTGGCATCGTCCATTTCAGGGACGTCTACGTTGACCACACGCCGGCCCGCCGCGTAGAAAAGTGCGGTGCAGGCAATGGCGGTGATGGCTATGGCGATGAACCAGAAAAACATGGGCCCTGGACGCTTGACGCCGGCATGCGGAAAGATTTTGCCATCTATAAGCCCAATGCGGCGAAAAACCATCAAAACACGAGATCGTGGGCTGGACGCATTGCCACAGGCACCTCGCCGGGCATGAGCCAGACCCGCGCCGATTTCGTCATTGTCGGATCGAAGCCCCTTGCCCGGCTGGTCGCGGGACTGCTGGCATCGGTGCATGGAAAGTCGGTGATTTTTGCGGGCGAAAGCCAATCGGCCTACCGCCTGCCGCGCGGCGTTGACCTTTCCGTGGCACCCATCACGCGGCCCGAAACATGGGACATGCTGAAGCCGCTTGTCGCCGAGACGCTCAAGCTGATCTCGCGCATTGGCGGGCGTAGCGCCCGCTCACGTGTGGACCCCATCCTGTTTGCCGAGAACGAGCCGGGCAAGATAGCCCTCTCCCATATCCGTCAAATGGCCTTGGCATTTGGGCATGCTGCTGAACCCATTGGAGAGCAGGCTCTTGGGCCGGGCCGCGACGGCATCATCCTGCGCGACGCGGTGTTGCTTCATCGGGCGTCGCTGGAAACAGCGCTCGACCATTGGCTTAAACAGCATCTGGTTCGCCGCCTCGGGCCTGCCGAAACACTGAGCATCCGTGAGGATGGCAGCGCCGAGCTGATCTCCGGCGATGAACGCGTCGAGATCGGCCAAAGCGTGCTGGCCGATGATATGGCGCTGTTGGAACACGTCTCCGCCGCGCAATGGCCCAGCCTGTTGCGGCGGCAGCTCACCACTACGATTTTCACCGAGCCGACCCGGACGATAGCTGCGCCCGTGATGCTGCAACTCGATAGCGGGCTGACCCTGGTGCAGCAGCCCAACCGCGGCATCACCGCCATGGGTCCGGGCAACATGGATGCTTTCGCCGTCCGGCTCGGCGTGCTGCTTGGTGGTAGGCGCGAGTTCCGACAGGCAGGTCAATCGAGCTATCAGATCGTCGTCACCAGCGATGCCGCACCAGCCGTCGGGCGGCTCGGTGGCGTCGGCGCCGATATTCTGGCCGGATTTGGTCCGACCGGCGCATTTTTCGCACCCGCCATTGCACGCTGGCTCGCGGGCGTCGCGAGCCTCAGCGAAAACGGCTGGTTCGCCGCCCGGCTGGTCGATCGCAACTCCGCATCCGCATGGGTCGCGGACGTCGGAGCAGGCATATGAAGCTGCGCTCCGCACGCCTTGGCGCCGATACGAAACACCTCTTGCAAGGTAGCGTCATCAACCGCAGCCAACCATTGCAGTTTCGGCTCGACGGTCGAGTCATCCCCGGTTTTGCGGGCGACACCCTACTCAGCGCCGTGCTGTCCGCCGGTATCGATACCGCGGGCAAACGCGGCGGCGTAAACTTGGCACTCACCACCCGGCATGCGCCGGCCATTGTCCCTGCGACCACAAGAGATCCAAGCTTGGCGCTGCCGATGGATCGCACGCCCGCCACGGATGGCGCGGACTACGTGACTCTGGCCCACCAACTCAGCCGCTCGCCCCTCGCCCGCCTGCTGCGCCGCGAAACAAACTCGCTGCACCTCGACCTCGACAGACCCGACCCGCTGACCCGCCCATGGCTCGGCATGGCAGGCACGCCCGGGCCAGACGCCGATCTGGTGGTGATTGGCGGCGGTGTGGCGGGAATGTCGGCGGCCGTGGCCGGTGCCAAAAACGGCCTGCGCGTGATGCTGATTGAAGCAACGCCCCAGCTAGGCGGGCACGCTCGCCTGTTCGGCACAATGGACGGCGAGGAAACGCCGGACCAGTCGATCATCCGCCTCAGCAATGCTGTCGCAGCATCGAGCAAGATCACCGTGCTGACCTCCGCCGAAGCGTTCGCACTGCGCCCCGGCATGGTCCGACTGCATCAGGTGCATTTGTTGAACGGCGCTTGCACCGGCCGCGTCCTCGATATTCCTGCACCTCGCAGCATTCTCGCCACTGGCGCGTTCGAGCGGCTACCGGTGTTCGCGGGAAATCGCCTGCCCGGCGTGGTCGGTGCGCTTGAAGCCTTCGAGCTGGCCCAGAATTACGGCGTCTGGCCCGGCAGGACCGCCATCGTCGCCACCAGCAGCAGCCCGGCCTATCGCCTCGCCATGCTGGCGCAGGATGCGGGTATCGAGGTGAAGCGCATCATCGACGCCCGGCCGCAGCCTCAATCCCGCTTCGTTGAATTCGCCAAGGCCTATGGCATCACCCAGGCCGCCGGCACCGTCGTCGCGAACGCGGCTCCAGCGGCCGGCGAATACGGCGTCGCCATCACCCCGCAACTCGCCATGGAGGGTCTATCCACGGTAGACGCACCAATCGCCGCCGACCGGCTGATTGCCTGCGGCGGCTGGCAGCCCGACCTCACGCTCTGGCACATGGCCGGCGGCGAAGGCCGCTGGAGTGCGGCAACGTCGCGACTCGAACCAGGCATCGCACCCGCTGGCATTGTATTGGCCGGCAGTGCCGCCGGATGGTTCAGCCGCCGTGCCTGCCTAGACAGTGGCGGCGATGCCGTCGATTGCCTGCTCGACAAGCCGCGCATGCCGCTGCAGGACCAGTTGATCGATCCACTCTACGAAACGCCCGATGGTGCCGCGCCGATCGGCGATCTTCCCGATGATAGTGGGCATCCGGCCTATCTCGACGGCGGGCATGGCTATCTCGTCCGCCCGCGCACCCTGCCCTCCCGCTGGCCGTCGTGGCTGCCGTTCGCGCCTAAGCCACCCAGTTGGTCGCTGGACTACACGCCGCAGCCGCTAGACATCGCGGAGGTCGCGGCGGGTGTGCAACTCGGCGCTATTCCCCCAGCCAGTGCTGGCATCGTCGCGCATGAACGGGTGGCTATGGTGGGGATCGCTGCGGGCGATGAGCCTTCATCGGCCTCCGGCGGCGCAGCACCGCTCCTGTCGCCCTATCTCGAAGGCCGCTACCATGGTGCCCGGCTGTTCGTCGTCGCGCCCACCGAACAGCGCGTACTCAATGTGGGCGCATTGATTCACGCTGACCCCGACGAAACCGATCCTCTGATGGCCATCGGCGTCGTGGTGCGCTTGACCGACGGTGCCAGCATTGCCCTGGTTGCAGGCACCGAGGGCCAGACGGCCAGCGTGCGCGAGCCAGGTCGCGCATTCACGATCCAACTGGTCGTGCTCTACGAAGATGGCATGAATTTAGCCGCGGCGCTCGGCAGAGGCGCGAGCACGCCGTAGCGTGTCGGCATATTCAGGGTTGAAGCGCACTTCGGCCATCTTGATCCCCGCATCGAGCCGCAGGCCGGTGTTGGCATCGGACGGATTCTGGCGGATCAGGTCGAGATTGCGCTGCAGGTGCAGTTCCAGCGCCTCGCCGCTCTGGCTCCAGGCCTGCTCGAACAGCGCATTCAGCGCCAGCGAGTCGCGGCATTCGCGGATCGTTGCCAGCAGATATACGCCGTTGATGGCGGCCAGGACACGATCATCATCAACGCGATCGCTGCCCTCGCGGCCCTTGCGCAGCGATTGGTTGATGTCTGACACCACGTCGCGCAAGCGCGGCTCGATACGGTCGGAAACCTGCTTGGTAACGGCCGACACGATCGTCGCCCAGCGGCTGCCGCGGGCAAATTCGATATAGCCGGTCAGCGAACGCACGAGGCGGTGGAAACGGTCGAGGCTGCGGCAGATCAAGTCGATATCGGCAAACGGGCCCATCGGCTGCAGCACAAAAATCTGGTTCTGCGCATGCGCCAGGATAGCCTCGATCACCGGCGTGAAGCCCATGCGGATCACTGCTGCTTCAGTGGCATTGCCGGAAAGTTTGATGATTGCCGTAGCAAGACGCGTCGGATTGGACACCTGCGGCAGCGCGGCATGAAACAACAACGCCGACAAAGCCGGGTCTTTCAATGGCATGGACTGGAGAGCCGCGCCTATGGCGCCGTCATCGGTCATGGCGTTGATGGCCTTGCCGAAAGCCTGCGCCTTGCCGAGCAAGGCGCGGCTGCGCACCGCCAGCACAATGCCCGGCAGGGCGTCGCGCGCATCAGCGCTGCCCAAGGTGGCGCGCAGGCGGCGGTCTTTTTCCGGATCGGCAGCAGCAGCCTCGATCCCCGCCTTCATGCGCAACAACACCTGCGACATGACCGCTTCGAGATCGGCGGCGGTATATGTGCCCTCGGCCAGGCGTTCGGAATCGATCAGTTCGGGAGCGAGATCGCGACACACCCAGGTCCAAACGGCCTCGGTATGAGCGCGCTCCACCGATCCCGGAAAAGAGAACTGCACCGGATCCTGCACGAGGATCAGGTCCAGAATACCCGCAAATGGTCGCACAACAGCGCGTCCGGCCCGGCGGGTCATCGATGGATCAGATTGGGTGACTGCTTGTGACATCAACACGAAAAAATTGGAGAGCTATCGCAGAACCCTACCGGGCTTAAGTAAACAATCCATTCCAGTTGCGATCACGAAACGCCTTAAGCGGCGCCTTGCACCACGGCCCAGTTGCCGTTCTGCTCGCGGCACGCGGTGCCTTTTTTCACATAGTCCTGCCCGTTTGCCTTCACCGTATGGGTGAAATCGCGGCAATCGAGATTATTGACGCGCACATAGGGACCAACGCCTACCGAGCCTGTGGTGCCCTTGTCGCCTGCCCACTGTCGCGGCGCGCCGGGGCGGCCGAACTGCAAGGCATAGAACTGGGCGCTGTTGGCTTCAGCCGAATCCTTGGCTGTCATCACGGACAGGGCGGCCGCATCGACAAAACCATTGGAAACGCTGGTCGTCAGCAAAGCCTGCTGCGTCGTCTGCGCGGGCGTCGGCACCATCGGGCGGGCAATGACGGGGGTCGCTACCATGGGAGCCGTTGCCACCACCTGGGTCGGACCGGTGCTGGAACAGGCAGCCAGGGTCAAAGCGAGCAGCGGGGTGGCGAAAAGGGCAATGCGGTTCATGGGTTTGCGATCCGGTGGACGATGGGGTGGCTCATGTTGTCGTAATGCGGCGAAAGTGCGTCAGGTTGCATTGGGCCGCGCCATGCTGCTCAATCGCGATGTGGGTAGACGCAGCTCGACCAGCAGCCCGCCCAACGTCGAGCGCTTGAGTTCGAGGCTTCCGCCATAAACATCCACCAGTTCCTTGACGATATCGAGCCCCAAGCCGCTTCCCGGCGTTTTCTCGTCCAGCCTGACACCGCGCCGCAACACTTTGTGCGCGTCCTCGTCGCTGAGGCCCGCTCCGTTATCATCGATGCAGATCAGCAGCAGCGTGCCCGTCTCGTTGCGCTCGGCATCGAGCCGCACACCCACCTGCCCCTTGGACCATTTGCAGGCGTTGTCGAGCAGATTACCCGCCATTTCCTCAAGATCGGCCTCGTCGCCGCGGAACCAGGGCAACGATGCATCAGGTCGCTCGAAGGCAATGGTGACCTCGGGGTGAATTTTGCGCATCACCCGCGTCAATCGCAGCATGATCATGGTCGCGTCGGACTTCTTGCCGACCACCGAGGTGCGCGCTGCCAACCGCGCCCGCTCGAGATAAGTGGCGACCATGGTGCTCATCTTCTCGCTTTCGCTCAGCACAACTTCAGCCAGCGCACCCTTCTTGGTGGCAGCTTCGTTGCGCAGCACGGCGATAGGCGTCTTGAGCCCATGAGCCAGATTGCCCACCTGGTTACGAGCCCGTTCGATAATCTGGGCATTGGAGCGCAGCAACTCGTTGACCTCTTCGGCCAGCGGCGCAATTTCACGCGGATAAGTACCGCCCACCGTCACGCTCTCGCCCTCGCGCACGCTTTCGATAGCCCGGCTAAGCTTGGAAATCGGACGCATAGCAAAGCGCGCCACGATAGCGCTCATGATGGCCAGCATCACGCCCACCGCGCCGAGCACGATGAAGGTCTGGCCGCGAAAATCGCCCACCAGTTCCAAAATTTCACTGAGATTGCCGGAGACGACGATCTGGTAACTGTTCGGCGCCACTGTCACCGTGCGTTCCACTACCCGCATCTGCGTGCCGAAGACGTCATTCATGACGGCGGTGCGACGGCCACGATTGTCGGCCGCGCCCATCAATACCGGCAGGTCGATGCCCACGACGGAGGTGGAGAGATTATACAGCGTGCCATCGGCATCACGAATGGCCCAGTACCAGCCCGAACGTGGCCGATCAAAGCGCGGATCGGTCAATGCGATCGCGTCGCTGGTGGGCGAGCCGGATTCCAGCAGGGCCCCGGTCAGGCTCTCGACATGAAAATCCAGGGTTTCCGCCAGCGAGGTATCGAGCGCCCGCGAGTAGAGATCGGTCAAAAGAAACCCGGTCGCCACCAGCGCCAGGATAAGCCAGGCCGCCGACAGCCAGAACAGCGAGGCTGCGATAGAGCCCTTACGCATCCCCGCCAAGGATCAATCCTCGGCGATCTGATAACCGAGACCGCGGACAGTCTGGATGCAATCGTCCGGCAGCTTCTTGCGCAGGCGACCGACAAACACCTCGATCGTATTGCTGTCGCGGTCGAAGTCCTGGTCGTAAAGATGCTCGGTCAGCTCGGTGCGCGAAATGACTTTGCCCTTGTGGTGCATCAGATAGCTCAGCAGGCGCAGCTCATGGCTGGTTAGCTTCACCGATTGACCATCGACCGTCACCTTTCCCGAGCGCGAATCCAGCCGCACTGAGCCTGAGACGATTTCATTGGAGGCAAGGCCAGCAGCACGTCGCACCAGCGCTCGGATACGGGCCAGCACTTCTTCCATGTGGAATGGCTTGGCGACATAGTCGTCGGCGCCGCCATCGATGCCCTGCACCTTGTCACTCCAGCGGTCGCGCGCCGTCAGCAGCAGCACGGGCGTGGTCTTGCCGGCGCGGCGCCACTCTTCCAGCACCGAAAGCCCATCCATCTGCGGCAGCCCGATATCGAGCACGATGGCATCATAGGGTTCGGTGTCGCCAAGGAAATGCCCCTCCTCGCCATCGAAAGCCACGTCCACCGCATAGCCGGCGTCGGTCAGCGCTTCCTTGAGCTGGCGATTGAGATTGGTATCGTCTTCGACAACCAGAATACGCATCGAGGCCCCTCGCCGACTCGGCTTTGTCTATTCTGCGCTGATCGTCAGGTTTTGCGCAGTCCCGTCCGCGCTCAATATACCCACAATCCAGACGTAGCGACCACCATCGTCGCACAGCCGAAAATTAAGGATCTGGTCTGCGCTATAGCCTGCAGCAGCGACGGCATCATACTGGCTCATGATCCGCCCATCGCTAATCAGCGCCTGGATTTCAGCCGAACTGTCGATGCAGGACTGCGCCTGGGCCGCGCCGCTGCCGGCCAGCCCAATACCCACCGCAAGGGCGGCGGGAGCAAGGATTTTGAGGATCAGGGTTTTCATGACACCACCTTATGGCGCCGTTGCTGAATGGGACATGAATGAGGCAAAACAGGTAGAAACACCATAATTCGTACCATCAGAACGCCTTGGGCAAACCAGCCTGCTTCAGCGTTTCGTTCGCCGTATGTCGGGACTTCGCTCCAGCATCCACAATAACGTGGCGACCAACGATCGGACTGTACCAGACCTCGTGATTGCCTTTGCCCGGTCGAACAAAATAACATCCGGCCTCGGACAACCTGGCTTTTAGCTCTCGAAGAAACCCGCCCACAATCAGTGCGACGGATTGTGGACGCGCGAAAACTGCTCGGCCAGCAGGTGAACCGGTATTTCGGCCAGCTCCGAGTCGATGCCGTTGAGCTCGATAAGGTCGGAAATGGCCCCCAATACCTTGGCATTGAGAGCTTCTATCGTATCCGCCTCGACACTCAATCCATCTATGTCTGTGCTCGACGCCACCCAGACCTTGGCTTCGCTGTCCCATTGAGCGCGGACGACGATGGATGAATGCTTCATGGCAACCTCGGCAAAGTAGACCTTGAATATCGAGCACTCGCAGCGAAGTTGCAACCGCACATCATGCCCGAGCGATATCACTCTTCAGCCCCTTGCGCAGGAACAGCACTGCCAGTGCTTCCATGATCAGGTGCCCGGACGAGCCGCCGTCTAGTGCCGGCAGGTCGATACCGAGCAGCTGCGCGACGCCGGCCAGCAGCATGAAAATGGCGACGATGTAGGTCTTGTAGCCGTTGAGCAGGTCCATGATGGTTCTCCATTGATTGGGTTTGGTTGAGATAGTCGTGGTCGCACCCGCGGCAGCCAGTGCCGCGTTGCGCACGGCGGCGACGCGGTTGGTCCAGCCTTTGCCGAAAGTTGCGAAGGTCGAGAGGCGATTGAGGAAAGCCAGCCGGCGATCGCACAGTTCATTGATGAGCTGGCCCGCTGGCCGTCTCTCGATCGCGTCCAGTGTCAGCGGCCCGATCTGCCCGTCTGCGGCGACATCGAGTTCCGCCTGCAGCATTCGTATGGCCCGGTGGGGGCCGGAGTTGACGGCAAAATCGAACAGCGCCACGTCGAGGCCCGGCGGCAATTGCCCGCCTTGAATGCGATTCCAATAGCTGGCGCGATAGATCTTTGCTGCTTCGGTGCGTAGCAGCGCCTGCACCTCGCTTTTGGGCAGCGCCCACCAGGGCGACACCCGCCGCCAGCGCGCCAGCGTCTTGTGGGTAATGCCCAGGTTGGTTGCGCCACCCGGATCGGCTGGATGATCGGCATAGCCGCCCTCGTACAGCAGCACTGCGTCAAGACAGATATCGAACCGGCTCTTAGCCATGGAATGCTCCCTCTGCCGCATGACCGCCACCCAGCACCGGGCTGACCTGAACCACGGTAAAATTGAAAACAGCCGGCAGCACGCCGAAGTCGCTTACCTGATCAGCCGCGCCATAACTGGCGGCAGGCGAGGTGCTCTCCAGCAATCGAACTGGCGTCGAGCCATTGAAAATTGTCAACTGATAGCGTTCAGGCACATGCTCGAGCGGGCTCTCCGCCGCGCCCCAGCCGTCGCCATCGGCACGGCTGCAACGTGTCCAGTTGAATGCGACATCGCCGCCTGCCCGCACCGCCCGCAGATGTACCGGCGGCAGCGGCAGGGCCGGCCCGGCATCCGTCGCGAAACTCAAGCTCTGCCCCTCGACATCGCGCGCGCCGGCATAGATGCGGAAGGTCCGCGTTTCGCCCAGCCAGTGCGCGTCCATCGGCAGGCTGACGGCCCGGCTATCCAGCAGAATCACCCTCCGACCCACCGGCGCCGTGCTCATCGCCGGACCGGTGCAATCCATGCCGCGCAGCAGGCGGCTCAGCCTATAGCGGCCGGGAGACACCAATTCGGCATTGGCAAAGCCGACGACCTCCCAGTTTCCCGCGTCATTCTCCACCGCCAGCCGATTGCTGCCGCCCAGCACTGCCAGGTCTTCGCCCGAGGCCAGATGTCCCTCCAGAAGCGTCACGTCTACGACGTTGCCCTGATCCCAGATGCCCAGCGGCCCCGCTTGCAGATCGGCCGTGAGGCTCCCGAGCAGTCCGCGCCGCGTCAGTTCCGCCAGCGTAGTGCCGGTAGCGTCATCCACCACCTGCACCCTTCCCGGCCAGGGCTGGGTATAGGCCGCCACGACGAGGCGCGAACGCGACGGATCGGACGGTAGCGGCGGCAGATGCGCCACCATGACCAGCGGCAGCGCCCGCACCGCAACACTCACCCCGCCCGGTAATGGCCGGTCCACCTCCGGCGCCTGTGCATGTCCAGACGGCAGGCTCCGCGCCGTTATCCGCCGCGCCAGCGCACCAGCCGTGCCGGTGGCGATATAGCCGAGGTTACCCCAGGTCCAGCTCGCCTCCGCCACCGACGTTGCCGTCAGGAACCCCGTCGGCTTGTTGACGCCATTGCCGGTTACGAAGGCTGTGGTTTCCTGCGCCGCGAAGGCCGCGTTGACCTCGTCGGAAATCCACTGCCCCACATCCACCGCGGCGTCGTCGAGGAAGGACGAGGTGGCCGCCGGCATGGCGTAAAGTTCCATGGTCGGGTAGCTCAGCTCTGCCAGCGTCTGGCTGTTGGTGGTCGGCCGCGCCGCCGTCTCACCCACCCAGCCAGTCGCCGGCCCGGTCACCGAAATCGGCCGCTTGTAGACCGAGCCGCTCACCTGGCGCACGCCAGCAATGGCGCGGATCGGCGATACCGCCGTCATTAACCGGGTGATTTCCGTTTCGGTCTCGGGCGGCACCACATAGCCGCCATCGGCATTGACGCCGACCGACAGCGCCTTTTCCTCGCCGCGCTTCACATAGGAGGCAAACGCTTCCTTGTACTCACCGCCCAGCGGGGCGCCTCGGCCATCGAGCAGCGGACGCGCCCGCTCCACCATCGCGCGATCCATCGCCGCCTTCTGCCCGTCGAGCACCGAGTTCAGTCGGTCAAGCTTGCCTTCCAGCAGTCCGTCGGCCGAGCCGCGCTTTTCGATCTCGCCCAGCCGCTGGTCGTTGGTGCGCTTGAATTCCTCGAATGCCGTCGAGAATTCGGCGAAGAGAGCGCCAATATCGCTCCCCGCGCCGGCCTTGGTTTCAAGGCCGTCACTGGTCATGTCCATGCAAGATGTCCTTATCGGTTGCGGATAGTGTCTGTGGCGGCCGCGATGGCGGCGCCGGTCGAAAGCGACGAGGGCGCGATCCGCGCGTCCTCCATCATCGGAAACGTCGCGATGGAAATCTCGAACAGATCGATCTGCCACAGCTTGCGCTGGCCGTTTTCACGCGTCGCCCGCAGGGTGCGAAAGCCGATCGACAACCCGTCCAGTGCGCCATCGGCAATCAGCCGTTTCAGCGCATCGGCGCGCGGCACGCCCGGCACCAGCCGCCCCTTGACGAACAGCCCATGCCCGTCCTCGGCAATGGTCTCCCAGATGCCGACCGGCTCCTTGGGGTCGTGCTGGAACAGCAGCCGGATGCGGTCGCGGCGCTTGGCGAGGCTCCTGGCAAACGCCCCCTGTATGACCACGTCGCCACCGGCATCCACCTTGCCAAACACGCTGGCATAGCCGGCAAAACGCCCTTCAGCGTCGATGGGAATGGCTCCCGAGGTCTTTGCCATCAGCCCTTCCCCGGCTTGGCGATCGCCGGCTTGGTCTTGGCCAGCGTGCCGGCGAGATTCCAGGCAAATTGCCGGAACGTCTGCTGCGCATTCTCGCGATTTGGCTTGTTTGCCATGGGGTTAATCATCCTTCCTGAACAGCCGATTCAAACTGGCAATCTCCTGCACGAAGTCGTTGAAGTGTTGATTCACCTTGGCCATCTCGCGCAGGCTCCACACCAGCAGCGCACTCGCCCCGGAAGCCCAAAGGAACAGCGCCAGATGCGCCAGGTCCCCGCGCTCGATGACGGTTTTGGTTAGTTCGTCCATGTTGGAAATCCACAAAACAGAAGCGGCCGCCCTCGGGCAGCCTCTTGGTGAAAATTTTGGATAATCTAGCTACGCAGCTGAGCGACGCTACGGTCCTGGCAACAAGCGCGCTTCGAAGAATCTCTTGTGCGTAAGCAGGAGCTGAATTTCTGCTTTGGTCAAAATACCATCCGGATATTCCGGCCGCGCAGCAAATTTGCGGTCCAGTCCAAGTGCGACTTCATACATGTCCGGAGTAAGCTTCGCCGTGGAGACGATGGTAACATAACCGTCTGTTGCATTACCCCAGGTCTTGCCGTCGCGGCCGAATTTGAACGTCATCTGCGTAGTAATGTGTCGGGCAGAGAAGCCATTGTCGTCCACCTCGTAAACAAGCAGCAACTTATCCTGCCCACCTGCTCCAAGTCCGAATATAACATCGTCGACTTTCACGACACTTAGGGCTTGCATTCGGGTCGACATCGAAATCCTCACTTTAGAATTGTCCGATCGAGGCCCCGCAGCGTTTCCCGTTGCTCCTGGTAGGGTAGACCCTGAATTCCCAAGAATTTGACAGCACACCCCCGACAAAGCTTCTTGCCAGATATCTCATACATTCCGCTGGTCCCAAATGACCCGCCCAGTTGGCATCCACTTGAGAATCCATCGCAACGAGGCCCGACCGCCACCCGCACGCGGTCCTCGACCCGCTGCCCGCCCTCCGGCATACCTGTTGGCGCTCGTGGTTGGTCCTGACGGTAGCGCCGCTCGAGGGCGCTGACCAGCACGTCCAACTTGATCTCGAGCGTGGCGAATCGAACGGCCGCGAGAAAACCCCATAGTCCGGAAGAGATGAACCTTGGCATCGCCTAAACCCCCAGCATCGCCCGCTTCTCGGCGTCGCTCAAAAACTCCGCGCCACCCACCCGTGCCCACAGCGCCGCCCGGTCCTCCGCCAGCGCTTCTACGCCGTCGAAATCCGGCTTGACCACCGCGCCACCAAACGCCGGCGACAGCCAGTTGCTCAGCTCCTCAGCCACCCGCACCACCAGCGGGATCAGCGTTTGTCGCCACAGCGCCGGATTGGCCTCGGCCAGGTTGGCATAGGTATTGTCGCCCGGTATGCCGAGCAGCATCGGCGGCACTCCGAAGGCTAGCGCGATGTCGCGCGCCGCGGCATTTTTCGCCTCGATGAAATCCATGTCGCGTGGACTAAGCGCGATGGTCTTCCAGTCCAGCCCGCCTTCGAGCAGCATGGGCCGCCCGGCATTGGCAGTGCCCGAGAAGTTCTGCTCCAGCTCGCTCTTGAGCCGCTAGAACTGATCCTGGGTCAGGTTCTGCCCGGCCGCCGAATAAACCAGCGCTCCGCTCGGTCGCGCTGCATTGTCGAGCAGCGCCTTGTTCCACTCGCCGGCCGCATTGTGGATATCCATGCTGATCTGCGCGGCCTCCAGCGGCGCCATGCCATAGTGATCGTCCATCGGATGAAACAGCGCCATATGCAGTACGCTCGGCACCGGCGTCACGTCTTGCCGCAGCCGCATGGTCCGCCCGCCCGCTGTATAATCATAGCCAACCGGCCAACCGTCAGTCCCGGCCACCACCTTCATGCGATCCGGCCGCAGGCAAAACAGTCCCTTGACCTCGCCGTCGACCACGCCGGCCTGCAGGTAGGCGTTGCCCGCCGTCTGCAGATAGGCATAGACCGCTTCCAGCATTTCTCCGCCCGACTGCCGCCCATTGGGCCGCGCCAGCAGGCTGGCCAGCGGATGCTCGTCAAGCCGCTTGCCATGTTCGCTGACCACCAGCGGCACGCGGTTTGCCGTCTCGGCGATCAGCCGCACGCAGCGGTACACCACGGGATTGCGCGCAAACCCCTGGCTGACCAGACTGGCAAATCCCCGATTGCTCCAGTTCGCCGCGCCCAGTTGCGACAGGGTCAGCAGCGTCTGCCCATTGAACGCCTTGCTCTCTGCAGGCGCATTCGCTCCGCCACCCAACAGGCGGCTGATCCAGTTCGGCATGGCGATGTCCTCGTTATCCTGTCCCGCTGGGTGAACTCCCAAGCGGGCTCCTACTGATTTCGGCAACCGGCGGAATCGCCCAGTGTCGCCGCCCCAGAACTCCAAATTCAGGCGTCAAAAATGGCCAAGAAATCCCCGTGGCACTAGATCAAGCAGTCGGTCCACCACGACAACACCAGCTGCAACACCGGCAACAATATCGAAACCGAAAACCGTCGCGAAGGCACCGGCAGCAAGCCGCGCTGCGCGGAGTGCGCACGTCTGGCCTGAACCTGCTCATCAGTCGACACCCTCCCCCTCGCGGGGAGGGTCAGTGAGGGGGTCGGCTGGCCCAAATATCAGCGCTATCGCCCCTCGCCTGCTTTGAGGCAAAGCGCACAAGGCCCATTCGCGCCAGATCGCTCCACCGGGCCAATTCGGGCCTGGCCAACCCAAATCAAAGCCCCCGAACCCGCGGCCGCATCTCATTCAACATCAGTTCCGTCACCGCCCAGACCAGCGCATCGACCCGGTCCGGCGAGTGCCCATCGCTTTTCCCATCGGTCCCGAACGCACACATCTCGTCCTCCAGCGCCGTCAACCCGTCCACATGGCTGACCAATCCGCGCCCATACAGCGCCGCCACCGGCTCGGCCCGCAGCCACTTGCCGCGGCTGGCGCGTACCTCGCGCACCGGCACCGATGCATCCACCTGCGTGATCACCGACCGCACCAGGTCGCCGCCCTGGTTGACCTCCACCACGATGGCATCGGCCTGGTGGCTATGAAACGCCGCCACCGCCCGCCGTGCCCAGGCCAGCGGTGCCGCCGGCTTGATCGTGCAATCTTCCAGCACCACCACGCCCTCGCCAACCCGTCCGGCCACCACGATGCCACAGGCATCCGACTTCGCCGTCCCCGTCACTGGCGGATCGACCGCCACGATGATCCGATTGACCGCCCCGCCCTCGAACCGCCGAAAGATCCCCCGCTGCCACAGCGCCCCGGGCAAGTCCTCGATCAATTCCCCATCCAGTTCCTGCCGCCCCAGCACTGAGCCGCGATAGCGGCCGACTACGGCATCGAGAAACGTTGGCGCTAGCTGCGCCCTGTTTTCCGCCGTCGCCATTCGGGTCATCACGGCATGCGGGTCGGTAAGCAGGCGCTTGATCAGTCGCGTCGGCCTGGGCGTCGTCGTTGCCAATTGCCGGGGATGGTCCCCCAATCGCAGACCGAACTGCAACTGATCCCAGGCATCTTCCCCACGTGGCCACTTCGCCACCTCATCGCACCACGCCGCCGCGAACTGCGGGCCCCGAAACCGGTCGGGGTCCGAGGCCGACATTACAGCCGCCTCTACGCCATTCGGCCAAAGCAAAGTTTGCCCCCTTAGCACCGGTCGCTCGTCGTCCCGATGCACATTGAGAATACCGCTCTCGCCGCGCACCATTATGGCGATGGCTTCGGTCATCGTCTCGCCGACCAAAGCGATCGGGCTAATTCGTCGTGCTGCAAGACTGCGGACCCATTCTGCCCCGGCGCGCGTCTTTCCTGAACCGCGTCCACCCAGCAGCAGCCAGGTGGTCCAGTCACCTTCCGGGGGGCGCTGCTTGTCGAGTGCCCATATGTCCCAGTTAAAGTAGAAATCCTCGAGTTCCTCTGCAGTCTTTTTGGAGGGGTCTGCAAAGCGATCAACGATTGCGGAATTGTTCAATTCGCTTCGCCACCTTGTTACGAAGATCGGTGACGTCCCGCTTGCTTGCAGGTTCCACGTTCCGCTGGGCAGCTCCCAGCTCGATCAGCTTGTCGAGCGTCTTGACCTGGATGCTCAGCACGTTTGCCTGCTTGTCGATCGGTTCATCTACAGCCATTTCCAGTCGCCTCACTTGCTTGTCCAAAACCTTCAACATGCGCGCCACGAGATCGTCCTGTCGCACGACCCGTGCACGCGCACTGAGCCAGCCTTCCACTTGCCGGCGATACCGCAATTGAGCTGCGCTGATGCCGTAGCGTTTGCAGATCACAGCCGGTAAAAACCGGCGTGCTTCGTACTCTTCGCGAACCAGGTCCCATTGGATCGTCGCGGCGACGGAAACGTCCTCTTGCTGCATGCCAATGACTCACTTGTGAATCGCTCCGGCGCCGCAGCCCGGAACCCGATGAATCCGTCGCGGATTCGCCTTTGCGGAATCCAACCGGGAGAGGCCCGATGTCCGCCGCGATCCGCCATATCCATTACAAGCCCGCCAGCGAGGAACTCTCGATCTGGTTCGCCCCCGAAGGCCGCCGCTACAAATATTTCGATGTGCCCGAGTTTCTCTACGAAGCTTTACGCGATGCAGAATCCCGCGGCCGCTTCTTCAACCATTCAATCCGCGGGCGCTTTGAATGCGAACTCGTCGAACCACCCAAACAATGCAACCGAAGCCCGCATGTGCTGCGCCGTGCATCCTGACCCACTTTACTGACTTCGAACCGCTTCGCAGGGCACGAGAAGGCCATGAGACCTATGGTCGAATGGCACGAACGCTCCGGCCTCTTCCTGGCTTCGAGCTATAAATCGCAAGCTCAGAGCGGACAGCGCAACCGCCGCCCGCCTGCTCTACGCCGAGCTTCCTGACCCACTTTTCCGACCATACCTGAACTATACACCGCCACCGTCACGCGGGGATAAAGTGCATAAGTTTGATCCGTCCCGCAGGTGAAAAGGCTGCATGATTTGCGGTCGGAGCGGCAGCCGTAACATTGTAAAACAGTCCGCCCCGGATAGCGGATCAACGGGTTCACACGAGGCCGGCGCGACCTACCATACCAATACGCCTTCCGTCTGCGACGTACGTACGTCAACAATCTTGCGTATTTCAATTCCATATCATACTTTAGTCGTCTGGCTTGGGAGGGCCTTGGCGCAACTTCGCCGCGTGGGGACATAATTTACATAATGCTCATTCAGGCGCCTGTCGCATTCGTGCGACTTGGGCTGCTGCTGAGCACGACGTTTTGTCCGCTTCCACCAGATCAATCTGAACGGGAGAGTAAAATAATGAAACTTATGAAATCGCTAGCCACCGTGATCGCCGTCAGCGCTCTGGCGCTGGGCGCGTCCGTCAGCAGCTTTGCGCAGGACAAGGGCACCATCGGCATTTCGATGCCCGAGCAGACCACCCTGCGCTGGAATTCGGATGGCGCCGAGCTGACGAAGGCACTTGAAGCTGCCGGTTACACCGTCGACCTGCAGTATGCCGGCGACGACATTCCGAACCAGCTGTCACAGCTTGAAAACATGGTCACCAAGGGATCCAAGGCCCTCGTGATCGCAGCCCTCGACGGCACCACGCTCAGCGCCGTTCTGCAGCAGGCGGCCGATGCCGGCGTCAAGGTGTTCGCCTATGACCGCCTGATCCGCGACACCGCCAACGTCGATTACTACACGACCTTCGATAACTTCCAGGTCGGCGTGCTGCAGGCCAATTCCATCCTCAAGGGCCTCGGTTATCCCGAAAAGCAGGGTCCGTGGAATATCGAGCTGTTCGGCGGTTCGCCAGACGATAACAATGCCTTCTTCTTCTATGACGGGGCGCTCAGCGTGCTGCAGCCGCTGATCGATTCCGGCGTGCTGGTGGTGAAGTCCGGCCAGACCGGCATGGACAAGGTCGGCACCCTGAAGTGGGACGGCGCTACCGCCCAGGCCCGCATGGACAACCTGCTGTCGGCCAGCTACTCGGACGGTTCGCGCGTTGACGCCGTGCTTTCCCCCAACGATGGCGTCGCACGCGGCATCATCTCCTCGCTCAAGGGCATCGGCTACGGCTCGGGCGACCTGGCTTACCCGATCATCTCGGGCCAGGACGCTGAAATCCCGTCGGTAAAGGCGATCATCGCCGGCGAGCAGTATTCTACCGTCTACAAGGACACCCGCGAACTGGCGCGCGTCACTGCTGGCCTCGTGGACACCGTTCTCACCGGCGGTACGCCGGAAGGCCTCGACACCACGACCTATAACAATGGCGTCAAGGTTGTGCCGTCGATCCTGCTGACTCCGTATGAAGTCGATGCGAACAACTACAAGGAACTTGTGGTCGACTCCGGCTACATGTCGGCAGACGACCTGAAGTAAGCGACTTACGGGTCCCGCTCTTGTGAGCGGGGCCCTGTTCCCTCCCGATTTCGAATGGCGCATCGTGGGCGTCCGCACAACTTCGAAGTCGAGACAGAACGTCCCGACCCTCGAAAACCAGACGTCTAAAACCGAGCCTTGGTGAGCTTTAAAACTTCGCTTTTTACGAAGTCATAGGACACGCTTTCGGCGTCGAACCGCTCGAAGAGTTGCGACACGAGGGGCGTAACAACCGCAGCTAAGTCCTCTTTGATATCCTCAACCGATACCTCGGTTTCAAGCAGGACTTCGTCACTGCGAGACGGCCTGCCTTCCATAATCAGCCCTGCCAGAGGATTGGCCCAGCTCTTCAGTTGGCGCCCTCGAAGTCCGGTGTAGAGTACGCGCATTTTCACGGTCAGCGGGAATGGATCCCTCTTGGCCAGCAGTTGCGCCAGGTTGCTCGCATGCATGAGGATTTCGCCAAGACGCCAGATGGGCAAGGTGGCATCAAATACGGTTCCTGCGGGAAAGGTTTCCTGACCGTCTTCCTTATAGCCGCGGATCAGAAACATTCGACCGGAGGGGACACCGCGCCAAAAATCGCAGTGAGCGGCATCGTCGAAGCTGCGCTCCGCTATCTCGCTCGGCGGGAGCCAGGTTTCAATGGCGCCGTCGACTTCGCTAGGGCGGGTTTCTTCCCGCGTCATGAACATGAAGACCGGCCAGCCAGTGTATTTTGTGTAAGACACTTCCCTCAGCATGTCCTCGAACTCTCGCGCTGTCGGCGTCTTCAGATCACCGGTGAAGCAGTAGTCGGCACGGTAATAACCGTCAGGAAAACGGGCCGGGCTGTTGGCTGCAAGGTCTTTGATGAGGCTCTGCCAACGTTGAATGGATTCGCGGAGAAACCGCTCCTGCGCGCCGGCGGCGGCAGGTTCGTCCATCAGTCCGACGACACGCAAAATGTCGAAAGCTTTCGTCAGGCTAAGCGTCGTCTCGCCGCGCTCGAAGGCCGTCATGGTCGGCGCACTCACGCCGGCAAGCGCGGTGTGTTCGCGCTTAGTCATTCCGCTTTCCTTGCGGCGCTCGATCGTTTCATCGATGAGCTTTTGCCAGTTGAGGAGATTTACTCCTCGAAGAGACGAAGACATTGGTTCCTCACGACTTCCTCGAAGCGGCTAACGAAGCCATTCGGTGGTTCGCCAGATGGCGCATTGATGGGGTTCTTGCCGATTTGCTTCTTCAGGTCGCCAAGCGCAAGTTCCACGGCCCGCTCATGCAGGCCGATCTCAGCGCCGAACTTCCGGAACAGCGTTCCGTTCAGCTCTTCGAGGTTGCGGCTTCTGCCAAGAATCGAAAGACCGAAATTCCTGTCGAGATCATCGTAGATGGCCGTATTCAGCACGTCGTACACCGGCGATAGCCGAAGGCCTTCCGGTGTTTCCAGAAGCGAAAAATTCTTGAGGTGTGCATCGCAGTTCGCGAGCGCCGCAAACACGACAAGCCGCCGAAACAGCTTATCGAGATCGATGACAGGGCGGGCGGAATGCTCCCGGATGACGCGGGCGACCTCTTCGTAGCTGCTTCCGTATTTGCCGTCATAGTTGACGCCCCTCGGTTTCACCAGCACTTGCGCGAAGTCCTCGAGGCGCAGCTTTTCGCCTTTCTCGGTCCGGTCGAACCGGCTGACGATCAACGCGATCTCTTCGCCAAAATGACCAGTCTTGAACTGCGTTACCTCGTTCTTGCCGAGAATTTTTGCTGCCCACTGAAGCGAAAGAAACTCGTTGCGAACCAAGCCCTCCCTCGCCTCCGAATTAAATTTCGCAATATAGGGGGCGGGGCCATCTCTGCCCGCAGCGACGAAACCATCGCCGTCTTTTACGACCAGCAGCTTTTTCTGTACGCCGGACAGCGTCTTTCCCGGCGTCGGAGCCCCCTCCTCGACTTTAGGAATGTCCGCTTCTTCGGACGCGCGAATGCCGACGGCCCCGATGCAATCTTCGCCGTAAGCCAAAAGCAACGCGAAGTCGTTCTGCTCATCCTGGATATGGGCGCCTCGGGCCTGCTTCTCGCGCAGCCAGCCTTCCGGCCCCAAATGCTGGAAAAAGGGGTGCAGCCCATTTGCCCAGTTGTGCTCGCGCTGGGTGGCCGGAAAGCAGCAGGCAATGTCTCCTGTCCAGCCGTCTCCATAGGTAAAACGCGTCCCGCCCGTCACCGTCTGTTCGAGGATGCCGGCCAGCTTGCCCTTGAATAGGACATCCGCACTATATAAATTTGTTGCTATGGCTTTATCTCTCCCAATTCACGGGAACACCGCACCTAAAATGTAGCTACGATCTAACTTTTTGTAGTCCAACTTCAAAAAGAAAGCTATAACTTCATTTTCTTGAAATCACTCCACATGGAAGAACCTTAGCTTCGACTTATGTGGAAATTCCATGCTATAAAAACGCAAGGCAGCCAAAGCTTTGCTAGTCGTACCAGGACCTAGCCAACGTGCTATACGGCCTGCCATAGGTCACAAATGCCAACACTTGCATTCTGTCTGCACCAGCCATGACCATTGCCGACTGTCCCGCCGTCGCGGTTTCATGCTGAAAATCAGAATGGCGCGATTGATCGGAACGTCCGACCCGCCACTGCTCACCCAAACTTGCGTTTCGCGTCCAGCGCAAGTCCCAGCCCCACACTCCCCAGCACGTCCGTGCGCACCAGCTCCGCGTCTGGAAACAATGCCCGCAGGCGGTCGGCGATGGCTGGGACCTGGGTGGACCCGCCGGTCAGGATCAGGCTGTCGATATTTGCGGTCGTCACCCCTGCCCGCTTCAGGGTTTCGGCGATGGTGTCTTCGATCCGCGTCACCGAGTGGCGCAGGGCTGTGGTGAAATCGGCGATGCTCATGGTGGCTTCGATCTTGCGGTCGCGCACCTCGAAGCTGAATTCCGTCGCGTCGGCATCGGACAATGCAATTTTGGCGGCTTCTACTGCGCCGACCAGCCGATGGCCTAGTCGGTCCTCGATCAATTCCATCATCATCTCGACCCGCTCGGGCGCTTGTGCTTCGCGGCGGGTGCCGCGCAGGTCGCGCAGGGTCTGGGCGTTGTAGAGCCGGTTGATGCGATGCCAGGTCGACAGGTCATGATATGGCGCCACCGGCAGGTGCCGCTTGCCATCCTTGGTCATGCTGCCCAGCCCGAGTTGCGGCATCACCTTGGCCATCGACAGCAGTCGGTCGAAGTCGGTGCCGCCGATATGCACGCCCGCTGTCGCCAGGATATCGCCACCGCGATCTACTAACTTCGCCCGCTCCGGCGAAACCCGCACCACCGAAAAGTCAGAGGTACCGCCGCCCAGATCGACGATCAGCGCCAGCCGTTCATCCGAAACCTGCCGCTCATAATCCAGCGCCGCCGCAATCGGCTCAAACTGGAAGTCCACATGCCGAAAACCCTGCGCGCGCACCGCTCCGGCCAGTTGCTCCTGCGCCGCCGCATCGGCCACCGCGTCGTCATCGACGAAATGCACCGGCCGGCCGCAGACCACGCTATCCAGCGCGCCGCCAAGTTCTGACTCGGCGCGACGCTTCAGTTCGGCAATGAAAATGCCGAGGATTTCGATGAAGCCATAGCTCCTGGCCTTGACCCGGGTGGTGTCACTCATCAGCGAGGTACCCAGCACGCTCTTGAGCGAGCGCATCAGCCGCCCGTCGGCGCCGGTGACATATTCGGCCACGGCCTGGCGGCCGAAATGTACGCTGTCGTCCTCGAAGCTGAAAAAGATCACGCTGGGAATGGTTTCGCGCCCCGCCTCGAGCTTGAGCAGGTGCGGCACGCCGCTCGAATCAAGCCGGGCAATGGTGGAATTGGACGTGCCGAAGTCGAGGCCGCAAACGAGGGTCATGGCATGCCGTCCATCATGGGTTTGCGCTTCAGGCGCGCGAGGGGACGGCCCTCATAGGGAATCGGGCTCAGGCTGGCAACTTCGAAGGTGGTCTTCTCGGCTTGAGGGCTATGCCCGAATGGCGACTCAGGCGGCCTTGGCAACCTTGTGCTTGGCCCGCTTGCGCTCCAGTGCCGGCCGCAGGTCGACGGCCTGCAGATAGCCGATACCTTTGCGCTGGGCCTTTTTCAGCGCCTCGGCGCCAGCTTCGAAGAACTTGCGGTCATAGCTCCCACGCGGATTGGTCACGGCCAGGCCGAGGCTGACGGTAACGATGCCGGCATGGCTTTCCTTGTGCGCCAGGTTCTGGCGACGCACTGCATCGGTAATCTTGATTGCCAGCGACCGAGCCATCAGCACCGGCAGGTCCGGCAGCACCACGACAAAGCCACCGCGCCCCAGGCGCAGGCAACTATCACCAACGCGCGGCAGCGCATCGGTGATGGCGCGCATCACGGTCAGCACGCCGTCATCGGTCTCGGGCTTGTCATAGGCGGTAAAATATTCGGTGGCCCGGTCGATCTCAATGACCAGCAGGCTGAGGGACACATGCTTTTCAGCGGCCCGGCCCCAACCCGCCACCAGCTCTTCTTCGATCAGCGCACCGAGCTTGGGCTTCATGCCAATCGAGCGTGCCATCGCCGCCTGTCCGTAGGCTGGCTGCCGCACCGGACGCATCGCATTCAGCGCTGTCCGTACCCGCGTCCAGAAAGCATCGACTGGTTGTTTGGAAGTTACCGCCGTCGTCGTCATGATCGTCGCCCATCCTAGGCTCGCACACGTCGTGATCTGGCCATGAGATGGTTAACAGATGGTAAATTCACTTAGAGTTGTTCAGGCGGCTCCCATTCGGGCCAGTCTACGGCGTGTTCTTCCCATTTATCGGGGGCGATATCGAGTTCGGCAAAGGTGCGTCCGCGCGCCGATACGCCAACGTCAATAACCGTCTGCGGGTCGCCTGAAATCAGCGGGTGCCACCATGCCAGGCCCTTGCCTTCGGCTAGCCGGCGATAAGCGCAGGTGACCGGTATCCACTTGATTTCACCCACATTCTGCGGCGTCAGCTTGATGCAATCCGGCACCTTGGCCTGCCGCCCCGGATAATCGGTACAAGCGCAGGTATCGCCATCCAGCAACTGGCAGCGGACGTCGGAGGTGATGAGGGTGCCGCTGTCCTCGTCTTCGAGCTTGATCAGGCAGCAGCGACCACAGCCGTCGCAGAGGGCTTCCCACTCCGCGTCGGTCATTTCGTCCAGGGATTTCTCGTCCCAAAAGGCCATCTTAACCTGAGGTCTGCTAGCTCTGTTGCCGGTTTGCCCTTGTCGCGAGCAGAGCGCAATCATATTCCAGCGATTGTGTTGCTTTCGCCGCCGCGTACGCACAACAGTCCGTGAAGCTTACCCGGGGATATCTGGTGCAGGATCCGTTCTATACCAAAGAGAAACGCAAAAAATCCGGCGGCATGCTGGCGGCCGATGCGTGGCTCGATTCCTCGCTCTACGAATTTTGGCAATCGCTCGGCAGCGGCTATACGCGCTTCCAGGATTTCATGTCGATCTTCCACGTCGCCGGCTTCAAGCGGGTCGTGGTAGAAGTGGTCAGCGACGGATTTTCTTTCCTCGCCCTCGGCTGCGTTTTGCTGGTGGCCCTGGCTATGCCGGCCTTCGACGTCACCGCATCGGGGGAGTTCAACAAGGCCGAAGATTATTCCGTGGTGTTCCACGACCGCTTCGGCACAGAGATCGGCCGGCGCGGCATTCGCTCCGATGATTCCGTGCCTCTGGCCGATATGCCCGACTACCTGCTCAAGGCGACACTCGCCACCGAGGACCGGCGCTTCTACGAGCATTTCGGCATCGACGTACTGGGCACTTTGCGCGCATTGCTGACCAATGCGCAGGGCGAGACGAGCCTCCACGGCGGCTCCTCCATTACCCAGCAATTGGCCAAGCAACTGTTCCTTTCCTCCGAGCGCACCATCGAGCGCAAGATCGTCGAAGCCTTCCTGTCGGTCTGGCTCGAATGGCACTACAGCAAGGACGATATCTTCAAGCTCTATCTCGACCGCGCCTATATGGGCGGCGGCAACTTCGGCGTGGTCGCCGCAGCCGACTATTATTTCGGCAAGCGCATCCAGGACGTTTCCCTTGCCGAGGCCGCCATGCTGTCGGGCCTTTACAAGGCGCCGGGCCGTTGGGCGCCGCATATCGACCTTGCCGCCGCCCGCGGCCGCGCCAATGTGGTGCTGTCCAACATGGTGGCGGCCGGCTTCCTCACCGAGGGCCAGGTCACCGCTGCGCGCCGTCATCCGGCCACTCCGGTCAGCCGTGCTGCCGATGCCAATTCGCCGAACTACTTCCTCGATTGGGCCTTCGAGCAGTCAAAGACGCTGATCGAATCCAGCCTGCACACCACCAACAATTTTGTGGTCCGCACCACGATCGATACCACCCTGCAGAAGTTCGCCGAAGAGGCCGTGGTCTCGACCGTGCGCGAACAGGGTGAGCAATACGACGTGACCCAGGCCGCCATGGTGGTTACCGATACGGTCGGCGCCATCCGCGCCATGGTCGGCGGCACTGATTACGGCAAAAGCCAGTTCAACCGCGCCATTGTCTCCACCCGACAGCCCGGATCGGCCTACAAGATTTTCGTCTATTCCGAAGCCTTCGAGCAGCTCGGCCTGACGCCGTCCGACATGATTACCGACCGTCCGGTCTGTATTGGCGACTGGTGCCCGCAGAACTACGGCCGCAGCTACAAGGGCTCGGTGACGCTGGCTAGCGCTTTCGCGCAATCGCTCAATACCGTGCCGGTGACGCTGTCGATCAAGACTGGCCGCGACACCATTGCCGCCCTCAGCCATCGCATGGGCTTGCAGGCCGATTACCCGGTCACCCGTTCGCTGGCGTTGGGCGTCGCCTCGGTTTCGGTGCTGGACATGACCTCGTCCTACGCCGTGCTGGCCAACCACGGCCTCAAGACCCCAGCGTATGGAATTACCCGCATGACCACGCTCAGCGGCGAGAATGTCTTTGATCTCGATCCCGATGCCCCGCGCGAACGCATTCTCAGTGACACAACAGTTGCCAACATGAATTCCATGCTGCGTGGCGTGGTCACCGGCGGAACGGGACGCCGGGCCGATGTGCCGGGCGTCCCGGTGGTCGGCAAGTCGGGGACCACGTCATCCTATCGCGACGCGTGGTTCTGCGGTTTCACCGGCAACTACGTCGCCGCGGTGTGGTTCGGCAACGATGATTATCACCCGACCAACAATCTGACAGGCGGCACCCTGCCCGCCATCGCCTGGCAGAAATTCATGGCCTATGCCCATACCGGTGTCGAAATCCAGCCGGTGTTCGGCGTCGATTTCGCTATCGAGCCCGCCATAGTCGCCGAAACCGATCCTGCCGTTGAAGAAGAGATCGTGCAGCGGCCCCCAAGCCTAACCCCCGGCGCCGCCCGCAAACTCGTCGACCTCGCCGACAGGCTTGCCGCCACGATCGGGGCGTCTGCAGCGCCGCGCAATCAGGCGAGTGTGACCGCGGCGACGACGCAGGGGCTGTAGTTGTTGACTACATCGTAGCTTTAAACTACATATGCCTGCTGTGAAGCAGATCACCTACACGAAGGCAGCGGCACGGGCATTGAGCAGAATGCCGACGACTACGGCTGCGCTCATACGCGGCAAGATAGTCGAATATGCTTCCGTTCCTGCATCACAGGCGAACAATGTCATGGCCTTGCATGGCAGCAGTTGGATTAGGCTTCGTATCGGGGATTGGCGCGTTATCATCGAAGACGGTGCCGTCCTCGAGGTTCTGAAAGTCGCCCCCAGAGGCAGAGCCCATGTTGAAGGAGGCCAGTAATGAACGAGATGGTGACGATACCGCGCGAAGAATATGAGCGCCTGCGCGAGGCTGCCGAGGATTTGGCGGACATCGCGGCCTACAATCGCATCAAAGCGGACCTGGCTTCTGGGCGAGAGGAACTCATCCCGTCCGAATTTGTCAATCGCATGATCGATGGCGAGAGCCCGCTTCGGGTCTATCGCGACTTCCGGGGCATGACGCAGTCGTCCCTTGCTATCGCCGCGGGCGTCAATCGTGTCCAGATCGCCGACATCGAAGCCAAGCGCAGCAATGGCTCCATCGAAACCATGCGCAAGCTCGCCGAGGCATTGCGCGTCACCATCGACGATCTCGTTTAGCCGGAGCGGCACCTTCGCCCTTCCGAACACTTGCCCCCCTTGCTATAGGCTTGGGCAGCCATTTCGCGCGCAGGTTTCGCCGCCCATGTCACTCATCGCCTGCCAGAGCCACTGACCAGTGCGCTTCGTCTTCTACCTTTTGATGATGATCGCCGTGGCCTTGGTTGTGGGCTTCGGCTTGAGCTATTACGCCCTGACCGACGGGCGGCTATTCGGCGTGGCGCAGGTTGGCCCATGGCACGCCTGGCCCGATGTCGGCGCAAGCGCCCCCAATCCCTACACACGCGGCCATCTGGCCCGTACTGCCGCCTTCGAACTTGGCCAGGCTGAGGGCCTGCAGTTCACCGCCACCAGCGACAGCGACGGGCAGGCGCTTAGCCGCGATTGCAGCTATAGTGTGCAGGGCAAGACGCCGCTCGCCACGTTCTGGACGCTGGTTGCGCTCGACGACGCAGGCGTCAACATCGCTGCCCCCGACGTGGCGCCCGCCATGCACAGCGCCAATATCGTGCGCACCAACGAGGGCGACATCCAGATCAATATCGGCACGCGGCTGATGCCGGGCAACTGGCTCGAATTGACCGGCGAAGGCTCATTCAAACTCGTGCTCAGCCTCTACGACACCGCCGTGTTTTCAGGCTTCTCAAGCGACGAATCCATGCCGGTGATCCTGCGCGGAGACTGCGCATGATCCGGCCCCTACTTTGGCTGGTTGCCGGCGCCGTGCTCGGCGGCATCATCCACATTTTCGTCATTCTGATGCTGCCGGCTTTGGCCGAGCAGTCGGTCTGGACCCGCGTGGCCGAGATCGATACCGACAATCGCATGGCGATCCTGCCCCCGGTAAAGGCAGGCGAGGCCAATCCACTCGGTCTCGATCCCGAGCTGGTCTATGGCCTCTGCCGCGTCGATCTCAGCCAGGGTCCGGCCTATGTCAAAGGCACCCTGCCCGATGCATTCTGGTCAGTGGCCTTGTTCAACCAGTCCGGCATTATCGCCTACTCGACCACCAATCGCGACGGCATCGGTCAGGTGCTGGATCTCGGCATTTTCAACGCCAGCCAAACGCGCCTGCTGGCGCAGCAGCAGCTCGATGTCGCAGAAGGCCTGCTGGTCGTCGAATCCACCAGCGACAAGCTGCTCGTCCTGGTGCGCCTGGCCCCGCCTCATGACGTGGTACGGGGGCGGTTCGAACGGTCGTTGGCCAATGTGACCTGCGGTACGCGGCCCTAGCCGGTCGGCATGCTGAAGGTGAAGCGGGTCTCATCCGCGGTGGAACTGACCGCGATGGTCCCGCCATGCGCCTCGGCGATCTGGCTGGCAATGTAGAGACCAAGCCCCAGACCGGACCGGCCAGCGCTGCCCGAGGGGCGTGAAAAGGGCTGAAACAGCTCGGCATGCAAATGGGCGGGAATTGCCTCGCCGCCGTTGACGATCGACAGCAGGAAACTGCCGCCATTGGCGCTAGCCTCGACTTCGACTGGCAGCTCCGGCGCGCCGTGGGTCAGCGCATTTGCCAGGAGGTTGGAAAATAGCTGCGCCACCCGAACAGGATCTGCATGCACCGGCGTTTCGCAATCGATCCGCGCCAGGATTTCGCGGTCGGGATTGGCGAGGCGCAGTTCTTCGATCACCTGCAGCAGCGCCGGCCGCATATCGCCGCGCACCTTGGCGAGCTCGATACCACTGCCCAGGTGGCCGCTGGCGAAGTCCATTACATTGCTGATCAGCGATTCCATGCGCACGACGGCGCCTTGCATCAGGGTGACGATGCGCGTCGCCTTGTCGTCGAGCGGGGTCTTAAGCAACATGTTGGTGCCTGAGCCAATGGCAGCCAGCGGATTGCGCAGGTCGTGTCCCAGTACGCCGATGAACTGCTCGCGCAATTCGGCCATCTGGCGTTCGCTGGCCAGGCCGGCCCGGGCCAACGAAACGTTGTCCACCGAGTCCAGTTGTGCCGAAATGAGCTGCGCAAACATCTCGAACATGCCGATTGTGACCGGATTGTTCAGCTTGGCCGGGTTTGGATCGATGGCGCAAAGCGTGCCGAACAACGAGCCGTCCTGCCGCACGATAGGCATCGAAATATAGGACTGAAAGCCGTATTGCAGCGGCGAACGGTGCGTGCGGAAAGCCTCATCCTCCGCCACATGGTCGATCACCACGGCCTTTCCGCTATCGCGGATATCGTTGCAGATGGTGCTCACCAACTCAAGTTCGCCGCCGGGTGCCAGGCCGAAGTCGATCTTGTCCAGCACCTGGCAGACAATCCAGCGGTCCTCCGTGACTCGCGCCACGGCGGCGAAGCCCATGCCGGTGGTCTGGCAAATCACGTTGAGGATCGTGTTGACCGCGTCGATACGGGCCACGGCGTCGATGTCGGTTTGGAAATCGTGGCTCATGGCAATCCGATGCGGTCCCGACACAGACTAACCCGGCGGCCAGCGCTTGTCATGCTGCTGCGCGGCGCAAATATTCACCACGCGCCCACTTTCCCGACAGGGCGGTATGTTACCGCATCAAGCCTAGGGCGCCACCGCCGAGCGCCAGCGCGAACACTACAATCCAGGGCGGCACCTTCCACAATACCAGTGCGACAAAGCCTGCCACGGCCAGTGCGATATCAATCGGTCCTAGAATGGCGTTGGTCCAGACCGGGTCATAGAGGGCGGCCGCCAGAATACCGACCACGGCAGCATTGGCGCCGCGCATTGCAGCTTGAGCCATGGGCTTGCCACGCAGTCCGTCCCAGAAGGGCAGTGTGCCCACGAGCAATAGCAGCCCGGGCAGGAAGATCGCCACCAGCGCTATGACTGCCCCGGCAATGCCATTGCTGACAGTGCCGAGATAGGCAGCGAAGGTGAACAGCGGCCCCGGCATGGCCTGTGTCGCGCCATAGCCCGCGAGAAAGCTGTCCTTGCTGACCCAACCAGTCGCCACGGTCTCGGCATCGAGCAACGGCAACACCACATGGCCGCCGCCAAACACCAGGGCGCCGGCGCGATAGAAAGCGTCGAAAAGCACGATTTCCTGCCCGCCGACAGTGGCCAGCAATGGCAGGCCGACCAGCAAGACGCCAAACACCAGCAGGCAAATCGCCCCGGCTAGCGGCGAGACCGGAAAACGCATCACATGCGTCACCGGAATAGCCGGCCCGCGGCACAGCACCACTCCTGCCAGACCACCGAAAACGATGGCGACCACCTGCCCCGCCGATCCAGCCAACGCGATTACCACGACAATAGCCACCAGTGCGATGCCCGCGCGTTGCAGGTCCGGCGTCAGGCTCCTCGCCATGCCCCAGACCGCCTGGGCCACTACGGCAACCGCCACGATCTTGAGCCCCTGCAACACGCCCTGCGCCACCGGCCCATCGAGTGCGCCAGCGCCAAGCGCAAACAGCACGAGAAAGATCGCCGAAGGCAGGGTAAATCCGGCCCAGGCGGCAAGTGCGCCAAGCGGCCCGGCACGCCACAGGCCCAGCGCAAATCCAACCTGGCTCGAAGCCGGCCCGGGCAAAAACTGGCACAGTGCCACCAGGTCGCCATAGGCGCTTTCGCCGATCCAGCGTCGGCGCGTCACGATTTCGTCGTGGAAATAGCCGAGGTGCGCGATCGGTCCGCCAAACGAGGTCAGCCCGAGCTTGAGGAAGGCGAGGAACACCTCGCCCGCACTGCCGCTTTTCTGAACCTCGATGTCGTTCACCCTGCCCTCCGCTCGGTCTTGTTGCGGCGCGTGTTAAAGCTCTATTTGGGCAGCACGACCTCCTGATCGCCACTACGTTGGTAGCGTGACGGTATGACGACACCGCCGCCGGTCAGGTGAGCCGTGCCATTGCCACAGAAATCATACCGATTGGCGCGCGCCACGAAAGCCGACAGACGCCGCAGCGCCTCGTCCACCGCCAGCGATTGCTCATGCGGGGTTTCCACCAGCAGGTTGTCGAGTGCGAAGTCATAACTGTCATTGCGGTAGTTCAGGGCGCGGACAAACCAGGCGATGAAGGCGTCGTTCTCATATTTGCGGGCCCGCATATTGTCGCCCATGGCCGGCGGCAATCCGTTGCTCAACCCGGAGTAGGCCACGGCCCGCTGCCGGTCGACCTCGATCACCGCGCAGATCGCGGCAAAGGTCGTGGGCAGCGTGTCGATGTCAGCCGCGATATGGCGGCCCACCGCAGAATAGCGCGTGCGCGAGGACTGGTACTCGGTGCGCTTGAGCCAGGCATAGTAGCGTTCGACCGTGTAGTGCTGGTCCTTGTTGGGGGGGATGATCCGCGTGCGCTGCAGTTCCACCGAGCTGTCGAACACCCAGTCCTTGGCATGCGCCGCAACAAGGAAGCGCCAGACGCGATCATGCATCTCCTCTTCCTGGTCGGTCTTGTTGAAATTGGAGACAGGCTCCCCACGCAGGCTGGAAGCGGCATTGCCGGCCGCCGGCATGGCCGCGTCATGGGTCCAGCTGGGCGCCGCGCGGCCGAAATCCCCCACCGGCCTCGCGACGGGTGAACAAGCAACCAGCAACGCGGCCAAAGCCAGCGCCGTCGTCAGGCGAAATAATCTATCCACGCTTGCGCTTGGGCCGCGTAGGATCAAGCCCCGAAATGGGCTGCTGTAATGTCCCACGTTCATAACGTACCCCAGTGAAAATCAAGATCTGGGCCTTGCCGGGCATTGGTGATGCACCGGCTTTGACGGCGCGCGGCCGCTGATCGAATTTGACGAGCTTTCCCAAGCTGTCCTCCAAATGGCTCGCTCGGCCGGTCCCATCGGCAGCAGCGTTTCGCGTTACAATCAGTTGATGCGACACCCCTCGCAACTCACTGCTCATGGGGCCATTAAGAGAACGTCAAGGTTAACAGTCTGCTAACGAATTGGCGGCAAGAGTGGGCTTGCATCAAATGTGATGCGATTCCGAAGTGACGGTCCCCGAAAAATGCTTGGTTTTCAGCCCTACGAGACGTTTCAACTGCTCATCGAGACGGGTGGCGTCGACCGTACGAACACCTTGCTGATCGCTGCCTGCGACGCTTATGCCCGTCGTGGCAGGCCAACGCCTCCCGAAATGGAACAGTTTGAAGCCCTAGCCGGGCGCCTGTTCCCCATCGCCGGCAGTCAGGCCAAGGCCAAGGGCGCCGCTATTTTGGGACGCGCCGAGATGTTGTCTTCAGCACTGGAGCAGCTGGTGATCGACAATATCGGCGAAGACCTCATCAGCTTCCTGGCATCCGCCAAGGAGCTGTCCGAGCCTACCATGCTCGAAATTATCGCCCGCTATGACGTGCCGGCGGCCGCCACTATCGCGGCCCGCCCGGACCTTTCCAATGTGGTCCTGGCCAAGCTGTTCCAGATGAATTCGCGCAAGGTTTACCGCGCCCTTGCCTCCAACATCGCCATCGTGCCGCGCGGCGCTTACCTGAGCGCGCTGGCCCGTTCGGCTCAGATGGACCACATGGTTGCCGAGGCCCTGGCCCAGCGCAGTGATTTCGACGCAGCGCTGCTGGCCCCCGCCTTCTTCGACCTGTCGGACGATCATCGCATCAAGGTCATCCGCTCGTTCATGCAGCGCGCGACACCGCCCGCACCGATCCGCAAGACCATCGAGCAGCTCTCTGTCGCCAATCAGGAACTGACCAAGGCGCTGATGAAGCTGTTCTCGGAAAACCGTCGTCCGGAAGTCACGCGCCTGCTCAGCCAGATCACCGGGCTGGATGAAGTGCGCTGCGGCCAGATTGCCCATGACGTAACCGGCGCCTCGCTGTTCGTCATCCTGCGCGCCTTCGGCTGCACCGCCTATGACGGGCTAAAGGTTTTGATCCACGCCACCAGCCACGACAATGACCGCTCCCGCGCACTGGCCGATTTCGCCACGATGTTCGGCAATGTCACGCCGGAATCCATGGCCTACCTGATGAGCGCATGGCGCGGCGAAGTGAACCTGCTCGAGCTCAACAAGCCCGAATACAAGCCCTTCACCGAAACCAGCCGCCGCACCCCGTCGCAACTGGCACCGGCCCATAATCCAGTGGTCGACCAGGCCATCGAAGCCCTCGCCCGCATCGGCGCCCGCCGCGCTGGTTAGGCTTGGAGACCTCCTGGTGAGCTTGTCGAACCACGAGGCCGGGCACCCAAATCGCGTCCACCCACCTCTCCTCCCTCGGACTTGATCCGAGGGCCGTTCATCGCTTGCGCCGTATGGAGAGTGGCCCTCGGGTCAAGCCCGAGCGAAAAAGCGGTTGTGGTGACCGCGTGCCCATTTAGCTAAGTCAAATCGATCCCAAGATCGTCGCCGCGCAGGTCGATGCTGATCACCCATAGATCGGGATCGAACTCGACCTCGCGGGCGATGCGCTCAGTTACCTTGGCCGGCTCTACCCGTTTGAATCTGCATTGAAACACCAGCCGGGCATCGTCCCGGTCGCTGGTCGATGGGGCGGGCGTGTATAGCGAGCGCGTGCCGTCTAGGTGGTCGACTTCGATGAAGACCTGTCCGGCAATGGGATCGCCACGTCGCGACACGACGCACATCTCGCCGAGATCATTGTGGCGCCGAACAAACACGCCGCACCACAGATCGCTGCGGAGCCTGGACACCTAGATCGAAGCGCCGGCTTGGCGGAGCAGCTCGACGAGGTCCGGGTTCACTTGACCGGTGACCTTGTAGCTGTGGAAATTCTCGAATTCCCGGATGGCGCGGGCAGTAGAATCGCCCGGATGCCCGTCGATCGATCCATGATAAAAGCCGAGGCTGGCCAGACCCTTCTGGATGTTACCGACCAGTTGGACATTGTTGGCCGGCAAGACGTTCGTATCGGCCACCGACTGCTGCGGCGCAGGCTCAGCCGCTACAGGACGCGGCGCCGCCATTGGTTCAAGCGAGGCAACCTGGATTGGGGCCGGTTCGACCGGAGCCAGCGAAGCGAGTAAGGGTCGCTGCGGCACTGGCGCGTTGGCCGTAGGCTCAGGCATGGAGCGGCCGCCATCGACGGCGGCAACGATCGAATCAATCGTGGTGGCAGCGGCATTGCCGATGGTGTCCACAGCCTGGTCGACCGGAGACAGCTCGGCAACGCGCGTAACGACGACATCGGCCTCTGGCACTGGCGCCACCGCTCGCTGCACCGGGGCGGGTGGTACTGGCTCTACCTGCTGCGCCACGGGGACCCTGCCAGCGGCATCCGATTTGAGGATCGCCTCGATTACTCCCGGCGTCAGCGCGCCGGTCGGCGTCATACCATTGCGCGTCTCGAAAGAGCGAATCGCCGAAGCGGTCATCGGGCCGTAGAAGCCATCCACCGCGCCATTGAACAGGCCGAGTTCGCTCAGCCGTTTCTGTACGGCAAAGGCGTCTTTGTTACCCACCGGACCGCCCGAAACTACGGCGGATGCCGGGGCGACCTGCGGCAGTGTGGCAACGCTGCCCGTCGTGTCATCGGACACCTCCGGCAGCACAGCGGTCCGCTCGACCGATGCGGGCTGCCCAACCGGAGCGACAAATGGCTGGGCGATCGGCACATCGAGCGCCGGCGAAAAGAACGGCGCCGGGTGGCGCGCGGTCTGGAAATAAAGGGCATTGCTGGCCGCGAGGGCGGTCAGCGTGACCATGGCCAACAGGCCGGTCGATGCCAGCGGAGCGCGCATGTAGCGCGACACAGTCCAAAGTCCGGCACGGCCCAGCGTGGCCGCGACAGCACTGCCCGCCAATAGAGGCAGGCGCGAGAAGGTGGTTACCGTCATTGCGCTTTTCTTTTTTCGTCTTGCCATGGGTGTATCTGAGCAGCTGTCGGCTCTTTGCGGAAGGGCGTTACGGAGCCAGTTTCTTCGGTCTTTATTGCCGGACCGTTTATGGGCAGCAAAACTGTCACGGTTGTCCCCGCTCCAATCTCGGACATGGCCCTCAGGGTACCCTTATGCAGGTCCACGAGGCCTTTGACGATAGACAAGCCTAGGCCGGTTCCCTCGTAGCGGCGGGACAAGCCGTCCTGCACCTGGAAGAAGGCCTCACCAATTCGCTCCAGCGATTCGGGCGCCATGCCGACACCATTGTCGCTGACCGAGAGATTAAGGCTTTGGCCCTGCCGCTTGAGGCTGACCGTCACCTTGCCATTCGGGTGGCTAAACTTGATGGCATTGGAAAGCAGGTTGATCAGGATCTGGCGGCATGCGCGCTCGTCGGCGACCAGCATCGGCAGCTGCCCGGCGATATCGGCGCTGAGCGTGATGTTATGCTTGTCCGCCATCGCCTCGACCATGCTCAAGCAGGGTGCGATCATATCTTGGACAAGAAAGGGCTCGGCCTGCAGTTCGAATTTGCCGGCCTCGATCTTGGACATGTCGAGCAGCATGCGAACCACTTCGATCAGATGCTTTCCGCTCTGGTGGATCAGTCCGGCATATTCGCGATGCGTTTCGGACAGTTCGCCGCCTATGCCGCTGGTCATCATTTCGGAGAAGCCGACGACCGCATTGAGCGGCGTGCGCAGCTCATGGCCGATGGTCGCAAGGAAGCGCGACTTGGCGGCAGAGGCTTCTTCGGCAATGCGCCGCGCCTCAACCATGGCTATTTCATTGTCCTTGCGGCTAGTGACATCGTGGAACAGGGCCACGACTTCATGGTGATGCTCGACCCGGTCGGGATCCACCACCGGCGACAGGCTGATTTCGACCCAGATGAAGCGGGGCACATTGCGGGCGCCGCGTGCATCGTCCTGGCGCATCCGCACTTCGAAAGTCCGGGTGCGGCCGCCCTGGTTAGCCTCGGCGAAGGCCTTGAGGTAGGCAGGCCGGTCGAGCACATGGATGCGATCGCTCAAGGTGCTGGTCGATAGCTCATAGCGACGGCAGCCGAACAACTGCTCGGACGAGCGCGAGGCCAGCAGAATGTCGCCCTCGCTGGAGAAACGGATCACCCCGTCCTGCACGTGCTCGATCAGGTGCCGATAAGCGGCCATCTGCGACTTGTCATAGACTTCGTAGGCTGCGTTGATGCGATTGGCGGTCTGCAGCACGATAGCCGTGGCGGCGCAGAATACTGCCACGTTGGTCGCCATCAGCACGGATTCCGCAATTGATACCGCCGGCAGCGACAGCATGCTCGCAAGCCCGGCGAGCGCAATGACACCCACCAGCATCACCCAACTCTGGCGCCGCAACGGCGTGCGTCCCACCAGTGCCGCGAGGATCGGCCCCATCACCGCAATGGCGAGGCCGGCATCGCCCAGTCGGGTATCGACTAGGGTCAGCAGGCAACCGATGACCAGCATCGCATAGACCTGCCCGGCGGCCGCCAGATCGAACAGTTTGCGCTGGTGCAACGACATGGTCACCATGCCGACGCTCAGGGCGAGAGCGGTGACGACGAAGGGAACCACGCTGCCGGTTACCAGCAGATAGATTGCGAAGGGCATGCCCAGCGCACTCAGCAGAATCAACAGGCGGGAATTGTTGGCGAGCGTCTCGCGGCGCAGTACTTCGGGCCGATGACCGTTCCCGGCTGCGGCCATAGGCATCTCTTTGCTTGCGCCGAAAGAGAATAAGCTACGCATACACATTACTCACTATCACGACGCCAGCAGTGGCGGATGCCGAGCATCCAGGGTGCGACCGCAACTGCGGTCCGCCTGAATGAGTCCAGGTCTCGTGGGGTCACCCTGCGTCCCAACAGCTAAATTCGCCCTTAAATACAGAGCCCTGCTGCGGCTCGACATCGCTCCAGGGCGGGCTTTCTCGGGTTAGCGTAAACAAGGTGTTGCCCTTGCTGAAATGACCGTGGGCATTTGTTTCAAATTTTATCTAAAAGTCCCAACGCGGTTTAACGACCTCTCCCTAATGTCGGTCTGGCAGGTCGCATCTGGCCCGCGAGAGATTTCCGGTATTGGCAATGTTCGTAGTGGTTCGCTCCCTTTTCTGGCTGACGGTCGCCTATATGGTGATCAAGCCCGGCGTTGATTTTCCGGATGCCAATGCCCTCTCACAGCAGGCCATGGCCGCGGGCAGCCGCGTCGTCGCCGAGCAGATCAGCACCATTCAATGCGACAGCTTGCAGTGCATCGGCGGCAAGGCCATTGCCGGGCATACGCTGGAAAGCATCACGCTACAGACCTCCCAGACCATCGCGACGCCCATGCATGAGACTTCGACGGTCAAGCTGGCGCCGGTTCCGAGAATGCGTCCGGACTGGGCAGGATAGAATACCAGTCCTCGTGTCACTTCCCCAAGCGACACCCCAACGAGCTCTGGTCCTGAGCCACAAGCACGCTGCCCCGTGCTTGTGGCCTTTTCTTTGCCATGCCGCTCTGGTATTGCCGCTGCGCGTTGATTAGGTAATCGAAATGAGCCAGCCCCAAGCCTTCCAGGACATTGCCGAAAACCTCTCCTTCCTCGACGATTGGGAAGACCGGCTGAATTACCTCATCGAGCTTGGGCAGGCGCTGCCGCAGATAGCTGAGGCCGACAAGACTGCCGAAAACAAGGTCAAGGGCTGCGTGTCAAATGTCTGGCTGGTGTCCAGCGTGGACCGCTCTGGCGGGCTGCCGGTCATGGGCTTCCGGGGCCAGTCCGATGCCATCATCACCAGGGGCTTGGTCGCCGTGCTCATCGCCCTCTATTCGGGCCGGCCAGCGACGGAAATCACCCAGACCGATGCTATCGAGTGGTTCAAGAAAGTTGGTCTCAGCGAGCATCTGGGCATGCAGCGCTCCAATGGCCTCGTCGCCATGGTCAACCGCATCCGCGCCGAAGGCAAAGCGCTGAGCTAAGCTATTCGGCCGGTACCGGCAGCGGGCGCTTCTTGCCAAACACGCCGTTGAAGAAGCGCAGCGCCGGCATTTCCACCCAGCGATACACCACGATCCCAGCTAGCGTGCCGCCGACGACCGAAACTGCGGCGATAAAGTAGTCCGCCCACAGGTCAGCCGGATCGAGCAGCTTGAATGCCAGGCCGGCGAGAATGGCGACCTCGTAGATGTGCACAAGATAGATCGAATAGGACGCGTCGCCGATCAGCTCAAGCAGGTGGATCCTGGGCAGCGCATGCTCAAAGCGCACCGCCAGCAGCACCAGAGCCGAGGCGAAGGCCGCAAGTCCGATAAAAGCCAGCCCGTCCTCAAGCAGCCCGCGATTAACGGAAAAACCCTCGACCAGCCCCACCAGGCCGATTAGGGCGACGGCGTACACCGCTGGCCGCGGCAGGGTCGTTATCCTGCCGCGCAAGGTCGCCAACCCAATCCAGGCACCGGCGCAAAATGCCAGCGGCATGAAGCTCGTATAGAACTCGGCAATAGCCGGCTCCGGCCGCAACATCGCGCCGATCGCCGTCAGCACCGAAAAAGCTACGGTCAGACCGATAACGCGGGCCTGCGCGCCGAGAAAGGCCAGCAGCGCAAAACAGACATAGAAGAACACTTCGTAGTTCAGCGTCCAGCCCAGTTTGTAGAGCGGATGAATTCCACCGCTGACCGGGTTGTGAAACGGAATGAACAGCAGCGACAGCACCAATTGGCCGGTATCATAGACCGTGGTCTTGAACAGGCTGGGCGCAAACAGTGCCAATCCGGCGGCAATCAGGGTCGCGCCCCAATACATCGGAACGATGCGGATGAAGCGGCGACGCAAGAAATCCATGGGAGAGAAACGGCCTTCCCCGGTCACTGCAACCATGATGAAGCCGGAAATCACGAAAAACAGGATGACGCCCATCCAGCCTAGCCGGCTATAGCCGAGGTGATGCCCGACCAGCGGATACAAGAGCGCGTGAGATGCCAGAACGAACATCGCCGCGAAGCCGCGCAGGTACTGAACCGAGATGAATTTGTGCCGCATCGCCCTTTGTAGCATGCTGGGGGATAGCCAATTATTACCGAACACTAGATGGTTATGGTAACTTCGCCGCGATCAGCGGCAGGCGCTGCTCCAGCCAGTTTTGCGCCGGTACGCGCTCCCCGCCCGTCGCATGCGGCGCCAGTCCGAACTGGGCGGCAAGCTGGTCGAGCCCGATGCGCAACACCAGCTTGGCACTGCGCCGCGGCCAGCGCCGTTCGGTCTCGATCACTTGCAACCCCTTGCCGAGGCCGTAACAGTCGATCAGCACGCCCCAGCAATCGGGCGGCAACATCCCCGCCAGGCGGTTGAGCTTCTGGCGGGCGGCGGCGGCACTGTCGCTGCCGGTCTCGACGCTATTGGCGCCCCGGTTCCCGCCACCGGCACTGGCCGGATTATACGACATGGTCACCCGTGGCATCAGCTGTGCCCGCAATATCAAGCGTTCCAACCGCTCCGCCGCCGCCAGATGATGCGGCCCGAGAAAGGCATCTCCCGCGCCATCGCCGGGCGCCCTAGCGGACATGGTCCACCTCCGTCGCCATGGAGGTTTCCAGTTGTAGCTCCAGCGCACACACCTCCTCGTCAAAGCGCGGATCATCGCGCATATCTTCGATCAACGCACAGGCATATGAGACAGTTGTCCTATCTCGCCCGAAGGCTTTGCCGATTTCGGCTAAGCTGCGGCCATAGACGACATGGGACAGATACATCGCCAGCTGGCGAGCCCGCGCTGCGCCACGGCGGCCTCGGTTGGCGTCGGTAAGCAGCCGTATTGGAACGCTTTTTTGTTGAGCTACCAGGGCAATCACCCGATCGCAGTTGCGCTGAGCGGTGGCGCCCCAAGGCACGGCGTGCTGGATCGTCGAGGGAAAAGGAGTGTGGTGCATGTGCCTGCCTCGCTGTGTATCAGGATTTAATTCCTACATACTGCGATAGGCAAGAGCGGAGGGGGATAAGTCTGTAGAAAGTCAAACGGCCGCCCTGGTGGGCGGCCGTTTGAGGCTGGTTCTCGCCGGGGTCCGGATGGACGCGACGTCTCGTAGTGGATGTAGGGTAAGTTAGGCAGCAGCCTTGCGGCCGAGCCCGTTATCCTTGGCAAGCTTGGAGCGCGTAGCCGAATAGTTGGGAGCAACCATTGGGTAATCGGCAGGCAAGCCCCACTTCTCGCGGTATTCTTCCGGCGAGAGATTATAATGCGTGCGAAGGTGGCGCTTCAGCGACTTGAACTTCTTGCCGTCTTCGAGGCAGATGATGTAGTCGGCAGCAACAGACTTGCGAACCGGCACGGCAGGCTTCAATTCTTCGACGGGCACCTGCACTTCGTTGTTCTGAAGCGCACGCAGAGCACCGTGAACTTCGGCAATCAGCTTGGGCAAATCAGTCACACTGACCGAGTTGTGGCTCACGTAAGCAGAGACGATGTCGGTGCTGAGCTCGATAAGATCGTGCTCGTAACCCGTCGCCGATCCGGCGATGTCACTCATAATTCAACCTTTCATTATTTTTCTTGGGTCGTCACGGTGGCGGCCACGACCATCTTTCATCTCTAAGACTGTTCATTGTGCTTCGCAACCCAGTATGCCCGATTAACATGCTACGAAGTCTCAGTTCATTTCTGTGAATCTGGGCTTCTTTTTGAATTTAGTTGCGCAACTGCCTTGTTCACAGGTGTTTGATCAGTGACGTGATAATTGGCTCTTGCTAGCAGATGAGCCGCAACTGGCGTGGTGAGCAGTAAGAATACAATGCCGATAATTGCGCGCAGGGCTATGCCTGCGTCAAAGCACAGCAGCGCAACTGCCAGCAAAACCAGCCCTCCGCCGACTGCACCCGCCTTGGAGGCTGCATGCATGCGCGTAAGGAGGTCGGGCAGTCGCAACACTCCGATGCTCGCAATCAGGCTGAATGCTGCGCCAAAAACCAGGATTACGCACCCGGCATAAACTGCAATGTCGGAGATCGTCATTGCGGCCCCTCCGACGTAACCCGCGACAAGATGTAGCGCGCCAGAGCGATGGTCGCTACAAAACCGAGCAGCGCCAGTGCGATGGCAATGTCGAGATACAGCATCAGCCCGGTGCGAATCGCCGCCGTACCGACAAAACCCATGGCCACCACCGTCATCAGGTCCAGCGCCAGCACCCGGTCGGCCAACGTAGGCCCGATGATGATCCGCACCGTTGATAGCAGCAGCGCCAGAGCAAGCATGATCAGAGCGATGAAAGTCGCGAGAGAAAGCGCGTCAGCCGGCGTCATGCATAAAGCTCCCGCACCTTGGCCTCGAAGCCACCCGCGATCTCAGCAATCACCGCTTCCGGCGACTGCGCGTTCAATACATGGACATAGAGTATCGACCGGTCGGCGCTGACATCAATGCTGAGCGTGCCGGGCGTCAGCGTGATGAGATTGGCCAGTAGCGTGATCTCCGCATCCGACTTTACGCTGAGCGGAAAGGCTACCACCTTCGGGCGCAAAGCCGATCTCAGATTCGGCGTCAGTACTACGATCGCCACGCGGACAGCACTGACCGCCAGTTCATAGAAAAACAGCAGCGTCAGCGACAGGAACTGCCGGATCTTGCGCAAGGCCCGGGGCGGGGCAAAGGCCGTCCGCAGCAGTGATACTGCCAGCGCGCCGATAGTCGCGCCCAGCAGCAGGTTGAGCCCCGAAAAATTGCCGGTGATGGCTGCCCAAAGCAGCGCCAGCATGAGCACAATCACAGCCACGGTCATGGCGCTACTCCCGCAAGTCCGACGGCTTCGACGTAGCGCGCTGGATCGATCATGTCAGGCGCGCCGACGGCCAAAATTTCAAACAGCCCATTGGGCCAAAGCCCTGCCGCGACGATCAGCGCGGCGAGAGCCGCTGTAGCGCCAAAGCCGGTCCAAACCGCGCCGCGTGCCATCGGCAGCACCGTTGCCCCGCCGGGAGCAGGACGCCAGAACACATGCGCCCACAGCCGCGAGCCGGCAATCAGCGTCAGCACGGCGTTGATCAGCAGCGCGCCAGCCAGCAGGCCACCGCTCCAGCCGCCCTGCCCCAAACTCGCCTGCAGCAGTAGCAGCTTGGGCCAGAAGCCCAGGAATGGCGGCACGCCCGCAGTGGCGAGGATCAGCACCAGGAACAGGATCGACAGCGGCGCACTTGCTGCATAGAGCCCGCCCATATGCCTCGTATCGGTCGCCCCGGTTGCCCGCTCGATCAGCCCGGCCACCAGATAAAGCGCGGTCATGGTCAGCATGGCGTGGAATACATACAGCCCCGCCCCGCTGACGCCCTCTAGCGACGGCACGGCCACGCCCGCCAGCACCGACCCAATCCCACCGATCACCAAAAAGCCTATGGCCCGCCGCAGATTGGTTTCGGCAATAGCGCCCAGCGGCGCGATCAGCAGCGTTGCCGCCGCGATAGCCACCAGCACTGGCTCAAGCAAATCCCGGCTGGCCGGAAGCACGACGACGAGGCTGCGCAACAGCGCGTAGGCTCCAACCTTGGTCAGCAAGCCGGCCAATAAAGCCGAAATAGCCGCCGGTGGTGTATGATAGGACGCCGGCAACCAGGCATTAAGCGGAAAAGCTGCAGCCTTCATGCCGAAAGCCAGCAGCAATATGCCAGCAATCGTCGCTATTGCCGCAGGGTTTGCCAGCGGCGCCCCGCGCAGGATATCGGCCATGTTGAGGGTGCCGAGCAGGCCATACAGCAGGCCCAGTGCCAGCAGGAAAAATGCTGTCGCCAGGAAGTTGAGGAAGCCGTATTTTACAGCGCCATCAAGCTGTAAGGGCCGTCCGCCCAGCACCATCAGGCCGAAGGAAGCGATCAGCATCACCTCGAACCAGACGTAGAGATTGAACAGATCGCCGGTCAGGAACGAGCCGGTGACGCCGGCCAGAAGCAGCAAAACCATGGCGTGGAAATTGTCGTCCACACCCTGACCGCGCTCGCCTTCGGCGTAGACCAAAACCACCAGCGTCACGACGGATGCGGCCAGTGCAAAGCCGGCGCCGAACAGGTCAGCGACGAAGGAAATACCGAACGGCGGCAGCCATTTACCCATGGTCATGCTGAGCGGGCCGCTCTCGAAAACCCGCAGCAGCAGAGTGATTTCGCAGGCAATTATGGCGACTACGACCAGCATCGCCAGTAAGAAGCACAGGTTAGCCGTTTTACGCAGCATCAGCGCCGCCGCTGCGCCGAGCAAGGCCAAAATAAGCGGCAAAACCAGCACCCAATCGGCAACTGCCGTGGTGGTCTGGATTAGCGCATCGGTTAACACAAACGTCCCCATCTAGTAGCTCAGCGGCGGATTGGGCTCATCCACCGGTTCGGCGACGCGCATCGTATCTGTATTGTCGGCATCGAGTGTTTGATAGGCCCGGAAGGCCAGCACCAGCAGGAAGCTGAACACGGCAAAACCGATGACGATGGCGGTCAGGATCAGCGCCTGCGGCAGCGGATTGGCGACGGGGCCATCTGGCTGATTCAATCCGGCTGGAACGATAGGGGCGGCAGCACGAGTCAACCGGCCAGCGGTGAAGATCAGCAGGTTCACGCCATTGCCGAACACCACCAGCCCGAGCAGCATGCGGATGACCGAGCGCGACAGCAGCAGGTAAATCCCCGCCGCGATAAAACACCCGACCAGCGCCGCGAGCACGTAATCCATCAGCTTGCCTCCCCACCATCGGCTTCGAGGCCAAGCGAAATCGCCGAGATGGTACCGAACACCACGAGGAACACCCCGATATCGAACACCATCGGCGTCGAGAGCGGCACCACGGTCTCTCCCAGTTCGAGATACAGCCAGATACTGGTCATGAAGGGCGAGCCGGTGAACAATGAGGCCAGCCCCGACAGCCCGGCGATGAACACGCCAAAGCCAGCGATGGACAGCGGATCAAAACGCAATGCGCGCCGGGTCGCTTCTGCGCCGTTGGCCATGCCGAGGATGGCGATAGCCGATGCGGCGATCAGCCCGCCGATAAAGCCACCGCCCGGCTCGTTATGGCCGCGCAGGCAGATATAGACGGCGAAAACCAGCATGATGGCGACAATCAGCGGCGCCATGGTGCGGAAAATGATGGTGTTCATGCCACAGCCTTTCGTCGGCGCAGCAGCGCCGTGATTGCCATGCCGGCACCCATCACCACCGAAATTTCGCCCAGCGTATCAAAGCCACGATAATCAACCAGGATAACGTTGACGATATTGGCGCCATGAGCGATCGGCACGCTGGTGGCGATGAACAGTTCGGACAGGCGCGTGTCAAGATCGCCACTCAGCACCACCATCAGCAACAGGCTGACGCCCACGCCGCAGACCAGCGCCAGCATGCCGTCGCGGGCCAGGTCTTCCAACTCGCGATGATCGCGCTCGTCGAGCCGCAGCCGCGTCATCACCAGCGCCAGGATCACCACCGACAGCACCTCAACCATGAACTGGGTAAAGGCTAGGTCCGGCGCCCCGAACAGCAGGAAGATCAGCGCCACCGCCGCGCCCTGGATGCCCAGGGCGACGATGGCGATCAGCCGGCTCGGCGCCAGCACAACCGCGACGAGGCCGACCAGCGCCAGCGCGACCACGCCCCACTCATAAATCGTCAGTTGCGGCCAGGCGAGCTTGGCCGACCAGTTGCCCAGATCGCTTGTCGGCAGCAGCACCGCATAACCACCGAGCAGAGCCATCGGCACGATCAGCGCCAGCGCCAGTGCGGCAAACACCGTGACCAGATAAATCTCGAGCTTTCCATGGTGCAAGAACCGTGTCACCGCGGCCGAAAAGCCGATCAGCCCGAACATCAGTGCATCGAACACCGTGTCCGCCGTCCAGCCTAGCCCGGTTTCAAGCCGCCGCAGCAGCGTGCGCAGCGTCGCCATCTTGCGATAAACCAGTAGGCCGAGCACCCAGGTCAGCACCGACAGCCAGATCAGCGGATTGGCCGGATTGATCGTCAACGACAGGTGGCTTTCGACCGGTGTTGCGAGGATAGCAGAAGCGCCCGGCTGCAGCACAGTCTGCCCCAGCCAATCCGGCATCACGGCGGCAACGATACCCGCCGCGCCCAGAATGATCGGTCCCGCCAGCATGGCGATGGGCGCTTCGTGCAGGGCTTTTGGCGTCGGGAGCGTTGGCCCGAGGAACGGCTTCACCATGACGAGCATGGCCACACCCGCCAGCGTGGCGTTGCCAGCCACCAGCACCGCGAGGACGACGATATCGTCCCAGCGCCACGCCAGCAGCCCGAGATACATCTCTTCCTTGGCGTAATAGCCGAGAGTAAGCGGCAGCCCGATCATCGCCAGGCTTGCCAGCGCGGCGCCGATAAAGGTCACCGGCATCCGGTCGGCCAGCCCACTCAGCACGGTGACGTCGCGCGTGCCTGCTTCGTGGTCGACGGCCCCGACCACCATGAACAGCGCAGCCTTGTACAGCGCGTGGGCGACAAAATAGATCACTACTGCGGATACCGCATAAGTCGAGCCCAGGCCCAGCAGCAATACCGATAGTCCTAGCGAGGCGATGGTGGTTTGCGCCAGCATCTGCTTGAGATCGGTCTGGCGCAGCGCACCCAACGCGCCCCAGATCAGCGTCGCGCCGCCGAAACACACCAATATCCAGGTCCAGGCTGCGGTGCCGCCCAGCCACGGCATGGTCCGCGCCAGCAGGTAAACGCCGGCCTGCACCATGGTCGCCGAGTGAAGAAATGCCGAAACCGGGGTTGGCGCCTCCATGGCATTGGGCAGCCAGAAATGAAACGGCACCTGCGCCGATTTGGTGAAAGCCGCAAGCAGGAAGCACCCGAGCACCGAGCCATATAAGGCCGTGCCTCGCACCTCGTCCCCCGAAGCGCTCAGGTCCCAAACGCCGGTCATCTGATGCACCAGCAGCACGCCCACCAGCAGGGCCATGCCGCCGATATTGGTGATGACCAGCGCCTGGATGGCGCCACGCCGCGCTGCCATCCGGGTATGATCGAAGCCGATCAGCAGGAATGAGGTGACCGAGGTCAGCTCCCAGAACATGAACAGCGCCAGCATGTTATCGGCAAGCACCAGCCCCAGCATGGCGCCCATGAAAGCCAGCAGGAAGCCGAAAAACCGCCCGAGATGTGGATGGCCCTTCAAATAGGCGCCGGCATACAGCACGACCAGTGTGCCAATGCCGGAGATAGTCAGTGCGAAGATCAGGCTCAGCCCGTCGACGAAAAACGACAGGTCGAGATCATAGGCGGGGACCCAGGCGATGCGGGCCGAAACCGATCCAGTCGCCAGCACCGGGTCGATCAGCGTCAATAGAAACAGAAATATCCCGCCCGGCACCAGCGCCAGCACCCATCCGCCAAAGGGCTTGGCGAAGCGATGGACCCACGGCGCCAGCAACGCGGCCGCAAATGGCCAAATAGCCACCAGCGCAATGCTTGCGTCCATGCCGAGCTCCAAGACCGATACTCCCGCCGCACCGACTCTTCTGGCCGGGTTGGCAAGACCTTAAACAATGAGGTGCGGCGGACAAGCCAAAACGGGGTGACACGCGCGAGGTATGGGGGAAAACAAGAATGATAGTTCTCGCCCAAACCACCCCCACCCTCATTCCGTCCCCACAAGGGGGAGGGAGGCGATGAACACTGGCCTTTGAGCTGGCGCCTCCCTCCCCTGAATGGGCTTCGAACCATCCCGAAGGGCAAATCGCTCCAGTGGAGCGATTTGAGGCGAGAAGGAATGAGGGTGGGGTGATGGGGCCACAAAGGCGCAGTTTCTTGCACCCCTTCCCTAAGTCCCGGCGCGGCCCTATGTGAGTGGACCCCGCCTTTCTGGATCCACCCATGACCAAGACCACGCCTCCTGTTGCTGCCCGCAAGCCGCATTCCGCCACGTTCCATAACATCCAGCGGGATGACCCATACCATTGGCTGCGTGCGGATAACTGGCAGGAGGTGATGCAGAGGCCCGAGACGCTGGACCCGGAAATCCGCTCCTATCTCGATGCCGAGAACAGCTATTTCGAGGCCGAGTTCGGCAAGCCGACCGAGGCGCTGCAGGACACGATCTACAAGGAAATCCGCGGCCGCATCAAAGAGGACGACAGCGGCATGGCCTCGCCGGACGGCCCCTTCGCCTATAATTCGCGGATGCTGGAGGGCAAGCAGTATCCCCTTATCGTCCGCACCGCCCGCGATGGCGGCCCCGAGAGCATCCTGCTCGATTGCAATGTCGAAGCCGGCGACGCGTATTTCGGCTTTGCCGGGGCCGAGCATGATCGCTCCCACCGCTACCTCGCCTGGGCCGCCGACCGCGCCGGCTCGGAATATTATGATATCGTGATCCGCAACCTCGATACCGGCATGGACAGCGGCGAGGTCATTGTCGAAACCGCCGGCTCCTACGTCTGGACCAATGATTCCAGCGCCATCTACTACACCGAATATGACGACAACCACCGCCCTTACCGGGTCAAGCTGCACACTATCGGCACCGATCAGGCCAATGACCCGATCATCTTCGAGGAAAAAGACCCCGGCTTTTTTGTCGGCGTCGGCCGCACCCTCTCCGACAAGTTCATCGTCATCGACGCGCATGACCACCAGACCTCGGAATGCTGGCTGATCGATGCAGAACTTGGCGGCGAACCACGCGTGGTTTCCCCGCGCCTGACCGACCGCGAATACGACATCGAGGAGCGCGACGGCCTGCTCTATATCCGCACCAATGCCAACGGCGCCGAGGACTTCAAGGTCGCGATCGCGCCCGTCGACAGTATGGGCGCCGAGAACTGGAGCGACCTGATCCCACACCAGCAAGGCGTGCTGATCCTCGACACCGTGGTGATCAAGAACCACCTGCTGCGCCTCGAGCGCTTCGAGGGCCTGCCGCGCATCGTGGTGCGAGACCTGCGCACCGACAAGGAAGAGACCGTTGAATTCGACGAGGAAGCCTATTCGCTCGGCATGTCCGTCGGCTACGAGTTCGATACCTCGGTGTTCCGCCTGACATATTCGTCGCCGACAACGCCGTCACGCACCTATGACATGGACCTCGAAACCGGCACTCGCACCCTGCTTAAAGAGCAGGAAGTGCCGTCTGGCCACAATCCGGACCATTACGAAACCCGCCGCCTGTTTGCCACTGCCCCCGACGGTGAGCAGGTCCCCGTGACGGTGCTTTATCGCAAGGGCACCAAGCTCGACGGCTCCGCCCCGGCGCTTCTGTATGGCTACGGCGCCTATGGCATGTCGATGCCGGCCGCCTTCTCAATCTCGGCGCTGTCGCTGGTCGATCGCGGCTTTGTGCATGCCACAGCCCACATTCGTGGCGGCATGGAAAAGGGCTATCGCTGGTATGTCGGCGGCCGTCGCGAGCACAAGACCAACACCTTCACCGATTTCATCGCTTCGGCCGAAATGCTGATCAGCGACGGCTACACCGCCAAGGGCCGCATCGTCGCCCAGGGCGGCTCGGCCGGCGGCATGCTGATGGGCGCCATCGCCAACCTGCGCCCCGACCTGTGGGGCGGCATTCTCGCCCAGGTGCCGTTTGTCGATGTGCTCAACACCATGCTCGATGAGACGCTGCCGCTCACTCCGCCCGAATGGCCCGAGTGGGGCAATCCGCTGGCTTCGGCCGGGGATTATGCCCGCATCGCCGCCTACGCACCCTATGAGCAGGTCGCGGCACAAGATTATCCGCCGATTTTCGCGCTTGCTGGCCTGACCGATCCGCGCGTCACCTACTGGGAACCCGCCAAATGGGTCGCCAAGCTGCGCGCAACCAAGAGCGGCTCGGCGCCCTTATATCTCAAGACCAATATGGGCGCCGGCCATGGCGGAGCTTCAGGGCGCTTCGATCGCCTCAAGGAAACCGCCATGTGCTACGCCTTTGCGTTAAATGCCGTCGGTTTGGAAGGATCGTTCCCCGGCAAATGATTGCTGTGCCGTCACAATCGTCTTATATATTTTACCAAGGGCCAGTTTGGAAAACCCGTGGACGGATTTTCCAAAGCGGCTCGATCACCTCAGCGTCTAATCCACAAATGGAGGCCTAAATGTCGACCAAGTTCACTCTGCCGCCCCTGCCCTATGCCTATGATGCGCTCGGCCCCTACATGTCGGCTGAAACGCTGGAGTTTCACCATGACAAGCATCACCAGGCCTATGTGACCAATGGCGAAAAGCTGCTCGAAGGTTCGGGTCTCGAAATCCTGCCGCTCGAAGACATCGTCAAGGAAAGCTACGGCAAGAATGCCGGCCTGTTCAACAATGCCGGCCAGCATTACAACCATATTCACTTCTGGAACTGGATGAAGCCAAACGGCGGCGGCAAGAACCTGCCCGCGAAGCTGCAGGCAGCTGTCGATTCTGATCTCGGCGGCTTCGACAAGCTCCGCGCCGATTTCATTGCAGCCGGCACCACGCAGTTCGGCTCCGGCTGGGCCTGGATTTCGCTCAAGAACGGCAAGCTCGAAATCACCAAGACGCCGAACGGCGAGTCGCCGCTGGTCCATGGTGGCAAGCCGATCCTGGGTGTCGACGTGTGGGAGCACTCCTATTACATCGACTACCGCAATGCCCGTCCGAAGTACCTCGAAGCCTGGTTCGACAGCCTGGTGAACTGGGAACACGTCGAACTGCTGTTCGAAGAAGCCAAGGCTTAGTTTTCTAGGGGTTACCCCCACCCAACCTTCCCCAGGTCGATTTCTGGTATAGTGGCTCCCATCACCCCACCCTCAATCCCTCCCCATTCAGGGGAGGGAGGCGCTAGCTGAAACGCCAGTGTTCATCGCCTCCCTCCCACC
>NZ_LAPV01000083.1 GCF_000971275.1 Devosia psychrophila | reverse complement strand
GACCGCGAGATCGATGAAATGCTCTGACCTTGCTTCCATCGCTCCGACAGCTCGGCCTTCTGCGCTGAAGTAAACCGGATCCGTGACGCCACCATGCGACACCCCCATTCCTTCCAGATTAATGGTGCTGCAATGACCGGTTGAACTCACCGGCCCTATAATCATAGCCGAAAAGCAGTTTGTGAACCTTGCGCGCCAAGCTCGGCTCGATAAGACTCTTGGAACAACTCTAATGACCTCTGTATTTGACTTTTGACCCCTGGAGCTTCACCCGTTGGCAACCAACGCCCACCAGGTCATCACGGCTATCGCTGTTCGCTACCTCGACGAGGCGAGAGTCCTCCACAAAAACTCACCATCGCCCAATGCGCTGTGGGAGCCTCAAAGTCACCTTTTTTCAGTGGCCGCGGAGTTGGCACTGAAAGCATTTTTGGAACGGGTGGGGTAGTCCGACGGCAGGCTCCACTTGGCGCGGTAGTCATCTGGGGTCATACCTAGCCAAGCCAAATGCCGTTTCATCGATTTGAACTTCTTGCCGTCCTCCAGGCAGATGATGAAATCCGGCATGACTGACTTCTTGATCGACACGGCGGGGCTCGGAAGTTCCACCGGCGCATCAGTCTGAGCAGACGACAAGGCTCGCATCGCGCTGTGCGTGTTAGCGATCAGCGTGGGCAGATCGGCTGGAGATACTGGATTGTTAGCGACGTATGCGGAAACGATCTTTGCCACCTGTTCGAGAAGGCCGGAGTCCAACAAATCAAGGGAGTGGTTCACAAAGCATTCCTACAGAACTGAAGTTGTCCTGCGCCAAATTCGACGAGGTTGCCCTGAGTATCGCGGACCAGTTCAGTTGGCTAGGTCGTGTTGACAAACTGGATTCCCAAAACGTCTTTGCTGTGATTCAAGACTGCTTTTTAGGAGGCGGTTTTGGCACGCGGGGATTTGTCGGACGCAGAGTGGCGGCTCATTGGAGAGCTTTTGCCGGCTGAACGAGGGCGCAAGTCCCGACCAGCGCAAGACAATCGCCGTTATCTGAACGGCATGCTCCATGTTCTGCGGGTTGGCTGCCCCTGGCGCGACATGCATGA
>NZ_LAPV01000082.1 GCF_000971275.1 Devosia psychrophila | reverse complement strand
GACCGCGAGATCGATGAAATGCTCTGACCTTGCTTCCATCGCTCCGACAGCTCGGCCTTCTGCGCTGAAGTAAACCGGATCCGTGACGCCACCATGCGACACCCCCATTCCTTCCAGATTAATGGTGTTGCAATGACCGGTTGAACTCACCGGCGCTTCGCCGACAGGTCCTATTACCGTCGGCGAAGTTGGTGGTGTTAGATTTCGGTAGCCTCTGAAAGAGAAAGAGCATCGTCAACATCAACGCCCAAATACCGTACCGTGTTCTAGATCTTGCTGTGACCGAGCAAGATCTGGATGGCCCGCAGGTTGCCCGTGGCTTTGTAAATCAGCGACGCCTTGGTTCGACGCATGGAGTGGGTGCCATATTCCTCGGGCGCCAGACCGATAGCTGTTACCCACTCGTCGACAAGCCTTGCATACTGACGGGTGCTTAGGTGACCACCAGCTGTGACACGGCTAGGAAACGCAAAATCATCGACAGAGCCGCCTCGGCGTTCGAGCCAGGCAAGTAGGTTTGCCCGTGTGTCCGTGGTAATCTCGAACTGAACCGGTCTTCCCGTCTTTTGCTGGATCACCATTGATCGGGAGCGGATAGTAGGCCCAGTCACCAATGTACCTATCTTTATTTTCACCAGGTCGCAGCCCCGAAGCTTGCTATCGATCGCAGGATCAAAAAGCGCCCGGTCTCTCATCCTGCCTTCACGATCAAGAAAGAAGCGGATCGACCAAATCTGTCTGACTTTCAAAGCGCGTTTGGCGCCAACCTGCCTGCCGACATTCCAGGCAGGCCTTCCCGCAGCAGCGGGATCATACTGTGAGATACCCATTACATTTCTCCATCGGCCAAAGCGGCCGCAAGAGAAACGATTGTGGCGACCTCACGAGCGGCGGCTTCGCGCCCCATGCACGAACCCGCTTCGCGGGAGGGTGCGGGCGGCGGGGTCTCGGTTTCATTATAAGCTATTGATCGAGCGGCAGCTGATCTGACCATGGAGTTCCCTTCAACGAGAGGAACTTGCCATGGCTACTCTATCGACCGAGGCTCCTACCAGGCCGCTTCGCCAGCGGATGCAGCAGGATATGCTGATGC
>NZ_LAPV01000081.1 GCF_000971275.1 Devosia psychrophila | reverse complement strand
GCCTTGTACCGATCCTGTGGAGCACAGGCAGCGGTTCGGAGGTCATGCAGCGCATTGCGGTGCCAATGATTGGAGGCATGGTCTCCTCCACGCTTTTGACCCTGGTGGTGATCCCGGCGATTTACGCTCTCGTCAAAGGCTGGCGGCTGCCGCTGGCGGCCGCCAGCAACTCATCGATTGGATCGTCAGAGATCGGTTTCCGAGCTGCGCTATGACGTCTGGGTCCAGCCGCGGGATTGAAGGGTGGCGCGGCCAATTGGCTTTCCGCCGGCAAGGCCTGAAGTGGCGATGATGTCGACCACGACTGACGGGAGGCAACGATCAGAAGGCCCGACGCACGCGTCGGGCCTTCGTTGGTAAGCCGCGCAACTGGCCGGTATATCCAGCGTCCTCGATGGCCTTGGCAAAGCTGGCCGCCGGCTTGTCGCTTTCGATCTTGACGGCATGCGAGCCCAGATCGATCGCAACCTTCGAGCTCGGGTCGACGCTTTTGACCGCTTTTTCGACCGTCGCGACGCAATGGCCGCAGGTCATGTCGTTGACCTGAAACTCATACATCTCGTGATCCTTTTTTGATGGATTGTCACACTGTGGGCCTTCCAACGGTGGGAAGGTCAAGAGCCGATCATCATTTTATCGCAGCTGCGGCTACAGCGGCCGAAGAGCGGCCAGCGTTACCGAGACTAACCGCTCCACCGCCTGCTTCGATCGCAGGTCAGCCGCGCCTGCCACCGCACTGAGGCAAAAGACGGCCAGCTCCCTGGCGGGCACATCCGCACGGATCTTCCCTGCGGCGACGGCTTCGGTGATGATGGAGGAAAGAAATGCTGTCAGGTGTTCCCGAGCGTGAACCATGTGTCCACCCCGATGCAAGGCAATCGCCAGTTCGCCGCCTTCGTGGTCGCGGGCCATCTGCGCATAGGCAGCCAGTACATTTCGCAATCGCGGAAAAGGCGAACCCTCCCCTGACGCGATTGCCTTGAACGACTCCAGATGCCGGTGAACCTGTCGTTCATGGCAGGCAAGCAGCATCGCCTCCACGTCAGGGAAATACTTGTAGAGCGTGGCCCGGCCGATACCGGTCTCCAGCGCTATTTTCGACATTGTCACCGCGGCAAGGCCCTTTCGCGTGACGAGATCGGCTGTCGCGTCGAGGGTCGAATCCCTGACGTTGCGCTTGTGTGCGTCGATCGTGTCGTTCCAGAGCTTGGGCATAGCAGCGTAATAGCGGACAAAGCGGACAAAGCGGCCAGCGTCCCTACAGTGTGAATTCATAGATACATTCTGTCTCGATAAATGGAGTCGACGGGAGGCCTTCATGTCCGATCAAAACCGCAAACCCGCCCCCGGCGGGTATTCGACACCCGGATGGGTGAAGGGGCTCGGCATTGCCGCCGCAGTCGTCGTGGTGCTTCTGATCATCGCTATGGCAGGAGGGCTTGGAGGCAACCACGGTCTTGGACGCCACATGATGCAGGACCAGACAGCGCAATGAGGGCCGGACCGGCATTTCGCAAACTACTGCTGACGCTTCATATAATCACGTCGATGGGATTGGTGGGGGC
>NZ_LAPV01000080.1 GCF_000971275.1 Devosia psychrophila | reverse complement strand
AATCCGGACGACACGGTCGGAGGCTACGATGCAATTGCGGAGCTGATTGCCCGGCTCAAGCCGACAGGCCAAAGCGAGGAGGTCCGGCTCGGATATTGGTCACACCGGCGCAAATGGGAGGACGTCGATGACATGGGCGGCGGCGTTATGCATCTCGACGATGCGCTCGAGTTCGTTGCAAATGAGGGCGTCTTCTGGACATGGACGTGACCAGAAAATCGTACAAAGTCGAGCTGAGGTCTTGCCGCTAAAAAAGCTAAACATCGGAAATCGAAACAAGGGGAGTTGTTAATAGTTGCAGCGCAGTGTGCTCCTGGCAATCCGCAAATAAATAGAACGCATTACATGTATTTTCGGTGCCGGATCGGTCGATCAATAGTGACGTCCGGTTTGGTCCTCACCGCGGCCGCAGTGTTCATTCCAATCAATGAAGCGCGGGCCGAAAATGCAAACGGCAAGACCACGCATCTGATGGCGATCGGCATTTGTCCGCCGTGGAAACAGCAGGACGCAGAGGCCTGCAGCCGCAGCGTGGGTGCCATCGAGGCAGCTTTCTCGGCCCGTCTCGGCATCGAGAGCGCGAATGTGACCACCCTGCTGAACGCCGCGGCCACCACTGGAGGCCTGAAGGCGGCTTTTGCCGGTTTCAGCGACCTTGGTCCAAACGACAGGCTGATCATTTACGCCAACCTGCACGCCGGTGCGCTCAATCCAACCGCGGAGGCGGGCCCCGACAATGAAGTGTTCGTACTGTGGACCGAGCAAAGACCGGTAGCGGTGCCGTTTGCCGTCGCCGAGGGTGACTGGATCATGGCTAGCGATTTCGCCGGCTGGGTACACGCGCTGGCGGCCGGAGCAGTGATCTTCATCCTGGATGCATGCGAGTCTGGCGCCGGGTCGCCCTTGTTCATCGAAGCGCAGCCGCAGAACAACGTGATCCGCCCGGAAGCAGTGATCGTCTCCGCCGCCGCCGATCAGTTTGCCAATTTCACCGCGGACAAAACGGTCGCCCTTTATTCCCAGCAACTGGCACAGACGATTGCCGACGGCCAAGGCACGTTTCAGCAGGCAGCCGACCTCGCGGCGTCGCAAACCCACGCCACGGCGATCACCATCTGCGCGCTCCAGAAATCGGCGATGGAGCAGGCCGGAATTGATCCCCTATCGTGCGAGCAACAACCGACCACGCACGACCCCGGCGCTCTGCTGCCCGCGATTTTCCTGCGGGACTGAGCCGCGAACTTGAACTATGGAAGAAATACCGATGAAAACCATCCTGACCGCATTCTTTCTGACCCTTTCGGCAACCTCTGCATTCGCGGGCCCCGACCAACGCGCCTGGATGATCAATTGGGGCACAGAGGACGTCAACGCCGGCACGATCTGCAAGGTCAAGGAGATCATCGTTCTGGCCCAATCGGTCGAGGATTGCGTCGAAAGCGGCGGCAAAGCGACCCACACGCTGACCAAAGCGGCCGAACCGAGAGCCGAATAGGCTCAAGCGGCGGGGCGTCAACCGGCCCGCCGCTCAAGGAATGGTCGGAAAGCTGCGCGGCAGCATTCGCCTGGAATCGCGGCTCTGACG
>NZ_LAPV01000008.1 GCF_000971275.1 Devosia psychrophila | reverse complement strand
TTCCTGTATCTGCGTAACGTGCGGGGACATGTCTGGAACCACAAGCGCGTTTACCGCATCTACCGTGAGCTGGAGCTGAACCTCAGGATCAAGCCGCGCAGGCGGCTGAAGCGAGACAAACCGGATGTTTTGGCGGTGCCCGCTGCGCCAAACATGGTCTGGTCCATGGACTTTATGGCGGACCGTTTGGGAGACGGCCGACAGTTCCGGCTCCTCAATGTCATCGACGACTTCAACCGCGAGGGATTGGGCATCGAGGTGGATTTCTCGCTCCCCGCTGAACGGGTCATTCGTAGTCTGAACCAGATCATCGAATGGCGCGGCAAGCCATTGGCAATCAGGGTCGACAACGGCCCGGAATATGTCAGTGGCAAACTCATGGCGTGGGCGCAAAGCCAAGGCATTGCCTTGCGTCACATCCAGCCCGGCAAGCCCCAGCAGAACGCCTATGTGGAACGCTACAACCGCACGGTCAGGCACGAGTGGCTCGACCAATACATCATCGAAACCATCCAGCAGGCCCAGGAGTTCGCCACGCAATGGCTATGGACCTATAACAATGAGCGGCCCAATATGGGCATCGGCGGCATAACACCCGCCCAGAAATTGGCAATGGCTGCGTAAATTCTACCGAAGAGCCCCGTTAAAAACGGGGGGATTACCATCTCAACGCGTGATCTATGCAGGCGCGTTACCGTTCGCCGCGCCGGTAGGGCTGCATCAGAGCCTGTGGGACGCGGGCGCGGCGGGCCGTGACGATCAGGGCGATGATCGACAGCACATAGGGCACCATCAGAAACAATTGGTAGGGCACGGCTTTGCCGAGCACGGCCTGAAGGCGCAGCTGATAGGCGTCGAACAGGGCGAACAGCAAGGCGCCGAGCAGCGCGCGGCCGGGGCGCCAGGAGGCGAATACTACCAGCGCGATGCAGACCCAGCCGCGGCCCTGCACCATGGTTGGGAAGAAGCTGTTGAAGGCGGATAAGGTGAGAAACGCGCCGCCGACGGCCATTAGGGCGCTGCCGACCATCACGGCGCCGATCCGAACGGCAATTGGATTGACGCCCTGGGCTTCTGCACCGTGGGGGTTTTCGCCGGTCATGCGCACGGCGAGGCCAAGCGGGGTGCGGAACAGCACATAGGCGAGGATGACGGCCAACAGGATGGCGAGATAGGTCGGGGCGGTCTGGTTGAATAGCGCATCGCCAAAGAATGGGAGCGCGCTGAGGTAAGGAATCACGAGCGGCTGGAACGGCTCGATGGTTGGTGGCGAGGAGGCCAGCGGCACCGCGAGCCGGAAAATGAAGTAGCTCAAACTCGACGCAAAAAGCGTGATGCCGAGCCCGGTAACGTGCTGGGACAGTCCCAACGTCACGGTCATCCCGGCATGGAGCAGACCGAACACAGCACCGAACGCGGCTGCCGCGAGCAGCCCGACCCAGAGATCGCCGCCGTTGAAAACGGTGAGCCAGCCGATCATGGCGCCGAAGGTCATGATGCCTTCGATGCCAAGGTTCAGGACGCCGGCTCGCTCGCAGATCAGCGCGCCGAGTGTGCCGAAAATCAGCGGCGTGGCGATTCGCAGCACTGCGCCCCAGATGCCGGCCGAGGTAAATATCTCCAGCAATTCCATCAGCGTCGGATCCGATATTGGGTGAAGAAGATCGAAACCAGCATGGTTAGCAGCGACAGCGAGACCGTCATGTCAGCAATGTAGCTGGGGATGCCCAGGGCGCGGCCCATGCTGTCGGCGCCGACAAACATGGTGGCGGTGAACAGGGCTGCGGCGATGACGCCTATCGGATGCAAGTTTGCAAGCATGGCGACGATGATGCCCGAATAGCCGTAGCCCGGGGAAAGATCGGTAGTGACGTATCCCTTGACACCCATGACCTCGATGGCCCCCGCGAGGCCGGCAAGACCACCCGACAGGCAGGCGACCTTGATCAGGGTTTTCGCCAGCGGAACACCGGAAAATACGGCGGCGGTGGGACTGAGGCCGGCAGCGCGCGATTGCATTCCGAACACCGTGCGCGATTGCAGGAAATACACCAGCACCGCGATGACAATGGCGATGACCAGCCCGATGTGGAGCCGGGTGCGGTCGATCAGCTTGGGCAACATGGCCTCTGGACCAACCGGGATCGACTGTGGCCAACCGAAAGCCAGCGGGTCCTTGAGTGGCCCCTCGATCATCATCGAGACAAACAGCACGACGACGAAATTGAGCAGCAGGCTGGTGACGACTTCATCGACACCGAACCGCAGGCGCAACCCCAGCGGCACCAGCAGCATGACCATGCCTGCGATGGCGCCGACCATCAACGCGGCAGGGATCAGCAAATAGGGTGGCCAGCCGGAAAAAACCGTTGCGGCAACGGCAGCCACGGCGATGGCGCCGAGATAGAACTGGCCCTCAGCGCCGATATTCCAGACGCGGGCGCGGAAGGCTACGGCGGCCGCCAGCCCGGTGAGCATTAGCGGGGTGGCGCGGGTGAGGGTTTCGGTAAAGCCCAGCCGCGTGCCGAATGCACCGGTAAGGATCAGCCGGTATGCTTCGAGGACCGGGGCACCGGCCATGGCGATCAGCACGCCGGCAATGGCGAGGGCCGCCATGATGGCGATGACGGGCGCCAGCAGCACCAGCACCAGCGGACGATGGGCGCGGCGTTCAAGACGCATGGGCGAATTTCCCGTCTTGCGGCCAATCGCCGGCCATCATCAAACCCAGCATGCGGGCATCGGCCTGTTCGGCGGGAATGGGTGGGGAGAGGCGGCCCTTGACGATGGCCTGGATACGATCGGCGAGACTGATCACCTCATCGAGGTCTTCGGAAATCAGCAGTACGCCCGTTCCGGCCCGGCGCGCTTCGAGAATGCGGGTGTGTACGGCAGCTATCGCGCCTTCGTCGAGCCCGCGGGTGGGCTGGGCGGCGACCAAGATGCGCGAGCGATTCTGGAGGTTTCGGCCCAGGATCAGCTTTTGCATGTTGCCGCCTGAGAGGAGCCTTGTGCGGCTATCGGGTGTGCCGCCGCGCACGTCGAACCCGTCGATGATCTTGGTGGCGAACTGGCGGGCGGCGTGCCGGTCAACGAGACCATGGCGCGAAAATTCCCAGATGCGTTCGAGCACGGCGTTTTCCCAGATCGCCATTTCCCCGATGGCGCCTTCCTCATTGCGATCCTCGGGCACCCGGCCGATTCCCGCTTCGATCAGGCTGCGCACGCTGGTGTGGTTTATGGGCTGGCCGAACAGGCGTAGTTCGCCGCCAGTGTGCCGCGCGAGGCCAGATACCAGATGTCCTAAAGTGGTCTGCCCGTTGCCGGACACACCAATGATGCCAAGTGTCTCGCCCGCATGGACTGCAAAATTAATGCCCGACAGCCGCCGTCCGACGTCGAGGTCGATGGCTTCCAGCAGCACTGTGCCTGGGACGGCTGCTTCGCGGACTGGCCGGGCAACGCGGCGCCCCACCATCAGTTCGGCGAGCTCGGCCTTGCTTGTGGCAGAGGCCATACGCTCGGCCACCACCTTGCCGCCACGCAGTACCACCACGCGATCGGCCGCGGCCATCACTTCATTGAGCTTGTGCGAGATGAAGATCAGCGACAGCCCGCTTTGCGCCATGACGCGGAGCGTCGCGAACAGTGTTTCGGCCTCGAGATTGGTGAGCACAGCCGTCGGCTCGTCGAGGATGAGGATCTTGGCGTCGTTATAGAGCGCCTTGAGGATTTCGACGCGCTGTTGCTCGCCAACTGAGAGATCGCCTACGCGCGCATCCGGATTGACCTTGAGCCCGAAGCGCTCTGCGATCGACAACAGCTTGGCGCGCGCCGCGCCGGTCGAGGATTTGAGGCGCCAGAGGCTTTCAGTGCCTGTCATGACATTGTCGAGCACGGTGAGGTTGGCTGCCAGTGAAAAATGCTGGTGCACCATGCCGACACCGGCGCGGATTGCGGCGCGCGGCTTGCCCGGCGGCAACTGGACGCCCGCCACTTCGACGGTGCCGGCGTCAGGCGTGTAGTGGCCAAACAGGATGCTCATCAGCGTGGTTTTGCCGGCGCCATTTTCCCCAAGCAGGGCCAAGACTTCGCCGGGCGCAAGATTGATGGAGATGGCGTCGTTTGCCAGCGTTGTGCCGAACCGCTTGGTGATGCCAGTGAGGCGCAGCACAGGATGAGTGGTCATGGCAGGCCCGCGACAGGAAAGCGATGGGTCCAGCGATGCTCGGATTCCAGTCGGGCAGCAAGAGCCAGGAGGCGGATGTCACCACCCATTGGCGCCAGCAACTGCAGCGGCAACGGCAGGCCGGCGGCGTCGCTGCCGAAGGGCAAGGTAATTGCCGGGCAACCGGCGATATTGGCTACGGACGCCAAGGGAGCCATCGCCGTCATGCGGTCAAAATGGGCGGTGGTGTCGCCGTGATCGTTCGGGAAATGTCCGAGCAACGGCGGAGGGCCTGCCAGCATCGGCGCGATCACCACATCGACGCGGTCGAATAGCTGCCAAAGCGCGTGGCTGACCAAGACGCTTTGATTGAGCCGATCCCAGACGGTCGTGCCGCCCAGTGCCTGTCCATTAGCGATGACTGCCTGGGTCAGCGGCTCTGCGACAGAAGGATCGAGGGCAAAGGTGCCGAACAGCGCGGCGAGGTTGACGGAGACTATGGTTTCGAAGACCTGCGCCGAGGTTTCCGCCATGGCGTCGAACTCGGACCATGCCAGGGGGATTATTTGATGCCCGCCTTGCTCCAAGGACTGACCCGCAGCTTCGATGGCGGACTGGCGGGCCGGGTCGATCGGGTAGCGTCCACCGAAATCTACGACCATGCCGACGCGCAGCGGGCCTGTGCCGGTGTCCAGCATCGCCGGGTTTGGAAAGGGGCCACGTGCGGACCCCGAGAATGACGCCAAGGCAAGTGCCGTGTCGCGGACGGAACGGCAGACGGTAAGTTCGGTGGCGATGCCGCCGAGATAATTGCCAAAGCCGGGCCCAGCCGGCATGGCGCCGCGCGATGGCTTGAGCCCGACAAGCCCACAACAGGCCGCCGGAACGCGGACCGAGCCGCCAGCATCGGTGGCATGAGCGATGGCGACGATCCCGGATGCGACCGCCGCTGCGGCGCCGCCCGATGAGCCGCCTGCGGTGCGGGTCGGATCAAGTGGATTGCGGCAGACCGGCCCGACAGCCGGTTCGCTGCTCAGTGCCAGCCCGAATTCGGGGGCGGTGGTGCTGCCGAACAGGCAAAGTCCGCTGACGCGAAAACGTTGGGCTAGATCGGAGTCTGCGGAAGGATCATCGGCCAGAGTGCGAGAGCCGGCCCGCATTGGAATGCCAGCAAACGGTCCGCCCAGATCCTTGGCCAGCGTCGGTACGCCGAGGAAGGGCCGCTCGGGGTCAGGCGAGCGGTCGCAGGCAGCGGCAGTCGCCAATCCAAGATCGGTATCGAGGAATACTATTGCGCCGAACGGGTCAGCTTTTGCTGCCGCGATCGAAGCAGTCATCGCAGCGGTCGCGCTGGTTCTGCCAGCGGCGATGGCGCTCGCAAGCGCCATCGCATCATCAGATTGGGTCGGTGTCGTCAGCATGGATGGGAACGATCAGGCGGGTTCTTCCATATTGATTGGCACTTCGAATTCGCCAGCCTTGATGGCGGTGCGTTTGGCTTCCATGGCCGCGACGGCCTCGGCTGGCGCTGCGTCCGGCACATAGACGATGTCATTGCCGCCGTCCTTCATCAGGCTGGTCGGCGTGTAGTTCTTGCCCACCGGCGTTCCGGCCGCGACATCGACCAGCGCTGCGTCAAGCAGGGGACGGAAGTACCACATAGCGTTGGCAAAGACGGTGTCGGGATAGCGCGGCGTGTAGTCGATCAGCGAGCCAACGGACTTGATGCCACGTTCCTTGGCCGCGTCGGCGGTGCCAATGCGTTCGCCGAACAGGATGTCGGCGCCGGCGTCGATCTGGGCAAGGCCGGCTTCGCGCGCCTTGGGAGGATCAAAGAATGTGCCGATGAAGGCGACGAGAGTCTTAACCTCGGGGTTCACTTCCTTGGCGCCCAAGTTGAAGGCGTTGATCAGCATATTGACTTCGGGGATCGGAATGGCGCCAACCGAGCCCACGACATTGGACTTGGTCATCGCGCCGGCCAGCATGCCGGTGAGGTAAGCGGCTTCGTGGTTCCAGGTGCCAAAGGTGCCGAAATTATCGCCTGAAGGCTCGCCGCTCGAACCCATCAGAAACGCGGTGTCAGGATAGTCGGCGGCAACCTGACGGGCTTCCGTTTCGACGGCATAGGACTCGCCCACGATCAACTGGTGGCCCTGCTCGGCATATTCACGCATGGCGCGGGCATAGTCGGTGCCTGAAACGCCTTCGGAGAACACGTATTCGATCAGGCCTTCCTTGGCCGCATCGAGCATGGCTTCATGCAGCCGCGAATTCCAGGCATTTTCAACTGGCGATGCATGAATGCCCGCGACCTTGATGACCGTCTGCGCGCGTGCTGAGGGCACCAGCGCAGTTGCGCCCAGCGCGAGGCCGGTGGCGAGCACCGTGCGGCGCGACATCTTGAAACTGTTTGCCATTTCCCTGTCCCGATTTTGACCAATTGGAAGAATTACACTGACCGTCTGCCCAAAATTATGTCAAGCGGCGCTCATGCCTATTTTACTGCCAGTTGACAATTTGTGGGGCGTAAGCCGCTGCATCTACCTGCCCCGGTCGACCTGGCAGACTAAGGGTGGTGAGCCGGGCCGGCGTCTCGGCGATGATCTTGCCACGGCGGATAACGGTCAACCGGTTGGCCTTGAGTCGCAGGGCTTCCACGGCATCGCGCGCCTGCAGGATCACGAGGTCGGCGTGGCACCCAGCCTCGAGGCCATAGGCGTCGAGACCCATGGCGCGCGCGTTGCCGTAAGTGAGGATTTCAAAAACCTTCTGCTTGTCGGCGACTGAGGCCATCTGCGCGACGTGGATTGCCATATGCCCCACCTCGAGCATGTCGCCCGAACCCATCGAGTACCAAGGGTCCATCACGCAATCATGGCCGAACCCGACGTTGATACCTGCCGCCAGTAGCTCGGGCACTCGCGTCATGCCGCGGCGCCTGGGATAGGTGTCGTGCCGCCCCTGCAGCATGATGTTGATCAGCGGATTGGCGACGGCATGCAGCCTGGCTTCGGCCATCAGCGGGATGAGCTTTGACACATAGTAGTTGTCCATGGAGTGCATCGAGGTGAGATGCGAGCCCACGACGCGTCCTTCAAGACCGAACCGGATGGTCTGCGCCGCTAGCGTTTCGACATGGCGCGACAGCGGATCATCGGTTTCGTCGCAATGCATATCGACGGGCAGTCCCCTGTCGGCCGCGATGCGGCAGAGCGCCTCAACCGACGCCGTACCGTCGGCCATGGTGCGCTCGAAGTGGGGAATGCCGCCAACGACGTCGAGGCCCATGTCGAGGGCTCGTGCAAGGGAGGCAACGCCTTCAGGCGCGCGATAATAGCCATCCTGCGGAAATGCGACGAGCTGCAGCGTGAGATAGGGCGCCACCATATCTCGCACTTCGAGCAGGGCTTCGGCAGTCACCAGACGCGGATCGCTCGTGTCGATATGGCTGCGGATTGCCAACAGGCCCTGCGATACGGCCAGATCGCAATAGCGCAGCGCGCGCTCGATCAATGCATCCTTGGTCAGCGTTGGCCGCAGTTCACCCCAGAGTTCAATACCCTCGAGCAAGGTCCCCGAGGTATTCATGCGCGGCAGGCCAAGCGACAGGGTGGCATCCATATGGAAATGCGGATCGACGAACGGCGGCGTCACCAGACGTCCGGTCGCGTCGATTTCGGTTTGGGCGGCGCCGGCAATCGCAGGCTCGACGGCCACGATGCGTCCGTCCTGGACCGCGATATCGACGCCCTCGCGTCCATCCGGCAAATTGGCATTGCGAACCACGAGACCAAACATCGAATACACCTCTTAGCAACTCTGATCCTTGTGCCGGATCGTGCTTGCCTCAGCAACCCGCCAGAACCGGGAAGAATTAGCGCGGTAGGGGGCGGACGAAATGGCCGGTGCCCGGCTCGGCGACCTTAGTGCCGTCGAAGACCTGTTGGCCGCGTAAATAGGTCAGGCCGACGACCCATGGCAGTTCGATGCCGTTGTAGGGCGACCAGCCGACTACATTGTGCCCGCTGGCGGCGGCGTCATAGATGGTTGGGCGATTGAACAGCACGGCGATGTCGGCATCTTTGTCGGCAGTCAGTGCACCCTTGGCATGGTCGATCCGGAAGTGGCGCGCCGGGTTTTCGGCCATCAGCCTGGCCGCCCAATGCAGCGGTACATCATGTTCCAGAGCGCCCTTGATGAAGAGCGGGACCATCACTTCCAGACCGGGGGCGCCTGAGGCATTTGCAAGCATGTCGGGATTGGTCTTACGGTCTTCAGACCAACTGACATGATCGGTGGATACCAGCGTCACATTGCCCGCGACCACATGCTTCCAGATCTGCTCGACCTCGGCGCGCGGGCGGATCGGCGGGTTGATCTTGGCCTTGCCGACGAGCCGGCGGACGTCATTTTCCTCGTCGAGCGTCAGATAGTGGATGCAGCATTCGATGGTGGCAGCATAGCCCTGGTCGCGGTAGGTGCGGGCGATCTCGTAGCCGCGGCCGAGCGAGCAATGCACCACATGGGCAGGGCAACCGGTCTGCGCGCCAGTCTCGTAGATTTGCAGCGAGGCGAGCAGTTCGGTCAATGGTGGACGGCTCATGCCGTGGGCGCGATAGTCGGTGATGCCGGCAGCCTTGACCTTGGCGATGGCGGCGCGCACGGCCTCGTCGTCTTCGTTATGGACGCCTGCAGTCAGACCTGTCGGCGCGATCGCAGCGAAACATTCTTCCAGCAACGCGGGCGGAATGCGCGGGAAGCGTTTTGGGTCGGTGCCGAAGGTGGAGAATTTGAACGCGGCGACGCCGGCCTCGACTTGTTCCAGAATGCGAGCGGGACCTTCCTGCGGATCGATGGTGCCATAGAGGGCGAAATCGACGCGGGCCTGGGGGCTGGCGTGATCGACCTTGCGCCGGACGGCATCGGCGGAGCAGACCAGATTGTCCTCGTCATAGGGCATGTCGACGATGGTCGTGACGCCGCCCGCCGCGGCCGAACGGGTCGACCAGATGAAGTCTTCCTGGTTCTTTTGGCTCAGCGAATGGACCTGGGCATCGATCGCGCCGGGCAGGATCAGTGCATCGCCCAACAGGTGGCTTTCGCGTGCCGCGGGAGGCGTGCCGGTGCCGACATGGGCAATCTTGCCGTCGCGGACGGCGACATAGCCGCCTTTGATCACGCCGTCAGGCAGGACGACTGTGCCGGCCAGGACAAGATCAAAATCGCTCATGCAAACGCTCCACATATGACCGGCACAAGTCTTGCGCCTAGGGCGTTGCAAGGCAACAGATATTCAACGCGACTGTTGTGGATTTCGAGACCGTTTCCGGTCAGTCCTGCGTATTGAGCGCTTCGGCCAGAGCGAGCCCTGTGGTGGAGCGCAGGTCCAGATCGGCCTCGATATGGTCGATATGGGACAAGAGCAGTTGGGCAGCCTTGTCGCCGTCGCCGGCTTCCAGGGCATTAACGATATTGGCGTGATCATTGTGGCCGCAGCTCGAGGCGCCGGAGCGGCCATAAAGGGCGATGACTAGCGAAGAGCGGGCGACCAGTTCTTCCATGAAGCGCAACAGGATGGCGTTGCCGGCGACATTGGCCAACAGCAGGTGGAAATCGCCCGACGCGTGAATTTCAGCGCGTCTAGCGCTGGGGCCGCGTTCGCCCAGCAGCCGGCTTTCGTCATGCAGGCGGGCGCGAAAGGATGCGATGTCCTTAGGCGTGACGCACTCGGCCGCAGCGCGCGCAATGCCTGGCTCGATCAGGCGGCGCGAGGCGAATACCTGGCGGGCCTCATCAGGGCTGGGATTGGCAACGAAAGCGCCGCGATTGCGCTCGGTCTTGACCAGTCCCTCGAAAGCCAGAGCCTGCAGGGCGGCCCGCACGACGGTGCGGCTGACATCGAACAGAGTGCCGACTTCGGCCTCATTGAGCTTGGTGCCCGGCGCCAGGCGCCGGTCAACGATGGCATCGCGCAGATACTCACGGATCATCGCGGCGCGGTCTTCGGCGACTGGCGGCACGGCAAACGTCTGGTCGACAAGAGTCATGGGTCACCCGGATACAGCATGCATAAGTGCAATCGACCGGCAACGGAAGTGAGAAGTGGCATGCAGTCCCCGCCTGGATTGCATACAATTTCGGCTGGTTCTGAACTCAATGCCTACAAATCGCGCAAGTATGCTGGCTGCCTATAATTAGTCCGATCGGTGGCTCGGTGATTTTCGAATTATAGCAACAGGTTAATTCAGCGGACACGTTCTGGCACGGCTGATGCATGTAGCTCTCCGACAAACGGGGTGCGCTGAATGTCCAAAGCTGCCGAAATCGACATCGCTTCGGTTTCCAAGATTTACGGCAAGACCATCGCCGTGGACGCGATCAGCCTGAAGATACCGGCCGGAAGCTATTGCTGCCTGTTGGGACCGTCCGGCTGCGGCAAGACCTCGACGCTGCGGATGATCGCCGGCCATGAGACCGTTTCGATCGGCGACATCGTGCTGGGCAAAGAGGTGGTGACCGACCTGCCGCCGGCCAAGCGCGGCACGGCGATGATGTTCCAGTCCTATGCGCTGTTTCCCCATCTCGACCTCATCGACAATGTTGCCTTCAGCCTCAAGATGAGCGGCGTCGACAAGGATACGCGGCGGGCGAGGGCGCTCAACATGCTCAAGCTCATGCAGATGGAAGCCTATGCCAGCCGCAAGCCTGCCCAGCTCTCGGGCGGCCAGCAGCAGCGCGTGGCGCTGGCCCGGGCGCTGATCACCGACCCAGAAGCGCTGCTGCTCGACGAGCCGCTCTCGGCGCTCGACCCATTCCTCAAGATCCGCATGCGGGCCGAACTCAAGAAGCTGCAGAAGCAGCTGGGTATTACCTTCGTCCACGTGACGCATAGCCAGGAAGAAGCCATGGCGCTGGCCGATATCGTCGTGGTCATGAGCGACGGCCGCATCGAACAGGCGGCGAGCCCGCGCGAAGTGTTCGAGCGACCAGCCACAGCTTTTGTCGCGCGCTTCATGGGCGATCACAATGTCATCGGCGGCAAAGTCACCGGCTCGTCAGATGGACTGGTGACATTCGAGCTTGTCGGCGGCGGCACGTTTTCCGCGTCAGGCCAGATCAAGGCCGCCGGCTCGGATGTCGATGCAGCGATCCGCACCGATCATGTCCGCATCGGCGAGAGCCCAGTCAAGGGCCTCGGCTTCACCGGCATCATCTCCAATATCGAATATCGCGGCGCCACGGTGAAGCTCACCATCGAGGGCGCCGGTATCGCCGAATTCACCGCCATCATCACCGACAAGGCCTATTACGCGACGCCCGTCGCTGTGGGCGATGCGGTGCCGCTCCATTGGGACCCGGAGGACGCAATCATCCTCGGCACGCTCAATTCGTAAATCTCAGCTCAGCAACAGGGACGTTCAGGCTATGACAGAAACCATCAAGAAGACCGGCATTTCCCGCCGCAACCTGCTCAAGACCGGCGCCGCTGCCGCGGCCGGCACGGCGCTGGGCACAGGAGTCATTACTGGCTTCCCCACCATCTGGGCACAGAACCCGATCACGCTGCGCCAGTTCGGCACAGGCGTATCCAACCTCAACGCCATTGCCGAGAAGTGCAAGGCCGACCTTGGCATCACGCTCGAGATGACGGCAACTGATTCCGATGCCGCCGCGCAGCGTGCCGTGACCCAGCCCGACAGCTATGACATTGCCGATATCGAATACTGGATCCTCAAGAAGGTGTTCCCCACCGGCGTGATCCAGCCGATGGATATCTCCAGGCTCACCTATTACGACAAGATCGTGCCGCTGTTCAAAACCGGCAAGCTGCTGCCTGACAGCGTCATCGCGCAGGGTACAGCGCCTCATACCGTGGGTTATGTCGAAGCTCCGGGCGAAAAGACTTTCGCCAAGGGCGAAACCGGCTGGTTCACCATGGTTCCGACGATCTACAATGCCGATACGCTGGGCATCCGTCCCGACCTCGTCGGCCGTGATATCACCACCTGGGCCGATATCATGGACCCGGCCTTCAAGGGCAAGACCGCCATCATCAACGTGCCCTCGATTGGCATCATGGATGCGGCGATGATCATGGAAGCCATGGGCAACATCACCTATGGCGACAAGGGCAACATGACCACGGACGAGATCGATGCGACCATCGATTTCCTGATCAAGGCCAAGCAGGACGGCCAGTTCCGCGCTTTCTGGAAGAGCTTCGACGAGTCGGTCAACCTGATGAGCTCCGGCGAAGTGGTGATCCAGTCGATGTGGTCGCCGGCCGTGGCCGCCGTGCGCTCCAAGGGCATCGCCTGCAAGTACCAGCCGCTCAAGGAAGGCTATCGCTCATGGGGCGGCGGTCTCGGTCTTGCGGCGCATCTAGAGGGCGCCCAGCTCGATGCGGCGTACGAATATATCAACTGGTACACCTCGGGCTGGGTGGGCGGCTATCTTAACCGCCAAGGCTATTACTCGGCAGCCATGGACACTGCCAAGGAGCACATGTCGGCCGACGAATGGGGCTACTGGATCGAGGGCAAGGCCGCCGCTGGCGATATCCTGGCGCCCGATGGCACGGTGATGGAACAGGCCGGCGCGATCCGTGACGGCGGCTCGTTCGAAGAGCGCATGGGCAAGGTCGCCTGCTGGAACTCGGTGATGGACGAAGACCGCTACATGGTCCGCCGCTGGAACGAGTTCATCGCTGCCTAAATTTGATGAGGGCAACTAATCTGCCCGCAACCACCGAACGGTACCTCCCCCTCGACGGGGGAGGCTAGGTGGGGGAGCGTTTGGCCCTGATATTCGGGCCAAACCTCCCCCTCCCTGACCCTCCCCGCAAAGGGGGAGGGTGTCGACTGCGAATGCCGGGGACAATCCAATGAATAACTTTTTGAGCCGCGCCACGCCCTATATCCAGGCCACGTCGCTGCTCTTGATCCTCGGGTTCTTCCTCGCCATCCCGATCCTGCTGCTGCTGGTCGTCAGCTTCTGGGATTACGACTTTGTCGGCATGTATCCGGGCTTTCTGACCTTCAACTATGCCGAGACGCTCGGCTCCTGGGTCACCTGGAAAACCTATGGCAACACACTGAAATTTGCCGCCCTGGTCTGGGCCATCACGGCATTTATCGGCTTCTGGGTAGCGTATTTTCTGGCGTTCCATGTGCGCAGCGCCACGACGCAGATGATCCTGTTCCTCGTCTGCACGGTGCCGTTCCTGACCTCCAACATTATCCGCATGATCTCCTGGATCCCGGTGCTGGGGCGGAACGGGTTGATCAATTCGGGGCTGGTGGGGGCCGGTATCGTCGATCAGCCGGTGGAATGGCTGCTGTATTCGGACTTCGCGGTCGTGCTCGCCATGGTGCATCTCTACACGCTGTTCATGGTGACGCCGATCTTCAACACCATGATGCGTATCGATAAATCCTTGGTCGAAGCAGCACGCGATGCCGGCGCGAGGGACTGGCAGGTGATCTGGAATGTGATCCTACCGCTGGCCAAGCCGGGCGTTGCGATTGGTTCTATCTTCGTCGTCACGCTGGTGATGGCGGATTTCTCGACAGTGCAGGTGATGAGCGGGGGGCAGAGCGCGTCGGTGGCTTTGATGATGCGCAACCAGATGTCGCTGCTGCAATATCCAGCGGCCGCAGCCAATGCCATCGTGCTGCTGGCGCTGGTGCTGTTCATGGTTGCGGGCATTCTGCGCATCGTCGATATTCGCAAGGAGCTGTAAAATGCAGGCAGAAAAACGGACCACCGGCTTCTACGTTCTCGCAGTGTTTTTCGTTGTCTTCGTCCTGTTCCTCTATGGACCGCTGTTTGCGGTTTTCATCCTGAGTTTTCAGGGACCTCGTGGCGGGTTGACCTTCCCGCTCAATGGCGTTTCGTTCCGCTGGTTTCAGAACCTGTTCGAGACCCAGGCCGTCGGCAATTTCGGCGCCAGCTTCGGACGCTCGTTCATGCTGGGGCTGATGGTGATGGTGGCGACGGTGCTGGTGTCGCTGCTGGCGGGGCTAGCGTTTCGGCGCAAGTTCGTCGGGGCCAGCCCGTTATTCTATCTTACTGTCGCGAGCCTCGTCGTGCCGTCGATTATCGTCTCGCTGGGCATCGGCGTGTTGTTCCAGCAATTGGGGTTGCGGCCGAACTGGTTCAGCTCGGGCTATGGCGCGCACCTGACCTGGACATTGCCGTTTGGCGTGCTGATCATGTTCGCCGTGTTCAACCGCTTCTCGCCGAGCTACGAGGAAGCGGCGCGCGATCTGGGTGCCAGTTCGTGGCAGACCTTCTATCACGTCGTGCTGCCGATGATTGCGCCGAGCCTGATCGGGGTGGGACTGTTCGGCTTCTCGCTGAGCTATGACGAGTTTGCCCGCACGCTGATGACCTCGGGTAGCTCCAACACGCTGCCGCTCGAAATCTACGGCATGACCACAAATGTCACGACGCCGGTGCTATATGCATTGGGCACGGTGACGACGCTGTTCTCTTTCCTCGTCATCCTCGTGACGCTTAGCATCATCCTGCTGATCGGACGCAAGCGGGCGCGGACATGACCCGTGTTGCCGTTATAAATCCCAATACGACTGCCAGCATGACTGCGACGATTGCTGATGCGGCGCGCGGTGCTGCCGCTGTCGGCACGGAAATCGTGGCGGTGACCTCGACGATGGGACCGGTCTCTATCGAGGGCTATTATGACGAGGCCTTTGCCCTGCCGGGGCTGTTGCTGGAAATCGGTCGGGCTGAGCGCGAGGGTGCGCAGGCGGCGGTGATAGCGTGTTTCGACGATACCGGGCTGGACGCGGCGCGAGCTATGGCGCGGATGCCGGTGATCGGCATTTGCGAGGCGGCAATGGTGACGGCGAGTTTCATCGCCAAGCGGTTTACCGTGGTGACCACGATGGAGCGCTCGCGGGTGCCGATCGAGGAACTGTCGCATCGCTATGGCATGACCGGGCGCGCCAAGGTCAGGGCCGCGAACATCTCGGTACTGTCGCTGGAAGATCCCAATTCGGGGGCGCGGGACAAACTGCGCAGCGAGATTGCGCGGGCGATTGCCGAGGATAATGCCGAGGCAATCGTGTTGGGTTGTGCCGGCATGGCGGACCTGGCGCGGACGCTGAGCCGGGAGTTTGGAATCCCGGTGATCGATGGCGTGGGCGCGGCGGTGAAGCAAGCTGAGGCGCTGGTGGCGCTGGGGTTGAGCACCAGCAAGCGCGGGACGTATGCGCCGCCGGTGAGCAAGACATATATTGGGCCGCTGTCGAGGTTTGCGCCTGCATGAGGGTCATCAAGGTGCTGGACCTCGACGGGATCCAGACGTTGCTCGACTGGGCGGCGGCTGAGCGCTGGAACCCGGGGTTGAGGGACGCGCAAGCGTTTCAGGCCGCGGACCCGGATGGGTTCTTGGGTGCGTTTGTCGATGGCGTGATGGTCGCGGCGATTGCGGCTGTGGCGTACGACGAAAAGTTTGGTTTCATAGGGCTTTACATCTGTCATCCGAACTGGCGCGGGCAGGGGCATGGGGGTGCCGTTTGGGACGCCGGGATGGCGCATCTCCGCTCTAGGACAGTGGGGCTGGATGGCGTGCCGGAGCAGCAATCCAACTATGTCAGCATGGGATTTATGGCGGCGTATGAGACGGTGCGGATGAGTGGTACTTTACGAGCAGCACCGTCATTGGCAACGCCGGTCGACAGCATGGATGGCATCCGCGGCATGGATATTTTTCCAGCGGAGCGGGACGGGTTTTTGGCGCAATGGATCGCGGCGCCGAACCGGGCTTGGCGGACGAAAGCTGGCTTTGGGGTAGTTCGGGCTTGCACGGAAGGGCAGAAGGTGGGGCCGCTGTTTGCGGCTGATGCCGTTGATGCAATGGAGCTTTTGGGGCCGGTCGAGGGCGCGTTGCAGATCGATGTGCCGGCCGGGCAGACGGATTTCCTTGGTAGCCTGGAGGCGCTGGGTTTCGTGCCGGGCTTCCGGACAACACGGATGTATCGCGGACCGACGCCGAAAATGGACATGGACCGGGTGTTCGGGATTTCGAGCCTGGAGCTAGGCTAAGCTTTAGCGCACTGCTAACACTATGGTCCCCAGAATGGAGCCGTCGTGACAAAACGCTTGTCCAAGACCCTCGCGGGCCAAATTGCCGATAGCACGCTCACCGTCATCAACCCGCAGAACCGGCTTATCGCCCTGACGGCTGCCCTGTCGCGGCATGGCTTTGCGCGGCCAGCGGAACAGCCGGAACTGGCTGACCGGACGAAGGTAATTGCGTGGCTGCTCGAGACCTATTCGCCGCGCAGCTAGTGCTGAAACAGCACGAGGCCGGCGGCGGTAGCCATCATGGCGCCGGCAGTCTTGTTGAGGCGACCGAGGGCGCGTTCGCTCTGGAACATTTCGCGGGCAGCGGATGCCAGCCATGCATAGCCGCAGCCGATGATCAGCAGGACCACGACCACGATGAAGGTCAGCTCGGCGAAGGCGACGGGGTTCATCTGGTCGAGCGGGATGACCGTGGGCAGGATGGCCAGGTAGAAGACGATGGTCTTGGGATTGCCCATGGTCAGCGAAAAGCCGGCCAGGAAAGTCTTCAGCCAATCCTCGTTCTTTGGCTTCATCTGTTCGGAGCCGGGGCGGGCGGTCCAGAACTTGTAGGCGATGTACAGAAGATAGGCAGCGCCAACCCAGCGGACAACGACGAAGATCGGGCCGAAGTAAGTGGCGATGGCGGCAAGGCCGAACACCGCAAAGACGAAATACACCAGATCACCAGCCAGAATACCCAACACCATGGGGAAGGCACCCTTGAAGCCGCCACCCAGCGCACGTGCAACCACGGCCGCGACGCCGGGGCCGGGCACGAGCACTGCGATGGCATAGGCGATGGTGAAGGTCAGGAGGGTGAAGGGTTCCATGGCGTCGGGTCTCGGATTGGGAGGCGAACACTAGGCTTCGGGGATGAGTTTGCCAAGGCGCGCAATGGTTGGGCCTTGGACGCTTAAACTACCGCAAACACGGTTTTCCCTCGGACTTGATCCGAGGCTCATTCACCACTTGTGCCGTGTGGAGAGTGGCCCTCGGGTCGAGCCCGTGGGAGAAGGAGGTCAAGGCAGGCGGGCCAGCCGCTCGGTCAGCAGCTTGTAGAACCCTTCGGCGTTGCCGTTGCGGAGGTAGTTGACGTTTTTTACTTTGCCGGTGACGTGCCAGTAGTCGGTGACGGTCATGCCGACGGTGAGTTCGCTGGCGGTCTCGATGGTGACGTTGCAGTGGCGTCCGGTGAACAGGTCGGGCTGCAGCAGGTAGGCGATGACGGTGGGGTCATGCAGGGGGGCGCCGGACCAGCCGTATTTCTGGAGGTCGAAGGTTTCCGAGAAGGTCAGCATGGCGTGGACGGCCTCGCCGGACTTGTTGCCGATGGCCTTGATGGCGGCAAGGCGCTGGGGGGTCGACTGAATCTGATGCGTGACATCGAGCGGCAGCATGGTGATCGGGACGCCGGAGCGCAGCACCACATCGGCGGCTTCGGGATCGACATAGATATTGAATTCGGCGGCAGGCGTGATGTTGCCGACTTCGAAATAGGCGCCGCCCATCATGACGATTTCCTTGATCCGCTCGGCAATGGCGGGCTGTTTGATCAGGGCCATGGCGATATTGGTCAGCGGGCCGAGTGTGCAGAGCGTGATGGTGCCGGGTTCTGCGGCCATCAGCGTATCGACGATATAGTCGACGCCGTGCTGGGTTTGCAGCGGAATGGTGGGATCGGGCAGGTCCGGGCCGTCGAGACCGGTTTCGCCGTGTACGTGTTCGGCGGTGACGAGGTGGCGGCGCATCGGGCGGGCGCAACCGGCATAGACATGGATGTCGCGCCTGCCGGCAAGTTCAACCACCTTGCGGGCGTTGTTTGCATTGTGATGCAGGCCCACATTGCCTGCTACGGCTACGACGCCCAGCACTTCGAGTTCTTCGGGAGAGGCGAGCGCCAGTAGTATGGCGACCGCGTCGTCCTGGCCTGGGTCGGTATCGATGATGATCTTGCGGGACATGGAAGTGCCTTGGGCGCTAGAATTGCAGGCGAATTTGTCGGCACACTAGCGGCTTATCGGTGGGTGGTCGACTGGGCTAAATAAGACTTTCACTGGCCCGAAGCGTCGAAACGAGCAGGCCGACTCGCGGGGCATAAATTCTGCTCGTTAGCAGGAAGCACCTATGACCAGAGACGCACTTGACGGCTTCGTGCAGGGACGAAAGACTCCGGACTTGATCTGAGCGCGGGGTTTGTTGTGGCGGGTGAAGTGGTTGGACATGTAGCCGAGGCCGCCGCGCATGGTGTCGATCTGGTGCCGGTGGTGGCGCTGCTGGGCGCCGCTGTCATTGGCGTTCCGCTGTTCAAGCGGCTGGGACTCGGCTCGGTGCTGGGCTATCTGGCGGCGGGCCTGTTGCTCGGGCCATCGGGTATCGGGCTGATCAACGATCCCGAATCGGTGCTGACCACGGCCGAGCTTGGCGTTGTGATGTTCCTCTTTATCATTGGTCTCGAAATGGAGCCGGCCAAGCTGTGGGCGCTGCGCAAGCAGATTTTCGGGCTGGGTGTGATCCAGGTCGGTGCCTGTGGGGCGTTGCTGACGGGTGTCGGCGTATTGCTGGGCTTTGCGCCGGTGGTGGCGTTTATCTTCGGCATGGGGTTTGTGCTGACCTCGACGGCCATCGTCATGCAAATCTTGGGCGAGCGGGGCGAGCTATCGACCGATAGCGGGCAGCGCATGGTGTCGATTTTGTTGCTGGAAGATTTGGCGATCGTACCTCTGCTAGCGGTGGTGGCGATCCTGGCGCCATCGAGTGGCGGCGATGTGGGTATCGTGACCCGCGTGTTGAGTATCGCGGCGCCGATTGGGGCGGTGTTGCTGCTGATTTTCGTCGGCCGGCGGATCATGAACCCGCTGTTCGCGCTGCTGGCTTCGAGCAAGCTGCGCGAAGTGATGACGGCGGCAGCGCTACTCGTGGTGCTTGGAGCGGCATTGCTGTTTCAGGCGAGCGGGTTGTCGATGGCTATGGGCGCGTTTCTCGCAGGTGTGTTGCTGTCTACGTCGACGTTCCGGCGTCAGTTGGAGGCTGACGTCGAGCCGTTCCGCGGGATATTGCTTGGGCTGTTTTTCCTGGCGGTCGGGATGTCGCTCGATCTGGGGATCGTCGGCGACAACTGGCAGATCATCGCGATGAGCGTGGTGGCCTATATGCTGGTCAAGGCGGGGGCGATTTACATCATCGCGCGGCTGCTGAAGTCAAGCCATCGGGAGGCGCTGGAGCGGGCGGTGCTGATGGGGCAGGGCGGCGAATTTGCCTTCGTGCTGTATACCACGGCGGTTTCGGCTGGAATTATCGACGGGCCGACCAATGCGATTTTTACGGCGACGGTAATTGTTTCGATGGTGCTGACGCCGTTCTTTATCATCGGCCTGCGTTACGTGACGCCGAAGAAGGAAGCGCCATCGATGGATGGCGTCGAAGAGGTCGCGGACCTGACGGCCAAGGTGCTGCTGATCGGCTTTGGCCGGTTTGGGCAGATCGCGTCGCAGCCGCTGCTGGCGATGCATCATTCAGTGTCGATCATCGACAACGACACCGACATGATCCGGGCCGCCGCCCGCATCGGCTTCAAAGTGTATTATGGGGATGGTACACGGCTTGATATTCTTCGTGCCGCTGGAGCCGACAAAGCCAGCATCATCCTTATCTGTACGGACAAGAAAGAGCAGACGACGCGAATTGCCGAACTGGTGCGGGACGAGTTTCCGCTGGTTAAGGTTATGGCGCGCGCCTTCGATCGTGGCCATGCCATCGAGCTGATCAAAGCCGGTGTCGATTATCAGATGCGCGAAGTGCTCGAATCGGCGCTGACTTTCGGTGGGCAAGTGATCCGGATTTTGGGTGCAAGCGCGGAAGAGGCCGAGGAAGTCGTCGAGGGTGTGCGCGACCGGGATCGGCAGCGTTTCGACCTGCAGATGGTGGGCGGTGGGCAGATGATTGCCGGAAGCCATCTGCTGATCAGCAACGCCGAAGAGCAGGCCCGCGAGGGCGGCGTGATCGTAGCAGAAGAAGCCGCAGAGGAAGCAGTAACCAAGAGTACCCAACCCGCGTAGCCTGCATAGCCGCTCCTCTCAATGGGGCTTTCGCCTGCACAATTTAAGTGCAAGACTGAAGTTTCTGAGGGGAATACATCGTCATGAAATCTGGATTGCGAAATGCCGCAACAGCCGATCGTTTACGACGCCCCTACGCCGGAGCCACGCGCCACTACCGTTGAGGCCATCCAGGCCGAAATCCTGGAAAGGCTGATCTATTCCGTCGGCAAAGACCCGATTGTTGCACGCCAGCATGACTGGCTTGCGGCAACGATTCTTGCCGTGCGCGACCGAGTCATGGACCGCTGGATGGAGTCATCCCGCGAGACCTGGCGCTCGTCGAACAAGCGCGTTTATTACCTCAGCCTCGAATTCCTCATCGGGCGCCTGATGCGCGATGCGATGAGCAATGTCGGGCTGATGGACCCGATGCGCGCAGCGCTCAAGAACCTCAATGTCGATCTGGGCGACCTGATCAATCTGGAGCCCGATGCGGCGCTGGGCAATGGTGGTCTTGGCCGGCTGGCGGCGTGTTTCCTCGAGTCGATGTCGTCGGTGAAAATTCCGGCTTATGGCTATGGCATTCGCTATGTGCATGGGCTGTTCCGCCAGGAAATGAGCGAGGGCTGGCAGGTCGAATTGCCTGAGGAATGGCTGGCACACGGCAATCCCTGGGAATTCGAGCGTCGCGAAAGCGCCTATGAAGTCGGTTTCGGTGGCCATGTGGAGCCGGTGACGGACCCCGATGGCACGACGCGTCAGGAATGGCGGCCAAACGATCATGTGCTCGCGGTGGCCTATGACACGCCAATCGTCGGCTGGCGCGGCGCACGTGTGAATACGTTGCGGCTGTGGAGCGCGCAGCCGATCGATCCGATCCTGCTCGACAAGTTCAACTCCGGCGACCACATCGGCGCGCTGGAGGAAAGCTCGCGGGCTGAGGCGATCACCCGGGTGCTGTATCCGGCGGACTCCACGGCGGCGGGCCAGGAATTGCGGCTACGGCAGGAGTTCTTCTTCTCGTCGGCATCGCTGCAGGACATCGTTCGGCGTCACCTGCAGCAATATGGCGACCTTGGGTCGCTGCCAGACAAGGTGGCTATCCACCTCAATGACACGCATCCGGCGATTTCGATATGCGAGCTGATGCGTATCTTGATCGACGACAACGGGCTCAAGTGGGCCGAAGCGTGGCAACTGTCCAAGGGTGTGTTCGGCTACACCAATCATACGCTGCTGCCTGAGGCACTGGAAAGCTGGCCAGTTTCGCTGATGGAGCGGCTGTTGCCTCGCCACATGCAGATCATCTACCAGATTAACGCCGAGGTGCTGACCGATGCGCGGGTGCGCGCGAAGTTTACCGATGCGCAGATTGCCAATGTGTCGCTGATCGATGAGGCCGGTGGCCGGCGCGTGCGGATGGGGCAGCTTGCCTTCGTCGGTTCGCATTCGATCAATGGCGTGTCGGCGCTGCATACCGAACTGATGAAGCAGACGGTGTTTTCGGACCTGCACAAGCTCTATCCAGAGCGCATCAACAACAAGACCAATGGCATTACACCACGTCGCTGGTTGATGCAGTGCAATCCAGAGCTGACAAAGCTGATCAGCGATCGGATCGGGCCGGGGTTTTTGGACGATATCGACCTGCTGCAGGGGCTTAACGCGCATGCCGATGATCCGACCTTCCAAGGCCAGTTTGCGGCGGTGAAACAGGCCAACAAGCAGAAGCTGGCCAAACTGATCAAGGATCGGCTGGGCATCACAGTGTCCGCCGATGCCATGTTCGACGTTCAAATCAAGCGCATCCACGAATACAAGCGCCAGTTACTCAATATTATCCAAGCCGTTGCGCTATATGATGAAATTCGCGCGCATCCAGAACGAGATTGGGCGCCGCGCGTTAAAATTTTCGCAGGCAAGGCGGCTCCGGGGTACTGGAACGCCAAGCTCATCATTAAGTTGATAAACGACGTCGCCAAAGTCATCAACAACGACCCGGCAGTGCGTGGATTGCTCAAGGTAGTGTTCCTGCCAAATTATAACGTGAGCCTGGCAGAAGTGATTGTTCCCGCCGCCGACCTCAGCGAGCAAATTTCGACAGCTGGTATGGAAGCATCGGGCACTGGCAACATGAAGTTCATGGCCAATGGTGCCATCACCATCGGCACCATGGATGGTGCCAACGTCGAGATGCACAAGGAAGTAGGGCCGGACAACATCGTGATTTTCGGCCTGACGACCGACGAGGTGAACGACAAGCGTTCCAAGAACGAGCTGCCACAGGCGATGGTCGATGCGTCACCAAGGCTCAAGGAAGCGCTGGAGTCGATTTCTTCAGGGGTATTCTCTCCAGATGATCCGAACCGCTATAGCGCGTTGATCGGCGGGATTTACGAGCATGACTGGTTCATGGTGGCGCGCGATTTCGACGCTTATGTTGCCGCTCAGGCTGAGGTCGATGTGATCTGGCACGACAAGGCGCGCTGGAATGCCATGGCTATTCGCAACACGGCGCGGGTGGGCTTCTTCTCATCGGATCGCACGATCCGGCAGTATGCCAAGGATATCTGGGGTGTTACGCCCGGCGCAAACTAAGCAAGGGACGGAGGCCGGCAGGCAAGACCGCCCCGTCCATTTTACAATTCAGGCGACGCGGCTGTAGCGCCGCCGTCGCTTTCGGGGGGACGTACCTGTGACCAAGGAAGACTGGCAAGCAGACTCGCGGGAAGTGGAAGCGGTGGTCGATGGCCGCCATGCGAACCCGTTCGCCTTTCTGGGACTGCATGAGGTTGCCGGACAGTGGGTGCTGCGTGCGTTTATTCCGCATGCCGATAGCGTCAGCGCATTTACGTTGGACGGTGTGGAGCTCGGTCACCTGATCCCGCGTCATCCGAGTGGTTTTTTCGAGGGCAAAGTCTCGATCGCAGCGCGGCAGCCAATCCGCTATCGGGCCAAGAATCCCGGTGGCGAATGGGACGTCTATGACGCCTATTCGTTCGGGCCGGTGCTGGGCCCGATGGACGACTACTATATGGGTGAGGGCAACCACCTGCGGCTGTTCGACAAGCTCGGCGCCCATGAGATGGAATTCGAGGGCATTCACGGCACCCATTTTGCGGTGTGGGCGCCCAATGCTCAGCGCGTCAGCGTGGTCGGTCCGTTCAACGAGTGGGACGGGCGGCGCAACCCGATGCGCAATCGCCTCGAAACGGGCGTTTGGGAGGTGTTCATTCCGGTGCTGGGCACGGGCACGCTCTACAAGTACGAGATTGTCGGACCCGATGGCGTGGTGCTGCCGCTGAAGGCCGACCCGTTTGCGCGGCAGGCGGAAATGCGGCCGAAGACAGCTTCGGTCGTGCCCGATCCGACGCCATTCGTGTGGACCGACGAAAAGTACATCGAGGAGCGGACCAGCCGCGATTGGCGGCGGACGCCGATGTCGATCTATGAAGTGCATCTCGGAAGCTGGCGGCGCAAGCCGGATGGCGGGTTCCTGAGCTATGACCAGTTGGCCGACCAGCTCGTGCCCTATGCGGCGGACATGGGGTACACCCATATCGAGCTATTGCCGATTACCGAGCATCCGTTCGATCCGAGCTGGGGTTATCAGCCGACGGGCATGTATGCGCCGACGGCACGGCACGGCGACCCGGCGGCGTTTGCGCGCTTCGTCGATGCTGCACACGAGGCCGGGCTTGGCGTGATCCTTGACTGGGTGCCGGCGCATTTCCCGACCGATGCGCATGGCCTGGCCAATTTCGATGGCACAGCTCTTTATGAACATGCCGATCCGCGGCAGGGCTATCACCCTGACTGGAATACCGCGATCTACAATTTCGGGCGCAAGGAAGTGGTGAGCTTCCTCGTAAACAACGCGCTGTACTGGCTGGAAAAATTCCATATCGACGGGCTGCGCGTCGATGCCGTGGCGTCGATGCTGTATCTCGATTATTCGCGGCAGCAGGGCGAGTGGGTGCCCAACAAGTTTGGTGGCAACCAGAATCTGGACGCTGTCGAATTCCTGAAGCGAGTCAATTCGGAAACCTATCGGTTGCATCCGGGCACGTTCATGATCGCCGAGGAATCCACATCGTGGCAGGGCGTCAGTGCGCCCGTGGATGGGGGCGGGCTGGGCTTCGGCTTCAAGTGGAACATGGGCTTCATGAACGACACGCTGCGGTTCATGAGCCGCGAGGCAGTGCATCGCAAGTATCACCACAACGACATGACGTTTGGCGCGGTCTATGCGTTCAGCGAGAATTTCGTGCTGCCGCTGAGCCATGACGAAGTGGTGCATGGCAAGAAGTCACTGCTGGAAAAAATGCCGGGTGACGACTGGCAGAAGTTTGCCAACCTGCGGGCGTACTATGCCTTCATGTGGGGTTTCCCCGGCAAGAAGCTGCTGTTCATGGGGCAGGAGTTCGCACAGCGCGAGGAATGGGCGGAAGCCAAGTCGCTGGACTGGTATCTGCTTGATGCCGGCATGCATGAAGGCGTGCGGCGGCTCGTGGCCGACCTCAACCTAGCGTATCGCGAACTGCCTTCTCTGCATGATCGGGACAACGAGCCGGACGGTTTCGAATGGGTGATCGGCAACGATCACGCCAATTCGGTATTTGCATGGCTGCGCAAGGCGCCGGGCAGCGATCCGATCCTGGTGGTGTCTAATCTCACGCCGGTTCCGCGCAGTGGTTACAAGATACCCATGCCGCTGGCCGGCAAATGGGTGGAGCGGATCAATACCGATGCGGGCTGGTATGCAGGCTCCAACACCGGAAACCAGGGCGCAGTGGAGGCCTATGCGGTTGAGGGTGGGCATTGGCCGGCGGAAGCAGAAATCTACCTGCCGCCGCTGTCGACGCTGTTCTTGAAATACGAGCCGGCGTGAGCCGGAAGGGTGCATTAGTCCCGGGTAACGGGCAGTAGTGGAGGGTTAGAATATGGCAGACTACAGAGTACCATCGCCTCTGGCTCGTGAGGCCATGGCCTATGTGCTGGCCGGTGGGCGAGGGACACGCCTGATGGAATTGACCGACCGGCGCGCTAAGCCGGCGGTGTATTTCGGCGGCAAATCGCGCATCATCGACTTTGCACTCTCCAACGCGATCAATTCCGGCATTCGTCGCATTTCCGTGGCGACGCAGTATCAGGCGCACAGCCTGATCCGCCATCTGTCGCGCGGCTGGAACTTCCTGCGGCCGGAGCGCAACGAAAGCTTTGACGTGCTGCCCGCTTCGCAGCGCGTGCGCGAGGACATGTGGTATGCCGGCACGGCCGATGCCGTGTACCAGAACATGGACATCATCGAGGATTCGGGCGCGCGCTATATCGTCATCCTGGCAGGCGACCACATCTACAAGATGGACTATGAAATCATGCTCCGCCAGCATGTGGACACCGGCGCGGACGTGACCATCGGTTGCCTCGAAGTGCCGCGCATGGAAGCGGTTGGCTTTGGCGTTATGCATGTCGACGGGCGCGACCGCGTGGTGGATTTCGTCGAGAAGCCCAAAGACCCGCCCGCCATTCCGGACAAGCCGGACATGGCGCTGGCCTCGATGGGTATCTATGTGTTCGAGACGCGGTTCCTGATGGAACAACTGCGTCGCGACGCAGCCACGGAAGGCTCCAGCCGCGATTTTGGCAAGGACATCATTCCCTACATCGTCAAGAATGGCACGGCCTGGGCACATCGCTTCCCACGCTCCTGCGTGCGCTCGAGCAATGAAGAGGTCAGCTACTGGCGCGACGTGGGCACGATCGATGCCTATTGGAAGGCGTCGATCGACCTGACCGATATCAAGCCGCAGCTTGACCTTTATGACCGCGACTGGCCGATCTGGACCTATGCGGAGATCACGCCACCGGCCAAGTTTGTGCATGATTTCGACGGACGTCGCGGCTCGGCGGTGAACTCGCTGGTGTCGGGCGACTGCATAATTTCGGGCGGGCACCTGCAAAAGACTCTGCTTTCGACCGGCAGCCGCGTGCATTCCTATTCGGTACTGGATGAGGCCGTGGTGCTGCCTTATTGCGACATCGGGCGGAACGCGCGGCTCAAGAAGGTAGTGATCGACCGTGGCGTGAATATTCCGGAAGGGCTCGTTGTTGGCGAGGATCCCGAATTCGACGCCAAGTGGTTCCGTCGCAGCGATGAAGGGGTGACCCTGGTTACCCAGGCAATGATCAACAAGTATCTGGCAGGCCGATGATCGAAGTTCTCTCGGTTGCATCCGAGGTTTATCCGCTTATCAAGACCGGGGGGCTCGCCGATGTGGCGGGCGCCCTGCCTGGCTCGCTGACGTCGCATGGCGTGACCATGCGCACGCTGGTGCCGGGCTATCCGAGCGTAATGGCCAAGCTCAGCGGTGGCCGGGTGGTCAAGGAACTGGGTGACCTGTTCGGCGTGCCGGGCAAGCTGATAGCCGCGCGGGTCGAGGGGCTGGACGTCATCGTGATCGATGCGCCCGCGCTTTATGACCGGCCGGGCAACCCCTATGTGAGCCCCGACGGGTGGGACTGGCCGGACAACTGGAAGCGCTTTGCCGCGCTTGGCTGGGTTGCGGCTGAACTGGGCATGGGGATGGTCGATGGTTATCACCCGCAAGTAGTGCATTGCCACGACTGGCAAGCGGGCCTTGCGCCAGCCTATATAAAATATGGCCCCGCTTCCCATGTGAAGACGGTAATGACGATCCACAACCTTGCGTTCAAGGGGTTCTTTGGCTCGGAGATTTTCAGCCAGCTGCGGCTGCCGCCGCATGCCTTTGGCGTCGGTGGCGTGGAATATTATGGCGGGATTTCCTATCTCAAGTCGGGCATGGAATGCGCTGACTACGTCACGACGGTCAGCCCAAATTATGCCGATGAAATCCGCACTCCGGAATTCGGCATGGGGTTGGAAGGGCTGCTGAACGGACGTGCCGATACGGTGACGGGCATTCTCAACGGCATCGATACCGACGCCTGGGATCCCGCGACCGACAAGGCTTTGGCGAAGACGTTTACTGCCAATACGATGCAGGGCCGCGCGGCCAACAAGCGAGCGGTGGCCGAGAAATTCGAGCTGGATGGGACAGACGGGCCCCTGTTCTGCGTCATCAGCCGGTTGACCGATCAAAAAGGCATGGACCTGCTGTTGCAGGCTGTGGGCGGGCTGGTCGATCTCGGCGGACGGCTTGTGGTGCTGGGTTCGGGCGAGGGCTATCTTGAAGATGGCTTCCGTCATATGACGGCGCGGCATCCAGGCAAGGTTGCCATCTCAAACGGGTATGACGAGGCGCTAAGTCACCTGATGCAAGGAGGCTGCGACGCTATTATCATCCCATCGCGGTTCGAGCCCTGCGGGCTGACCCAGCTTTACGGGCTGCGCTATGGTTGCGTGCCGGTGGTAAGCCGCATCGGTGGGTTGGCGGATACGGTGATCGACGCCAATCCGGCGGCAATCGCGGCGGAGGTGGCGACGGGCATAGTGTTCGATCCGAACAGCGCTCATGCCGTATATGAGGCAATCCGCAAGGCGGTGCGCTTGTACAGCGACGACAAACTCTGGAAGAAAATCCAACGGCGGGGCATGAAATCGGACGTCTCCTGGGAGACGAGCGCAGCGCGCTATGCCGATCTCTACGCCTCCATTACCGGGCTCAAGAGCAATGACGATCCAGACAATTAAGACGACGCCCTATGGCGACCAGAAGCCCGGCACGTCGGGCCTGCGCAAGCGGGTGACGGTGTATCAGCAGCCCAACTACGTCGAGAACTACATCCAGGCGATTTTTGACAGCCTGGATGGTTTTGCCGGGCAGACGCTGGTGATCGGCGGCGATGGGCGGTTCTACAATGATGTGGCGATCCAGAAGGCGATCCGCATCGCGGCAGCCAATGGCTTTGGCAAAGTGCTGGTTGGGCAGGGCGGGATTCTGTCGACGCCAGCGGCCAGCCACGTGATCCGCCACTATAAGGCATTTGGCGGGCTGGTGCTGTCGGCGAGCCATAATCCGGGCGGGCCGGAAGGCGATTTCGGTATCAAGTATAATATCGGCAATGGCGGGCCGGCGCCGGAGAAGATCACCGATGCGGTCTATGACCGGACCAAGGTGATCGATAGTTACAAGAACATCGAGGCTGCTGATATAGATCTCGGTGCTATCGGCACGCAGACGGTTGGCGACATGGTGGTCGAGGTGATCGATCCGGTAGCCGACTATGCGGCGCTGATGCAGACGCTGTTCGATTTCGGCGCGATCAAGGCGATGTTTGCGGGCGGGTTTACAATGACATTCGACGCGATGTCGGCCGTGACCGGGCCTTATGCGCATGCGATACTTGAAGGCATTCTAGGGGCGCCGAAGGGCACTGTGATCAACGGAACGCCGTCGCCGACGTTCAACAACGGGCATCCCGATCCGAACCTGGTTTATTGCAAGGACATGTTCGACCTGCTGATGACGCCGGAAGGGCCGGACTTCGGCGCGGCTTCGGATGGCGATGGCGACCGAAACCTGATCATCGGCAAGAACCGCTTTGTGACGCCATCGGATTCGCTGGCACTGCTGGCGGCCAATGCGCATCTGGCACCGGGCTATAAGCGCGGCATCGCGGGCATTGCGCGATCGATGCCGACCAGTGCGGCGGCGGATCGGGTGGCGGAAAAGCTCGGCATCGAGATGCATGAGACGCCGACGGGATGGAAGTTTTTTGGCAATCTGCTGGATGCGGGCCGGGTGACGATCTGCGGCGAGGAAAGTGCCGGAACGGGCTCGGACCATGTGCGCGAGAAGGATGGCCTGTGGGCCGTGCTGCTGTGGCTGAACATCATTGCCGCTCGCAAGCAGAGCGTCGACGAGATTGTGCGCGAGCATTGGTCGACCTATGGGCGCAATTATTATACGCGGCACGACTATGAAGAGGTCGATGCTGAGATTGCCGGCAAGCTGGTGGATGACCTGCGGGCGCAATTGACTGCGTTGCCGGGCAAGACGTTTGGCGACGACCTGCAGGTGGCCTATGCGGACGATTTCACCTATCACGACCCGGTAGATGGCTCGACCAGCGCCAAGCAGGGCATTCGCATCGGGTTTGCCGATGGGTCGCGGATTGTCGTTCGGCTATCGGGTACGGGTACGGTTGGTGCTACACTGCGGCTGTATCTTGAACGCTATGAAGCGGCGGATGGACGGCACGATCTCGAGACACAATCGGCGCTTGAGCCATTGATTGAACTGGCTGACGAGTTGGTCGGGATCAAGCAGCGCACCGGGCGTACTGAGCCCAGCGTCATCACCTAATATCGGAATATCCATGACTCCTACGCTGGTCCCCAATGGGGGCAGTATCGAAAAGCTCGGCGCGACCGTTACGGCCGAGGGTGTGAACTTCGCCGTCTATTCGGAAAGCGCCACCAATATCTGGGTGTCGATCTATGACGAGCAGGACGAGGAGACGGACCGGTTCGAGCTGGACGTGCATCAGGAGCATATTCGCGCCGGGCTGATCTCTGGCCTTGGTGCGGGCACGCGCTATGGGCTGCGGGCCGATGGGCCATATGATCCGGATCAGGGGTATTTCTTTGACCCGATGAAGCTGCTGGTCGATCCCTATGCCAAGCGGCTGGATCGGGTGTTCGTCCGCTCGCCACGCTTGCGGCTGGACCGCAGCGAGGCGGTGGATACGGCGCCACTGATCCCCAAGGCGATCGTGGGCGAGATGGGCAATGAGGATATCCTGCCGCGCAAGAAGGCGCCCGGATTGTTCTACGAGATGAATGTGCGTGGCTACACCATGCGTCACCCCAGCGTGCAGGGGCCGTTGCGCGGCACCATTGCGGGGCTGACGACGCAGCGCGTGATCGACCACCTCAAGTATATCGGTGTCGATACGCTGCAGTTGATGCCGACGGCGGCGTGGATCGACGAGGGGCATTTGCCGGTGCTCGGGCTGACCAATGCCTGGGGCTATAATCCGGTGGTCTATTCGGCGATTGACCCGCGGCTGGCGCCGCGCGGGCCGCAGGAATTGCGGAACATGACGGACCTGTATCGCAAGAACGGCATCTCGGTGATCCTCGACGTGGTCTATAATCACACCGGGGAAAGCGATGCCAATGGGCCGATGCTGAGCCTGATGGGGCTGGACGCCAAGACCTACTATCGCTTCGTCGAAGTCGATGGAAAGCAGCAGTTGGTCAACGATACCGGCACTGGCAATACGCTGCGCTGCGACCATCCGGCGACGCAAAGGCTGGTGATCGACTCGCTGCGCTACTGGGTCGAGGAAATGGGCGTTTCGGGTTTCCGGTTTGATCTGGCGACCGTGCTGGGCCGCGATCCGGGCTTCAATGCCAATGCGCAAATGCTGCAGAAGATCAAATCCGATCCGGTTTTGAGCCAGTGTATTCTGGTGGCGGAACCGTGGGATCCGGGTCCGGGTGGCTATGCTCTTGGGCAGTTCGGCAAGGAATTCAGGGAACACAACGACACCTATCGCGACGAGATTCGCGAGTTCTGGCGTGGCGAAAATGGCAAGATCGGTGCGCTGGCGGGTAAGGTGGCTGGGTCGGCGGAGATATTCGATAATTCGGGCCGCAAGCCGAGTCATGGCGTCAACATGCTGGCGGTGCACGACGGTTTTACGCTGCGCGACCTGGTGAGCTACGAGAAAAAGCATAACGAGGCCAATGGCGAGAACAATAATGACGGCCATAACCACAATGCCTCGTGGAACTGTAGCGCCGAGGGCGACACCGACGACGAAGGCATAATCGCGGCGCGCAAACGCGATGTGCGGGCACTACTGGGCACGTTGTTTTTGTCGCGCGGTATTCCGCTGCTGCAGCAGGGCGACGAGATGTTCCGCACCCAGCACGGCAACAACAATGCCTATGCGCAGGACAATGAAATCACTTGGATAGACTGGGAAAACGGCGACGGCGATCTGGTCGATTTCGTCGCGGCGGTCAGCAAGTTCCGCAAGGAGCACTCGGCGCTGACGCATGATCACTTCCTGACGGGCCAGGAGAAAAATGGCGTCCGCGATGTGGTGTGGTTGCATCCCGACGGGCGCGAGATGAACGAAGGTGACTGGAACGACTGGAGCGCTTCGGTGCTAGGCATGCATCTGCGCAATAAGGACGACGAGGTGCTGGTGTGGTTTAACAGGCGGGTTGAGCCAGTGGTGGCGCGGCTGCCGGAGGGCGGTTGGACGGTCGGCATTGAATCGGATGCGATGGGCAAGGTCGCCGTGGCGGACGGCACTGCGACGCTGACGCCGCGGTCGGTGGTGGCACTGGTGCGGGCGGTTTCCTAGCTACTCTGCCGCCTGGGCATCAACCAGGCCGCCAGCGTGTTCGATGTAGGCGATGATCTGGTCGAGGCTTTCGCGGCGGAGCAGGTCGGTGAAAATGTAGGGGCGGCCTTCGCGGACTTTTTGGGTGTCGCTTTCCATCACTTCGAGGCTGGCGTTTACGTAGGGGGCCAGATCGGTGTGGGTGATGACCAGCAGGTCCGAACGGGAAATGGCGGGGCCGCCTTTGCGCGGGATTTTTTCGCCCTGCGCGACTGAGATGACATAGATCGTCAGGTCGGCGAGGTCGGGTGAGAAGGTGGCTGCTAGGTTGTCGCCACCGCTTTCGATCAGGATGATGTCGAGGTCTGGGAATTTCTTGTTGAGGTCGTCGATGGCCGCGAGGTTGAGCGAGGCGTCTTCGCGGATGGCGGTGTGGGGGCAGCCGCCGGTTTCGACGCCGACGATGCGGTCTTCGGAAATGGCCTGGGCGCGGGCGAGGATCAGCGCGTCTTCGCGGGTGTAGATGTCATTGGTGACAACGGCCATGGAGTAGCGGTCGCGCATCGCCTTGAGCAGCATTTCGCACAAGGTCGTTTTCCCTGACCCAACAGGGCCGCCGATGCCGATGCGCAGGGGACCATTGAGAGATTTCATAGCAGCCTCATGAGGACGAGGGCGAGGAAGCCTGCGCCGAGGAACAGGCAGGCGGGCGAATAGACCCGGCGGTCATTGAGCCGGAAATTGGGCTCGGGGGTTCTAGCGGCCCACCAGGCGGTGTAGCCGAAAATGCCGCGGGCGAGAAAGATTGCGGCGAACGGCAGGCCGAGGAGGGTGAGCGCCAGGCCGCCGCTGTCGTGGTCGGCTAGGGACATGGCAAGTACGCCGGCGGCGAGCGTCGCTAGCGCGATGGCGAATGAGGCCAGACGGGGTGGCATATGCTCAATGTTAGCGATGCCCACCACGGTCTGGGCCAGCAGTTTTTCGCCGCGGATTGGCCAGGTGCGGCCGATCGACCAGAGCAGGTGCGCTGTGGCGACTGCCAGCAGAATGATGAACATGAAGGCGGCGATGAGCATGCTCATGAGCGGAAGATTCTCGTGGTCAGGGTTTCGTGGGCCATCTGAGCAATATCCGCCGCGTAGGCCACTGCGCCAATATCGTCCAGTGCGGCATGCTGGCACATCGTAGCCATGCTGGCTATTGCGGTTTCAAGCGCGGCTATGATGGCGAGGCCATCGGACTGGCCGATGGGGATAAGGCGGACGGCGACAGAAATCTGACTGTGGATGGTCGCGGTCAGGTAGGCCAGCAGGGCGGCTTCCAGGTCGATTGCATGGCCCCCGGCGATTGCCCCGACCGCGACGGGATAAGGGCAAGGGTCGGGTAGGTTGGCGAGGACCGGTGTCGGCCAGGCTTTGGCGGCCGTGGCGAAGGCGTGGCCGGTGATGGTGGTTTCGTCGTGGCGCTCGCGGGCGGGGGTCAAGGCGAGGCAGAGATCGGCGAGATCGCGCAAGGCCGATGGGTCTGTGGCCGCGCGGTGGGCATGGGCGAACAGGATGCCGTCGGTGCGCAGGCTGCCCTGGTTGAGGGCGCCGGAAATCCAGTCCTCGGTGGTGGCCCGGTCATGCACGGTTCGGGCGTGAATTGCGGATTCCATGCCAGCGGACCAGGCGAACGCGCCGACGGGGAAGGCCGGCGACAGCCAGGTCAGCAGCTTTTGCAGGTCGCGATTATGGCTCATCGCGCGAGGAGCGCGTGGCCGCTATCGGCGTGGCTGTGATAGGCGCCGTGCTCGGCATAGAAGGGCTCGGAGACGTTTTCGATGGTGGCGCCGAGGCCTTCCAGCATGGTCTTGAGCACGTGATCGCGCTTGATCAGGATGCGGGTGGCTTCAAGCTGCGCCGAGGTGTGGCGATTGCCGATATGCCATGCAAGGCGGACTAGATGGGCCGTATCGCGGCCGCGCACGTCGTACAGCAGTTCTTCGGCGGCGATGATGCCGACATAACGGCCATCTTCGAGCTCGAGGGCGCTGCCGTGTTCGAGCGTCAGCGTCTGCGGAAAATCGACCATGACATCGTCGCCACCGGCAAGGCGCAGCAATTTGCGGCGAAGGCGTCGCTCGGTATGTTCGAGGGTGACACTGTCATAGGCAATACCCCGGCCATGATCAGGCGGGAGGATGGATACGGCGCGCAGCATGGCTTGATAATGGTCTCTGTGGTCGTCAGATCACCGTATAGAAAAATCGGCTGATCCAATAGGCCTGATAGGCCAGATGCAAAACAACAGCCGCTAGATGGACCCAGCGGTTGGAGGAGCGAATGGCGATGATACAGAGGATTAGCCCGAGGGGCACCTGGATGTAATAATCCAGGCCGAAACGTTCCCAATAGGCGCCGCCCTTGATCAGGCTGTCTATGCTATCGAGTGCGAAGGTTGCGGCGAACAGGCCGAAGAACCAGCGGCGGCGCTTGAGGAAAAAGTCCTCGTAGCCATCGTATTCCGCAACGTTGTCAGGCGAGAGCAGGGCTGCCAGCAGGAATAACGTCACTGCATAGACGATGAGAAACAGCGTGATGCCGAAGGTCCAGTGCTCAAGCCGGTAGAGCGCAAACTCCCACCACCAGAACAGCACGAGCTCGACGAGGATCGACACCACCCACAGCAGGTGGATGGACGAGAATTTGGCACGGTGTGGATGCTGGATCAGCCCAGCCACTGTCATCAGCAGGCGGGTGATGCCCAAGCCGATGATCATGCCCATGACAATGCGGACATGGGGGAAGAGTTCGGTCGGCGAAAGTTGATCCATGGACGCTACGGGGTGTTAATAAACTCCGAGCAGGTAAGCACGGCGTCGGCATTTTCACCAAGCGTCGTGTCGTAGAGGCTGGCGTCGGAGCCCCGTGTCCACCACGCCCATTTGCCGGAAACATAACGCACGCCCGAGGCGGCGACGACAGAGGCGAAGACCAGTTCTTCGGGTTCCTCGGCGACGGGGACCAACGCCAAGAAGTTTGGTGCGGCATTGATATAGGTGACGGTGACCGGGGTTTCGGTGGCGCAGTCATAGGTCATGACGTGGCGCTCGAAATCACGCGCGGTATTGAGTTCGATCTGCAGCGAAGTCTGGGCCGCGATGGCAGTGTTTGGCAGCAGCATGGCGGCAATGGCCATGACGAAAATCGTGCGTGTCATGTCTGGGCTCCCTGATGCGCTGCAGATTGCGCGAGTCGTATGGCAAAGTGATGATGAACGGCAGGCAGCCGCGTCGACGGCTCGCCTGCTTCCGGCATCAGGCGAGATAGACGACGATGAAAGCGAGGACGACGGCCAAAACGTCCTCGATCAGGGCAGCAGGCAGGTCGCGGCCAAACGATTTGGCGAGGTAGGCGCGGACTTCTGCGCCGGCCAAGGTGCCGATGATGGCGCCGACAGCGCCGAGCAGGGCGCCGATGATCCAGCTGCCGGGCATCAGCAGGGCGCCGGTCAGCGCGCCGAGGACAATACGGGCGCCGAACTGCATCGGCATCTTGCGACTAGGGGTCTGCGGCAGCTGGTCAGTCACCAGTTCGCCGATGGCCAGAAGCGTGGTGATGATGACGGCGATGATGTTGCCAAGGAATGCGGCCGGAGTGGCGCTGAGATCGATCCAGCCGAGATATGCTCCCCAGCTGATGGCCGCCAGCGGCGTCATCGCACGTAGGCCTGCCGTAATACCGATAAGTATCGCAAGAACGTAGATCATGACTAAAGCCCCATATTTTGCGGCTCACTGCCGCGCTGCAGTATTGGCGCTTTCGTGACTTGGCAACAAGAGGCGTTTATGAGCGCTGCAGCAGGTAAAGCGTGCCCAACACGGGCTGGTTGCGCTCCTGTCGGAGCGTCATGTCTTGCCGTTCGACGGTACGGAACGAGAGGGTGGTCGCCAGGCCAGCAATATAGCGGGTCGAGTGGGCATAGCGGCCGTTGGTGCGCAGTGTTATTTCATGGTCTGGCGCGGCTTCAACCGAGAAGGCAAAGAGGCCCTCCGGTGCAAGCACCGTCGTAACAGCGGCAAAGACGGCTGCGAGATCACCCAGATAGACGAAGACGTCGCCAGCGGTGACGAGATCGTACGGTCCGGACAGGGCAGGGTCCGTCTCGATGATGGTCGTGATGTCGCCGACGCGAAGGTGGCGGTAGATGTCGCGCTCGCGGGACTTACGGATCATTTGCGCCGAGAGATCCACGCCGTCCATGGTGGGGATGCGGTCGATTAGGGCTGCACCAACGAGGCCGGTGCCGCAGCCGAGATCGAGCAAGGTTGTGAGCGGGTAGGGCGCTACAACGTCGCGGATGTAGCCTGGTGTCTGGTAGCCCAGCATCTCGGTCAGGTGGCTGTCGAAGGTCTCGGCATAGGTATCGAACAGGTCGGCGATGTAATTGGCCGAGGCGGCGGCGTCGGCACCGGACAGAGCGGCCACCATGTGGGCGGCGTATTTGTCATAGGGCAGCACAGCCAGGGCGGCCCGGAAACCGGCGAGAGCTTCGGGATGATTGCCGAGCAGCTGATGGCTTTGGGCGAGGCCGCGGAGGGCAGTCGCATCGCGCGGGCGCTGCTCGAGGGCACGTCGGAAGCTGGCGAGCGCCGGGGTGGGGTCGCCACTAGCCAGTTGCGCCTCGCCGAGCTCGGTCAGTAAGTCTGGTGCAGGATCATGCTGCAGAGCCGCGGCGCCGAGGTGTTGGGTGGCGGTCAGTGGATCGCCTGACTGCATGGCGAGAGCGGCAAGCAGGCGCATTGCGCCGACGTTGTCCGGTTCGCGCTGTATTATGGTGGCGGCGAGCGCCTTGGCGTCTTCCAACTGGCCGTCGCGGCGGAGTTGCCAGGCGTCGGCCAGCTTCGGAGTGTCGGTCATGCAGCTCGACTAGAACAAAAAGTAGCGCTGCGCCATGGGGAGGACGGTGGCTGGCTCACAGGTGAGCAGTTCGCCATCGGCATGCACTTCGTAGGTTTCGGGATCGACCTGGATATCCGGCGTGGCCGAATTGTGGATCATCGAGTGCTTGCCGATGCCGCCACGGGTGTTGATCACCGGCAGCATGTGCTTGGCAACGCCGAGTTTGCCGCGGAGGCCGTCGTCAAAAGCGGCCTGGGACACGAAGGTGACCGACGAATTGGTGAGCAGTTTGCCAAAGCTGGCGAACATCGGCCGATAATGCATCGGCTGCGGTGTTGGGATCGAAGCGTTGGGGTCGCCCATCGGGGCTGCGGCGATGGAGCCACCGAGCAGGATCATCTCGGGCTTAACGCCGAAGAAGGCCGGGTTCCAGAGCACAAGGTCGGCGCGCTTGCCCACTTCGATCGAGCCGATGTGCTGGCTCATGCCGTGGGCGATCGCCGGGTTAATGGTGTATTTGGCGATGTATCGCTTGACCCGGAAATTGTCGTTGTCGCCGGTTTCCTGGGGTAGCTTGCCGCGCTGCTTTTTCATCTTGTCGGCGGTCTGCCAGCAGCGGATCAGCACTTCGCCGACGCGGCCCATTGCCTGGCTGTCGGAGGAGATGACCGAGAGTGCGCCCATGTCGTGCAGGATGTCCTCGGCCGCGATGGTTTCCTTGCGGATGCGGCTTTCGGCGAAAGCGACGTCTTCGGGAATGTTTGGGGAAAGGTGGTGGCAGACCATCAGCATGTCGAGATGCTCGGCGATGGTGTTGACCGTGTAGGGGCGGGTTGGATTGGTCGAGGATGGGATGACGTTGGGCAGGCCGGCGACCTTGAGGATATCGGGAGCGTGGCCGCCGCCGGCGCCTTCGGTGTGGAAGGCGTGGATGGTACGGCCCTTGAAAGCGCCGATGGTATCTTCGACAAAGCCCGATTCATTGAGCGTGTCGGTGTGGATCATCACCTGCACGTCGTAGTCGTCGGCAACGGAGAGGCAGTTGTCGATGGCGGCGGGCGTGGTACCCCAATCTTCGTGCAGCTTGAGGCAGGAGGCGCCGGCCAGGATCATTTCGACCAGTGGGGCGGGGCGGCTGGCATTGCCCTTGCCGGCCAATGCCAGGTTCATCGGGAAGCCGTCGAAGCTCTCGATCATGCGCTGGATGTGCCAGGCGCCGGTGCAGGTGGTGGCCAGGGTGCCATGAGCCGGACCGGTGCCGCCACCAAGCATGGTGGTGACGCCGCTCATCAGCGATTCTTCGATCTGCTGGGGTGCGATGAAGTGGATATGCGCGTCCATGGCGCCGGCGGTGAGAATGCGGCCTTCGCCCGCGATGATTTCGGTCGATGGGCCAATGATGATGGTGACGCCAGACTGCGTGTCAGGATTGCCCGCCTTGCCGATGCCCGCGATCCTGCCGTCCTTGAGGGCGACATCGGCCTTGTAGATGCCGGTCACGTCGACGACCAATGCATTGGTGATGACGGTATCGACGGCGCCCTCGGCGCGGGTGCGCTGCGACTGGCCCATGCCATCGCGGATCACCTTGCCGCCGCCGAATTTCACCTCTTCGCCATAGGTCGTGAAGTCCTTCTCCACCTCGATGAACAGTTCGGTATCGGCCAGGCGCACGCGATCGCCGGTGGTGGGGCCATACATGTCGGCATAGGTGGCGCGGGAAATGCGGGCGGGCATGGTGTCTCCGGCTAGTTTAGAGATGTCGTCCTGGTCTGGACGTAGTTCCGGTAATTGATGAGGGTTTTCTCGATCACGTCATCGAGCAGGGCCCCTGCCTGTTGCAACTGTTGGTTGTCGCTACCCGAGGCAGCCACCGACATGCCGATGATCTGCAAGGCGTAAGCGACGTTTACCTTGTCCTCGTCGAGCATCCGATTGCCTTGAGTATCGATGTGCTGAAGCAGTTGGATGATATCGGAGCGGGTCATCACCGCCTTGAAGCCGGTCCAGCTCGACAGTTCCTTGCCCATATCGACCAGGTTGGCAGCGGCGGTTCCCAGCAGGAACATGGCTTCGCCATTCTCCATGCCTTCGCGGCGGAGGTCTTCCAAAAGTGCCGCAATTTTTCTGAGCAGGATGGTTTTGGATTCCGTGTTCATGTTTGGCTCCTGTGGGCTTTACCGCGCTTGTAGTGCCGTTCGCCTGCGCCGCACAGTCCTAGTCGAGCGCTCCCATGATCTGCTGGCGGAAACCATAGACGATGCGGTCGCCGCCCAATGGTATCAGCCGGACCTCGCGGGCCTGTCCTGGCTCGAAGCGAACAGCAGTGCCCGCAGCAATATCGAGCCGCATGCCACGGGCCTGGTCGCGATCAAAGCTGAGGCCGGCATTGGCCTCGAAAAAATGATAGTGCGAGCCGACCTGGATCGGCCGGTCGCCCGTGTTGGCGACTTCGATTGTCAGCTGCGGCGCGCCGACATTGAGCTCGATCTCGCCTGGCTTCGGAATGATTTCGCCTGGGATCATGACTGGACCTATCGAATGGGCTGGTGGACGGTGACGAGCTTGGTGCCGTCGGGGAAGGTGGCTTCGACCTGGATGTCGTGGATCATCTCGGGGATGCCTTCCATGACTTGAGCGCGGGTGATGACATGGGCGCCCGCCTCCATCAACTCGGCTACCGGGCGGCCATCGCGGGCGCCCTCCACGACAAAATCGCTGATCAGCGCGATGGCTTCGGGGTGATTGAGCTTGACGCCGCGCTCCAGGCGCTTTCGCGCAACGATGGCAGCCATGGCGATTAGCAGTTTGTCTTTTTCGCGCGGGGTGAGGTTCATCAGGAGGTCCTAAAGATGCCAGAGGCGGGGGAGCGAGCCCGCGCCACTAAGTTCGGCAAGAATTGGAACGATCAGGCGCCGCAAGGCAAGCCCGGTTTGCGCCAGAGCGCGGATCACCAGCCGTTCGCCATTGGCGCTGGCAGCGATCCGTCCGTCCGGCGGCAAAAGGGTGCGGATGTGCGTCAGCTGGGCTGCGCACCGATCCGCATCCGGCGCGATATGCAGCACCGTGGCAAATGCCCGCTTTCCGGCCAGCAGGGATAGCCCGTTGCGCTCCGCAAATGTACCGGTGAGCCGGGTTGCCTCGGCGTGGATAAGCCGGCCATTGCGGCGAATACGCCAGTTGTCTCGAAGCTTCGCGTCGAGGGCAATTTCGCCCATGGCATCGCGGCCAAGCAGAATGGCCTCGACAGCGGTTAGACTGGCGCCGCTGGACAGGTCGATTTCGATATGGCGATCGAGCTGGCTGGAGGCGAAGAGAATGGTTTCCTGAGGCAGCCAGTCGAGATGGGCATCTTTGCCGACCGTCAGCCGGGTCTCGACACTGGCCGGACCACCGATGGAGCGGTAGATCCGTTCGCAGGCCTGAGTGGTCAGCACCATGCGTCCCTGAGGCGCGAGATCCGCCGACCAACGCATGACATCATCACCAGTCAGACCACCAGCGGTGTTAATAAGGACGGCTTCCAGGGCCGCGGTATGGGTGTTTGGAAGGCGAATTTTGGCACAGCCGTCCTGATAGAGGGTGGCCAGATGGGTAGCGCCATCGCGCTGCTTGGTAGAAACGCCGCCGACTCCGAAAGCGCGTTGCATGCGATGCAATGAGGCGGTGTTTGCGCCATCGGCAAGTATTTCGGCAACGATTGTCAAGGGTCGGCGTTTCCTAATGGAGCAGGTGCTCATTCATTGAGACATTAAAGAAGGCTAGTTAAAATGCACATGAAAATCATTGTTTCTGCAGCCACCCTTGCTATTGCCCTTGGCTTTGGCGGCGCCGCTTTCGCACAGGCCGTTACGCTTGGCGCCCAGACCGTCACCGAAGCCAACATGCCTCAGGTTCAGGCTCGTTGCGACGAGCTGCACGCCGACGCAAATGCCGCCGTTGAAGGCAGTGAAAACTCCGACGACGCTACTGCGACTGCCGACGCCGCGGCTGCTGGAACGGCCACTGGCGCTACCGCCGGTTCGGGTATGGGAACCACAGGTGGCACTAGCAACGGCAACTCGTCTAGCGCTTCGACCCCCGGCAAGGCCGGCACGACAACCGAAGGCACGACCGAGCAGGGCACCGAGGAAGGCACTGCAGGCCTGATCGAAATCGACTCGATCACTCTTGAGCAGTGTGTCGAAGCCGGTCTGGTTACCAACTAAGCGTCCCTCGCCTGTTAGATATCTTGGACGCCCGGCCGTGTGCCGGGCGTTTTTGCGTTTAGACCATGAGATGGCGGCGGACTTCAGGAAGATCAAGATCGCTGGCCGGGCCTGCATGCTGAATTTCTCCGCGATCCATCACATAGATATCGTCGGCAATCTCGCGGCAGAAATCGAGGAACTGCTCAACAAGAAGAATTGTCATGCCCTTTTCGTCGCGCAGGAACTGTAGCGCGCGGCCAATATCCTTGATGATCGAGGGCTGGATACCCTCAGTCGGCTCGTCGAGTACCAGCACTTTGGGTCGGGTGACCAAGGCACGCCCGATGGCGAGTTGCTGCTGCTGGCCACCCGAGAGGTCACCGCCGCGCCGACCGAGCATCGACTTCAGCACGGGGAATAATTCGAATATGTAGGGCGGGATGTTTTTTTCGGAGCGCGGAATGCCGGCATATCCGGTTTCGAGGTTTTCCTTGACCGTTAGCAGCGGGAAAATCTCGCGGCCCTGAGGGACGTAGCCGATGCCCATGCGGGCGCGCTTGTAGGGCGGGGATTTTTTTAGCAGTTCATCGCCAAACTTTATCTCGCCTGCGCTGATGTTGTTGACGCCGGTTATGGCGCGCAGTGTCGATGATTTACCGACGCCGTTGCGGCCGAGGACGGCGGTGATGCGCCCCGGCTTGCACTCGATCGATACTGATTTGAGCGCTTGGGCGGCCCCGTAATGGAGGTCGATGGCGTTGACCGAAAGAGCTGTGCTCATCGTCCGAGATACCTTTCAATAACGACAGGATTGGCGCTGACCTGGTCGAGCGAGCCTTCGGCGAGTACAGAGCCTTCGGCGAGGCAGGTCACCCGGGAGCCAAGTTCACGGACGAAGCTCATGTCGTGTTCGACGACAACGACCGAGCGGGTCTTGGCAATGTCCTTGAGCAGCTTGGCGGTTTCAACGGTTTCGCTATCGGTCATTCCGGCGACGGGTTCGTCGACGAGCAGTAGCTTTGGGTCCTGCGCCAGCAGCATACCGATTTCGAGCCATTGCTTTTGGCCATGGCTGAGATTGGCGGCATAGTCGTCCTTGCGGGGCAGCAGGCGCACGGTTTCGAGTATTTCGGTGATGCGGGCGATGTCGGCCGCGTCGGCTGTGTAGAATAGCGTGGCGAAGACGCCGCGCGGCTTCTTGAGTGCCATTTCGATATTGTCCCACACCGTGTGGCTTTCGAACACGGTGGGTTTCTGGAATTTGCGGCCGATGCCCAGATTGGCGATGGCGGCTTCGTCCAGCTTGGTCAGGTCGGTGCGGCCATCGAACAGCACCTGGCCGTCATCGGGGCGGGTCTTGCCGGTGATGATGTCCATCATGGTTGTCTTGCCGGCGCCGTTAGGGCCGATGATGGCCAGCATCTCGGCCGGGTGAACGATGATGGAGAGGTTGTTGATGGCCTTGAAGCCGTCAAAGGAAACCGAGACGCCGTCGAGATATAGCATGGTGCCGGATTTGTCGGTCATGACTTACTCCGCCGGATTGGGTTGGGGATCGACGCCGGCTTCGACCTGCCTGGGCGTAGGGTCGCCGCGATCATGCTGCTCGCGCTTGGTGGTGGCAGCGCGGTATTGCCCGATCAGGCCGACGATGCCCTTGGGCAGGAACAGCGTGGTAACCACGAATAGCGCGCCGAGGGCGAAGAGCCAGTATTCGGGGAAGGCGCCGGTGAAGTAGGACTTGCCGACGTTGACCAGAATGCCGCCGATGATTGGGCCGATGATGGTGCCGCGTCCCCCGACAGCGGTCCAGATCACCACCTCGATGGAATTAGCGGGATCGAATTCGGATGGGTTGATGATGCCGACCTGCGGCACGTAAAGAGCGCCAGCGATGCCGGCGATCACGGCCGAGACGACGAAGGCGAACAGTTTTACGTATTCGACGCGGTAGCCGATGAAGCGGGTTCGGCTTTCGGCATCGCGCACCGCGACCATCACCTTGCCAAGCTTGGAATTGACGGTCATCGAGCAGGCGAAGACGGCAAATGCCAGAGCGACGGCCGACGCCGCGAACAGGGCGGCGCGGGTGCCGGGAGCTGAGATCGACTGGCCGAGGATATCCTTAAAGTCGGTCAGGCCGTTATTGCCACCAAAGCCCATGTCGTTGCGGAAGAAGGCCAGCAACAGGGCGTAGGTCATGGCCTGGGTGATGATCGATAGATAAACCCCGGTAACGCGACTGCGGAAGGCGAGGAAGCCGAAGACGAAGGCGAGCAGGCCTGGCACAACGACGACCGCGACCATGGCGATCCAGAAATTGTCCATGCCCTGCCAATACCAGGGCAGTTCCTTCCAGTTTAGGAAGACCATGAAATCGGGCAGGGTGGGATTGGCATAGACGCCGCGGGTGCCGATCTGGCGCATCAGATACATGCCCATGGCGTAGCCGCCGATCGCGAAAAACGCGCCGTGGCCAAGCGAGAGAATGCCGCAATAGCCCCAGACTAGATCGAGCGCCAAGGCGAGCATGGCGAAGGTCAGGTATTTGCCGAACAGCGGCACGACATAATTGGGCAGGCGCAGCGGGTGGCCGGTGGGCAGCAGCAGGTTGGAAGCGGGCACGGCGACAGCGACAACCAGCAGGATCAGGATAATCCAGATAGCCCTTTTATCGAGGGCGCGGAACAGGGCTTGCGTTATCATGCTTCGATCGAGCGTCCCTTGAGCGCGAAGAGGCCGCGAGGACGGCGCTGGATGAACAGGATGATGAGCACAAGGATGATGATTTTGCCGAGGACGGCGCCGGCGTAGGGTTCGATAAACTTGTTAGCGATGCCGAGTGTGAGCGCACCGACCAGCGTGCCCCAAAGATTGCCAACCCCGCCAAAGACCACGACCATGAAGCTATCGATGATGTAGCCTTGGCCGAGGTTGGGCGAGACGTTGCCGATCTGGCTGAGGGCGACGCCGGCGAGACCGGCAACACCTGAGCCAAGGCCGAAGGTCATCGCATCAACCAGCGGGGTGCGAATGCCCATGGCAGAGGCCATGCGGCGGTTTTGCGTGACGGCGCGCATATGCAGGCCGATGGCGGTGTATTTCAGCACCGTCAACAGTGACAGGAAGACGATGATTGCAAAGATGACGATGTAGAAGCGGTTCCAGGTGATGGCGAGGCCACCGAGTTCGAAGGAGCCGGACATCCAGGTTGGATTGCCGACTTCCCGGATATTGGCGGTGAAGATGCGCTGCACCGCCTGCTGGATGATCAGCGAGAGCCCCCAGGTGGCGAGCAGGGTTTCAAGCGGGCGGCCATAAAGGAAGCGGATGATACCGCGCTCGATGGCGATGCCGATCAGGCCGGTGACGAGAAACGCCAACGGCAGGGCGATGGCGAGCGACCAGTCGAACAGGCCGGGGTAATTCTGGCGGATGATTTCCTGCACCACGAAGGTGGTATAGGCGCCGAGCATGACCATTTCGCCATGCGCCATGTTGATGACGCCCATGACGCCGAAAGTGATGGCGAGGCCAATGGCGGCGAGCAACAGCACCGAGCCGAGCGAGATACCGAACCAGATGTTTTGGGCAACGTCCCAGACGGCGCGGTCACGGGCCAGGCCGTTGATGGCGGTCTGAATGGTGGGCTGCAGTTCGGCGGGTGCGCTGGCGAGCGCCGTGGTCAGCACATTGAGAGCGTCGCGGCCGCCGATAGCCTGGACTACTGGGACGGCGGCGGTTTTGTCCGCGACGGAGGCGTCAGGCGTCTTGAGCATGATGACGGCGCGAGCCTGTTCCATGGTTTGCCGGATGCCGGTGTCGGCTTCGGCGGCGATGGCGCTATCGAGCAGTTCGAGCTGGGCCGGATCGGCATCACGCAGGATGGACTGGGCAGCAAACCGGCGCACGCCGGCATCTTCGCTGAGCAGGGTCATCTGGCCGATGGCGGTGCGGATGACGCGGCGCAGGCCGTTGTTGACCTTGACCTTGTCGAGGCCGTCTTCGGTGACGGTGGGCAATTCGTCGCCGGTCAGTGGGTCTGAAATAGTGCCCTTGCCGCTGGGTGCCGAGGTGAACACCACCTTGCCGGTGGCGTCGTCAAAATACAGTTCGCCCTCAAGCAGGATTTCGAGGATCGGCACGACGCGGGGATCTTCGGTCGAGACCAACACGCCGATGGCGGCTTCGCGATCCTTGAAGTTGCCGGGAGCGAGGGCGTCGACCAGCGGTGACAGGTCGCTATCGGCGACCTGGGCACGGGCTGGGATCGCGAGCGTCAGGGAAAGGACAAGGAAGAGCGCAATGCGCTGGAGCAACCTGGCTGCGTTCATCATTGGCCTCGGCGTTGGTCTGGCAGATTGGGGACGAAGGCAGCGAGCCGCCTTCGTCCGGTGTTCAAGCTTGATTACGGCGTGGCGGTATCGCCGCCGCAGGTCTTGGTTTCGGTGTTGTAATTGCCGCAGGAGATTGGAGCGGTCCAATCGGCCTCGATCATCTTGGATTCCGGCAGGAAGTCGGACCATGCGTCACCGGGGACGAGATCGCTCTCGGACACGACTTCGAACTGGCCGTCGGCCTGGATTTCACCGATCAACACGGGCTTCGTGATGTGGTGGTTCGGGAGCATCTTGGCGATGCCGCCGGTCAGGTTCGGGGTTTCGAGGCCGATGATAGCGTCGAGGACAGCATCGGTATCGGTGGTGCCGGCCTTTTCGACTGCAGCGATCCAGAGGTGGAAGCCGATGACGGTGGCTTCCATCGGGTCGTTGGTAACCTTCTTGGGGTCCTTCATGTAGGTCTGCCAGGCCGAGATGAACTCAGCGTTGGCGGGGACATCGACGGACTGGAAGTAGTTCCAGGCAGCCAGATGACCGACCAGCGGGGTGGTGTCGAAGCCAGCGAGTTCTTCTTCACCGACCGAGAAGGCGACGACTGGAATGTCTTCGGCCTTGATGCCCTGGTTGGCGAGTTCCTTATAGAACGGCACGTTGGCGTCGCCGTTGATGGTGGAGACGACGGCGGTCTTCTTGCCTGTCGAGCCGAAGGTCTTGATGTCGGAAACGATGGTCTGCCAATCGGAATGACCGAAGGGCGTGTAGTTGATCATGATGTCTTCTTTGGCCACGCCCTTGTCCATGAGGTACTGCTCAAGGATCTTGTTGGTGGTCTGGGGATAGACATAGTCGGTGCCGGCGAGAACCCAGCGTTCGACGCCTTCGTTTTCCATCAGGTAGTCAACAGCCGGAATTGCCTGCTGGTTGGGAGCAGCGCCGGTGTAGAACACGTTGCGCTGGGATTCTTCGCCTTCGTACTGCACAGGGTAGAACAGGATCGAGTTCAGTTCCTCGAACACTGGCAGAACCGACTTGCGCGAGGACGAGGTCCAGCAGCCGAACACGGCGGCAACGCCGTCGACTTCGATCAGCTCGCGTGCCTTTTCAGCAAACAGCGGCCAGTCGGAGGCGGGATCGACAACAACAGCTTCAAGCTGCTTGCCGAGGAGACCGCCCTTTTTGTTCTGCTCGTCGATCAGGAACAGCATGGTGTCCTTGAGCGTCGTTTCAGAAATGGCCATCGTGCCCGACAGCGAGTGGAGGACGCCGACCTTGATGGTCTCATCCTGGGCGATCGCCGGAACGGCAATTGCGCCCATAGTCATAGCCACGCCCAGCCCCAGACCCGCAAGCTTGCGGTTTACTACCGTCATATTTACCTCCGACAGATATGTGTTTGCACCGCCGAGCAAATTGCAAAGCCCGTGCCAGCTGTTGGCCGTGGTGTCTAAGGCATTGATTCAACTTACATGTGCAACGCCTGAATGGCGGGCTTCGGGTTTTCATTGCATACACTGCTGTCATGACATGCCAATTTCGTGAGCACTCGCTGATGGTGGTGATTAATTTTTGCGCAGAGAGCCTCAGGGCGTCGGATGCCGCGCTCACAGGCGTGTAGGGTAACAGTGTGACCCTGGCGCAGGCTGCCTTTGAGTTGGCGACAAGAATTCTTCAGGAGAGGTTATTTCCACAGTCTGGTGGGCACTACGCCCAAGGGGTGGGGCTTTTGTTTGCCTGGCCTCCGATGTGACCGCTTGAGATGCGCGTTGTGGGGTCATCACAGATCGTCATGTGGGAACCCTTGGTCCCTAGCGTCGTTGTTCGACAAAGCCGGATGACCACCCTGAAATGATCCGGATACGGTTTTGGCGCTCGTTCCTCCAGAGCGCCAACCGATCGGTGGACTGCTGCAGAGGCTGACGCTCCTTTGTGGTGTCTCCGGTGGGGGCGCGAAACTTCGGTTTCGCGCCCCTTTTTTTCGTAAGTCACTTCAAGTATTGGGCTTTGAAACCAAACATTCCCGGACCGCATATTCGCCGGACTGGCGCGGTGGTCGTCGCAGGCCAGGATGTATGCCCTGACCGCCTCGCTGGAGAAGCCGATGACGGGCTGGGCGCATCGCTCGACCACGACCAACTGTTTTAGTGAGAAAGTGATCGGCGTTAATGAACCACATGGGGGGCGCCGACTTGTATGCACGTCCCTTGCGAAGGGCGGCCCTTTCCCAGAACGCACAAGCAGCGGCTTGTCGACGAGGACCTGCTCGCCTTCCTGCGCTGACTGTGCGCTGACCGTCGGCCTTCAGAGGCCGGCGGTCAGGTTCAGTCGATCGAGAACTGCGCGGTCAGCTGGGTCAACCATTCCAATAAAGAAGCGCGTTACTACCTTGCGCGATTCAGGTGGCAGGGCGGCGATAGCATCGGTAATGCGGCTCGCCTGGGTAGCGGAGAGCGTCGCGAAGAGTTGGCGGCCTTTGTCGGTCGCATGAAGCAGGCGCTGGCGACGGTCGGAATGGCCGGTTTTTTGCTCGATGTAGCCGTTGTCGATCAGCTGGCGCAGCACGCGCGCCAGGCTCTGCTTGGTGATCTTGAGGATATCGAGCAGGTCGGCCACAGGCATGCCGGGACGCAGGTTGACGAAATACAGCACCCGATGATGTGCCCGGCCAAAACCCTGGCGTTCGAGCAGGGCATCGGCATCGCCGGTGAAGTCGCGATAGGCAAAGAAAAACAGGCCCATGATATCGAGGGGCAGCGCCTCACCGCCGGAAGTAGCGGAATTTATGTCAGCTATGTTGACATTTTTTGGGGGTGGTGCCATTGTCTTTCCATCAGGACGCCGTTCAGTCTTATCCCCCAGCCTTTGTTGTTTGCCAAGGCCTAGGGGCTGGGGCATGATCGGCGCCAACTCGGGCGACCGCGCAACTGCGGCACCTCAATTGAATTGCGGGAGAGGATCATGGCCGGCGTGCCCATGGACCAGCGAGAAGGCTGGATCTGGTTTGATGGTGAATTCAAGCCTTGGAAAGACGCAAAGATTCACGTGCTGACGCATGGGCTGCACTATGCCAGCTCCGTATTTGAGGGCGAGCGCGCTTATGGCGGCGAAATCTTCAAGTCGCGCGAGCATACCGAGCGGTTGATCCGTTCGGGCAAGACGCTGGACTTTACCATTCCCTGGTCGGTCGAGCAGATCGAGGAAGCAAAGCGCGAAGTGCTGGCCAAGAACAACTTGGTCGACGCTTATGTGCGCCCCGTGGCGTGGCGTGGTTCGGAAGAGCTGAGCGTGCCGGCCCGTAACAACACCGTCCATCTGGCGATCGCCGCATGGGTCTGGCCGAGCTATTTTTCGGTCGAGGAGAAGCTGAAAGGCATTCGCCTCGAGTGGAGCAAGTGGAAGCGTCCGTCTCCGGAAACCATTCCGTCTTCGGCCAAGGCTGCGGGTCTGTATATGATCTGTACGCTGAGCAAGGACGCGGCGATGGCCAATGGCTATGCCGACGCGCTGATGCTGGACTATCGCGGTTATGTGGCGGAAGCCACCGGCGCCAACGTGTTCTTCATCAAGGGCCGCGACATCACGACGCCGACGCCGGATTGCTTCCTCAACGGCATCACGCGCCAGACCCTGATCGATCTGGCCAAGCGCAATGGCTTTACGGTGACCGAACGTCACATGATGCCTGAGGAACTGAGCCAATTCGATGAGTGTTTCCTGACCGGTACTGCGGCCGAGGTTACGCCCGTCAGCGAGATCGGGGATTATAAATTTACCCCGGCTGATGGCTGCAGGACGCTGATCGATGCGTATAGCGCCGAAGTGCAGCCGAAGCGGGCTGCGGCGGAGTAGGTTGAAATAGAGATTGAAGGAGCCGGGCCATGTGCCCGGCTTTTTGTTTTTGGGGTGGGCGTTCTCGCTCGTGGCCCATCTCACCCCCGATGTCATCCCGGATCAAGTCCGGGATGACATCGGGGGTGGGGATGGCTTGGGAGGCGTCTGCGGTTGACTGGCAGCAAGTTTAGCCCTCGGGTCAAGCCCGAGGGTGGGCGTGGTGCGGTGGCCAGATGAGACGGCAACTCAGAATGCTATACGTAGCCAGTTATTCCCAACGGGCTTTCGCCACGTCGTCTTCGGTTTTGGCTTCGACCCAGTGGGTGCCTTTGGGGCCGGTTTCCTGTTTCCAGAAGGGGGCGTCGGTTTTGAGGTAATCCATCAGGAATTCGGCGGCTTTGAAAGCGGCATCGCGGTGGGGGGAGAGGGTCATCACCTGGACGATGGGTTCGCCGGGGCCGAGGGTGCCGTAGCGGTGGATGACCGTCGCGGCGAGAAGGTTGAAGCGCGCGCTGGCTAGGTCGACGATGGCGGTGAGCTGGTTGCTGGCGAGCTCGGGATAGCATTCGAGCGTCAGCGCGGTAATCGGATCGTCGGGTCTTGAGCGAACGACGCCGGTGAAGGTGACCGCGGCACCGGCGCCATTGGCCGCTTTAAGGAAGGCGTTGACCTCGGCGCCGGGGTCGAAGCTCTCGGTGGAGACGCGGACACTCATGGATCAGCCGCCGGTCATGGGTGGGAACAGGGCGATGGTATGGGCGCCGGCTATGCTGGCGTCGTGCTTGACCAGCTTTGCATCGACGGCGGCCTTGATCAGGGCACGTTTTTCGACGGCATGGGCAAAGGCTTCGTCGCGGGCGGCGAGCCAGTCGATCAGGTCAGCGACGGTGGCGACTTCAGCGGGCGGCGATACGTCTTCCTCGCCGCGATTGAGGCGTTCGCGGAGCCAGGCGAAGTAGAGGATTTTCACTTTGGATTTTCGACCAGGTGCGGCCAACTGGCGCGGAGATATTCGAAGCCGGTCCAGAGGGTTAGCGCACCGGCGGCCCAGAGCAGGATGTCGCTGACGAGGCTTAGGTTCGGCACTATGCCTTCGAGCAGGACGACCGCCAAGGCGACCAGTTGCAGCGTGGTCTTCCATTTTGCGAGCCAGGTGACGTTGAGCACGACCTTGGTGTTGCCGAGGAATTCCCGGAGGCCGGAGACGAAGAATTCGCGGAACAGGATGGCGCAGACCGGGATCATGTCGAGGCCGGACAAGCTGCCATCCCAGGCGAGGGCGGCGATGAGGATGCCGACGAGAAGCTTGTCGGCGATGGGGTCGAGCATGCGGCCGAGGGGGGAATATTGGTTCCAGGCACGGGCGAGATAGCCGTCGAGCCAGTCGCTGGCGGCGGCGATGACGTAGATGACCAGAGCGACGATGCGCAGCGTCGTGTCGCCCTGCATCACGAGCCACACAATGGGGATGATCGCCAGGATGCGGGCGATGGTGATCTGATTTGGGACGAGCGTGAGCGGGTTTTTGGCCATGGTCGGAGAGAACAGGAATGGGTGATGGGGGTCAAGGCGGGAGGCGGCGAAGGTGAGTTTTTGTTGGGTACCCCCACCTGCCATTCGGGCGTAGCCCTCATGGCCTTCTCACCTAAAACCACGCCACCGGCGTGGTTTTGCCTTTGGCCGGATCGATGTCCCCCTGATGAGGGTGGAGGAATCCGGGCGGTGTGTGTGGCGTTATTGGAGGCTAACTGGATCGGCCCCTCCCCCTTTTCAGGGGGAGGTTGGGTGGGGGTATGCTTGCTTACGCTACTTGCTGGTTTGTCACTGCGCGGCGCTGAGTGACGGACTGAGCGAGCGCTTCCAACGCCGTAACAGTCGTTTCCCAGTCGATGCAGCCGTCGGTTATTGACTGGCCGTAGACCAGTTCCTTGCCCTCGACCAAGTCTTGGCGGCCAGCGACGAGGTTGGATTCGACCATGACGCCGATGATGCGGCGGTCGCCGGCGGCCATCTGGGCACCGATATCGGCGAGAACCAACGGCTGGTATTCCGGGTTTTTCGAGGAGTTAGCGTGGCTGGCATCGATCATGATGGTGGGTGCAAGGCCGGATTTTTCGGCAGCCTTGGCGGCGGCGTCGACGCTGGCGCCGTCGTAGTTGGTAGTTTTGCCGCCGCGCAGGATGATGTGGCAATCCTCGTTGCCGGTGGTGGCGGCAATGGCGGAGCGGCCGTCCTTGGTGACGGCGAGGAAATGATGCGGCTGGCTGGCGGATGCCACGGCGTCTAGAGCGATCTTGACGTTGCCGTCGGTGCCGTTCTTGAAGCCGACCGGGCAGGACAGGCCCGAGGCCAGTTCGCGGTGGATCTGGCTTTCGGTGGTGCGGGCGCCGATTGCGGCCCAGGACACCAGGTCCGCGATATATTGCGGGGTGGTCATGTCGAGGAATTCGCAGGCCGCAGGCAGGCCGAGATTGGCGATGTCGAGCAGCAGGGCGCGGGCGGTGTGGAGGCCGGTGTCGATGTCGAAGCTGCCGTCGAGATTGGGGTCGTTGATCAGGCCCTTCCAGCCGACCGTGGTACGCGGCTTTTCGAAGTAGACGCGCATGATGATTTCGAGCCGGTCGCCGAGCTGTTCGCGCAGGGCGACGAGGCGCTTGGCGTAGTCGATGGCGGCGGCGGGATCGTGGATGGAGCAGGGGCCGACGACAACGGCGAGGCGGTCATCGGCGCCGGTCAGGATATTGTGGAAGTCGTGGCGGGCCGACAGCACGGTCTTGGTGGCGGCGTCGGTGCGCGGATGCCGGCGCATCACCTCGATGGGCGTGGTCAGCGGTTTGATTTCGATGATGCGAAGGTCGTCGGTGGATTTGAGCATTGTGGTGGTCCTCGAGATTTTCAGTTTCGAGGGGCACAAAAAAACCGCCTCGAATGTTCGGGCGGTGGGCTTCGGGTTTGGTCGTATCGTGTCAGGATCAGATCAAGCGCGCGGTAGCCTCCGCCGGGAGCGGATAGCTAAAATACCAAAACGAGAGGGTGGCGACGGAACGGATCATAATGGATGTGTAGCGTGGCATTTGCGGGATGTCGACTCCGACTTTAGGACGAGCAGAAACGCCGCCTTGGTGCGGTTTTCGAATAGAGCAGTGGTGGCGAGGCGTTTGCCTCGGGGTAGGTTAGTAAAAAGTGAGGCAATCGCCTCGCCACCAAGTCGGGATTTGTCGTGGGTTGGGATCGTGCTGGCCATTATCGCAGACCAGCGCGCCCGATTTCCCCGCACGCAACAGGAGCGACCTCCCATTCCCGGCAGTCTCCACGCTCGTCACTCGTCATGACTAGCTCTGTTGTGAAGATGGG
>NZ_LAPV01000079.1 GCF_000971275.1 Devosia psychrophila | reverse complement strand
TTCTCTCAACAGTCCGCAACTCGTCCCCCTGAGGCGAAAGTGAGTTACCTTGGCTGCGTCGCGTCCCGAGCTGTAGCGAACCCCTTCCACCTCGACTGGATCGAACGCGGTATTGCGCAAGATCGTATATTTCGCGAAGGGAGCCGCCTTCACGATATTGGTGATCTTGATTTCCGTCTTGTTGCGCACGCTCTTGCAGAGCTCGTCGATCAGACGGTCGACCTGGGCGTGATATTCCTTGCGCTTATCCGCCGGCAGGCGAAGGATATTGCTGTCGTAGTAGCGCAACTGGGTATTGTTGAGTGCCATCATTCCTCCTTGCCGCGGTGACGCGCCAACGGTCGGAGAGAAGGCCGACCCTTACCTTACGCGCTTGGCATCGGTTTACAAAATGGTCCGACTCGAAGCGAGCGAGGACATATTTAGGTGTTGTTAAGGACTTTTCAAGGACTTTCGGTTTACAAAAAAGACAAATCACGGTACTTTTGGAAACCGAAGCACAAGGAGACCGTCGATGATCGGAAACAAGCTGAAGGTCGCCCGATCCGCATCGGGTCTCTCGCTGCGTGGCCTTTCCGGCTCCATCGGCGGGTTGGTGACTGCACAAGCGATCGGGAAATACGAACGCAACGAAGATATGCCCAGTTCGCGTGTGCTGATCGCGATGGCGAAGGCGCTTGAGGTTTCGGTCGAATACCTCCTCAACGAAGACGAACTCACGCTCGAAGGGGTGGATTTCCGGAAGCGGACGGGGACGTCGGTGAAGGAAGAGGCGGCGGTGCATGCCCGCGCCATCCATATGCTTGAACGCTATCTGGCCGTCGAAGACTTACTCCAAATGCGCAGCGTGGAGTGGGAGCAGCCGCGTAGCGCGCCCCACCCGGTTGCCGAAATACGTGACGCAGAGGATGCCGCCCGGTCCGTGCGTGAGGATTGGGGACTGGGCAACGACCCGATCCCCCAACTCGCTGAGCTGCTTGAGGAACGAGGAATCAAGGTTTTGTCCATCGATCTCGAAGATGTTGACGGGTTAGCGGCAAAGGTCCGGCGGAAGGATCGGGACGCAGCGCGCGTCATCGTCATTAAGCGCAGCACGTGGTCGGAGCGCAAACGCTTCAATCTGGCCCATGAGCTCGGGCACATGGTGATTGCCCCCGTCGGGGGAGTGGACGAAGAGAAGGCCGCACATCGTTTTGCCGGTGCCTTTTTAATGCCGGCCGACGTATTGCGTGCGGAGGTGGGAGCTCACCGATCGTCCATCAGCATAGGCGAGCTGGTGGAACTCAAGAAGCGTTTCGGCGTGAGCATCCAAGCGCTGGCATATCGTTGCAAGGACCTTGGCATCATCAGCCAAGCTTCCTGCGCGCGTCTTTTCAAGATCTTCAAGGACCGGGGATGGAGATCAGCCCCCTACGAGGAACCCGGAAGTATGAAGCCGGAGTTGGAAGAACCGAGACGCTTCGAAAGGCTGTGTTACCGGGCCTTGGCGGAGGGTGTAATTGCAGAGTCTCGCGCCGCCGAGCTTCTGGGGATATCCGTGCGCGAACTCGACAAACGCCTGGATCAAGTGGCGGGCTGACTTGTGCCGATCCTTGTGTCCGATACCTCAGTGTTGATCGATCTCGAACGCGCCGCTCTCCTC
>NZ_LAPV01000078.1 GCF_000971275.1 Devosia psychrophila | reverse complement strand
TCATGCATGTCGCGCCAGGGGCAGCCAACCCGCAGAACATGGAGCATGCCGTTCAGATAACGGCGATTGTCTTGCGCTGGTCGGGACTTGCGCCCTCGTTCAGCCGGCAAAAGCTCTCCAATGAGCCACCACTCTGCGTCCGACAAATCCCCGCGTGCCAAAACCGCCTCCTAAAAAGCAGTCTTGAATCACGGCAAAGCCGTTTGGGGAATCCAGTTTGTCAACACGACCTAGTCAAGCGCTTGGATACGAATGATGCTCATGGGCGATCACCCATTTACCCTCCTCTTTTGTCAGGCCAACTGTTAATCTAAGCCGGCTGTCCTCGATCCCCCGAATGCCGTGCGCAAAAGCCACATCTTGGCCACTAGTTACTTGAAGTTCAACAATATTAAAGGTATCTGGCCCTCCTTTACTGTACTGAAAGAAGATCTCCCACGTCTTGACATACTCTTCCATTCCCCGGCTTTGCAATGGTGCTGGTACATCGAACATAACAACGTCCGCAGTATGGTTTGCGAGTATCCCCGGCATATCTAAATCCCGCACTGCCTGTGCTCAGGCGTCCAGAACATCGCGAATTTCAGTCTCGTTAGATTTTTCCATCAAAGCCTCCCTATGTGACTGCTTCTAAATGAGACAAGTGACCATCCCGGTATTCGACACCACTGCCACAACTTTCAGCAGGACGCTTGGAGAGAGCGAAAAAACTGTTCTATGGGTCGAGTGGCGAGCTTGTCTGAGCTTGCGACGATCTGGACTGCCCCTAGCCCGGTAGACAGGCTCCGCCTATCCTTTGAGCATAGGAGGCAGCTTGTGAGTACACAGAGATTTACCCCGGAATTTAAAGAAGAAGCCGTTAGGCAGGTGGTTGAACGCGGCTATCGCGTTCCGGATGTCGCGGCGCGCTTGGGCGTATCGGCCCATAGTCTGTACAAATGGGTCAAGGCCGTGTCACCCGACCGATCCGAGCAGCAATCGCAGGAACTTCTCGAAGCCAAGAGCGAGGTTCTGCGCCTGCGTTCGCAACTGCGACGTACGGAGGAGGGGCGGGATCTCTTAAAAAAAGCCGCGCGGTACTTTGCCAGGGAACCCGAGTGAATTACCGCTTCATGAACGAACACCGCCATGACTACGCCATCACGTTGATGTGCCGTGTCTTGCGGGTGGCTCCCGCCGGCTTTTACGCATGGCTGCACGAGCCGGTAAGCGATCACGCCAGGGAAGATGCGCGCTTGCTCGATCTCAATTCCTATAGCGCCAGCCATGCCGTTTATGGTGCCCGCCGCATCTTCGGCGACTTGCGGGAAGTTGGCGAAGTCTGCGGCCTCCACCGTGTCGAACGCATCATGGCTGAGAACGGCATCAAGCCAGTGCGCGGCTATAAGAAGCCTCAAGGCATTGCTGGCCGTCCTTCGATCATCGCTCCGAACCACCTGCAGCGCGTCTTCACCGTTGATGCTCCCAACAAGGTCTGGGTCACCGACATAACCTATGTCAGGACCTGGCAGGGCTGGCTCTTGTCAATCGGCGCCGGATAAGGGCTCTGACTCACTCTCGATGATATTTGGTGGCGAGGTGGTGCTGTTTTCGAAGAGGAATCAGCAACATGGCGATGAATATGCGGACTTCGTCCTTGATTCCGGCTGGACTGGTCGTCGAGAGCATAACCGAGACAGAA
>NZ_LAPV01000077.1 GCF_000971275.1 Devosia psychrophila | reverse complement strand
GCTTCCGTGAGGAAGCGCTCGGCGTCAGATATCGAGAATATGCTCGCGGGCGACGTCCTTCTCGACGCGATCTATCTCGACCCTGACGCCGAGCGCTTCCTCACGGAACGGGTCGATATGCTGCTTGAGGGCAACGCATCGACACTTACGCGCCTGCTTACACGATTTCATCACACGGCTACCGTCCCCACCGTTGGTTCGCAGCCGCGGGCATCCACCATCGGGCTCTATCTCGAAGCGAAATTTCGTTCCGTCATCTTCACGCGTTGGCCGCCGCTTCTCCGCTTCCTGCTTGCCCAACGCGAACAACTAAGTGGACTCGTATTGCCCGCGCTCGCGCAGGTCATCGAGACGTGGCTCACGAGGACTCCGCCCGAGATCCAGCACAATGTGCCCATGCCCTTTCGGCGCGAACTGGCCGAACTGGCTCTAGCGATGGCGAGGACCGTACAGGTCGAGAAAGGGCATGGGGTCGCCTACCTTATGCACGAGACCTCGCTCTACACGGCTCCGCTCGCCGGAGCCGCGGACCTTCCAGAAGAAATAGGGGGCTGGGCGCTTGAGCTCGCGGGACGAAGAGATCTCGATCCAGACGTAGCGCAGCGCATAGACCAGGTCCTGCGCAAACAGGCAGAGGCGCGTGCTGAGCGTCTGAAAACTGACCAGCTCTACAAGGCCCGGCAGGAACGCAAGAGGCAGATTCCGCGGTTCATTGGTTCGTACAGCGAGCGCCTGCCGCCCTGGCCTCTCGGGGCGAGCCATGCCGTCGACATGGACTTTCGCAATTCGTGCCTCGAGGCTGGAGCTTTGCGGCCTCTTATGGAGGTAAGGGCGGAGATCGCCGCCGAAATTCTGCTTGCCCTCATCATCGAGGACCGCCCCGAAGGCCGCCATGACAGGTTCGAGGTCGACCTTGGTCTCGACTTTCCCCGCGATGCGTATCCAACGGCGTTCTGGAAGAGCGCTTTCTTTCCCTTCCTGCAATCGGCACCCGTTGAAGCCCTCGGTGCGCTGATCAAGCTCGTAAACTTCTGTACTGAACGCTGGGTTGCGGCGCGCTCACATGACGGGCAGCGACAGATCCCAAGCGTCACGCTCCAACTGGGAGATGACACGGAGCGGCATCTTGCTGGCTGGAGTGAGGTCTTCGGTTGGGTTCAGTCCAACGACTCGATGCGCAATGGCAACCTCTACTGCGCGCTCGATGCTCTGGAGCGATGGTTGATCATCCGCATCGACGCAGGCGAAGACATCTCGGCGGACGTCGACAGGCTGCTGCTTGACGGCAATTCCGCGGCCTTTGTCAGCGTCCTCGTCAACATCGCGAAATACCGGCCAACGCTTCTTGCGGGGCCACTCGCGCCGCTCCTTACCTTTCCGGCTCTGTTCTTCTGGGACAGCGATCGCGTGAAGCATATCAACTACAATTTCATCGGATGGAGCTGGCTGCAGGCAGGCGAGGGGGTATTCGACTTCGCTCGGGACTGGACGCTTGCGCCTCATCGGCGGTTGAAGCTGGTCGATGTCGCGATCGATCTGGTGATCCGCGACGACGAAGTCGCCCGCCGGCTCCAGGCTCTGATCCCGACCTGGACGCTTCCCGAGGATGCCAAGGCCTCACTCGAGTTCCAGCTCCTCTATGCGTCTCTCGACCGCGCCAACTATCCTGTCGTCGCAGATCCGACGACCGGCGAGGAGTCGCGGCGGCTCGTCTATCCTGAGACGTTGAGCACGGCAGTTCGTGCTTGGCAGAGTGGTCAAAGCGAGGCCATAGAGCAC
>NZ_LAPV01000076.1 GCF_000971275.1 Devosia psychrophila | reverse complement strand
GGCAGTGCTCATCCCATGCTCTCGGCACAGATCGGACACCCCAACCCCACCTTCGGCCTGGCGCAGGATCGCCAGGATCTGGGGTTCGCTATATCTCGTCATCTTCATCAAAATCTCCTCGTTCATATTGCCGAGAAAATTCTACTTTTAAACCCGATTGATCAGAGGGGGGATTACCGCGTCTACGCAGGAGCCTTAGTCGGCATCGCCACCTTATAGTCCCGCGATAATAGCGGTCCACAAAGTCTCGATTTCAGCTTTGACGTCGAAAGCAGCTGGCACTTCTGCCTTTGCGGCAAGGACGGCAGCAGCAAGGCTATGAATGTCAGCATCAGTTGGCACAAGACGGATCATTTCGGTCGAGATAAGCCGTTTAAACATCCCATGGTGAGCCAGAGCGTCGGCCTCAAACGGTGCATTCACCACGACCGGCTTGCCTGAAAGTGCCGCTGTCAGGACACTGCCCCGTCTTGAGGTCAGACCTTCTTTAAAATCGTAGCAGAACACGTCGACCTGGCTAAAGATGGCAGACAGTTCGTCGTCGCCACGGACATAGCCCGTAATCGTCACGCGGTCCCGGACCCCCAATTCATCGGCCAATGCAAAGAATTTGGCTTCCATGCCATCCATGGCTTTGATGAAAGATCCAACAAAGACGACTGCTACGTCGTGACCTTGTCCGATCAAATGCGCCGCGACATGCAGGACGATGGTGGATTGTTTTCGTGGATAGATTGACCCGAACTGGCCTACTATCAGGCGCCCAGTTTCGCGTTGAGCGTTGAGGGCACGGCTGGTTGGCGTATCCCTGCCGGTAGCTGGCGGCACAATATTGGGCGGGATGGGGATTATCTTCCGCCGGCGTGTCGCCCATCGAGACACTTTGCTATCAGCAAATTCACGCCCAATTTCTGGTGCCGAAAAGCACAGGCTTGTCGCCAAAAGGACCGCTGGAGTCAGAACGAGACGCCGTTTCCAATTGAGCGCGGACCACTCGTGCAGCACGACGGTCAGGTTGCGTCCCATGATCCGCACCAGAAGCGACGTGATCGTGGGCGAGAAGAGCCGCCGTTTCCATGCGACGATGGGAAAGTTGAAAATGACGCAGTCGACGCCTCGCACTGCTTTCAAAAGGCTTGCCAGCCTCCCACCAAGCACGTGCGACTTGGCCCTGGAACCTAACTTTTGCGTCAATAATCGAGCAAACGCCTCGACACCACAAAGCTTGGCCGCGTTAGAAACAAGAACGAGGTAATGCTGCGCCAAAATGTCATCCGCGTCCGATAATCGAGTAACACAACCTTATGCTCGCGCCGTTAATATGGACTTGCCTTTGCGCTGCCCCGGATTCCAATGCCCCGTTCGATTTCGCTGATTACGCCAAGCTATTCGGCAGATTTTGAGGCTTGCCGCCTTTTGTGCAACTCGATGGACCGGTTTGTCACGGGCCACGATATGCACTTCATCGTGGTTGGTGACGAAGACGCCGCTCTTTTCTCAGCGCTAGCCGGACGGCGTCGCCGCATAATTTGCCATAGTGATCTGTTGCCGAAATTTCTGCCTGTCGGCCGGTGGAACGGACGTCGCTACTGGTGGGCAGGCGGCGTCAGTCTTCCCGTATATGGCTGGCACCTGCAGCAATTGCGCAAGATCGCGATGACACTGGCGCAGTCGAGCGAGAGGATCATGTGCATCGATTCCGACAATTGCTTCTGCAGGCCGTTCGACATGCGTTTGGTCGCAGAGGCGTCACGCCTACCGCATTTCGTCGCTCCCGCAGATATTGCTGCCACCTTTTCAAGTCACGTTACTTGGCTCAAGAATGCCCATGCGCTGCTTGGTTTACCCACGCCTGAATTTCCCGCCGACGACTTCATTGGCCAGATGATTGTGTGGGAGCGTGAAACAGTTCGGCAGATGACCCAACGGATTGAGTCAACCGCGGACCAGTCCTGGTGGAAGGCGCTGGTTCGTATCCGGCAGTTCTCCGAATATCTTATCTATGGGGTTGCCGTCGCCAATGACCCGCCTCTCGCCCTGCGACATCATCGTGTGACGCAGTCGGATTGCCTCACTTACTGGTCAGGTCCGCAACTAGACGCCGCAGCGCTTGCCAACTTTATTGCCACTCTGGCTCCGCATCAGCATGCGATCGCGATACAGTCGCACACCAATACGCCGATCGATCTGATCCGGCGTGTCGTGCTTGAAAACGCATAGTCACTGCGATGACTTGTAAGGCTGTGGTATAAATCCGAGGCTGGCAATAATTCGTCCAACCGGCATGAGTACAGGATGGCTGGCCTGTAGCGGCGATCTCGTTCGAAGAAGCACTGCCAAGCCTCGGCCTAGTCCGAGCCCAAGACTACCAATGTTCTTAAGCGCCATGACCCAGCCCGGTGCATGCATGCGGTCAACAACGTAATTGATACTGCCGGTCCGAATAGACCGCCGCGTCAAAAATTTGGGTGTGACACGCTCAGCCGGCACAAATTCCGTCGCAATAGCCTCGGCGCACCACCATGTGCTGAAACCCATTACGCGACAGCGTGTAAAAAACTCCATGTCCCCGCCGCCGAGAAAATTGAAGCGGATGTCGAAAGGAGGTTTGGGCATTGCGTCAAAGACTCTCCGACGGATGAGGCAATTGCCTGATCCGTGAATTTGGCTGACTTGCCGTGTCGAGCCCGCGATCGACAGGAATAGGGGGTGGCCGGAAACGCTTGCCGCAACAGGCACGTCGAACTGTCGCAACACCGGCCCACCAACGATATCCGCACGCTTTTCCTTGGCGAGATTTACCATCGCCTCGAGCCAGCCGGGCATAGCCACTTCGTCATCATCGATCATCAGAAAGAATTCCGCGCTCGGATAGGTGGTCAATGCTGCCCGGAAGGCGCGGTTGATCGCGTGGCAATTGCCCTGATTGGACTCTACCAAAACGCTGTGGGGTGTCTGCGATTGGAGGACTAATCGAGCGCGCTCTGCGCCTGCGGGATTAGCGGCGTCGTTGTCGACAACCACCACGGCAAAGCCGAACGGGGCGATTTGGTCCATGACCGAGCGCAGTGTCCTTTCAAGCCAGTCAGGCCTGCGAAAGGTTGGAATGCAGATCACGGCCTCAACTGCATCAATTGTCGTGAGGTCCATTGGACGCCCCTTTTAAACCGGTTGCCCCGCTATCGAACCTGTAACGCGGTAATGTCCTGTGGGGTGGGTTCACTTACAAGGCGCGCCTGCGCCTGTAGCTGCAGGCCGAAGATGGCAATCAATATTGTGAACCAGATCGGACCGCTATTCGCAAAAAATGGACTTTCAAGTGTCGCAAGGAATAGCGCGAACAGCCAGATGCGAATGAACAGCCGGGTAAGCGTCAGATCATTGTTGAGCCGCAGCGCCTTCGAAGCATGCTGGCTTGGCAAAATTACCAACCAGATGACTGCGAGTATGAGGAGCGGAAATCCTCCGCTGAGCATAAGATCTAGATAGCCGTTGTGAGCATTTGCTGCAGTAACGGCCCACGTCGCCGCGGAACTGTTGCCGTTTGCAAGAGCATCTGTCTGCCAGAATGACTGAAAGCCGTAACCCCAGAATGGTCGCTCAGCAATTGCGGAAAGCGCAAGCTGCCAGATCGATGCGCGATCGGTAAAGGTAGGGTCGATACCCAATGCTCCGATGAAGTCGCGTACCGGTTGTGACGTGGCGGATGACACGACGACTATGTTGAAGGCCGAAACACTAAAAAGGACAAATGGCAACCTCAGTCCACCCAGACGTTCAAATAACCACGCGATGAGCAAAACCGCAGGCACGATAGCTAAGGAGGTTTTGCCGCCGGCATTTAGAATAAAGATACCCGACAGCAACAGCAGGCCGTTGCCCACCCAAAGTTTTTTGTTTTTCCTGAGATAGAGGGCGAAAAAGAAGGCGAATGCAGCGGCAGCGGCAGCAGTGTTCTTGTGCCCAAAATGGCCTCGCCAGTCTCCCGCCAATGCCTGTTCGCTCGCGTCAGTGGACTGATGAATCGCAAGATCAGGCCGTAGCAGGACGCCTAGCATCGAAAGACCAAGGGCGAACAACAGGCAGTAACCGATGAGCGTAGTGAACTGGTTCCTGTCACGAGGCAGAAGCAAAATGGCGCTGGAGCATATGCACACCAGTGCCGCGTAGACGGTCCGTCTTAGGGCACTGTCTGGCGAATCCGAGAGCGGAATGATCAGAAGCAGCCAAACCAAAATTGCAGCGGGCAGCCAGTAGGCGCGCAAGATCAGTCGGCCCGCTGGGTTCATAAATAGAGCCGCCAGCACGGTCATCGTCATTGCGATGACGATCAACTGGTTGATCTGGTTTGAGCTGTCGCCATAGGTCGAAAGTATGAGGGTGTCATTGGGACTAGGGAACGGTCCGGTCCCAATCCAGAAATACGCAAACACCACAATAAAGAGCAGCCACCCAAACCAGTCGGATTTATTATCGAGTGCCTGTCTATTCACTTCAAGCATGTACCGCCTCATGCGGGCTCTCGCGAATGCGCTTATTGACAGAGCTACCAGGATCGGATGTACCGCCCGGGTGTGAAAAATGGACTAATTGACTCAAAAACACGCCGCTTTGTTAGGTGCATAGTAAGGTTGTAGGGGTCAAATAGCGGGGTTCCAGGCCCAGATTTTTGCACTTTCATCGGGCGCATGTCTCGATTCAGGAGACGACAATGCGCAGGCGCGAATTTGTGGTTGGCGCGCTGTCCACCGGCGCCTTGGTGACGACACTCCCCGCTGCGAGCGCCACCCCATTTGCGGCAGACGCTCTGTCGGGTGCGGTGCCTTATGGTGCTGCCATTCGCATCGACGAACTTGCGGACATCTTGTATAGCGAGGCGGTCCGCACTTACTGCAAGGTGATTGTCGCCGAGGGCGCCATGAAGTGGTCGGACCTTCAGGCTGTTCGTGGCAGCTTTACCTTCGAACCGACGGATACTCTTCTCGCCTTTGCTCAAGACAACGATATCGAATTGCGGGGTCATACCCTCGCCTGGTATGCGGCGCTTCCGGAATGGGCGGAACGCATTTCTAGCGCAGAAGAGGCCCGGACAGAACTGGTCCACCATATCGACACAGTAGTTGGCCGTTATAAAGGTCGCATTCGCAGCTGGGATGTCGTGAATGAGGCAATAGCAGAGGATCCAACCCCTGACGCGCCTTATCGCGACTCTGTATGGCTTCGACATTTAGGGCCAGATTATATCGAACTTGCGCTTCGCACCGCATCGGAAGCCGACTCGAGCGCGCAGCTCGTACTAAATGACTACGAGTTCGAGCAGCCGACGGATCAGGCCCGCGCCAAGCGCAAGGCTTTCCTCGACATGGTACGCGGCCTAAAATCGCGCAACGTTCCGCTGCACGCCATCGGCCTGCAGGGTCACTTACGAGGCGAGAGTGCGGTCGATTCACCTGGCATTTCAAGTTTTGTCGCGGAATTGTCAGCACTCGGTCTTGGCATTCTGGTTACCGAACTTGACGTGATCGACGACCAGTTACCCGGCCCGATCGAAGAGCGAGACAAACTCATCGCCGCTCGCGCTAGAGAGTTTCTATCGGCAATTGGCTCAGTCGTACGACCTGAGATCGTCGTGACCTGGGGTGTATCGGATCAGCACACCTGGGTTCCAATCTGGTTCAGCCGTCAAGATGGTCTGCCAAACCGCCCTCTCCCACTTGACGAAAATTATCAGCCGAAGGAACTCATGCGGGTCATCCAGGACTTCACGCAGAGCTTTGCCTAATGCTTCGACAAGCCTCTACTTATCTAGCTGCGAACATTATCGCTGCTGCGCTAGGCCTCGCGTCCGTGGTCATCTTCACGCGTATCATGACGCCGGCAGAATATGGCATTTACATCGTCGGGTTCAGTGCGGCCGCCTTGATCTCAAGCCTGCTCTTTGGTGGGATCAAGTCCTCCATCGTGCCTTTCACCGCTGAGGGCGGTGTCGATATTCGGTTGACCGCGGCCATCCCATTTGCGGTGCTTGTCCTCCTTATACCGCTGCTTTATTTTGGCATCATTGCTTTCGCCCCGAGTTTGTCGACCTACTTGTTGCCGGCTATTTTTCTGGCATTTGCTATCGGGGCGTTCGAATTCTGCCTCGAGATTTTTCGAGCTCGCCAGCAAACCACACTTTACCTGATCGCTACGATCGTGCGGGCCGCCGCGGCCCTGGTGTTCTCGCTGGTCCTCATTCTTGTGTTCGGTTGGGGCGGCGTCGGTCTCCTCATCAGCATCAGCCTCTCCTACGTAATCGCGGGTCTCATCTTTTCGAGAGAGATTTGGCGGGCACCGCTAAAGCCGTTCGACAAAAAGCTGTTCCAAGGCATCATCGCCTTTGGCCTGCCTATGACGATATCTGGCGCCGTTTTCATGCTTCAGGCCCTGCTTGATCGTTTCACGGTCGCGAGCCTGATGGGAGAACATGCGGCCGGAATTTATGGTGCGTCTGCCGATTTGGTGCGCCAGATTATCCTTTTTCCCGGCGTTGCTATCGGGTCGGCTATTGCGCCCATCGCTGTCCGCCTGCTTGCCAAAAGCAGCAATCAGGAGGTGGATCGCCACTTGGTCGAAAGCACCGAATTGTTGCTGGCAGTATTGGCGCCTGCAACCGTGGGTCTCACAATTGTCGCTCACAAGCTGTCATTTTTTGTTTTTGGCGAGGATTTTCGCCAGGCAGCTGCAGTGCTAATTCCCATCATCTCCGTAGCTTGGCTGTTGAGGTCGATCTCGTACCAGTTGATTCACGTCAGCTTTCAGATGACGAGAAAACCTAGTTTGCTGATCCTGCAGGGTGTGGGCACGCTTCTTGTAAATGGCGCATTACTGGCGGTTTTCGTTCCCAATTTTGGGTTGATAGGTGCTGCGTGGTCGGTGCTTGTCTCCGAGCTGTTGGGAGTAATGATTGGCTTCGCCCTGGCGCGCAGAGCTTACCCATTACCGCTTGATCCAAAACCCTGGTTCAAGGTGGCGCTGGCCACCGCAGTGATGGCCGTTCCCACGTTCCTGATTGGTCGCCAACTGTCGGGCACTGGCTTTGTCGATTTGGCCATTCCCGTAATAATAGGGATCGCGCTTTACGCCGCGGCCTGCTTTGCGCTCGACATCGCTGGCATTCGCACCCGTGCCGCCACCATTTACAGGGCAAGAAAGCTTGCAAGCTAACAAATGCGTTCTGCCCAACCGCGATTGTAAATCAAAAAAAGTCTGGATAAACGGAAGACTCTCTAAACCTTGCCCGGAAATAGTTCGGTCTCCAGCGAATGTTGTTGCTCTCTAGTCACTTGCATTAGACCAAATTTACTTTTCTTAGACTAGGTTCTGTGCGATGCAGGGAATCCAAACCTGCAGCCGGGGGAATTTCTACAGATGGAACTCTGTGGGAATGAGGGTGCGAGATGAATTTAAGAGTGCAAAATAGCACGCAACTGCCTTTGGTCGTTGATCTTGACGGCACCCTGATATCCGCGGACTTGCTGTGGGAAAGCGTGTTTATGCTTATCAAGCAAAATCCGCTGTACTTGTTTGTATTGCCGATCTGGCTTTGGCGCGGCAAGGCGCATCTCAAAACCGAGATTGCCGCCCGTGTTACCATTGATGCGCAGGGCTTGCCGTACCGAGAAGATTTCTTGGCGTTTTTGCAGGCCGAAAAGGCTAACGGCCGCGAGATCGTGCTTGTGACTGCGGCCGCAGAGCCGTTCGCTCAAGCCATTGCCGCCCACATAGGCCTATTCGATGCCGTATATTCGTCGAGCGCCGACACCAATCTGGCAGCGCACCGAAAGGCCCTGCTCCTTACCGAAACTTACGGTCCTAAAGGCTTTGACTATGCGGGCAATGACCGCGCGGATATTCCCGTTTTTGAAGTGGCAAATCGCGCCATTGTCGTCGCGCCCGATGGGGCAGCGGATAAGTTTCAGCGCCAAACCAACTCCCAGCGTTTCGATGGCAGTGCTGCGACTTGGAAGACCTATGCCAAGATGCTGCGTGTGCACCAGTGGCTCAAGAACTTGCTGGTTTTTGTTCCGGCAGTGCTTGCGCACGAGATATTTGAACCCACCGTTTTCCTAACGTCGCTCGCAGGTTTTGTCGCGTTCTGCGCGGCCGCGTCGTCCTTCTATATTATCAACGACCTTCTCGACCTGCCTCTTGATCGGCGACATCCGACCAAGCGGAATCGACCATTTGCCAATGGTATCGTGAGCATTCCATTCGGCCTTACCGTTTCGGCGGCACTTCTCGCGATTGTCGTCGGAATCTCTTTCTTCCTGCCGCCACTTTTTGCTGCAGTCATTGGCATCTATGTATTGACCACTGCCGCTTATTCATTCGCTATCAAGCGCATGCTGTTGATCGACGTCCTGTGCTTGGCGGGCCTCTATAGCCTGCGTCTTCTGGCTGGTAAGGCCGCTGCCAATTTGCCGCCGTCGTTTTGGCTGATCGCTTTCGGTCTTTTCTTCTTTCTGTCGCTTGCGCTGGTGAAGCGATATGTCGAATTGCAGTCGAGCAAGGTAGATGATCGCGACCGCGTCGCGGGTCGTGGCTACCGCCCTGAAGACCTGCAAATCGTTGGTCAGAGCGGCCTTTCTGCTGCCTTCGCTGCCGCTTTGGTGCTGTCGCTCTACATCCAGTCTGAAGTCGTGAGCGATCTTTATAGCGAGCCTTGGTTGATATGGCCGCTGGTGCCGATCGTGCTTTACATCAATGTCCGCATCTGGATTTTGGCTCATCGGCGCGAAATGCATGAGGATCCGGTGGTCTTCATTGCCACCGACTGGCGCAGCCAACTCGTCGTCGGTTTCGGCGCACTGCTGATGCTGGTCGGGACGGTGATGTGACAATGTCGAGCTATGACAGCTTTGGCCGCGTGCAGCGCCACATGCGGGACATCGTGCTGCCTAGCGTCGCGATCAGGGAGTTGCGCAGTCATGGAGGCACCGACCAACCGCTGCTGGCTTATGGCAACGGTCGATCCTATGGAGACACGTGCCATAACGATGACGGCGCGCTTGTCCCCATGCGCAGCCGAAATGCCATTCTCGACTTTGACCTGCAGACCGGCGTGATTACGGCTGAAACGGGCGTAACGCTCGAAGAGCTCATTGCCCATGCCACGCCACACGGCTACTTCCTGCCCGTAACGCCGGGGACGCGCTACGTGACTTTGGGTGGTGCCATTGCCAATGATGTGCACGGCAAGAACCACCATTCACGCGGCAGCTTCGGCTGCCACGTAACCGCCCTTGAACTCCTGCGTTCCGATGGGGGTGTTCATGTGTGTTCACCTCAGGAAAATGCTGAACTTTTCCAGGCAAGCATTGGAGGCATGGGCCTGACGGGCCTTATGCTCTCCGCAAGTCTTCGCTTGATGCCTGTCGGCTCTCTCGACATCGACGAACGCGTAATGTCATTCGGCGGCTTGGCCGAATATTTCGATGCCGCCGACGCTGCGGATGCGGGCAATGAATATTCCGTCGCTTGGATCGATCAATTATCCACGTCCAACCGCGGGATACTTTTTACCGGCAATCATGCCAACAACGGCAACTTTCGTATCAAAAAGCCCACAATGGGACTTTCAGTCCCATTAGAGTTGCCATTTTCAGTTCTGAACAGGGTCACTCTTGCTGCCTTCAACCAAGTCTATTTCACCAGCAAGGCACGCAGAACTCAGCCGCAGATAGGCTCCTACCGGAGCTTCTTTTATCCACTTGATACCATCGGAAACTGGAACCGTCTCTACGGTCCAAAAGGGCTTCATCAGCACCAAAGCATAATTCCGCTCAGCGAGGCCCAGGCCGTTATTCCGCAAATGCTGGAAGCAAGCCGCGACGCGGGGCAGGCTTCGCTCCTAACCGTACTTAAGCGGTTCGGCCACATCAGATCGCCCGGAATGCTATCCTTCGCCCGCCCCGGCTACACACTAGCCATGGACTTCGCCAACCAGGGGCCATCGACCTTGGCGTTGCTCGAAACGTTGGATCGGCTGACCGTGGAGTGCGGTGGACGGGTCAACCCGTACAAAGACCAGCGCATGAGCGCGGCGACGTTTGCTGCAGGCTTTCCCGAGTGGCAAAAACTAGAGCGCTTCCGAGACCCGCGCTTTTCATCGAATTTCTGGCGAAGAACTGCGTTGACGCTTCCGCAGCGCAGTCTCGCTCTGGTTAAATAAAGACAGGGAATTATGGCCTATCTACCGTTTATCATATTCACAGTTATGACCAATGCAGCGGCCCAGCTCATGCTTAAATGGGGCATGATGAACATGGGAACGGTCAACTTCACTGCTGATACGGCGATCCTGAGGCTATTTCAGATCGTGTTTAGTCCTTGGGTTTTTGCCGGTCTCGTGACCTTCGTCATCTCGATGGCTTCGCACCTGTATGTGCTTTCCAAGGTGGACATATCCTTTGCCTACCCCTTCTTGAGCCTTGCTTACGTCGCGGTCGCCATCTTTGCCTGGCTTGTGTTCAAGGAAGACCTTGGGCTGCCCAAGCTGGCCGGCATTGCCCTTATTTGCGTGGGCACGTTGCTGATTGCCCAGGGCGGCAGCAACGACACACACGAGCCCGTCGTCACCACCGACCAAGCCCGGACTTAGGTCAAAGCCACCCAGGCTAAGATAGCAGGACAAACATGAGACATATAATCTTTGGTGGTGACGGTTTTGTTGGACGTCACCTTGCACCGCGGTTGCTAGCCGCCGGAGAGCAGGTGGTTGTAGCCGACATAGTCAAGAGTGATCTGCCGCATTATCGTGACGCCCAGTTCGTCAAGACGGACGTAACGGATAAGGCCTCGGTTGTCGCTTTGGGTATTCAAGCGGACGACATGGTCTACAATTTGTCCGCCAAGATGCTGTCGCCGATCCAGGTCCGCGCCAAGCGCCACGATTTCTTCTTTCCCGTCAATTTTCATGGGACCAAGAACATCATCGAGGCGATGGACGCGGTCGGCGCCAACAGGCTCGTCCATTTCACCACGGACATGGTCTATGGCCATACCCATACTTGGCCGCAGACCGAGGACCATCCTCGTGCCCCGCTGGGTGAATATGGCCGTTCCAAATATGAGACCGAGCTGCTCGCAGAGGAATGGCGCGAAAAGGGCATGCACATCTCCCTGTTCCGTCCGCGCTTAATCATAGGGCCAGGTCGGCTCGGAATTCTGGCCAAGCTCTTCAAACTCATCGATCTCAACCTGCCAGTCCCAATGATTGGTTCGGGCAAAAATCCCTATCAATTTATCTCGGTTTTTGATTGTGCATCGGCCGCCCATGCCGCCTTTTCGGCCGGTGTGCCGAACGACGTGTACAATCTTGGTTCGCTCGATGCGCCTCCCGTAAAAAAGCTGCTGGCTGACCTCGTCAAACATGCAGGATCGAAATCCATCCTCGTGCCGACGCCCGCCTGGGCGGTTAAACGCACACTGGATTTCCTCGATCTTCTCAACGTACCGATCATGGATCCCGAGCAGTACCTGATCGCTGACGAGATGTGCATTCTCGACGTCTCCAAAGCGGAGCGAGAACTGGGATGGGTGCCGCAGTATCGCGATGAAGACATGCTCATCGCCGCCTATACCGAATATCGCAAGAAGCGCGCCGGCACGACTTCTGCCCGCGTCCCCCAATCAACAGCTGCCTGAGGAACATCGCATGAGCACCGCCATGACCCTGCCCACCGACCTTGGCGCTAAAACCGCAAAGCCCAAATTCATCACGGTGGAAGAGGCCAAAACGCTCGATATCAAGCGGATGTATGAGCTTTTTACCGCTCATATGAACCCGGGTCAGCTTCATTTCATGAAGCTGTTGGGCTTCCACAAGATCAAGATCGAACGCGCCGAGGGCATGTACTATTACGACCAGGACGGTCGAAAGATCCTTGATTTCTTCGGCGGCTTCGGCTCGCTCGCTTTTGGCCACAACCATCCGCGCATACTCGAAGCGCGGCGCAAGTTCGCAGAAGAAAAACGGCAGGAAATCGCAATCGCGTTTCTGTCGCAATACGCCACGGCGTTGGCATACAACCTCGCAGCTTGCTCACCTGGTGATCTTGACATGGTCTTTCTGGGCTCGTCAGGCTCGGAGGCTATGGAAGCTGCGATCAAGGTGGCAGAGCGCGCTGCCGGGCCTGCTCGACCCAAGATTGTTTATGCCGAGAATTCCTTCCACGGCAAAACCAAGGGCGTGCTCTCGATCACTGATGGTCCACTCTACCGTGGCCAGTTCAAGCTGGTCGATAACACCGTGCGCGTTCCTTTCGGCGATATCGACGCTGTCGAAGCCGCGTTCAAATCCGATCCCGCCATTGGCACTATCGTGCTTGAGACAGTCCAGGGCGGCGGCGGCATCATCGAAGCCGATGCAGATTTCTGGCCTAAACTACGAGCGCTTTGCGACAAGTATGGCGTGCTTTGGGTGGCCGATGAAGTGCAATGCGGCTTTGGGCGGACTGGCAAATTCTATGCCTTTGAGCACTACGGAGTGGTCCCCGACGTAACAGCGCTTGCCAAGTCGCTTGGGGGCGGCAAGGCGGCTGTGGGCGCAATGATCGCCCGGCGCGACGTCTATATGAAGGCATATGGCACGCCAAAGACTGCGATGATCCATGCCATGGCTACCTTTGGCGGCATTGGTGAAGCATCGGTCACATCCATTGAGGCGCTCAATGTCCTGTATGACGAAGGCCTGATCGATAACGCCGCAGAGGTAGGCGATTATCTGATAGCGGAACTAGGCACGCTGCAGCGCAGGTATCCCGCCCTTCTCAAGGAAGTGCGCGGTCGTGGCATGATGGTGGGTCTCGAGTTCCACGATTTTTCCCAGGCTATGCCTATGGTGCTAAGGCCTGTGATGTCGGCGCTTGATGACAAGCTCAAGGGCTCGCTTCCCGGCTTCGTCGGTAGTCACCTTCTGCGCGACCACGGCGTGCTCGTCGCATTCACCGAGTACAACCGCAACGTCATCCGCCTCGAACCGCCGCTGATCTGCACCCGCGCCAATGTCGACGAATTTATCACTGCGCTCGATGAAGTCATGTCGCGTGGAGTAGTGAAAATCGTGACCGATTTCGTTCGCGCGCAGGTTCGCTAGACATCGGCCCGAAAAGCAGAAGGGGCGGACCGCGGTCCGCCCCTTTTTTATGGCGCCGGCAGCAAGCCCGGCCGTAGCAGCAGATCCCAGCAGGGATGAATCTCGACCACCTGCCTGTTTTCGAGTGCCTCGCTGTAGATGGATTCGACGGCAAGGCGACCCGAGGTAACCGGGCATTTGGGACGGATAACCGCATCGGTCGCATCGATTGCGGCTTTGATCTCGGGCGTCATGGGCGGTATGGTCCGGAATGGATCGGCACCGATCTGAATATGCCGCGTAGCGTCGCGATCGAGAAGCCAGGGGAATGGATTGGTGAATTCGAGCGTCATGAGCGTGTTGAGCCGTACGCTATTCGCCGCCTCGAAATCCAGGATTGCTTGCGCGCCGGCGGCGATGTCTATGAGGAAGTAAATCTGGAAGTCGAGTTCGGAGTAATAATTCCAGCTCGGAGCCTGCCCCTGCCGGGCGAGGCTCTCATAGGTGTCGGAGAACTCGATGTAGTGCGAGACATTGCGAGCAGCCCGCTCCATGTGGTCCGCACGGGTCGCAACCTGCTCCATGTTCTTGAGCAATGGTAGGTCAAGCGTCTGGTAAGTGGGCAGGACGGCGACCGAACGTAGGACCCGATGCGCGACATTGCTGATGGTTGGGACGACGCTAAAAGCGGCCAGCACGAGAAGGATTGCCTGCGATCGCTTCTCGTAGCCCTGGAGGCGAGGCCAGGCCATCAGCAGGATCGGCCAGAGGAAGATGAACTCCTGACCCCCGCCAGTATTCTGCGTCTCAAAGGCAATGCCTGCCAAGGTGGCAACGCCGAGCCACCAATAGCTTCTGTCAAAGAAAGGCACGGCTTTTTCGGCGCCGAGCGAAAGCCAAGCCAGCATGGCGCACATCACACCCACCGGAACGAGTACGTTGAGCTTAGCCGATATCACCATCAGCACCCGCGACAGCCAGGACCCCTCGTTAAGTCCCACAAGCTGGGCAATGTTACTGAGATAGGACGAGACGAAGTGCACTGCGAACTCGCTGACCGCGAGCGGCACGACGAAGATCAAGGCCGCAAGCGCGACATTGCGCAGCGCGATCCGGCCAGCCAGCAGGGCGAAAAGACCGATCATGCCCCCTGCAAGAAACGCCGTGATCTTTGTTAGAAAGAGCGCCAGCATGGCCAGCGCGCAGAACCATGCAAGCTTGCGGCCGTCCCTGATGAAAAGGAGGCCTGAAACCAGCACGTAAAGTAACAGCACCGAGTGCCGGTTGTAGATGCTGTATCCATCGAGGCTCGGAAACGAACTGTAGGTCAGCGCATTGACCGGCGCCAAGGCAAACACCAAGAATGGGATCAACAGCGCAAACGCGAGGCCATGACTGCGCTTGGCCGTGTCCGCGATGACTACTGCCATGAGTGGCGCGGCGACAGCTAGCAAGCACCATTGCGCCAGCAGCAGCAATTGCGCGCGTGGAAATAACTCGAGGCCCCAGGTAAAGAGGTAGTAAACCAGCGGTCCAACTGGAACCTGGAAATCAACGTTAGGGGTTTGTCCCATGGCAATGCGCTGCGCCGCATCAAGATAGAGATACGTGTCCCAATACATCGGTCCAATCGCGACGCTAAGTGGCAGCGACAGCAAAACAGCCAGCACTACTAGAACTAGACCGAGCCAGAGTAGAGGCTCACGGAAAATTCGACCGGCCGTCCATCCATTGATGACAGTGGACTTCGCTTCAACTGACATTTTGATCCCCAGCCGGCAGCAACCGAGGCCTCGCAGCGCGAGTTTAAGTTGAAGCATTGTGGAAGAAGCCTATTCCGCAATAATTACGCTGGGTTTAATCGGTGCACGGGTAGCGCCTTTACAACAGAGGTGGCTCGGGAAATCTGGACATCGGGATAAGTGGATTTTGTGCCTGATGGCAGCCAGTATGGCCGCGAACAGGAGCGACCATGACGAGACGACCCCGCCGCAACCACACGCCGATGTTCAAGGCCAAAGTAGCGCTGGCCGCCATCAAGGGTGAGAAGACTCTGGCGGAACTTGCCCAGCAGTTTGACGTCCATGCCAACCAGATCACGCAATGGCGCAGCCAGCTTCTGGAAGGCGCTGCAGATGTTTTTGGCGGCGAGGCCTGCCCTGAGCCGACCGCGCCGACAGTGGATGTAAAGACGCTACACGCCAAAATTGGCCAGTTGACGCTGTAGAACGATTTTTTGGAAGGAGCGCTCAGCAAAGCCGGCCTGCTGAGCGCAAAGCGATGATCGATCGCGAGCATGAACTATCGGTGACCCGGCAGGCGTTGGTGCTCGATATCAGCCGGAGCAGCGTCTACTACCTGCCACGCCCGGTGTCGCCCGGCGATCTGGCACTGATGCGGCGGATCGATGAACTGCATCTGGATTACCCGTTCGCCGGCGCCCGCATGTTGCGCGATCTGCTGGGTCGAGAAGGGTTTGCTGTTGGTCGGCTGCATGTGAGCACGCTGATGAAGCGGATGGGCATCGAGGCGATTTACCGCAAACCCAATACCAGCAAGCCCGCGCCAGGCCATAAGGTCTATCCCTACCTGCTGCGCAGGCTGGCGGTGACCCAGCCCAACCAGGTTTGGGCAATCGACATTACCTATATCCCCATGGCGCGCGGCTTCGTCTACTTGGCAGCCGTGGTGGACTGGTTCAGCAGGCGGATGCTGGCGTGGCGGGTCTCGATCAGCATGGACGTGAGCTTCTGCATCGAGGCGCTTGAGGAGGCTCTGGGTAAATACGGCGCCCCCGAAATCTTCAACAGCGACCAGGCCAGCCAATTTACCAGCATGGCCTTCACCGGCCTGCTGCGCGACAATGGCATCGCCATTAGCATGGACGGCAGAGGGGCATGGCGCGACAATGTCTTCGTCGAGCGGCTTTGGCGGTCCATCAAATACGAGGAGGTTTACCTGCGCGCCTATGACGCCGTCTCGGACGCGCGAACATTGATCGGCAAATACCTGGCCTTTTACAACAGTGGGCGACCTCACCCGAGCCTTGACCGCATGACCCCGGACGAAGCCTGCTTCAATGCGCTGGTGCCAATCCTGGCAGCGGCATAACCAAGGCCGAAATTCACTTACCGAACCCCCGCAGGCTGTTCAGACAAACCGAGCCACCTCTCTCGATCGTCTGGACGGGTCGCTGTCCGCGCGACCCGATAGGGTCCTGCTGGGGCTTGGCGGCAACGACATGCTGCAGGGACTTTCTCCGGCCAATCTCGCCAGCAATCTCCAATCGATCCTGACCCGCCTGAAGGCGCATGCTGTGCCGGTTCTACTGCTGGGCATGCAGGCTAGCCCAGTTCTGGGCACCGAGTATGTCATTGCGTTCAATGTCGTCTATCCCACTCTGGCGCAGCAGTTTGACGTGCCGCTACACGGATTTTTCCTCGAAGGAGTGGCGCTCGACAGCAACCTCAATCAGGCCGACCGCATCCACCCCAATGCGGCTGGGGTAAAAGCCATTGTCAGCAGGGTGCTACCGGACGTCGAGAAGCTTTTGTCGCAAGCGCAGTAGTCGACCGTGGAATGTCTCAGTCCCGTCTGGACGACACAGGTTTCACAGACGGTGTATTTTCGAACTCGCCTGACAGCTGGCTCAGCGCTTGAGCCGAAATTGGTCTCGACAGCAAATAGCCTTGCAGGTGCGTGCAGCCCATCTCGGTGAGCTGGCGGCGCTGAGCATCTTCTTCAACACCTTCGGCGGTGACGCTCAGGCCCATCGCCCGACCCATGTCGACCATCGCGCGTACGACGTGAACTAGAGTGGGATCTTCGTTGAGCTCCTTTATGAAGGAGCGGTCGATCTTGATTTTATCGATCTTGTAATTGCGCAGATAACTGATCGATGCATAGCCAGCCCCGAAATCATCGATGGAAATGCGAACGCCGGCAGCGCGCAGGCGGCTCAGTGTCATCTGGACCTGGGCGGAATCCTGAAGAAGTACCCCTTCTGTAATTTCAAGCTCCAGCCGCTCAGCTGCGAAGCCGATATTATGCAACGCATGCAGGATTTCATCTGCCAGTTCCGCGCGCTGGAACTGCACCGGCGATAGGTTCACTGCAATCCAAGGCAAGTTGATCTGCTTGGCCAGCAAGCAAGCCTGGCGAAGTACCCACATTCCAAGCTCGTTGATGAGGCCGATTTCTTCGGCCAGGCCCACGAAAAATTCCGGAGAAACAAAGCCGCGAACCGGATGCTGCCAGCGCAAAAGCGCCTCGGCTCCGGCAATCTCGCCTGAGGTAGCGCTGAAAATCGGCTGGTAAGCGAGGTTTAGCTGGTCCTGCAGCAGGGCGTTACGGAGCTCGATCTGAAGCGTCAGGCGCTCCTTCCGATCGGCATCCATAGCGTGCTGATAGAGGGTGCATTGATTGCGGCCCGCTGTCTTGGAAAAGTACAGCGCGACGTCGGCCCGTCGAGCGAGCTCCTCGGATGAAATAGTGCTTGGCGTCTCAACGGCGAAGCCGACGCTGACGGTGATGTTCATTTGACCGGCCGGCAAGGCTATCGGGTCCGAGAGCGCTTGCACCAGGCGCTGGCATATCCAGCGCGCATGTCCGTCGCTGACGATGCCCGGCTGAACAATAGCAAATTCATCGCCTCCGAGCCGGGCCAGGGTTGCCTCCTCAGGCAACTCAACCAGTAAGCGTCGGCCGACTTCTCTCAGCAGATCATCCCCGGCGGCGTGGCCATAGGTGTCGTTGACCTCCTTGAACCGATCCAGGTCGATGAAAATCAGCAGAATTTTGGTTTCGGCAAGGGTTCTGTAGTGAAGCGCCTCGCGCAAGCGTTGATCAAACAGCGAGCGATTGGCCGCGCCGGTGAGAGTGTCGTGCATGGCGAGAAAGCTGGCTTGAGTTTGGCTGTTCTCAAGCCGAACCGAAGTTCGCCGAAGCCACGCCATAAGAAAGAAGAGGCAACCGCCGATGACGATGAGCGACATTATTGCCGGCAGCGCAACCTGTCGGATCAGCTTTGCAGCCGGAGCCGGTAGAGACCACTGGACGTAGGCCAGTGGCCGGTTTTGATCATCGAGCAGGGCAACATTGGCTGCGGATCGAATTACATTGGTTGTCCGGAGGCCCGCGAGACCGAGGCTCTGCGAGATGGCCATCAATGCCTGGTCATTGAACAGCACCACCGATGCAAGCAGGAGGGGGTTGCGGTCGAAATCGTCGGCGCTGGTAAACGAGTTAAGCGGGCGGACGCTGATAAGGGCAACGCTTCCGTCCTCTAAACGTCTGATGCCAAAGCAGCACGCAGCGGACGAGGCCTGATCGATTGCTGGCGTCGCCAGGCTAATCCGGACCTGATTGACCAGGGACGCCACCGCTTGGCGATCCGTGAGGTCTATTTCGCTAGTCGTCAGTTGGCCGTGAGCGCTGGCCTGCAGAACGAACCCGTCCAAATAAAATATATAGACCCGGTCGTGGTTGAATTCTGCGCTGACCCAGTCGGCCATGCCCTTTGGAACCCAAGCAAATCGGCCATGCGCGGAATAAAACACGCCGTCGGCACGGCTGGCAGCAGTGCTTTGATCGAGTTGAATGCGACGGCCGGCATTTTCGATATATGTCCTGACAGCACTTCGCTGTTCGTTCAGGGCGGCGGTATCGATCTCCCGCGCCATCCAGGACGCGCACAGCACGAGCGCAATGGCAATGAGCGAGCCGAGTGCAACCGAGATCCAGACGATGTGAAAGGATACGCGATGTGCTGCGCTTGTTGGGGTGCTCATGTAAACTCGCATCTGTTGTAAGGAACGTTACAAGATGGAGGTGTGCTGGCCCTTAACATCCGCAAAGCTCGATGCGGTTGGTGAACGGCGTCTTAATTCGGCGACTGCCTGAAATTGGGAAAAAAGATAGGCAGACCGCGGGCACAGAAAGTCATCGCAGTCCGCTTCACAAAGTCCCCCAGACCATGGGGTCACTGAAGCGTGCCGGCAGCAATACTACGCCTGTGCGATTATTGCTTAAGCGTCAGCGTCTTTCGCGCGCCAGCAGCGGCCCGGCGATAAATCGCTAGTCGCCGTTCATCCTCGTCGGCAGACCACATTGGGTCAATGCGGTCTTCGCGCGCGTTTTCACGTTCAGTTGGTACTTGCATCCAAGCCTCCGTCGTTTGCACAACGGTGGGTCAACATGGTTATGCAAACGTTAACGGCGCGATCACGTTAATTGTATGCAAGGGTAGTCGGTAGCAGGACACTACTCCCTTTCTCGAAGGCAATTGGGGCCCATTCGTGACATGCGTTTGGCGCAGCACTGCGTCACCCCCAGTCACGTTGACCCCCTCATTCATGCATTCTCAAGTGGGCGTTCATTCTCGTCGCTTCGGTGATGATGCCTGAGCGGCGACTGCTGCATTTGGGCAAATTCCAATAGCCGCCTGGCAGGAGATGTTCGTTGCCAAGGATTTTGTACCTCGTTCACAACCTTTCCGATCCGGCGGTGGGCCGACGCATCGCCATGTTCCGGCAGGGGGGCGCGGAGGTCGCGATCGCCGGCTTTCGGCGGGGCGATGCGCCAGCGACGACGCTGCCGCTGGATGCGGTGGTGGAGCTCGGCGTTACGCATGATGGCCGAATGATGCAGCGGCTGGGAGCCGCTGTCGCGGCGGCCTGGCGGGCGCCTGACTGGGCAAAGTCGCTGCGGCGGCCGGACGTCATCGTGGCGCGCAACCTTGAAATGCTCGGGGTGGCACAGCGGCTGATGCGGATTTGGGACGTGGCGCCGACGGTGGTTTATGAATGCCTCGATATTCACCGGTTGATGCTGCGGCATGACGGGATTGGCGGGGCCATGCGGGCGCTGGAGCAGCGGTTCATGCGCAATGTTCAGGTGGTGATCACCAGCTCGCCGGCTTTTGTGCGCAATTATTTCAACATCCATGGCGCGCCGCCGGTGCATCTGGTGGAGAATAAGGTGTTTGCGCCGGGGCTTGCCGCGTTCGGCAGTAATCCGGCGTTGGCGGATCAGCCCTCGGTGCTCCGGGTCGGCTGGTTCGGCGCTTTGCGGTGTAAGGCCTCGCTGGCTGCACTGGATGGGCTGACTCGGCATTTTGAGGGGCGCATGGAGGTAACGCTTGCCGGCCGGCCGGCACTCACCGAGTTTGCCGACTTTCACGGCGCGGTTGAGCGATCGCCTCATCTCGAGTTCCGGGGTTCGTTTCGTTATCCGCAGGATTTGCCCGAGCTTTATTCGGCGGTGCATTTCGTCTGGGCCATCGACTTTTTCGAGCAAGGCCTCAACTCGGAGTGGCTGCTACCCAATCGTCTGTATGAGGGGTGCCTCAATGGCGCAATTCCCATCGCGCTGGTCGGTACCGAGACGGCGCGCTTTATCGAGCGGCTGGGCATTGGCGTGGTGATCCCCGATGTTTCGCAGACCACGCTCATCGCACTGTTCGAGGGCATGACGCGGGAGCGCCTACGCCAGCTGGCGGCCGACGTTGCGGCGCAGGATCGGGCGCTGTTTCTGTGCGAGGCGCCGGAATGCGTCGAGCTGGTAGAGCGACTTTCAGGCAGCAAGCACGCTAAGGCCGAACTGGAGATCGCCGCATGAGCGCACGCACATTGATCGTGGTTCCAACCCTGAATGAGGCCAGCCATATCGGAGATCTTCTGGAGGCTTTGCTGGTGGAGGCCGAGGCGTTGGATGCGCAGATCGTTGTCGCCGATGGGGGCAGCACCGATGGCACGAAGGCTATCGTGGCGCGGTTGGCACTGGATGCGCCGCGCGTGAGCTTGATCCACAATCCTCAGCGTATCCAGAGTGCGGCGATCAATCTGGTCGTGGCGCAATTCGGCGATGAAGCCGACTTCCTGATCCGCATCGATGCACACGGAGCATATCCGCAGGATTACTGCCGCATACTGGTTGCCGAGGCGGCGGAGCGTCAGGTGGCGGCTGTTGTCGTGCCGATGACGACGGTGGGTGTCGCGCCGTTTCAGCGCGCCGTCGCTACCGCTCAAAACTCTGCCATCGGCACAGGCGGCTCGGCGCATCGGACGGGTAAGGGCCATGGGCCGGTCGATCACGGCCATCACGCCTTGATGCGGGTCGATGCGTTTCGCGCCGTCAGTGGCTATGACCAGACGTTCCGGTTCAACGAGGATGCCGAGTTGGACTATCGGCTGCGGCAGGCGGGTGGCACGATCTGGCTTACCGACCGTACCGGCATGACCTATTATCCACGATCGACCCCGTCAGGGTTGTTCAGGCAGTACTTTGGCTACGGCGGGGGCAGGGCGCGCAATATCCTCAAGCACCGGGTAGTGCCGCGCCTGCGTCAGCTCGCGCCGCTGGCGATTTTGCCGGTGGTGCTGCTGGCCGTGCTGTCGATTTGGCACTGGGGCTTTCTGGTCCCGCTCGCGCTGTGGGGCGTCGGCTGCATCGCGCTCGGCATCCATGCGGCGCGCAAATATAACCCCGAATATGGGATGCCGATGTGGCTCTCGCCGTTGGTGGGCGTGGCAGCGATGATCATGCATCTGGCTTGGTCGTCCGGGTTTTGGGCGCATGTGGCGCAGCGCCCGTTCCGCCGCCTGGCGGTGTAGCGCCATGGTCAACGTAAACATCTGCATTTGCACTTTTCGCCGGGCATTCCTTGGAAAAACGCTGCTGTCCATTGCCGGATTGACGACTGGCGGGCACACGATCCGGGTCATCATTGCCGATAACGATCATCAGCCCTCGGCTCGGCCCCTGGTCGATGAGATACGCGGGCAACTGCCTTTTCCGGTGACTTATGTGCATGCGCCGGCGGTCAATATCTGCATTGCCCGCAATGCCTGTCTTGATCATGCCGATGCCGATGCCGATTTCGTGGCCTTTGTCGATGACGACGAGACCGTGGCTCCGGGCTGGCTTGAAGCGCTGGTCGTCAAGGCCGAGGCAAGCCAGGCTGCCGCGGTGTTGGGGCCGGTTCGCGCCATCTATGGGCTGGATGCGCCGCGCTGGATGGTCGCGGGCGATTTCCATTCGACGATGCCCGTTTTCGTCGGCGGGGTGATCCGCACCGGCTACACCTGCAACGTGCTGATCCGCTGGAGCCCGCCCTACAAGGCGCTGCGCTTCGATCTGGGCCTCGGTCAGTCTGGCGGCGAGGACACGGCATTTTTCTATCAGCTGACGGCTTTGGGCGGCACGATCGCTTTCGCGCCTGATGCCTTGGTCGAGGAACCGGTGCCAGCGGAGCGAGCCAACATGGAGTGGCTGGTGCGCCGTCGCCTGCGCTTCGGGCAGACCCATGGCATGCTGCAGGCGGGCTCGCGGGCCAAGGCCCTGGCCGTTGTGGGTGCCAAGATCGGCTACTGCGGCGCGCTGGCCGTGCTGACGAGTTTTTCGCCGGTCTTACGACGCCGGAACTGGCTGCGCGCCGTGCTGCATCTCGGCGTGGCCGGGGGCATCCTCGGGGTGCGCCAGGCATCCCATTACGGGCAATCGGCGCCGCGTTGAGCGTCTCCTCAATTTTCCCGGCCATCGTGGCGGAGTACCATCATGCTTGAAAAGACCAGCCATTTCGAAACGCCGACACCTCATGCTTCCGATCTGAAGACGATCGATCTGGAAAGTGTGTTTTCGCTGCTGCGGCGGCAGGCTCTGGTGCTCGGCCTGAGCGTGGTGGTCGCGCTGCTGCTGGCGGTGTTTTACCTGTCGCTGGCGCCGCGCAATTATATGTCGGCGGGGCAGGTGCTGCTCGACCGCAAGCTGGAACAGGCGGCCGGCGACGGCGCTGCGATGACCAGCAGCGTCGACATGGAAGCCCAGGTGCTCAACGAAATTGAAGTGCTGCGCTCGAGCCGCGTGGCGACTGCGGTGGCGCAGGCGGAAAACCTGATGACCGACCAGGATTTCCTCAATCCGCCGCCATCCTTCTCGCAACGAGTGCGCGGGTTGATCCCCTTTGGACGGGGCGAGCGGGCGCCTGATCTCGAAGCGGGCCTCGATGAGGTAGTGGCCATGTTGCGGGCCAATGTGCAGGTCGATCGAATGGGGCGCAGCTCGATCATTCGCGTTGGCTATGAGGCCGCGACGCCCGAGTTGGCGCAGCGGATTGCTCAGGCCTACGCCGAGGCCTTGCTGCAGGACCAGCTCAATGCCGAACTCGAAGCGACCAGCGCCGCTTCGGATTGGTTGCAGCAGCGATTGGCCGAGCTTGGCGAAAACCAGCGCACGGCAAGCCTCGCCATCGAGGATTATCGCAAGCAGACCGGCTTGTCGGTGGGGCAGGATCGGGATTTGACCACGCTGCGGATTGGCAGCCTGTCGAACCAGTTGGCCGAGGCACAGGCCGAGACGGCGCGGCTGCGCGCTTTGTCGGAGCAGTTGCAGACAGTGGTGACAGCTGGTCCGGAGGCAGCTTCAAGCTATGTGTCGTTGCTGAGCGGGACGCAGGCCGACCCGGCGGAAATCGCGATTCTAAGAACTCAATCCGCAGCGCTGATCAGCCGGATTGCCGAGGTGCGTGCCAGCTTTGGCGAAGACCACCCGCAACTGCTGACGCTGAGCGCCGAAAAGACCGCGCTGGACAGCCGCATCTATGCCCTGCTGCAAAACCTCGACGAACAATATCGGACACAGCTATCCATCGCCACGCAGCAGGAAGCGGGGCTGCGTCGGGATATCGATTCCGAAGGGCAAAACGCCGGGCTGATCAGCCAGGAACAGGTGCGGCTCAACGAGCTGCAGCAGCGCTCCGATGCGCTGCGGTCGCTCTATAACAGCTACCTGCTGCGCTATGAGGAATCGGTACAGCGCCAGAGCTTCCCGATCCCATCGATCCGCATCGTGACTGACGCGCTGCTGCCCGAGCAGCCGTCGAGCCCCAAAACCATGGTGATCATCGCCGCGGCGCTAATTGCCGGTGGCTTTATCGGGGTTGTGCTGAGCGCCATCAACGAGTTGCGCGAGCGGGGATTCCGCGTCGGTTCGCAGGTGCGGCGCCATTTGGGCCTGCGGTTCTTGGGCTATGTCCCCAAGTTGCAGCTCGCTGGCGGTGCGACGACGGCGGACAAACGCCGGACTATTCGGACGTTGGTACGCGGCGCCTCCGGCCAGCGGATCGGGCGGCGCTGGGGCGGTCCGTATATGGAGACACTGAAAGCCACGCGCCTGCTGATGCAGCCCATAGCTGAGCGCGGCACGACAGTGCTGGGCGTGCTGTCGGCGTTGCCGGGGGAGGGCAAATCCATTTTTGCCGCTTCCTTTGCCGAAATGCTGGCGGTGACCGGTTCCAGGGTGCTGATCATCGACGCGGATGAGAACACGCCACAGAACGGTTCGGCCATGCCAAAGCGCATCATGCCGTCGCAGATGGGCGATTGGCGCCAGGCGGCGGTGACCGATAGCGAGACTGGTATCGTCACACTTGCTGCTTCGGCACCAGAGGCAGGCGGCGGCGATCTCTCCGGCCCCGCCATGCAAAAAGTGTTGGCTGAGGCGCGGGGGCAGTTCGATTATGTCGTGCTCGACCTGCCGGCGCTTGGCCTGGTGATCGATGCGCTATCGGTGCTGCCGCTGACTGATGGTGCGGTGCTGGTGGCCGAGTGGGGCAAGACGCCGCGCCGACTGCTGAGCAGCCTGCTGGAGCGGGAGCCCGAGCTGGGGGATTACATCGTCGGCGTGGTGCTCAACAATGTCGATCTCGATGCATTGCCGAGGTTTACCGATCTGGGTGGCCTCGAGCGTTTCGCTCATGACGCCGAGCAGCGGATGGAGACGGCACCCAACTAGGGCGCCGTCTACCCATGATTATTCCGCGGCGATCTTGAAGCCTTCCATCAGGGCGGTGTTGAGGCCCAGCTTGGCAAGCGCTGCGAGGAAGTCATCGCCGATATCATCGCGACCCAAGGCGTAAGCGACATTGGCGGTGAGGAAGCCGATCTTGGACCCGCAATCGAAGGACTGGCCCTCGTATTTGACGCCGACGAAGGGCTGCTGCGTCATCAATGTCTGCATGGCGTCGGTGAGCTGGATTTCGCCGCCGGCGCCCTTTGGCTGATCCGCCAGCAGCGTGAACACTTCCGGCTGCAGGATATAGCGGCCTGAAATGATCAGATTGGACGGCGCATCCGCCACGGCCGGCTTTTCCACCATGCCGTTGATGCGGAAGCTGAGGTCATCTCCCTTGCCACGCGCAACCACGCCATAGGATGAAACCTCGGCCATCGGCACTTCCTCGACGGCGACGATATTGCCGCCGGTGACCTCGTAGGTTTCCATCATCTGCTTGAGCACGCCGCGAGGCGACTTGAACAGCATGTCCGGCAGCAGCAGGGCGAACGGCTCGTCGCCGACGATATCGCGGGCACACCAAACGGCGTGGCCGAGCCCCAGCGGTTCCTGCTGGCGAGTAAAGCTGGTGCGACCGGCTGAGGGCAGATCGCGTTGCAGGTCTCGCAGGGCATTGAGCTTGCCCCGCGCCTCAAGGGTTGCCTCCAACTCGAACTGCCGATCGAAGTGATCCTCGATGACACCCTTGTTGCGCCCGGTCACGAAAACGAAGTGGGTGATTCCAGCCTCGCGGGCCTCATCGACCGCGTATTGAATGAGTGGCCGATCGACCACCGTGAGCATTTCCTTGGGCATGGCCTTGGTTGCGGGCAAGAAGCGGGTTCCTAGTCCTGCGACAGGAAAAACAGCAGTCTTCACACGTTTTTGCAATTCACTCTCCTTATTATAGGTCGGTGAGTGGATTGGACCATAGCAGGATCAGTCGAGCCACCTGAAATTCCGGTTGGCGTTGCATGGCTCGATTGCAGATATGCTGTTGACCTTGCTTGCCTACGTTGCAGGCAATTACGCCCGGTTGCGGCCGCATTTCCATTTTGTCACAAAATATACTCTCACAATATATCGCAGCACATCGAAGTAGATTTTGATCAACCAGCCTGGCCCCAAGTATAACTGCTTACTCGCGCCCAGTTTGCCTCGGCACAGGAGCCGGTCCAACGCAGACGTGATCGAAGTGTCTATTTGCCTGCGGCCGTGAGGGTTGTATTTACCCGGCGATGGTATTGAGTTACAGGCGCAGCATATGCCCGCGAAGGGCAGGCGTGTGACCGCTACTGGACCTCAAGCCGAACGCTGGCTTTGGCTTCCTGGGAGGTTTTCGTGGAGCCAAAGCTGCCCGATGATGGTCAGGCGCAGAAATTGCAGTTGACGAAGTCGCCGTCAGCACACGAACGCGCAACGCTATCCTGGCCCTGGGGTTTGGTCGCCATCGGTGTGATGGCTTTGGCCTGGGTCGGCATTTATCTGCTCTGGAACGGTTTTACATTCCTGTTCAATTGGTGAACCTCGGCTCTGTTCGCAAATAGCCTTGCATTACTTGCAAGCCCCAAGCTGCCAAGAACAGTTTAAACGATAATCTCTCGCGTGCCGGTTCAATCGTAGCTCTCGACTTTACAGTTTGATTTGCTTGAGTTTTCCAAATTCAATTGGGGTGAATTTGTGATTAAGCTGCGCATTGCAGCTATGCTCACCCGGCGTTGCCTCGACTTTCCGATCATGTTTGCCTGAAGGTCGACAGCAACGCAAAGTCCAGCCACGGACCCGTTGCGGTCAAGACGCGGCGCACCCATCAACAGGGTAATTCGATGTTTCGACGGGTTCGGACCCGCGTCAGCGCATGCGCTTACGCGACCTATGTCCCACGTCCAGAAGGACGGGCAGCGCTACTCGTTCCCAGGCTTCAAACTTCGCGAGAGTACCTCATGTCGATCACCAATGCTGAAGTCGGTCCATCGGGCGGCCATTCCAAATTCAGTGCAAGACGGGGGCTTGGCTCCAAACGAACTTTTGACATCGTGGTCGCCTCGGCCATGTTGCTGTTTGCCTTTCCGGCCATGTTCTTCATCGCCGTGTTGATGTTTTCCACCGATCGCGGTCCGATTTTGTTCTCCCATGAGCGTATCGGGCAGAACGGCAAGCGCTTCCGCTGCCTCAAGTTCCGCTCGATGGTGGTGGACAGCCAGGAGGCGTTGCGGCGTCACCTTGAATTGATCCCTCAGGCACGCGCCGAATGGGACGCGACCCAGAAGCTGCACGACGATCCGCGCGTCACGCCACTCGGCCGCTTCCTGCGGGTGACCAGCCTCGATGAATTGCCACAGCTGATCAATGTCATCCGCGGTGAGATGAGCCTCGTCGGGCCACGTCCCATCGTGCAGGACGAAGTGGTCCGCTATGCCGAGCAGATCGAACATTATGCGGCCGTTCGCCCAGGCATTACAGGCCTTTGGCAGGTTAGCGGCCGTAGCGACGTCGATTACGACCAGCGCGTCCAGCTCGATACACTCTATGTCCGCCAATGGTCTTTCATTGGCGACATCGTGATCCTGGTCAAGACGGTCAAAGTCGTCGTCATGCGTACCGGCAGCCGCTAAAGGAGACGAAATGGTTTTGCTTTCACTACGTCCTCGTGCCTTTCGCGCCCGCAATCCCGGCCGCGACGCAGAGACCGACGAGGCTCGCCTCGGCACCATCAGCAACGCCATCTCCATGGCCCTGAATGACGCCCGTCGCGAGCGCGATGGCCTCGGCCAGCGCATGAACCTCTATTATGCCCAGGCGGCGACGATGCTGGACAACTCGGCCGAATACGGAAAGCGCGATCGCATCGACGAGGCCGCTATCGGCTCGGCCGAAAATAGCGCAGCGCGTGCCCGTCAGCGCGTGGCGCAGCTCGATAGCCAGATCCTGCGGCTGGAGGAAGTGCTAGCTCAGGTCGGCAGCAGCTTTTCGTCCAAGGCCGAGCCGGGTGAAGGCGTCGCCTGAGGGCGCAGCCAGAACAGGCAAATACCATGAAATCAGTTGATCGGGGGCCCCACGACCGGCCGCGCATCTCCGTCGTGATGGCCAATTTCGAGGCCGGCGCGAAGATCGTCCCGGCGCTGCGCTCGGTGCTTGCCCAAAGCATGGCCGATCTCGACGTCATCGTCAGCGACGACGCTTCCAGGGACAACAGCGTGGCACTGGTTCGGGAGATGATGGCCGCCGATCCCCGTATTCGGCTGGTTGCCGGCGCAGCCAATCGCGGCCCGGCCCATTGCCGCAATCAGGCGCTGGATATTGCGCGCGGCGAGTGGGTGGCGGTAGTCGATTCCGACGACATCATCCATCCCGAACGCTTCGAACGGCTGCTGGCCGCTGCCGCGGCGCATGGCGCCGACATCGTCGCTGATGACCTGCTGCTGTTCCACGAGGACGGCAGCCCGCCGTCGTTGATGCTGGGCGAGGCGGCGAATGCCAGCTTCACAGTATCGCCAAAGGATTGGGTTTTGGCGGGCATGGATGGCTCGCCGGCGCTTGGCTACCTGAAGCCGATGATCCGGGCCGACCGGCTCAAGCAGTTGCGCTATGACCAGAGCCTGCGCATCGGCGAGGACTACGATTTCGTGCTGCGCCTGCTCATGGCAGAAGCGAACATGCTCGTCGTGCCGGAGCCGTTCTACCTCTATCGGCGGCATTCGGCGTCGATCTCGCACCGGCTGTCGGTGCCGGACATGAGGGCAATGCTCGAGCGCCAGGATGCGCTGGCGGCAGAGAATTCATCGCTATCCCCCGAGCTTTCCGCGGCCTTTGCCAAACGGCGCTCCATGCTGAAAACCGGGCTGGCTTACGAGAAGCTCGTCGTCAGCATCAAGGCGCGCCAACCGGCAGAGGCCTTGAGCATATTGGCTCGCGATCCATCGCATCTCGGGCGCCTGTGGACATCCTTTGCAGAAGGCCGCACGCGCCGAGGTGAGCAACAAGTCGCCTTAAAGCGACCTGAGACGATCACGCTGGGCGGGCAGGGCACTCCTGATGTGGAACACGTTGTGCCCGATTATGTACCGGCGCATCTGGTGGATTGGTCCGCTCCGGGCTCGCGTCTGGTCTGGCGTGACCTTGCCGCCCACGCCAACGGGCGCTGCATCGCGGTGGACGACGCTGGGCGCTATGCGGCCGGCTTCATCCCCGAGGCAATCCTGGTGCGGCCCGAACTTCTGCGGCGAGCGTCATGAGCGCATCGCCCTATCAACTCACCATCAACCAGGCCTATCTGCTGACCTTTGGCGCCTTTGCTGCCTTGGTGCTCAATGCCATGTTTGGCTCGCTGGCGGCGCTGACCTTTATGGGCTGCGGCGGGCTGCTGATCGTCAGCAATGTGTCAGCCAGCATGGATAGCGTTCGCCGCTGGTGGTTCGTGCTGCTGTTGCCGGCCTATTGCCTGCTGACCGCGCTGTGGTCGCAATATCCCAGCAATTCGCTGCGCTATGGCTTGCAGCTGACCTTCACCTTCATCTTTGCGGTGGTGATGACCGGACGGCTATCGACGGCGTCACTGATGCGGCTGATGTTCTTGGTCTATGGCATCGGCGTTATCGCCAGCATCCTGTTCGGACGGACCGGGGCCTTTGGCGCCTGGCTGGGCGTGTTCGGCAGCAAGAACGCCTTTGCCGCCCATATCGCGGTATTCGCGCTGATCTCGGTAGCCGTCGCGGCCGATAGAAAGTCCCATTGGGCGCTCCGTCTGTTGGGGCTGGCAGGTGCTGGGTCTTCGGCGCCGCTACTGGTGCTGGCGCAATCGGCAGGCGCCAGCATGATGGTACTGCCCTGCATCGGCGTCGTGCTGCTGAGCGTGCTTTCGGCGCGCCTCAGCGGCATGCAGCGGGTGTTCATGTTGTCGATGCTGCTGCTGATCGGTGCCGCGCTGGCGCTGCTGATCACCACCATGGGCGATACGCTGCTCACCGATATCCTTGAAGGATCGGGCAAGGACGCGACGCTGACCGGCCGCACCGAGCTATGGGCGACGGGGCTGAGCTACATCGCCGAAAGGCCGCTGCAGGGGCTGGGCTATCGCTCGTTCTGGGTGATCGGCTTCGCGCCCGCCGAGGAACTGTGGGCCATGTTCGACGTCCCCTCCGGCGCCGGCTTCAACTTTCATAACACCTACATTTCCAACGCCGTCGAAATCGGGCTGGTCGGGCTCGGGCTGCAAATCGCCATCATGTATGGCGGCGCGCTGCTGATGGGTATTTACACCCTGGCGCGCCCCACCGCGCCCAATGCCCTGCTGCTGGCTCTACAGACTTTGATGATCTTGCGCAGCTTCATCGAGGTGGAGGTGTTCTTTGAATTCTCCATTCGCACGATCATGGGCGTTGCCACGCTGATCTATGCGCTTGCCGGGCTTGTCGCCCTGCGTAAACCGGCCGATGCCGCCCACCGGCCACGTCTTTCTAGAGGAGCTTTGAGCCATGTCGCGATACCAGACCGACCGCGTTCACTTCCGCACGCCCACCTATAAGCGGCCGCTGGCCCTGCGCCGCGCGCTGCATTCGATGATCGACCAGACATCGGAGGACTGGGTCTGCGATGTCTACGACGATGACCCCTCCGAGGCTGGCCGCTATGTCGTGGCCGAACTGGCCGATCCACGCATCCACTACACGGCCAACAAGCCGCAGCTGTTTGCCTCCCGCAATATCGACCACTGCTTCACGGCCGAAAACCCTCGTGAGGCGGAATTCTTCTGCGTGGTCGAGGACGACAATTACATAACTCCCGAATTCTGCGCCAAAAACATCGCGCTGGCTCGCCGCGAGCAGGTCGAGATCGTGCTGCGCAATCAGGTGGTGGAATACGCCAGCGGTACCGACTCAGCCAAAGTCGGCACCACCGGCGTGCTCGACGATCTGTTCACGGAAGGTCACTATGAGTCCGGGGAGTTCAGGCTCGCATTACTGGCGGGGATCGGCGTCTCGAACGGCGGGCTGTTCTGGTCGGTGCGAGCGCGCTCGTTGCTGGAAATCCAGTATCCCTGCACGGCAACTTTGCAGGAGTACTTGCGCACCTATTCGATTGCCGAGCCGGTCTATGTGGCCATGACGCCGCTTGCGGTGTGGGCGGAGAACGCCGAGCAGACCACGCGCAATGCCGAGCTCAATGCCGGGTATTTGCGGCGTGAACTGGACCTGAAACGCGCCGTTCAGGCATTGCGTCAGAAGGTGTGGACCGAGACCAGCCCGCAGCGCCAGGCGCAATTCCTGACCAATCCACGCTTTGCCGCTCCTGCCGGGGTGCGAGCGACACATGTTGCCAAGGCCCTCATCCATCAGGGACTGGGCGAACATATGTCCCCGCTCGATGCGCTGCGGCATCGCGCCCGCGGCCTGATGATCCGCACGCTCGGACGTCTCACGCCAGATTTCGACCGCTTCGTTGCGTCGCGTGAGCGCAGGCCGATTCACCCCGCATGAGCGTTGCAACAGACACCACGGCAGGGCGCGATCACCTGACCAAAGGCCGGGCTGCCGCCGCGATCAAGGGTACGCTCTGGTCTCTGGTCAGCAGCTTCGTGCCCGGGGTGCTGGGCTTTCTGGTGTTCCTCGCGAGTTCGCGCGTCCTATCGCCCACCGAGTTCGGCATCGTCGCCTTCGCCGTCAGCATCGCCAGTGTAGGCGTTGCCTTGGCGCCCGCCGGTTTCCGCGAGGCCTTGATCCAGCGCCAGCAGATCACCGCGGCCCATCTCAATACGGTATTCTGGCTCTGCCTGGGCGCGGCGCTCGTTATCTATGCGGCGCTCTGTGTGTCGGGGCCGTTCATCGGCAACGCGGCCGGTCAGCCATTGCTGGCCAGTCTCATCCCGCTTGTCGGTGCGCGGGTTATTTTCGACATGGCTGCCGCCGTGCCCAATGCGCTGATCGTGCGGACGATGTCGTTCAAGATGCTGGCGCTTCGGACCACTGTGGCATCGGTGGTCACAGCTTTGGTTTGTTTGGGCCTTTTGTGGGCCGGCTTCGGCCTATGGGCCCTGGCGTTTTCGCAGCTGGCCGGCTCCATAGCGGCCTGTATCGGGGCCATGGTGGGCGCGCGGTGGCTCCCGCAATTCCAGTTCGACCGGGGCGCACTGCGCGACCTGCGGGCCTTCGGCCTTTTCTCCAACGGCAATCACTTCATAACGACGATCAACATCGACCAGCTGTTGATCGGTACCTTGATGGGGCCGACCTGGCTCGGCATTTACAGCTTCGCCCGCCGCATCTTCCAGATTCTCACCGACCTGATCGCCGGCGCGTTAAATCTGGTGTCCTATTCCCTGCTGTCGTCGATGCAGAGCGAGCCGAAGAAACTGCGCGAGGCCTACCTGCTAGGCACTTTCGCGTCGTCGGTAGTAGCCTTCCCGGTCTTCTCGGGGCTGGCTCTGGTGGCACCGGACCTGATCCCGTTTGCCTTTGGCGAGTCGTGGATTTCGGCGGTGCCAGTGGTTCAGGCATTCTGCGTGCTCGGCCTGCTCACCGCCGTCGGCATCCTGCAATCATCGCTGATTCGCAGTCAGGGCCATGCCAACCTGTGGTTCTACTATATTCTCGGCAAACAGGCCGTGACCGTCCTCTACATCTTCCTGTTCGCCGGCTGGGGCGTCGTCGCGCTCACCAACTCGCTCGTCATCCTCAATCTGACCCTCTGGCTGCCGACGCTCTACATGGTGGTCAGGATGCTCGACATTTCGGTATGGACCTACCTTCGGTCCTTTGCCTTGCCAGTGTTCGCCACCCTCACCATGGGCCTCTGTGGTTGGTTCGTGCAGCTCGAACTGGCGACCGCTGACCCGCTGCTGCGTTTGGTCACAACAATAGGCGCCGCAGCTTTGAGCTACGGCGCCATCATCGTGGTGTTGGGAAGAGGTCAGATCAAAACCCTGACGGGTTTTGTCCGCCGCAGACGCTAGGCCGCTGCTACCCGGCTGCGCACAAAACCATCCACCGCATCTCGTGCCCGCTCGGTAACCCGAAGGATCATCGAGTCGCTGCTGAGCTGCGGTTCGAGACGTGCCATTTGATCGAGATGGGTGGCCGCGACGTTGGTCAATATCTTGTTGGGCAGAGCCGCAACCGGCGACCCACTGAGGCGACCAATTTTGCCCATGGCGCCACCACGGCCGGTCTTGGAAATGTAATATTCCAGAACGCTGCTCGGCTTGAGATCGTTGAGCCGCACGTCGAGATCGAGCGCACCCGCCCAGTCCAGCCACTTCTTGTGATGCCCGCCATAGATCGGCTTTGCGCCGATCCAGGGCGTGCGCAGGGCATCGGCGACGATGGCGCCGTGCATGGCTTCGGTGATCAGAAGGCGTGCGCCCTGGATCTGGCTCAGCACCTTCTCGACCGGCTCGGTGGCGTCGATCAGCGTAATCCCTGCCTGGCGACAGGCTTCCACCCAATTGCCGCGCTCCAGGCTTTCATAATGCGGCATGAAGGCGACGCCTACGCTCTTGTCGGGAGCCGGCAGGTCCATGGCCCGCAGCAGCACGGCGCTGTCGCAGATCGATAGCCCCGGGTCGATGTTCAGCGTCTTGGCGGTATTGGGGCCGCGCACGAAGCGGATATCCCAAGTGCCGTCATGCACGTCGGGCAGGCCCATATAGCCGGCATAGCCCGAGCCCATGACGAACTTGCGCGATTTGGCGGGCAGGTGGTCGCCGATGATCGAGCCAATGCCGACGAACAACTCGGACTCGTCTTCGTCGAGAAACCCCTTGGGTAGCAAAGCTGGCCAGACATGCAGGTTCAACTCGTCGCCGAAATTGGGCACTTTGCCGCGAAAGAACACCAGTTTCATGTTGTCGTCCTCAGTTCTGGCACAGGATGGAACCGTCGAAAGCGCAGCTTTCCCCGAGCGGGGTGAAGGCCACCCAGTCCACTTCAAGTGCGATAGGGGCTGTAACGGGAGTAAAGCTGCCCATCCAGTCGGTCAGCGTGTCGGAGCCCCACAGGCTGAAGAAAATACGCTGCGGATTGGTGGGGATGGTTTTTGGATCGTCCATGGTGCGGACCAGTGCGCCATCGATGTAGAAGCGTATGCTTCCCGGCTCCCAAGTGAAGGCATAGGTGATGAAATCAGCGTCCGATGGACCGGGCAAGGTATGCGACTGGCCGCCGCCGGTTGTGCCGTCGCCACTCTTGCCTTTGACGAATGTGGTGGTGTCGACCTGGGCGGTGTTGCGCAGCAGCACTTCGAAGTCGATCTCGTCATGCGGCTTGCTTTGCTGAGGTCCGATATAGGTGAAGAACGCTGCATTGAGCCCCGATCCGGACGGCGTCTTCATGCGCGTTTCATAGGTGCCATAGCCATAGGCTGTTCGGGTCTGGATTTCGCCACAACGATACTGCCGATCGCCCTTTGGAACAGGGGCGAAGCCGACCTTGAGCTGGCCACCGACAGCCTTGGTCTGGTCGGTGGACCATGTGCAGTTCTGGTGCGCGCCATTGCTCCAGCCATCGGAGACATACCAGCGCCCGGCATCGAGCGTGTCAAAGTCGTCGCGGAAGGCGGTACCTTGCGCAAAAGCCGGGCCCGACTGGGTCAATGCCAGCGCGCCCAATGTGAATAACAGGCGTCGTGCGTTCATGGTGTCAGCTCCACTCGCGCGACCACAACGTCGCCCGCTTCAATTGATGTGTTGAGGTCCGCAGCGACCTCTTCGCCATTGCGGACGATGCTGTAGGCGATGGTGGGAGCTGTTTGGCCTGCCACAGAAACTCCGGTGTAAAGCGCCGCCTCTTGCACCAAACCTTGTTGGGTAGCGATCTTGAGTTGGAGGGCCGCAATCTGGCCATCGACGGTCTGGCGCTCCAGCGACATGTCGGAAAGCCGTTGGTCGGTCAGCCGGGACTGTTCGCGCTCGGCCTCAGCGATATCCTGCTGGGCCTGCATGGTGGTGGTCTGGGTATCGAGCAGCCGGGATTCCAGGTCGGAGACACTGGTCTGTAGCGATGTGACGCGGGACGCCAGTGCAAGACCGTCGTCGGACAGTGCTGTGATCTTTTCGAGCTGGTCGCGTGCGCTGGCCAGCTGCGCTTCGGTGCCAGTCTGCTTTTGGCCAAAAGCCTCGATTTGCCGGTTGAGCAGAGACACCTGATCGGTCAGCGAGGTCGACTGCGCCTCAGCCTGTCGTCTCTGCGCTGACAGGATGGCGGTTTCGGACCCGACCAAGGCGCCCACATCCGGCGCGCCGTCCAGTTCGGGCGGCACGGCGATCTGCTCTAGTCCTGAAAGTTCCGCGTCGAGACGGGCCCGGCGGACCAGCAAACGGCGGTGTTCCTCCAGCAGAACGGTCAGCGCGCCCGATGTGGTGAGCATTTCCCGCTCCGGCCGGGCGACTGCTTCGGTGCTTCGGCGCTCGCCGCCGGCCAGCGCGATGGCTTTGACCACGGTGAGGTTAGGCGCGAATGGATATTCGCCCGGAGTTCCAACATCACCCGTCACATAGATCGGACCATAGGTGGATATTTCCACGGTTACCGTGGGGGCAGTGCTGAGGCCCAGGGTCTGCTGCAAGGTCGCGCCCAGCACAGCCGCCAGATCGCTGCTGGTCTTGCCGGCGCCTTCGATAGGGTTGAGCATGGGGAAATTGACCGTGCCGTCGGCCCCGACGACATATTCTCCGCTCAGCGCCGTCCATTCCTCAAAGGTGGAACTGCCGGCTTTCCATTGCACGACCTTGATCCGGAGCGTGTCGGATACACCCAGCTTGTAAGGCGACGCGGCCTGCGCCCCGCCCATCCAAACCATGCCAATGGCAAGGCCGAGTGCAAGACGCAATGTCGGTCGATTTCCTCGTGGGGTAGTCGCTGTCAAACACCCATCCTCGCTACTGATCGTCAGTGCGAGGATTGTTGATATCGATCACGCCCGCAATGGGGCGGCCAAATGGCAGGGTTCCGCCAAGTTAGGCGGACACTATCTATAAGTCATTGGAAATTATAAGTATTTCGTATGGAATAGAGACTTGCCACTCCGGTAAGAGCTGACATGCACGAGGCGGACAACTCGAACTAGATCCGGGGTACCCGGACCGAAAGGCTGCGGCGGACAAGCGCTCCCAAGGGCGCAAACCCAAGTGACGCGAGGCGACGGCGCTGCTGCGGCGACAGCGCGATCCAGACCAGCCCGCGCTCTCGATCATCGAGATCGCCGAACTCCCGTTGATGGATTTTGCTGCGGGTCTGGACCTCGAACACCTGTGCCTTGGTCTCTTCGCCGATCTGCACCAGGGTCATAAAGAGCTTTGCGGCCCAATGCGGAGATAGCTGCAGGTTGCGGTCGAAATAAACCGCGACCGGCTCCAGATCCGCGTCCACAAGCTGATCCTGGATGCGGCGGATGATGTCCTTGCACGTCTGCTGCTTGAGCCGGGCCGTAAGGCCATGAGCATAGGCCCGCGCCTCCTTTGGCCCCAATGGCTCGCCGTCGATATCGGCACTGATATTGTACCGGGCAACGCAATGCTCGCAAACCCACGCCACCTCCGTCCCACGAGTGACTTCATAGGTGACGCGCAAGGCATTGCGCCCGCAAAAACTGCAGGTGCTGTCAAGGCTGACGTCGTCCTTGATCTGCCAGGTGTAGCGCCATTGGTGGGGATCGCCGACATGCTCAAGCAACGTGTATCTGTATTGAACCAAAGCATACTCTCTCGGTGGCGGCGCCCTAGCAGTGGCTCCCAAACCAGGGTGCAGTCTGCGCGGCCAGCGTTACTCTTGAGCATGGATCGTCAGCAAATCGTCAAAACGATCCATGCGTTTGTAACGATCCCTATGTGAGCCAAATTCGTCCACAGCGTGGCGATGGTGAGGAGTGATCAAGGGCGGTAGGTGAGCCGACCGGAGACGGAATGAGCCCACCCGGTCGCCGAGGCTTTGTCAGAAGGTCATCACCGGGCGGACTTCAATCGCACCCAATCGGGCCATGGGAATATTCTTGGCAATCTCCATGGCTGCGTCGATATCGACTACATCGACAAGGATGAATCCGCCGATTATCTCTTTGCTCTCGGCAAACGGGCCGTCGGTTATCATTGCATCACCATCACGCACGCGGACGGTGCGCGCTGTCTCTGCGCCTTGCAGAGCTTCGGCGTGCACATACGCGCCGCGCTCGATGAGCGAATTGTCATAGGCCTGCGACTGCTCGCCCATCACAGCCCAGTCTTCCGGCTGCATTTTGTCGGCCAAGGTTTGGTCCACGATTACCAGGCACATGAATTTCACGGCTGCTTCCTTCCCAAAATGTCGATTCACTTTAAGAGCGGGCTAATTCCAGACTGAGTGCCCGTCGAGTTGTCTTTCGTATTGAGGCAACGAATGGCGCCGCCGATTTTCGACAACCGCCGCGGAAATATTGAGCGGGGCTCTCCCACCACCTGACGGAACCAACGGTGGCCCCACCCTTGATCGCCATCACCGCCAATATCGTCCCCTGCATCGGCTACTGATGGAAATCCACGGCCGCTATGGGCGACCCGTGTTGCTGGCGGAGACGGGTATCGAATTCGACGCCCGCCCGGCATGGCTGCGCTATGTTGCAGCAGAGGTAGAGCTGGCCCGCGCCAAGGGCGTGCCAATGGAGGGCCTATGCCTTTACCCCGTACTCAACCATTTCGGTTGGGACAGTAATCGCCCATGCCAGAACGGATTGCTTGAGCTCGGCGGTGGGGCGGCAGGCGAGCCATCTACCAGCCGTTCGCTGACGAATTGGCACGGCTGCAGGCGATTGACGGGGGTATCGGTGGTGTGAGGTCGATCGCAACTCTTCGGGGCCCAGCACAGGAACTTGCATAAACGCTCCATTGGACACGCCCCCTCCTCGAGGCTACCCTTGCTGCAGGGAGCGGGGAACAGTTTTATGAATGCTATCAACCTCAAGGATCAGGTCGCCGTGGTGACCGGGGGCGCGCAGGGCATTGGCTTTGCCATCGCTCAGCGGCTGATCGCCTCGGGCGCCAGGGTCAGCCTGTGGGACATGAATGCCGCGGCGCTGGCGCTGGCCGTAAACAGTCTCGGTCCGGACGCAACCAGCAAGCTGGTCGATATTACTGACCTGGCCGGCCTGGGCCGGGTCCATGCCGAGGTCGAGGCCGAGATCGGCCCGGTCTCGATTCTGGTCAATTCGGCCGGTGTGGCGGGGCAGAACGCCACGCTCGAGGATTATGATCCCGACGAATGGCGGCGCGTCGTCGAGATCAATCTCAACGGCACTTTCTACGTCAACAAGGTGGTCATCGCCTCGATGAAGGCCCGCAATTACGGTCGTATCGTCAATATTTCCTCGGTCGCAGGCAAGGAGGGCAATCCGAACCTCTCAGCCTATTCTGCCGCCAAGGCTGGTGTCATCGGCCTGACCAAGTCGCTCGGCAAGGAGCTCGCCAAATACGACATCGCGGTCAATGCCATCACTCCCGCAACCGCCAAGACGCGCATTCTTGATACCTTGACCAAGGAATTCATCGATTACATGCTGGTGCGCATCCCCCGCGGGCGCTTTCTCGAAGTCGATGAGGCCGCGGCCATGGTCGCCTGGCTGGTCAGCCGCGACAACAGTTTCACCACCGCCAGCGTATTCGACCTCTCGGGCGGACGAACCACCTATTGATAATCCTCCGCCTCCCGGCTACGGCCGGGAGCGTCCCAAGCCAAAGTCAGTGCCTTAATGCTCAAGCGGTTCTTTTCCTATTATCTGCCCTATAAGGGCCTGTTCCTGCTCGATTTCGGCTGTGCGGTTGTAGCCGGCCTGCTCGAACTGGCCTTTCCCCTGGCTGTCGCCTATTTCATCGATCAACTGCTGCCGCGCTCCGAATTTGGCCTCATCCTGATTGCCGGTGCTGCCTTGCTGGGCATCTATGTCATCACTGCGGCATTGACCGGCGTGGTCAATTACTTCGGCCACATGCTGGGCATCGGCATCGAAACCGACATGCGCCGGCAGGTCTTCGATCACCTGCAAAAGCTCAGCTTCCGCTTCTTCGACAACAACAAGACCGGGCACCTGATTACCCATGTCACCAAGGATCTCGAAGATGTCGGCGAAGTGGCACACCACGGCCCCGAGGACGTTTTCATCGCGGTGATGACCTTCATCGGCGCCTTCATCCTGATGTTCACGGTCAACTGGAAGCTGGCGCTGCTGACCACGCTGATCGTGCCGGTAATGACCGGACTGGTCAGCCGCTATGGCGCCCGGATGACGGAAAACTGGCGCAAGCTGTTCCGCCAGGTCGGCGACTTCAATACCCGCATCGAAGACGCCATCGGCGGCATTCGCGTCGTCAAGGCCTTTGCCAATGAGCCGCATGAAGCCAAGCTTTTCGCCCGCAATAACGATGCCTATCGCAGCACCAAGCTGCAGGCCTATGGCTACATGACAGCCAGCATCACCATCACCTATCTCAGCACGCGACTGGTGCAGCTTATCGTCATGCTGGTCGGCTCCTGGCTGGTGGTTCAGGGCGAGTTAAGCAATGGCGGCTTCGTCAGCTTCCTGCTGCTGGTCAACGTTTTCATGCGCCCGGTCGACAAGATCACCAGCGTGCTCGAAAGCTATCCCAAGGGCATTGCCGGCTTCCGCCGCTTCACCACGCTCATCGACACCGAGCCCGACATTGCCGACCGCAAGGATGCAGTGGTGGTGGATCACCTCAAGGGCGATATCGTGTTCAAGGACGCGGCTTTTTCCTATGAGGCGGGCCGCAAGGTGCTCGATGGCCTCAACCTTGTGGTCAAGGCGGGCGAGACCGTTGCCATCGTGGGGCCCTCCGGCGCCGGCAAGACCACGCTGTGCTCGCTGTTGCCGCGGTTTTATGAACTTGATGGCGGTACGATCACCGTGGACGGTATCGACATTCGCGACATGACGCAGAACTCGCTGCGCAGCCAGATCGGCATCGTGCAGCAGGACGTGTTCCTGTTCGGCGGCACCATTCGCGAGAACATCGCCTACGGCCAGCTCGGCGCCAACGACGAGGCGATCTGGGATGCGGCCAGGCGCGCCCGCTTCGACAGCGTCATCAAACGCCTGCCGGAAGGGCTCGACACCTTGGTCGGCGAACGCGGCGTCAAGCTCTCGGGCGGCCAGAAGCAGCGTGTCGCCATCGCCCGCATCTTCCTCAAGAACCCGCCGATCCTGATCCTCGACGAAGCCACCTCTGCTCTCGATACCGCCACCGAAGTCGCCATCCAGCGCTCGCTGGCCGAACTGTCGCAAGGCCGCACCACGCTGGTCATCGCCCATCGTCTCGCCACCATCCAGCACGCCGACCGCATCGTCGTCATCGACGAAACGGGGATTGTGGAGGAGGGCAGCCACGATGACCTGCTGGCCAAGGACGGGGCGTATGCAGTGCTGCACAAAGCGCAGTTTGGATACTTGGCGCCGGCCGAAGGCAAAATCACGCCAGTGGCGTGATTTTAGGAGCCAAGACCATGAGGGACACGCCCGAATGGCAGGCGGCATGAGGTTTTTGGATACCCCACTAATCTCCCCATGCTGAGGGAGACACTACGGCCTCCTCAAACGCCGCACGACCCCTCCCCCTCGACGGGGGAAGCTGGGTGGGGGCGCGAGAGCCCCAATATCAGGGCCAACGCCCCCCTCCCAGACCCTCCCCGCAAGTGGTAGGGTGTCGATTGAAAATCCTGCGCCTAAACCCGGTCCCGAAACCGCCGCTGATAGTCCGGGTCATACAATGAACTCTCCCGGAAATCCTCTGACCCCAGCCCGCGCCCGACGAAGATGATCGCAGTACGCTCAACCGGATCGGACGCAAACCGCGCCTCGATATCCGCCAACGTACCGCGGATGATCTTTTCATCCGGCCACGACGCATGAAACACCACGGCGACCGGACAATCAGCCCCATAGACATGCTTCAGTTCCCCCACCACCCGATCCAGCGCATGAATGGCCAAATGGATCGCCAACGTCGCCCCGGTCGCCCCAAAAGCAGCCAGCGTCTCCCGCTCCGGCATCGGCGAGGCGCGTCCGGAAACCCGTGTCAGCACCAGGCTCTGCGCAGTCGCAGGAATGGTCAGCTCGCGCCCCAGCGCGGCGGCCGCGGCGGCAAAAGCCGGCACACCGGGCGTCAGTGTGTAGGGGATGCCCAGTCGATCCAGCCGCCGCATCTGCTCCGCGACCGCGCTCCACACCGACAGATCACCCGAATGCAGCCGCGCCACATCCTCGCCGACCTCATGCGCGAGCACGTATTCAGCCTCGATCTCGTCCAGCGACATCGGCGCCGTATCGACCAGCCGCGTCCCAGTCTCACACCAGTCCAGCATCTCCACCGGCACGATCGACCCGGCATAAAGACACACCGGACAAGCCTGCAGCAACCGCATCCCTCGTACCGTAATCAGGTCCGCCGCGCCCGGCCCAGCGCCGATGAAATGAACGGTCATGGCTTGGTCCAGGCCCATTGCGTGATCGGCATGGCAGGGCGCCAGCCGGTCATGCTGCCGACCGCATCGGCGCGCGATATCGCGATGCGCGTCAGACTGCCGCCAACCTTTGAGTGTACCGAAATCAGTAGCGCCTCTAGTTCCAATGTCACTGCATTGACCACGATCCTACCGCCCGGACGCAGGGTGTTGATTGCGGTTTCGAGCACCCCATCGTCGGTGCCACCGCCGCCGATGAAGATGGCGTTGGGCGGCTCCAGTGCGTAGAGCGCTGTCGGAGCCTTGTCGATGATGAGGCGCAGGTCGGGCACGCCACAGGCCAGCATATTATTGACGATGCGGGTCGCGCGTTCAGGATTGGCCTCGATGGCAATGGCGCGCAGGCTTGGATCGGCCAGCATCCATTCGATAGCGATGGAGCCCGAGCCCGAGCCGATATCCCACAGCGTTTCGCCCCGGCGCGGCGCCAGCGCCGACAGGCTCAGCGCCCGGATTTCACGCTTGGTGATCTGGCCATCGTGCTCGAACAGGCTATCGTCCAGCCCCGGTGTCAGCGGCAAAATCCGCGCATTGGGCAGGGCGACGACACTGATGGCGACGACGTTGAGCGGGTTGATGCCGGTGAGCGCAAAGCTCATGGCGACATGGCTGCGCATGGTCTCTTCCGGCCCGCCGAGCGCCTCCAGCACCGTGACGATGGAGAGGCCAAAGCCGGTCTCTGCCAGCAGTTTGGCGATCGCCGCTGGGCCATGCTCGTCAGAGGTTAGCGCGATGATGCGCACACCCGCATGCAGATGTGGCCGCAAAAGCTCGATGGGCCGGCCGTGCAGAGACAGCGTCACCGCTTCCTGCAGCGGCCAGCCCAAAAGCGCGGCGGCCAGACTGAACGAGGAGGGGTGCGGATAAACCGTGATCTCGTCGGTCTTGATCTGTCGCGACAGCGTCGCGCCGACGCCGAAATGCATCGGATCGCCTGAGGCCAGCACGCAGACTGCCTTTCCGCGCAGCGCCAGGATAGCTTCGATCGACTGTGAAAACGGCGTCAGCCAGGGCCGGCTTTCACCCAGCGACAGGGCCGAAGCCAGCTCCAGATGGCGCGCGCCACCAAATACATAGTCGGCGTTGACCACGGCGCGCTTCGCCGCCTCGCCGAGCCCATCCACACCGTCTTCGCCGATGCCGACGATCGAGAGCCAGCTCATGGCGTGCGGCCGATCGAACGGGGCGAATAGACCAGTGGCGGCAGGCCGTCCCGCTCCACGATGCGCGTTTCAGGCGAGCCGATGATGACGCAGGTGGCCATGTCGGCGCGGGTCGGATCGGCCTCGGCCAAGGTCATGGTGCTGATCGCCTCATCGGATCGACCAGTGGCGCGGCCGAAGATTACCGGCGTTGACCACGGCAGCACTTCTCGCAGGATGGCAAAGGCCGCGCCGAGCTGATGCGGACGTGCCTTTGAAATGGGATTGTACAGCGCAATCACCAGCCCGGCACCGGCGACGGCACGTAGCCGGGACTCGATGACGGTCCATGGCTTGAGATTGTCGGATAGCGATATGGCGCAGAAATCATGCCCCAGCGGCGCGCCGACGCGGGCAGCGACGGCCAGCATGGCGGTAATGCCCGGCACGATGGTCAAGTCGACCTGGCGCCACGCTGGCGGGCCAGCCTCCAGCGCTTCGAGAACGGCGGCTGCCATGGCGAAGACGCCCGGATCGCCGCCCGATACGACGCAGACTTTTTCACCCGACGCGGCGGTATGCAGGGCATCCTTGGCGCGCGCCAGCTCTTCGCGATTATCCGACGCGACGCGGCGTTGGTCTGGACGCAGGGTGAGGCGGTCGAGATAAGGCCCATAGCCAAAGAACACATGGCTCGCCTCGATGGCAGCCAGCGCTTCCGGCGTCGTCTGCTCTGGATTGCCCGGACCCGTGCCGACGACAAACAGCCTGCCACTCATGGCCGCGTGCTCCAGCCAGGCACCAGCACGATGGCGAAATACGGCGCCACATCATCGGTCTTGTCGGCAAGCCGCATCGAGTGGCCATTGGCCATGGTGCCGCGCTCGACATAGACGGCGCTATCAAGCTTTCCGGCAGCCTCGATGGCGCGGCGGATTTTGGGAAGGTTGCGGCCTACCTTCATGATCACCGCACCATCACTGCCATTCAGCCGGTCGCGCAGCTCGATCTCGTCCAGCGTCCCCGGCAGCACGCTTAAAATATCGTCGCCCTGCACCAGCGGCAGTCCGGCCTGCGACCAGCAGCCCGACATCGCAGTAATACCGGGCACCACCTCAGTCGGATAGCGCTGCGACAGCCGCACATGGATATGCATATAGCTCCCATAAAACAGCGGATCGCCCTCGCTAAGAACCGCGACGGTTCGCCCGGCGTCGAGATGGGCGGCAACGCGTTCAGCGGCTTCTGTATAAAAGGCGCTGGTGGCCGATTTATAGTCGTCATGCCGCCGGTCGATTTCCGTCGTCACCGGATAGCCGAGCTGCTCCTCGATCTGCGTCGTGATCAGGCTGGCAACGATGCCACGGGCATTGCTGGAATTTCCCTGCTTGGCGAAATATGCGATAACATCGGCACGTTCGATGGCCCGCACCGCCTTGAGGGTCAGCAGTTCCGGATCGCCGGGCCCTGTCCCAACCCCGATGAGCTTGCCCGTCATATGCCCGACCTCGCCAACGCATTCAGCGCCGCGGCCGTCATGGCAGATCCACCCAGCCGGCCGCGCACTATCGCATAGGGCACATCATAAGAATGCTCCGCCAACGCCGCCTTGGACTCCGCCGCGCCGACAAAGCCCACCGGCATGCCAAGGATCGCCGCAGGCTTCGGCGCCCCATCGCGCAGCAGCTCCAGCAGAAAAAACAACGCCGTCGGCGCATTGCCAATCGCGACAACCGACCCCGCCAGCCTTGGCAGCCACAGGCGCAACGCCGCCGCCGAGCGCGTATTGCCGATCTCCGCAGCGATGACCGGCGTCTGCGCATCGCGCAGGGTGCAGATCACCTCATTCTCGGCCGGCAGGCGCGTCGCGGTTATGCCGCGCGCCACCATTTCCGCATCGCAAAAAATCGGTGCGCCACCCGCCATCGCCGCCTTTGCGGCATCGACAAAACCGGGACCAAATTCGAAATGCTCCGCCGCCTCGACCGAGCCCGCAGCATGGATCATCCGAACCGCAAGTTCCGCCTCGCCGGGCGAAAACCGGGCTAGATCGGCCTCGGCGCGAATGATGGCAAACGACTTCGCATAGATCGCGTCGCCATCCTTGATGTAGTCGTATTGAGGCATCGTCATCCTTGCGCGCTGGCCAGCACGGCGCCGAGCTGGTCCGCGCGCAACAGCGCCTGTGGCGTATCGCTTGCCCGGCCGCCGATGACAAGGCCATAGCCGTCCGAACGTCCCACCAGCGTCACATCGGCCTTGCCGGGATGCGCGCAGCCCTTGGCGCAGCCCGAGACATGCAGGTTGCTCCCTGCTGGCAACAGCGGGGCCAGCCGCGCCGCCTCGCTACGCGCCGCGATATGGCCGGATGCACAGCCCTCACTGCCGATGCAGGCGCTGATCCGCGTGCGGGGATCGCGCGGGTCGACGATGAACCCGATTTGCGCCGCTTCCTCGATCAGGCTGCCATCCGCACCGATGGCCAGCAGGCTGTGATGCGGCCCCAGCCGGAACTCGCTGATGCCAAAGCGCCAAGCGCCATCCGCCAAGGCCGCGATCGATTCCCAGGCGATGGCGCCAAACGGCAGGCCAAGGCCGGTGGCGGCGCTTTTCCGCAGCCGAAAATGCCCGATAGGTGAGGATGTCGGCAGCGACAACGGCGCCATCGGGTCGACCAGTGTGCCCAGAGCCGCCTCGATGTCTGCCCGCGGCAAGTCCGTGGCGCGACCGGCTGGTCCCAACGCCGCCAGCGCCGTCAGCACGATCCGCGCACAATCCAGTGGCCGCTCAGTCGATCCCAGCAAGGCCACACCCCCAAACACCAGCCAGCGATCCCGAGCCGTCGCAACGAGGCGCAGGTCCGCCTTGAGCGCCTGCAGTCCGATTTGCCCATCGCCATCGACCACCACAGTCACCTTCGGCCCAAGGCGTGCCGTCAGCGGCGCCGCAAGCGTCCTGATCTCGACTGCCAGCGGACGCGGATCGACAAACTCCAGCGTATCGTCACCGGCCAGCGGCGGCGTCTCCACCACGGGCCCAGTTTCCAACGTCACCACCTCGCGCACCTCGCGCGCAAACCGGGCGACGATCGCATCGCTTAGCCCGCGCACCTGCAGGTTACCGCGCGCGGTGATTTCGATCACGCCATTGCCATAGGTGCCGCAAATAGTCGCCAGCTGCTCCAGCCGCAGCGGGTCGATCCGCCCACCGGCGAGCCGAATCCGCGCCAGCAGGCCGTCGCCGGTCTGCATCGGTGCATCGAGCGTAGGGCAGGCGCCGCGACGCTGCGGTGCTATGGGAAGGGCGAATGACATGGAGGCTTTTTAGCGGATTGGCGCGATGGGGGGAACCGCTCTCAGTCCCTCTTGCGCAGCAGATATGTATCCATGATCCAGCCGTGCTTTTCCCGCGCCATCTTGCGGGTCTCGACAATCTGCTGGCGCACTGCGCCCAGCCGCCCCGCGATGGTGATTTCGTCCGGCGTGCCGAGATAGGCACCCCAAAAAATATCCAGTTCGGGATCGGCAGTGAGAAAGGCCGTCTGGCCATCGAGCATCACCACCGTGTCGTCCGTCACCATGCCCAGCCTGCGCCCGGTGGTGATATGCACCGGCTTGCCGATGCGGTTGAGCGCAATGCCATGCGCTGCCGTCAGCGCCTGGATCGAGGTAATGCCGGGGATGATCTCGACGGCATACTCGCCTCGCAGTTTTTCGACGATCCGGATGGTGGAATCGTAAAGGCCGGGGTCGCCCCAGACGAGGAATGCCGCGGCGCCATTGTCCGGCACATCCTCCAGCAGCCCGTTGAAAATACCCGCCAGCGCCTCGTGCCAATCATGCACGCCAGCGCCGTAATCGGGATTGGCCGCATCGCGTTTGGGAACGCGATAACCCACCGTCCGGCTCGCTGGATTGGTGACATAGCGCGCGATGATCTCACGCCGCAGGTCCGCCAGATCAGCCTTGCTCGCGCCCTTGTCCGGCACGAACAACACGTCGGCCCGATTGAGCGCATTGATCGCCTGAACCGTCAGATGCTCCGGACTACCGGCGCCGATGCCCACAATAAGAATGGTCTTCATCGCCGTTCATCATCCGCCGTTTCGGCCAGGAAATCGCCCAGCCGGTCGAGCCGTTTGACCCATAGGGTGCGCCGGTCGTTGATCCACTGCTCGGCAAGGCTCAGCGCCTCGGGCTGAATCTGGCAAGTGCGCACGCGACCCAGCTTCTGCGACGTCACCAACCCCGAACTCACCAGCACCGCCAGATGCTGCACCACAGCCGGCAGCGACATCGCAAAGGGCTTCGCCAGTTCGCTGACCGAGGCAGGGCCATGGCTCAGGCGATCGATCATGGCACGACGGGTGGGATCGGCCAGTGCCTGGAACATCAGGTCGAGATTGGGAGTTTGGTTAAGCATAGAATTAAGTAACAAGCTCGTCTGGCAGCGTCAATGCGCTTGACCTTCCCATGCGGCAATCCTGCATGCTGCTGTCGACACCAGCCAGAGGTGCCTCATGAAGACGCTGTTACTTGCCGCATCCCTTGCCATTGGCCTGGCCATTCCTGCATTGGCGCAGGACCATTCAGGTCACGCCATGCCGGCCGCAACCGGCAATGCGGCCACCGAGGCCTTTATGGCCGCAAACTCCAAAATGCATCAGGACATGTCGGCGGAACTCACCGGCAACGCCGACGTAGATTTCATCCGCAGCATGATCCCGCACCACCAGGGCGCGGTCGAGATGGCGCGCATCGAGCTTGAGCACGGCACCGACCCAGAAGTGAAGGCCCTTGCCGAAGCCATCATCGCCGCGCAGGAGGAAGAAATCGCCTGGATGCAAGCCTGGCTAGCCAAAAACGGCGGCTGACTTTTCTATCTTGGACGAAGGAGCCTCAGCCTCCGTGGCCAAACCATCACCCCACACCATCACTCCCGCGCAGCACGCCCCACCGAGTTCCTGACGATCAGCTCCGCCCGCAGCAGCACTTCCTTCTGCCGGGGCGGTTTGCCTTCCAGCAGTGCCAGCAAGAGGTCCATCGCTTCTTCGCCAATTTTAAGCCGCGGCTGCTTCATCGTGGTCAGCGACGGAGTCACGAAGCTGGCGAAGGAAATATCGTCGAATCCCATCACCGAGAATTCGCGCGGCAGGTCATAGCGCCGCGCGTTGAGCGAGATGATGACGCCGAGCGCCGTCGCGTCATTGACGCAAAGGAACGCCGTCGGCAGCACGTCGCGCACGAACATGTGCTCCGTGGCAGCACGACCGGATTCCGTTGTGCCGTCACCATCAAGGATCAGGCGCGGGTCGATCGGAATGCCTTGGCCCTCCAGCGCCGCGCGATAGCCGCGCTCGCGCAGCATGTTGACCGCCTTGCTGGTCGAGTGGCCGATAAAGGCGATGCGGCGGTGACCCTGCGAAATCAGGTGTTCGGTGGCGACACGCGAGCCCTCGAAATTATCAACGCCCACAAACGGCACATCGCTGTTGCTGACGGGCTCGTTCACCGCCACCATCGGCGGCAGCCGCGCCTCGCCGGCTTCATTGCCAAAGCCATAGGGCAGGTGGCCGGTAAACAGGATCAGCCCGTCGGCCTGGTTGGAGCTGATGAAACGCAGATAATCCGTCTCGCGCGTGGCGTCGTTCTGCGTATTGCCAATCAACACGCCATAACCGCGCTTGCTGGCCTCGGTCTCGAGGCCGACCAGGATATTGGAGAAGTTCGGATCACCCACATCGGGCGCCAGAATCAGGATCATGTTGGACCGGCGCATGCGCAGCGAGCGCGCCATGGCATTGGTTGTATAGCCGGTTTGGGCGACGGCTTCGCTGACGCGACGGCGGGTCTCGTCCGCCACTTTGCGCGGCTCGTTGATAGCACGACTGACCGTGGCGATGGATACGCCGGCGATCGCCGCAACGTCCTCGATAGTGGCCAGCTTTTGGTGCTGCAATTGGCGCTCCGCCCCCGCGGCGGTCCCGCTTTGCTGCCTTTAGCAGAAGGCGCTGGTTGCGCCACAACATTTGCACAAGGCTACACGGTTTCCCGTTTGTGTAAACCTTTACATCATTTATGAAAACCTTTACATCGATGTCACGGATGAAGAGCCCGCGCCAAGCGGACCGCATTCGAGGGAGGGGTTTCACGTTGATTATTGCCCAAGGCACCCCTGCGCCAGCCATTCTGTCAGCGAACAGGATTTCCAAGTCGTTTGGCGAAATTCCGGTGCTGTTCAGCATAGATTTCGATATCAGGCCCGGCGAAGTTCACGCCATCATCGGCGAGAACGGTGCTGGCAAATCTACGCTGATCAAAATCCTCTCTGGCATAGAACAGCCAACCTCCGGCTCGATCGGTTTTGACGGCCAGACCGTGGTCCTGCCCCCCAATGGCGCCGCAGAATCCATGGGCATCGTGCTCATTCACCAGGAGCAAAACCTGGCCGAACACCTGACGGTGGCGGACTCGATCTTCCTCGGCCGGGAACTCAAGAAATTCGGCTTTCTCGAGGTTGGCGAAATGCGCAAACGCGCTCGCGCCGTCATGGAAACGCTGCACGTCCGGATCGATCCGGACGCCCGTATCAATACGCTGTCCGTCGCCGACAAGCAGATGGTAGAAATTGCCAAGGCCATCAGCCGCGACGCCCGCGTGCTGATCATGGACGAGCCGACCGCCGTGCTCTCCGTGGGCGAGACGGAGACCCTGTTCGAACAGATCCGCCGCCTGACCGCACGCGGCGTCGCCGTGATCTTTATCTCCCACAAGCTCGACGAAATCATGGAGCTGGCCGACCGCGTCACCGTGCTGCGCGACGGGCAGTGGATCGCCACCGTCGGCACCGAAGCGCTAACGCCTGATTCCATTGCCCAGATGATGGTCGGTCGCGAACTGTCCAATCTCTACCCGCCCAAGCATGAGCCCGATGTCGATGCGCCGGTGGTGCTGGGGGTGCGCAACCTCGTGGCGACTGGCGTCAAGGATATTTCCTTTGACCTGCGCAAGGGTGAAATCCTAGGCTTCGCCGGCCTGATCGGATCGGGCCGCACCGCCGTCGCCGAAGCCATCGTCGGCCTCAGTCACCGCGATAGCGGCGAAATCACGCTCGACGGCAAGCCGGTCAATTTCACCCGCGTTGCGCAATCGGTCGAAGCGGGCCTCGCCTACATGACCAAGGATCGCAAGGGCAAGGGCCTACTGCTCAACATGGGCCTGCGGCCAAATCTGACCCTGCTCACCCTTAAGCGCCATCTCAAGGCCGGCTTCCTCGATACCGCCAGCGAAAGCCGGGCGCTGGAGCGGGCGGTGCGCCGTTTCGATATCCGCGCGCGCGATGCCACGGTGGCTGTCGGTCGCCTGTCGGGTGGCAACCAGCAGAAACTGATGCTGGGCAAGACCATGGAAAGCGAGCCGGACATCATCATCATGGATGAGCCGACCCGCGGCATCGATGTCGGCACCAAGCAGCAGATCTATCATATCATCGCCGCTCTCGCCGCCGAGGGGAAATCGATCATCGTCATCTCCTCCGAGATGCAGGAAGTAATCGGCCTCTGCCATCGCGTGGTGGTGATGCGCGAGGGGCGCCTCGCCGGGCTGCTTGAAGGCGCCGAGATTACCGAAGCAGAAATCATGCGGTACGCCGCCGGCATCAAGCAGAGTGGACACGATGAGCGCAGCGTCTGATATTTCCGAAAAACCCAAGCGCGGCTTCCGCCTCGAGCTCAAGACGGTCGGCCCTTTGCTGGCCCTGCTGCTGCTGGTCCTGCTCGGCATCTCGCTCAACGAGAATTTCCTGAGCTACAGCAACCTGACCAATGTGCTGGCACGCTCGTCCTTCATCGGCATCATTGCTATCGGCGCAACCTTCGTCATCACCGCTGGCGGTATCGATCTCTCTGTCGGCTCGATGGCGGCAGTGATTGCCGGCCTCATGATCATGGTGATGAATTGGCTCATTCCGACCATGGGCATCGGCTGGGGCGTCGTGCTGGCCGGCATGCTGGCAGGCATTTTGCTCGGCGGCGTGGCTGGTACTTTCAACGGATTGATGATCACCCGAGGCCGCATCGAGGCCTTCATCGTGACGCTGGGCACCATGGGCATCTTTCGCTCGCTGGTGACATTTCTCGCCAACGGCGGCACGCTGTCGCTGAACTTCGATGTCGCCGACGTTTATCGTCCGGTCTATTATGACGGACTGCTCGGCGTGCCTTACCCCATCATCGTCTTCGCGCTGGTGGCCATCGGCGGCGAAATCCTAATGCGTCGGACTGCTTTCGGCCGCCACTGCGCTGCCATCGGCTCCAATGAGCAGGTCGCCCGATATTCCTCGATCAACGTCGATAACGTCCGCCTGCTGACCTACATTCTGCAGGGCTTGCTGGTCGGCGTCGCGGTGCTGCTTTATGTGCCGCGGCTTGGCTCGGCCTCCAGCACCACGGGCGTGCTGTGGGAGCTTGAGGCCATTGCCGGCGTGATCATCGGCGGCACCACCCTTAAGGGCGGCTATGGCCGCATCTGGGGCACCGTGGTGGGCGTCGTTATCCTCGGCCTGATCGGCAATATTCTCAATCTGCAGAGCCTGATCAGCCCCTATCTCAACGGGGCGTTCCAGGGCGTCATCATCATTCTCGCCGTGCTGCTGCAACGCGGCAAGCGCACCTAGCGACCACAATTTCCGGCGCCGCTCGCAAGGTCATCAAGCACCGGGTGGCATCGGGGAATACGAAGTTACATCGCCCGAAAAGGGCACTTACGGGAGGACTGAAATGAAACTGGTAAAATCCCTTTTGGCGACGGCCATCGTGGCCGGCAGCCTGGGCGGCGTCGCCGTGGCGCAGGACAAGGTCACCATCGGCGTCTCCGTGCCGGCGGCCGACCATGGCTGGACCGGCGGCGTGAATTACTTCGCCCAGCAATCCATCGATCGCCTCAAGACCACCTATCCCAACGTCGAGTTCGTGTTTGCTTCGGCCCCCGATGCGCCCAAGCAGATCGCCGATATCGAAGACATGGTTTCGACCCGCAATATCGATGCCCTCGTCATCCTGCCGGGCGATCCCGATGCGATGACCTCGGCCATCAAGCAGGTCAAGGATGCCGGCAAGTTCGTCACCGTGGTCGATCGCCAGCTGTCGATCACCGGTGTCGAAAACCTCTATGTGGCCGGCGACAATCCCGGCCTCGGTGCCAACGCCGCTACTTATTTCAAGGAAGCGCTGCCTGAAGGCGGCAACATCGTCATCCTGCGCGGCCTGCCGATCCCGATCGATCAGCAGCGTTTCGACGGTTTCATGAGCGGCATCGAAGGCGGCAACTTCACCGTTCTCGACGACGAATTCGCCAACTGGAACCGCGATGACGGCTTCAAGGTGATGCAGGATTTCCTGACTCGCTTCCCCGACATCAAGGGTGTCTGGACCCAGGACGACGACATCTCCCTAGGCGCTATCGAAGCCATCAAGCAGGCTGGCCGTGAAAGCGAAATGTTCGTCGTCGGCGGCGCTGGCATGCAGCAGATCCTGCAGGCCGTGGCCAATGGCGACGCACTGACCCCCGTCGACGTCAGCTACAGCCCGGCCATGATCGCCACGGCCATCGAGCTGACCACGTCGCACCTCGTCGGTGGCGTGCAGGTTGCCGGTCGCTACATTCTCGACTCGACCCTGATCACCAAGGACAACGCGGCCGACTTCCTGGACGCCGACAGCCCGTTCTGATTTTCGTTCAGAATCCGTTCATCTGGAGGGCGCCCCGCATCGGGCGCCCTTTGCTTTACGCTCACGAGCGTTTGACAACATGCCGCAGGAACGTCGCGTCGTGACCGCCGTTCAGGACATGAGCCTCTGACGACGCCGGACTATTTGGCGCCGTTGAGGCTCACCAAACTCCCATCACATCCCTGCCACGAAATCCTGCGATCTTTTCAAGCAGGAACTTTTGCTGTTTGCTCGGCCTCCTGCCGGCGAGGCAGAAGGGGAGAGAAAAATGACCTATATTTCCGGCTTCGTCGCAGCCGTTCCGGCTGGCAACAAGGACAAGTACAGGAAATTTGCCGAGCACTACGTCGATCGGTTGAAAGGCTGTGGGGCCATGCGGCTGATGGAAGCCTGAGGCGACGATGTGAAGGACGGCGAGCTGACCGATTTCCGCCGCGCGGTGGCCGCCAAGGCGGACGAGGTGGTCGTCTTCTCATGGCAGGAATTTACCGACAAGGCCGCTGCCGATGCGGCCGGCGAAAAGATGAGCAATGATCCAGCCATGGCGCAGATGGAGCCAATATGCCATTTGACGGTGCGCGCTTGATCTATGGCGGCTTCCATGGCGTTCACGAGGTCGGCACGGCTGCTAAACCGGGCTATGTCGATGGTGCGATCATTCCCGTACTGACCGCGCGCAAAGACGACTACAGCGCGCTGCTAAAGCGGCAGGCCGCGATCTTTACCGAGCTGGGCGCGACGCGCTTCATCGATGCCTGGGGCGACAACGTGCCCGATGGAAAGCAAACCGATTTCAAGAAGGCGGTCAACGCCAAGCCAGACGAGACCGTCGTGTTTTCGTTCATCGAATGGCCATCCAAGACCGTGCGCGGTGCGGCTTGGCCGAAGATCTTTCAAGACCCGCGCATGCAGGAGGACAATGCGCCAGGCGATGACACCCGACGCATTTTTGGAGGCTTCCTGCCTCTGCTGGATGCTTGAACGTTCTGACTTCTGAGCCAAAAGAGAAGTAAGAAAAGCTAGGCGGCCTCGGGCGTATAGCCGGCCTCGCGAATGGCGTTTTCGCCCGCCGCCTTGTCGCCGGAAAAGCTTACCTTGTGGGTTGCCAGATCCACCGAGATCTCGGCGCCCAGCAGCGCCTGCTGCAGCGCCTTTGTCACCGTGCCGACGCAATGATTGCAGGTCATGTCGTTGACGATAAACACGGTCTTGTCAGTCATCTCGGTATCTATTCGTTATGGGGCCTTCGCCCGCAAGGTCATCCAGAATCGGGCAGTCCGGCCGCTTGTCGCCGCCGCAGCAATGCGCCAGGTGCTTGAGCGTTTTCACCATCCCCTGCAGCTCGGCAATCTTGGTTTCGAGTGCCGCAATATGGCCGATCGCGATGTCCTTGACCTCGCCGCTGGCCCGCGACTTGTCTTGCCATAGCCCCAGCAGCGTAGCGGTCTCGTCCACCGAAAAACCCAGCGTTCGCGCCCGTTTGACGAAACGCAGGACATGCACCTCGTCGTCGCCATACACCCGATAATTGCTCCCGGTGCGCAGCGGCGCCCGGATCAATCCTATCGACTCGTAATAGCGGATCATCTTCGCCGACACGCCAGTAGCGCTGGAGGCCTCGCCGATATTCATGGGCGTACGCCCTTTATGGTGCGCAAACGTTGCGCATTGGAGACGACGAACACCGAGCTCAGCGCCATGGCGCCGGCGCCGATCATCGGATTGAGCAGAATGCCGAACGCCGGATACAACACCCCCGCCGCTAGCGGTATCAGCAGCACGTTGTAACCAAAGGCCCAGCCGAGATTCTCCCAGATGTTGCGCATCGTCGCCCGGCTCACGGCCAGCGCATTGAGCACGCCGCCAAGATCCCCGCCGAGCAGCACCACATCGGCGCTTTCGATGGCGGCGTCCGTACCGGTACCCACCGCGATGCCGATATCGGCTTCCGCAAGGGCAGGGGCATCGTTGATGCCGTCACCCACATAAGCGACCACGCCAAAAGCCCGCAGCGCCTTGATCGTGGACACTTTTTCGGCCGGCAACACCTCGGCCCGCACCTCGTCGATGCCCAACTGCCGGGCAATCACCTCGGCTGTTCGCCGATTGTCCCCCGATATCATCACGGTCTTCAGCCCAATCGCATGCAGCGCCGCGATCACGGCCTTGCTGGTTGGCTTGATGCTATCGGCAACGACAATGGCTGCTGCCAGCTTGTCATCTATCGCGGCAAACACCGGCGTCTTGCCCGCGTCCGCGAGCTTTTCGATCGCATTTGCGAAGTCCGAAAAATCCAGATGCCCGAGATATCGCTGCGACCCCACCGACACCAGCCGCCCATCGACCCGCGCGGTAACGCCATTACCGGCATGCGACTGGAATTCGGTTGCGACGCCCAGGCTAAGGGCTGCCTTTTCAGCCGCCGCGGCTATAGCAGCCGCAATTGGATGCTCCGACTTGGCCTCCACGGCCGCCACCAGCGCCAGCACCTCGTCATGCTCGAAATCATCGTCGAGGATCAGGTCGGTCAGCGCCGGCTTGCCTTCGGTCAGCGTGCCGGTTTTGTCGAAGGCCACCACCTTGGCATCGCGCAACTGCTGCAGCGCCTCGCTCTTACGGAACAACACGCCGAGCTCTGCCGCCCTGCCAGTGCCGACCATGATCGAGGTCGGCACGGCCAAGCCCATGGCGCAAGGGCAGGCGATGATCAGCACAGCCACCGCATTGACCAGCCCAAATGTATAGGCCGGTTCCGGTCCAAACACCGCCCAGACGCCAAAGGTCAAAACCGCTAGCGCGATGACGGCTGGCACGAACCAAAGCGTGATCTTGTCGACCACCCCTTGGATCGGCAGCTTGCCACCCTGCGCTTCCTCGACCATGCGGATGATCTGCGCCAGCATGGTATCGCCGCCCACCTTGGTGGCGTGGAAGCTGAAGCTGCCCGAGGTATTGAGCGTCCCGCCGACCACCGCAGCGCCGACGGTCTTGGACACCGGCAGGGACTCGCCCGAAATCATTGATTCATCCACATGGCTCGACCCATCGACGATCTCGCCATCGACCGCGATCTTCTCGCCCGGCCGCACCAGGATAATATCGCCCGCCACCACCTGTTCGATCGGCAGCTCCACGGTTTTTCCGTCACGCTGCACCCGCGCGGTCTTGGCCTGCTCGCGCACCAGTCGCTGGATCGCCTCGCCGGTGCGGCCCTTGGCCAGCGCCTCCAGCCAGCGTCCAACGAGGATCAGCGTCACGATGACCGCCGCGGCCTCGTAATAGATATAGCGCGTGCCCTCAGGCAGCAGCTGCGGCGCAAAAGTGGCAACCACTGAGTAGAGGTAGGCCGCACCGGCGCCCAGCGCGACCAGCGAGTTCATCTCCGGCGCACCGCGCAGCAGCGCCGGTATACCTACCTTGAAAAAACGCCAGCCCGGCCCGAACAGCACGATACTGGTGGCAATGAAATACGCCACCCACAGCACCTGCGTCGGAACCAGCGCGGTCAGTGCCATGTGGAACGGCATATAAAGATGGCTGAGCATTTCCAGCACGAATACTGGCAGCGTCAGCACCCCCGCAATCAGCACATCGCGACGAAGGATGGCGGCATCTTCGTCATGGTGATGATGCCCACCGTGATCGTGGACCTCGGGCGTCTTGCTGCCAGTGTACCCGGCTTTGGCGATCGCGCTCAGCAGGGCGTCACCATCACCGCCGTGCACGGTCGCACGCTCGGTCGCCAGGTTCACCGACGCCGATGTCACCCCCGGCACCTTGAGCAGCGACTTCTCCACCCGCAACACGCAGGAAGCGCAGGTCATGCCCGTAATATCGATGGAAAGCGGCTTGGAATGGACGTGTTCGTTCATGGTATTCACCTCGTCCCATCACATATAGACCTTCCCATCATGGGAAGGTCAAGCTTGGAAGCGGCCCGCGGGGACGAATCGCTCCAGTTGAGCGATTTAAGCTAACGAGGCCATGAGAGCTGTGCGCGAGTGTCGGTTGGACTTTTTTTCGGCATCATGCGGCAGGTTGGCACTGCGACAGTTGCGCAACTTATAGGTACCTCGCTCCGCGCCTACATCGGTCTTGTCAGGAGACGATATGCCATGCAGTCCGTCCGCAACGACATCCACACTTCTTCCATTCCCGCGCTGTGCCAAAGCTGCGAGTCGCGCCACCAAGGTATTTGCGCTGCGCTGAACGCCCAGCAACTTTCTGCCCTTTCCAAGCACACGCGCCGCGTCCATCACCATGCCGGCGACCAGCTTCTGGCCGATGCCGAGCCGATTACCAGCTATGGCAATGTGCTGCATGGGGTGGTGAAGCTCTCGAAAATTCTCGAAGACGGCCGCCAGCAAGTGGTGGGCCTGCAGTTTGCGCCCGACCTGCTCGGACGCCTGTTTGCCAACGAAAGCCGGGTGACGGCCGAGGCCGCTTCCGACGTCGATATCTGCATGATCCCCAAGTTGGCGCTCGAAGCGCTGGTGCGGCAAAATCCGGAACTCGAACACCGCGTAATGCTGCAAACCCTGCGCGAGCTCGATGAAGCGCGCGACTGGATGGTGACGCTTGGCCGCAAGACCGCCGCCGAAAAGGTCGCCAGCTTCCTCTATCTGATCGCCAGCCATATCGATCCAGGTGGCGAGGTCACCACCTTCGACCTGCCGCTGAGCCGCGCCGATATCGGCGATTTCCTCGGCCTGACCATCGAGACTGTCAGCCGTCAAATGAGCAAGCTCAAGGCCGACAACGTCATCGAAATCGAAAACTACCGCCACGTCTTGGTCCCCGACCTGGCCCGGTTGCGCGTTCGCTGCGGCTAGACTTTTCTCATTTCGCTCCTCTGGGAAGAGGTGAAGTGGCGCTACCTCAGCATTCCATTCCTCATTTCCAGCACCCGATCCATCGTACCTTCGGGGATCGCCGCATGCGTGACCACGATCACGCTGCAGCCCTTGGCAGCTTTATGCAGCGTTTCGAAAAACGCCACTTCCGCGGTCCGGTCCAGTCCAGTTGTCGGCTCGTCGAGCAACAGAATCCGGGCCGGCGATAGCAGCACGCGCGCTAGGCACAGTCGACGCGCCTGGCCGACCGAAACCGTGCGGCCGCTTTCCCCGAGCAGTGTATCCAGGCCGTTCGTCAGTGCTCGCACAAACTCCTCGACGCCTGCATCGAGCAGCGCCGACCACAACGCTTCGTCATCGGCATCCGGCCGGCCGATCAGCAGGTTGGCGCGGATGGTGTCATTGAACAGCGGGCTGTCCTGACTCAGCAGGGCCAGGCTAGCATGAATATCGGCCTGCCGTAGTTGAGCCAGAGCAGTGCCGCCCAGCGTGATGCTGCCGAGTTGGGGATCGGCGAGACGAAGCAACAGGTTGAGCAAGCTCGACTTGCCGCCGCCACTAGCGCCGGTAATCGCCACATGCTCGCCGGGCAAAATGGTAAGATCGAGATTGGCCAGCACCGGCGGGCCACCATAGCTGAAGGTGACATCGCTCAGAGTGATCGTCGTGTCGGCGGGCAGGGCAGCAGGGGCTGCCGGGTCGGCAACCACCAGAGGCGTTTCTGCAATCGCAGTCAGTCGTTCGGCGGCAGCCATGGCGGTGGTCAGCTTGCTGACGCTGCGCACGATGACGTTGGTGGCCTCAAAGCTGCCCATGATGGCGAGCAGCAGGCCAGCCAGCACAGCGCCGTCGATACTACCCGTTTCGAAAGCCTGCAGACCAAGCCAGAGCGAGCCTACCAACGCCAAAGCTGCCAATACCTGCACGGCAAAACCCGCACAGGCGGTGAAGCTGGCCAGACGCCCCTTGGCGGCAGTGAGCCTGCTGGCGGTATCGACAAAGCCGGCCTGCGCCGTGCCCAGCACGCCATAGACCGTCAGGTCCACGTGCCCCTCGATGCCGTCCAGCACGGCAGCACGCGCATCAGTGGCGCGGCGCACCATATCGCGGCCAGTGCTGCGGCTGGCGAGAACGAGGCCTGTGGGCACCACCAAAACGGCAGCCCCGTAACAGATCCCGAACACCAAAGCGGCGCTCGGCAGCAACCACACCAGCACACCCGTCAGTGCGCCGCCGATAATCAGTGCGGCAGCAATCGGCCCGATGGCGACCAGAAAGGCCGTGTCCAGCGCATCCACATCGGCCGTGAGGCGGCTGACCAGATCGCCATGGCGCAGGCTGCGATCCACCAGTGGCAGGCGCGGAAAAAGCCTGGCAAACAGCCAGCCGCGCAGGTCGGCGAGCAGCCGCAGCGTCGCATCATGGCCGCTGAGGCGCTCGCCATAGCGAGCCAGGATGCGGACAAAGGAGAAGGCCCGCACCAGCGCCGACGGCACGAACAGGTTGAACGCCAGTCCCGCCGTGGTAAGCGCGGCAGAGGTGATGAACCAGCCAGACGTTCCCAGCAGCGCAACGCCCGCGGCCACGGCGACCAGCGACAACAGCAGCGCAAGGGTGAAACCCTTGGCCTGGCTGAGGAGCAGGCTACGAAAGGTAAGGAGCGACTTCATGCGACTTGTCCATGCTTGCGAGCCGGCAGCGGCATGGGCAACAAGGCTTCGCCGGCAATCCGCCAGGCCTTGTCCATGCGGGCGGCAACCGCGAGCGAATGGGTGGTGATGATCAGGGTGCGGCCCCGCGCATAGCGCTTGAGTTCGTCCAGCACGTCCTGCTCCAGCCCTGCATCGAGATGGGCGGTCGGCTCATCAAGCAGGATCAGCCCGGCATCGCGCAGGTAGACCCGCGCCAGAGCAATGCGCTGCGCCTGCCCGCCAGACAACCCCAATCCACCTTCGCCCATGTGGGTATCCAGTCCATCGGGCAGGGCATCGGCGAAACCTGCCACATGGGCCAGTTCAGCCGCGCGCCGAATCTCCGCCAGGCTGGCGCCAGGCCGTGCCAATGCGATGTTGCTTGCCATCGAGCCGGCAAAAATGCGCGGCTTTTGTCCCAGCATGGTTACGCGGCCCCGCAGATTAGACAGCGGCCAATCCGCCAGCGTAAGCTTGTCGAGGGCAATGTCGCCCTCGTATAGTCGCAGCCCGGCGATGGCCTCCAGCAGCGTGGACTTGCCAATGCCGCTCGGGCCGAGAATGGCAATGTGGTCGCCGGGGGCGACGTTGAAACTGCTGTCAGCGAGAATAATCCGGGCATCATCCGGCGTGCGCAGGGTCAGGTTGCTAAGGGCAACGCCAAGCGCTCCCTTGTTACGAATGACCGGAGCATCCACCAGCGTCGATCCTGCCTTGGGCAGTGCGCCGAGCTGCGCCTCGATTTCGCCGATCGCTGCCTTGGCCGATGCGCGATCATGATAATGCGCCGCCAGCAGGCGCAGCGGATTGTAGATTTCCGGCGCCATGAGCAGCAGGAAAAGGCCGAGCTCCAGCGTCATCGGGCTCGAGCGCAAATTCAGGTATTCGATCAGGCTAAGCCCGATATAGAGGGCCACGCCTGCGACCCCAAGCGCCGCGAAGAATTCGAGCACAGCCGAAGACAGGAAGGCGATGCGCAGCACCCGCAAGGTGCGTTTTCGCAGCTCATCGCTGGCGGCAACAATGCCGTCGGTCTCTGCTTCGGCACGCCCGAACAGTTTCAGTGTCACCAGCCCTCGTAATCGATCGGAAAATCGGCCATTTAACAGGCTCAGCGCGCGAGCCTGCTTGTTGGTGGCAACCTGCGCGCCCCAGCCGGCCAGTGCCATGAACAGCGGGATCAGCGGCGCGGTGATGAGAAAAAGCAGGCCGGTCAGCCAGTCCAGCGGCAGTATGATCGCCCCAAAGGCGATAGGCAGAATGGTCGCCCCGACCATGGCCGGCAGGTAGCGCGAAAAGAACGCGTCGAGCGCTTCGACCTGATCGATGATGGCCGACGACGCTGCACCAGATTGCGCCTGCTCGGCCTCCCGTGGCGACCGCGCCAGCAATTGGGCAAACAGTGCATTGCGCAGTCCCGTCTTGATGGTCTCGGCAGCCGCAGTCCCGGCGCGATCACCGATGGCGCCCAACGCGGCACGCACCGACAGGATCATCAGGATCAAACCCACAGACGGCCCCAGCGTCGCAATCGGCGCTCCACCCTCGATGGCCCGTCCTACGACAGCGGCCAGCGTCCAGGCCTGCCACACCAGCAGCGCCCCACCCAGCAGCGGCGCCGCGATCGCGGTGATCAGCCAGCCACCGCCATGTCGGCTTAGCCCCGAAAGCGTCTTGCCATTCTGGCGATCTGTATCTGTCACTGAGCCACCGCGGAGCACGGAACGGTACCCTCCGCCTTGCGGAGAGGGCTAGGGAGGGGGGCGTTTAGCCAGCAAGTATCTGGGCTAATCCACACCCCCGACCCCAACAAACCTCCCCCATCGAAGGGGCGGTGCCGCGCTGTGGTTGTGCAAATGCGGGAGATGGACATAGGCCTCCACTATATCGCGCCGCAGCTCCAACCCTTGATCTGAATCAAGGCATGCTCAAATCTTGAAGAGCATATGATCGTCAGGGCGACGCCGACTCGGGCGCTGCCAAGCATAGGGGCAGTCGCGCCATGATCGACATGACCATTGTCGAACTTTCGCGGTGGCAATTTGCCGCCACCGCCATGTACCACTTCATTTTCGTGCCGTTGACCATTGGCCTGTCCGTCATGATGGCCATCATGGAAAGCGTGTACGTGATGACCGGCCGCGAGGTCTGGCGTAAGGCGACCCTGTTCTGGGGCACGCTGTTCGGCGTCAATTTCGCCATGGGTGTCGCTACCGGCATCGTCATGGAATTCCAGTTCGGCATGAACTGGAGCTATTATAGCCACTATGTGGGCGACGTGTTCGGCGCGCCACTGGCCATCGAGGGCCTGATGGCCTTCTTCCTCGAAGCCACCTTTATCGGCCTGTTCTTCTTTGGCTGGGATCGCCTGAGCAAGCTGGGCCACTTGACAGTCACTTGGCTGGTGGCGATCGGCGCCAATTTCTCCGCCCTGTGGATTTTGATCGCCAACGGCTGGATGCAAAATCCGGTCGGCGCCAAGTTCAATCCCGATACCATGCGCATGGAAGTCACAGACTTCATTGCGGTGATTTTCAATCCGGTGGCACAGGCCAAGTTCGTCCACACCGTCAGCGCCGGCTATGTCTGCGGCGCAGTGTTCATCTTCGCCATTTCCTGCCTGTTCCTGCTGCAGGGCAAGCACGTCGAAATGGCCAAGCGCTCGATGATCGTAGCCGCCAGCTTCGGCCTCGCTTCGGCGCTGTCTGTCGTCGTGCTCGGTGACGAAAGCGGCTATGTCGCGACCGAGCATCAGAAGATGAAGATCGCGGCCATGGAGGCCAGCTTTCACACCGAGCCGGCTCCCGCGCCCTGGACTATATTTGCGTTGCCTGGGCCCGACGGCGGTGCCCCGACCTGGTCCCTGCAGGTTCCGTGGATGGGCGGGTTGATCACCACGCGCTCGTTCGACACTGTCCTGCCTGGCATCGAAGAACTGGTCGACCACGCGCAGACCCGCATTCGCTCGGGCATGGTGGCCTATGACGCGCTGCAGGAAATCCGCGCTGGCAACGTCGACGGCGACGATGTCGATGCACGCCTTGTGTTCGAACAGCATTGGCCCGACCTCGGCTATGGCCTGCTGCTCAAGCGCTACCGCGAAGATGTCGGCAACGCCACTGACGAGCAAATCGCGCTGGCTGCGGCCGATACGGTGCCTGAAGTCTGGCCGCTGTTCTGGACCTTTCGCATCATGATGGGGCTGGGCTTCTTCTTCATCGCCTTCTTTGCCTTGTGGTTCTACCGCGCCTCGCGCGGCTGGCTGGAAACCAATCGAACTCTGCTGTGGGTCGGCTTCCTCGTGTTGCCATTGCCGTGGGTCGCTATCGAGGCAGGCTGGTTCATCGCCGAGTTCGGCCGCCAGCCATGGGTGGTGGAAGGGGTTCTCCCAACGTTCTACGCCGCATCCGGCCTCCACTTCTGGGACCTGGTCATCTCGCTGAGCTTCTTCACGCTGCTCTATTCGACCCTGTTCGTCATCATGATCATGCTGATGGTCAAGATCATTAAGGCCGGCCCGCAGGACAAGCTGTTTGCCGACGAAGAGGATGACCAGGACTTCGTCATCGCCGCCCTGCCATCGACACCCGCAACACAGGAGCTCGGATCGTGAACGCCATTCCACTCGACTACGAAACCCTGCGCCTGATCTGGTGGATGCTGCTCGGCGTGTTGCTGATCGGCTTTGCCGTCATGGGCGGCCGTGACATGGGGGTCGGCGCTCTGCTGCCCTTTGCCGCCCGCACCGACGATGAACGCCGCGTACTGCTCAATCTTGTTGGGCCGACCTGGGAAGGTAACCAGGTCTGGCTGGTCCTCGGCGGTGGCGCCATTTTTGCGGCCTTTCCGCCGCTCTATGCCGTCAGTTTCTCCGGCTTCTATCTCGCCATGATCGTGATCCTCTTGGCGCTGATTCTGCGCCCAGTCGGCTTCAAGTTCCGCGGCAAGATCAAGGACCCACGCTGGCGCGCCACCTGGGATTGGGCTCTGTTCATCGGCGGCTTCGTGCCGGCGCTGATCATGGGCGTCGCGGTGGGCAATGTGCTGCTCGGCGCACCCTTCCATCTCGATGACACCATGCGTTCCTTCTACACCGGCAACTTCTTCCTGCTGCTGATGCCCTTTGGCCTGCTCACCGGCCTCGTCAGCGTCGGCATGATCGTCACTCAGGGCGCCGCCGTCATCGCCGGTCGCACCACCGGCCCAGTGGCCGAACGCGCCCGCACCTATGGCAGCCTAGCCGGCGTGCTGACGCTGGTTCTGTTTGCCCTTGGCGGCATCTGGGTCTCCTTCTGGATGGATGGCTATGCCATCACCAGCGTGGTGGACGGCAATGCCGCCATCAACCCGCTGGCCAAGACCGTGGTGCTGACCCGCGGCGGCTGGGTTGCCAACTACGGGCTCTATCCCTGGATGATCGCGGCGCCCGTGCTGGGCTTCATCGGCCTGATCGGCGCCGTGGTGGGCCTCCAGGCACGCTTGCGGCTACCAACGCTATTGTCATCGAGCCTTGCCATCTTCGGCATCGTCTCGACGGCAGGCCTCTCGCTGTTCCCGTTCCTGCTGCCATCCTCGACAGTGCCGAATTCCAGCCTGACCCTGTGGGACGCCAGCTCCAGCCACCTGACGCTGTTCATCATGCTGCTGGTGACCGCATTCTTCCTGCCGATCATCCTGCTGTACACCGCTTGGGTGTTCCGCGTCATGCGCGGCAACGTCAGCACGCAGTCGCTCGAAAAGAACCCCAACGCCTACTAGGAGACGCTCATGTGGTATTTCTCGTGGATCCTCGGCCTGGGCCTGGCCGCAAGCTTCGCCATTCTCAACGCCATGTGGTTTGAGCTGCGCGAAGACCGGCGCATAGCAAATGAAGAGGGCAGGGAGCCAATTCAGCGCTGAACGCATGGCTCTTTACCAGATGGTCAAAAAACCATTAACGCGGGCGTCACGAGAGTGACGTTCGTTTTTCTTTGTAAAATCAATGGATTGGCGCGGGGTGGCGCTACCATAGACATGGAATGTCCAAATAATAGGCTGAACCGAATATGAAGGAACTGCCTCTTTTGTTTGCACTGGATGCATAACGGATGTGCAGAGAGTCCATCTTCTAATCACTAGGGGCAGGGTCTACATAGAGGTCATCAAACGAAGGGGAACCAAAATGACCATCCGCCAGAAAATCGCACAGTTTGCTCAGTATCAGCGCACCATGCGCGAGCTCAACGCTCTCGACACCCGTCAGCTCAATGATCTCGGCATCACCAAGGGCGACATCAAGAACATCGCTCGCGGCACTTACGCCAACTAAGACTTGGTAGCTGCATAAGACTTGAGATGAAGGCGTCCGCTCGGGCGCCTTTTGTCTTCTATGGGTTTGGTTTTTACTACCGTATCAAGTCCGCGGCCTTGCCACCGAGCGCCGCCACCAGATCATCCGGTTTCATTCGGATCTGCAGCCCGCGCTGCCCGCCGTTGAGGAACACTTCATCCTCCAGCGTCGCCAATTCCTCGACCGCAGTCGGCACCTGCTTTTTTTGCCCAAACGGGCTGATCCCGCCCACCTTGTAGCCAGTCAGCCGCTCTGCATCGGCTGGCTTCATTATATGCGCCGACTTGCCGCCAAACGCCGCCGCCAGCTTTTTCATGTTCACTTCCTCATCCGACGGCACCACAACGCAGACTGGCTTGCCATCTACTTCCGCCATCAGCGTCTTGAGCACGATGCTAGGCGATACGCCCATCGCCTCGGCCGCCTGCAGCCCGACCCGATCCGCATCGGGATTGTAGGCATAGGTGGCCGTGGCAAAGGCGATGCCGGCACTGGTCAGCGCGAGGGTGGCAGGCGTGGTCTTGGACATGGGCAGATTTAGTGAAACCTCACGCGCAAATGCAAGGTCTTAGCGCCGCCGTTCCACCACACGATCCTCGATCAAACCGATATCGCGCAGCAGGTGCGGCGACGAATGGATCAGGTCGATGGTGACCTGCCGGCGTCGGTGCGCGGCGCTGAACAGCCGCGGAAAACTCCAGCGCGGCAAATGGATCGCGGGCAGCAGCGGCTTGGCTATAATGTTCATGACTATAACCACCCTTATGCGGATGGCTCCTGCTTGGTTTCCAGGAGCCCAGAATGGCTGGCATAACGATGGATTTCCAACTAAAGCTCGATAGGTATGCATAAGGAGATTTGATCCATGTCATCTCTGCCGCCACTGACCGCCGTGCGCGCCTTCGAGGCTGTTGCCCGCCATCTGAGCTTCACCAAAGCCGCCGCAGAACTCGGCATGACCCAAGCAGCGGTGAGCTACCAGATCAAAATTCTGGAGGAGCGCGTCGGTGCGCCATTGTTCCTGCGCAAGCCGCGCCAAATCTCCTTGAGCGAAACAGGTACGCGCCTCGCGCCCGATGTCAGCGCGGCATTCGACACGCTGCGCAGTGCGTTCGCCACCTCGCGCGGGCAGGTTGATGGACTGCTGTCGATCACCTCTGTGCCCACCTTTGCCAGCCAGTGGTTGGCGCAGAATCTGGGCCTTTTCCAGATCGCGCATCCCGACATCGCGGTGCGTCTCGATAGCTCCAGCGACCTTCGGGACATGGTGCATGACGAGTTCGACGTTGCCATCCGGACGTTGCCGGCGCCGCCTGGCGGAGGAATGGTGTCGCATCTGTTGATTAAGGCCGACTTCAGCCCGCTGCTTAGTCCCGGCCTAGCGGAAAGCATTGGCGGTGTCAGCAAGCCCGATGACCTATTGCGACTGCCCGTTCTCGATCCAGAGGATGAGTGGCTTGACCAGTGGTTCGCCGCGGCGGGCGTTCCCGGCTACACTGCGCTGGGGCGCCCAAAGAGCTCATTGGGGCTGCAAAATCTCTTGGGAACGGCAGCCATGGCCGGGCGCGGTGTGGCCATGCTGACTCCCGGCTTTTTCCGCGACGAGATTACCTCCGGCCGGCTTCTCCAGCCCTTTAACCTGCTCGCGACGGACGGGCGGGCTTACTATCTGGTCTACCCCGAGAGCCGCCGCAATGCGCCCAAGATCAGGGCTTTCCGGGACTGGATGATTTCAGCCACCGCGCCACTGCGCGCCGAGCAGCCGGAATAAACAAACGCCCGGTGATCGCTCACCGGGCTTCTGCCTTTTCCGTCTCTGGGAGGAGCGTCGGAAAACTCGTTAGACGATGCCGCCCGAACCGCCTTCGACGACGGGACGAATTTCGGAAACCTTGGCGCGATAGCCCGACGCGCGGTAGGTGCCGAGGATGTCGATGGCGCCGCCCTTTTCGAAGCGCGCCATGGCCAGAATTGGCTCGACATCGGTGCGATAAGCCACCCGCAGCGCCTGCGTTGCCGCCAGCGCGTCATCGGCTTCCTGCGCGCCCTTGAGGCCGGCACGGTCCACCAGCAATGCCTGCGCATAGGCGCGCTGCACGTCAGATGCCGACAGCATCAGCGACTCGATCGGGTCAGTCACATTGTGGCTCTGGTCCAGCATATGGGCCGGATGGAAGTCCGCATCGCGACCTTCGATATCCACCAGCTCGTTGAACACCAGGAACAGCCGGTAGGGGTCGATCGAGCCGGCGTCGAGATCATCGTCGCCATACTTGCTGTCGTTAAAATGGAAGCCGCCGAGCTTGCCGAACTGGGCGAGGCGGGAGACGATCATCTCGATGTTGACGTTGGGCGCATGGTGGCCGAGATCGACCAGGCACATGGCCTTGTCGCCCAGTTCCTTGGCGATGATGTAATTTGTGCCCCAATCCTGCACGACGGTCGAATAGAACGCCGGCTCATACATTTTGTGTTCGGTATAGACGCGCCAGTCGTCGGGCAGGGCGGCGTAGATCGCCTTAGCCGAGTCAAGATAGTTTTCGAACTGGTTGGCAAAGTTGACCTGACCCGGGAAGTTGGAGCCGTCACCAACCCAGATCGTCAGCGCCTTGGAGCCGATGGTCTTGCCAATCTCGATGCATTCGAGATTGTGCTCGATTGCCTGGTCGCGGGTGCCCTTGTCGGCCGCCGACAGCGAGCCGAACTTGTAGCTCTGCAACTGTCCGCGCGCGTCCGAGAAGGTGTTCGAATTCATCGCGTCGAAGCCGAGATTGAAGCGGCTTGCCGCCTGCTTCAATCGATTGGGATCGGCTTTGTCCCACGGAATATGCAGCGACACGGTCTTGGTCGCCTGCGTCAGCTGCGCGATCACGGCGCAATCCTCGATCTTGTCGAAGATGTCGCGCGGCTCGCCCTTGCCGGGAAACTTGGCAAAGCGCGTGCCGCCGGTGCCAACGCCCCATGACGGAACTGCGACAGAAAATTCGGCGACCTTGGCCTTGATGGCCTCGATCGAAATCCCGCGCCGGTCTAGCCGTTCGCCCAGGCTTTCATAATCGGCGCGCAGGTCGTTTACCCTGCTGGCGTTCTCCGCCTCGACGACGGATGGGTCGATGATGTGTTCGGTCATTGTGTGGCTCCCAAGAAAGCGACCCCTCATCCGCCCTTCGGGCACCTTCTCCCTCGAGGGGAGAAGGGGGCACCGCGCTCGAACATCCACCGGGTCACCCCTCGCCCCTTGAGGGAGAGGGTGGATCGGCGCAGCCGAGACGGGTGAGGGGTCTCTTCTTCCCTTTTCTTTACCGCGTGAACGACTGGGCATTGCCCGCGTCGACATTGAGAATGTTGCCAGTCGATTTGGCCGAGGCGTCCGACGCGAAGAAGTAGATCGCTTCGGCGATATCCTCGGGGAACACCGACCGCTTCAGCAGCGAGCGCTGGCGATACATGTCCTCAAGGCCATCCTTGTCGGTCTTGTAGGTCGATGCGCGCTGCTCGAGCCATTCGCCAGCCCAGATCTTGGAGCCACGCAGCACCGCGTCGGGATTGACCACGTTGACGCGGATCTGCGCCTCGGCGCCTTCGAGCGCCAGGCAGCGCGCCAGGTGGATTTCGGCAGCCTTGGCGGTGCAATAGGCGGCAGCGTTGGGCGAAGCGGCGAGGCCGTTCTTGGATGCCACGAACACCACATTGCCGCCGATCTGCTGCTGGCGGAACAGTCGGAACGCTTCGCGGCTCACGAGGAAATAGCCCGTGGACAGGATGTCCATGTTTTTGTTCCACAGGTCCATCGTCGTCTCTTCGATCGGTGCCGAGGAGGCGAGGCCGGCGTTCGACACCAAAATGTCGATACCGCCGAATTCAACCACGGCATGGGCAAAGCCGGAGATGACCTGCTCTTCCTTGGTGACGTTGATGTTGACCGGACGGACGAAGTCCTTGCCGAACACGCCACTAAGTTCCTCGTTGGCAGCGTCGAGAGCGGTCTGGTCGATATCGGCCAGCACCACACACGCACCTTCGCGCAGCAGCCGGATGGCGGTTGCCTTGCCGATGCCGCCGGCGCCGCCGGTGACCAGGGCAATCTGCCCGGCCAGCGACTTCGGCTTGGGCATGCGCGCCAGCTTTGCTTCTTCAAGCAGCCAATATTCGATGTCGAAGGCTTCCTGCTCGGGCAGGCCGACATAGGTCGAGACTGTCGAAGCGCCGCGCATCACGTTAATGGCGTTGACATAGAACTCGCCGGAAATGCGGGCGGTGGCCTTGTCCTTGGCGAAGGTGAACATGCCGACGCCGGGCATCAGGTAAACCACGGCATTCGGATCGCGCACGGCAGGCGAATTGTCATGGCGGCAGCGGTCGTAATAGGCCTGGTAGTCGACGCGATAGGCGGCGATGTCTTCCGGGATCTTGGCCACGACAGCGTCGACATCGGGGGTGGCCGGGTCGAATTCGATCACCAGCGGACGGATCTTGGTGCGCAGGAAATGGTCGGGGCACGAGGTGCCCAGGGCCGCTAGTGGACGGAGATTGTTGGAATTGACGAATTCCAGCACGGCAGCCGAGTCATCGAAATGGCCCAGCTTGTGGCTATCGGCCGAGATCAACCCGCGAATTTTGGGCATCAGTTTGGCAGCGACGGCACGGCGTTCTTCCACCGGCAGCGAGGTGACAGCTTCGCCACCGAAGATGGTCTTGCCTTCGGTCTGCGGCTCGAACCACGCGATGGCCTGGTTGATGATGGCGATCGTGGTCTCGTAGCATTCCTTGGGCGTGTCGCCCCAGGTGAAGAGGCCGTGGCTCTCAAGGATCAGGCCCTTGGAGGTGGGGTTTTCTTCGCAATACTTGCCCAGCCACAGGCCCAGCTCGAAGCCTGGCTTCTTCCATGGCAGCCAGCCGATGCTGTCGCCGAAGATTTGGCTCGTCAGTTCCTTGGAATTGACCGAGGCAGCGATGGCGATGATCGCGTCAGGGTGCATGTGGTCCACATAGGCGTGGTTTACATAGGCATGCAGCGGAGTGTCGATCGATGCGGCGCGCGGGTTCAGGTTGAACGTCGCGTGGGGCAGGTAGCCCACCATTTCGTCTTCGAATTCGACGCCGCGATACAGCCCCTTCAGCGCCCGCAACTTGTCCATATACAGCGTCGAAAAGCCATCGAGCTTGATCGATGCGCTGTCGCCGCCCGAGCCCTTGACCCACAGCACTTCGACGGTCTCGCCGGTCAGCGGATCCTTCTGCATGATCTTGGAGGAGGTGTTGCCGCCACCGTAATTGGTGACGCGCTTGTCGCTGCCGAGCAGGTTGGAACGATAGACTAGGCGTTCGGGCTCGCTCATGGCGGCGGCCTTGGCATCATCCCAAAGATTGGCGAGGCGCTTGGGCGCGGAAGTGGACATGAGACTCCTCCCAGAGGGTAGTGAAGGGCTTTGATTATTCGGCCGGACATGGCCACGATCGATCATCGCTGTCAATCACAAACGATCATCAACGCGCATATGACGCTTTCGTCTTTTGAAGTTGACGGTTTGATGATTGACAGTGATCGAATTCGATGTGAAGGAATGCGCCAGGGAGATAGCAGCCTTGCACGAAACAGAGCGCCAGAGAGTGATCGTCGCAGCCGTTCAGACACGGCCAGTGGTGACTGTTGCCGAGCTTTGTGAGGTCACGGGCTCCTCCGAAGCCACCATTCGCCGAGACATTGCGGCCCTGCATGTCCAAGGCAAGCTGCGCCGGGTCCGCGGTGGCGCCGAGGCGGTCAACCCGCCCGAGCAGGCCGCCCTGATGGGCCGGCCGTTCTCGGTCAACGAAACCATCAACATCGCTCAGAAGCGCGCCATTGCCCGCACCGCCGTCGAGCTCTGCCGCGATGGCGAGCCGATCATCATCAATGGCGGCACCACCACCTACCAGATGGTGCATCACCTGACGGGCCGCCGCCTTTCGGTGTTCACCAACAGCTTCGGCATCGCCGAATTCCTCATCCACAACTCGCGCAATTCCGTCGTCATTCCCGGCGGCACCGTCTATCGCGAGCAGAATGTCATCCTGTCGCCGTTTGGTGGCGTGGTGGCATCGCACTTTTACGCCAAGCGCATGTTCATCGGTTGCCAGGGCATTGGCCCGCATGGCCTGATGGAGGCCGATCCGATGGTCGTGCAGTCCGAGCTCGGGCTGATCGGCCAGGCGGACGAGCTGATCGTGCTGGCTGACTCATCAAAGTTTTCGGGGAGATCGAGCCTCATCCTGTGTGGGCTCGACCGAATTACCGCTGTCATCACCGATCGCGGTATCCGTGACGAGGACCGCCAAATGCTGGAAACGGCAGGCGTGCGGCTCATCGTGGCGGAGAAGAATGCTCAGATCGACCGTCAATCGACGGTCGCCTGAGAAGGACAGACCAGAACGTCCCAGGGAGGGATTACGAATGAAACTCATCAAGCTCCTGGCTACCACCACTGCCGTTGCAGTGCTGCTCGCCGCTCCGGCCTATGCCCAGACCCGCATCGCGCTTGTCGTCAAGTCGCTGGGTAACGGCTTCTTCGACGCTGCCAACAAGGGTGCGCAGGAAGCTGCTGCCGAGATCGGTGGCATCGAAGTCATCTATACCGGCCCGACCGCCGCGACCGCCGAAGCCCAGATCGAAGTCATCAACTCGCTGATCGCTCAGCAGGTCGACGCCATCGCCATCTCCGCCAACGATCCCGATGCACTGGTTCCGGCGCTGCAGAAGGCCATGGAGCGTGGCATCAAGGTCGTCTCCTTCGACTCGGGCGTTGCCGAGGCTGGCCGTCAGATTCATCTGAACCCCTCTGAAACCAACCTGATCGGCGAGACCATCATCAAACTGGCTGCCGATTACCTGCCTGAAGGCGGCGACGTGGCCATCCTGTCGGCCGCTTCGACCGCGACCAACCAGAACGCCTGGATCGATGCCGCAAAGGCTGTGCTGCCCGAGAAGTTCCCCAACATCAACCTCGTCGCGACCGTTTATGGCGACGATGACTCGGTCAAGTCGACCGACGAAGCCAAGGGCCTGATCGCTGCCTATCCGAACCTTAAGGCCATCATTGCTCCGACCACCGTCGGCGTCGTGGCTGCCGCCCAGGTCGTCACCGACATGGGCCTGATCGGCAAGATCAACGTCACCGGCCTCGCGCTGCCGTCCGAGTTCAAGCAGTTCATCGACAATGGCGCTTCGCAGGCCGTTGCCCTGTGGAACCCGATCGACCTCGGCTACTCGGCCGTTTTCCTCGCCAATGACCTGATCAAGGGCGAAGAAGCTGCACCGGGCAAGACCTTCTCGATCGGCCGCGTCGGCGAAGTGACCCTCGATGACACCAACTCGGCCGCAATGGCCGTGCCGTTCCAGTTCGACAAGACCAACATCGAAGAATTCTCCAAGATCTATTGATCTTCGAGGCGTCCAGCAAATCGCTCCAGTGGAGCGATTTGAGCCGAGAAGGCCATGAGAGCTACGCTCGAATGGCCCAGACGTGAAGCATACGGTGAGGGGGGGCTTTCCAAGCAAAGGAGGGCCCCCTCATCCTGACCCTTTCGCTTACAGGAGAGGGAGCAAATCGAGCGCGTGGCGATAGTCATGCGACGCGAAGGAAATCCAAATGACCGACCCGATCCTCACCCTTTCCGGCATCTCCAAAAGCTTTCCCGGCGTACGGGCGCTCAACGACGTGTCGCTCGAACTCTACGCCGGCGAAGTCACCGCGCTGATCGGGGAAAATGGCGCGGGCAAGTCGACCCTGGTCAAGACCATGACCGGCATCTACCAGCCCGACACCGGCGAAATTCGCGTCGCGGGCAAGTTGGTGACCCTGCCGACGGCGCATTCCGCCTCGGCCGCCGGCATCACCGCCATCCATCAGGAAACCGTGCTGTTCGACGAGCTGACGGTCGCCGAAAACATCTATATCGGCCACGCGCCAACCAATCGCTTCGGGATGATCGATTGGAAGACCATGCGCGCCGAGGCCAAGGCGACGCTCGATTCCATGGCTGCTGGCGTCGACCCCGACATCAAGCTCAAGGAACTTGGCATCGCCAAGAAGCATCTGGTGGCCGTGGCGCGGGCGCTCTCGGTCGACGCCCAGGTCGTCATCATGGATGAGCCGACCGCAGCCCTCAGCCAGAAGGAAATCGAGGAGCTCTACGTGCTCATCGAACTGCTGAAGCAAGACGGTAAGGCCATCCTTTTCATTTCGCACAAATTCGACGAGATCTACCGCATTGCCGACCGCTTCACTGTGTTCCGCGATGGCGAGCTGGTCGGCAAGGGCCTGATCAAGGACACCAGCCAGACCCAGATCGTGCAACTGATGGTCGGCCGTCCGGTGGAAAACATCTTCCCGCCGCGCAACGCCACTTTCGGCGATGTGGTGCTCGAGGCCAAGGGCCTAAGCCATCCCACCGAATTCGAAGACATCTCCTTCACCGTCCGCAAGGGCGAGATTTTGGGCTTCTATGGCCTGGTCGGGGCAGGACGCTCTGAAGTCATGCAGGCAGTGTTCGGCCTCACCCAGACCTCCGGCGGCACGCTGGTACTCGACGGCCAGACCATCGCGCCGAAGTCACCCGCCGACGCCGTGGAAGCCGGCATCGTCTATGTGCCCGAAGAGCGCGGCAAGCAGGGCGTCATCACCGGCGAGCCCATCTTCAAGAACGTTTCGCTGCCCTCGCTCGGCAAGACCAGCAAGAACGGCTTCCTGCGCATGGCCGAGGAATTTGCCCACGCCCGCACCTATACCGAACGCCTCGACCTGCGCGCCTCCTCGCTTAGCCAGAACGTCTCGACCCTCTCCGGCGGCAACCAGCAGAAGGTGGTCATCGCCAAATGGCTGGCCACCCACCCCAAGGTCATCATCCTCGATGAACCCACCAAGGGCATCGACATCGGCTCCAAGGCCGCCGTCCACGAATTCATGGGCGAACTGGTCGCCCAAGGCCTTTCGGTCATCATGGTCTCGTCTGAACTGCCCGAAGTACTCGGCATGAGCGACCGCATCGTGGTGATGCGCGAAGGCCGCGTCATCGACACCCTGGAAAATGACGGGCTCAAGCCCGAGACGCTGGTACGCCTGGCTGCCGGTATTGCCGAGGAGCAGGCAGCATGAACCGCCTTTTGAAAAACCGCGAAATCTTCCTGTTCCTCGCCATCCTGCTGGTGCTGGTGCTGGTAACGCTGCGCTTCCCGCGCTTTGCCCAGCCGAACAACCTGCTGACCATCTTCAACGATAGCTCCATCCTGATGATGCTGGCGCTCGGCCAGATGGCGGTCATCCTCACCCGCTCCATCGATCTGTCTATGGCCTCCAATCTCGCCCTAACCGGCATGATCGTCGCCATGACCAATGCCGCCTTTCCCGGCATTCCGATCCCGCTGCTGATCGTCATGTGCGTGTTCATCGGCGGCGTGCTCGGCGCCTTCAACGGCATTCTGGTCTGGAAGCTGGAAATTCCGCCCATCGTCGTGACGCTGGGCACGCTGACCATCTTCCGTGGCCTGGTTTTCGTCATCTCCGGCGGCGCCTGGGTCAATGCCGCCCAAATGAGCCCCGATTTCGTCAGCCTGCAGCGGACGATCTTCCTCGGCCTGCCGCTGCTCAGCTGGTTCGCCATTGCCACGGCACTGCTGTTCTACCTGCTGATGACCCGCACCCCGCTCGGGCGCGCGCTCTATGCCATTGGCGTCAATCCGACCGCCTCGGTCTATACGGGCATCGACGTTGGCCGCACCAAGTTCTACGCCTTCGTCATCGCCGGTGCCGTCGCCGGGCTATGTGGCTACCTGTGGATTTCGCGCTATGTCATTGCCTCGGTCGAAGTCGCCGGCGGCTATGAGCTGAACATCATCGCGGCCTGCGTCATCGGTGGCGTCTCCATCGCCGGCGGCATCGGCAGCGTCGCCGGCGTCCTGATGGGCGCCATCTTCCTCGGCGTCATCAACAATGCCCTGCCGGTCATCAACATCTCCCCCTTCTGGCAGATGGCTATTTCGGGCACCGCCATCCTGCTGGCCGTGGTGCTCAACGCCCGTGGCGAACGCCGCAAGGGCCGCATTATCCTGAAGAAGGCTGAAGCCGTATGACCGATATTCACGCAACCGGCCGCAGCCTGCCCAATCGCCTCGACAACCCGCTCAAGTCCGCCGTTTTGAGCTGGGAGAGCCTGCTCGTCCTCGTGGCCGTCGGCATCTTCCTGCTCAATTCCTTCGCCTCGCCGTATTTCCTCAACGCCTATAGCCTCAGCGATCTCACTTTCAACTTCACCGAGAAGGGCCTTATCGCGCTGGCGATGGCGTTGCTGATCATCTCCGGCGAGATCGATCTGTCGGTGGCCGCCATCATCGCGCTGGCCTCGACCATGATGGGCCTGGCGCTGCAATATGGCGCCGATACCCCGACGCTGGTTGCGGTGGGCGTCGGCGTCGGCATTCTCTGTGGCGCCTTCAATGGCTTCCTCGTCACCGGCCTCAAGCTGCCGTCCATCGTCGTCACCATCGGCACCATGAGCCTGTTCCGCGGCATCGCCTTCATCGTCCTGGGCGACCAGAGCTTCAAGGGCTATCCGCCGAGCTTCAGCTGGTTTGGCCAGGGCTATGTCTGGTGGGTCATTTCTCTCGAACTGATGCTCTTCCTCGTCTCTGCCGTCATCTATTGGGTGCTGCTGCACCGCACCAATTTCGGCCGCCGGGTCTTCGCCATCGGCAATAATGACGTCGCTGCACAGTTCTCCGGCGTCCGCGTCGACCGCATCAAGTTCATCCTGTTCTGCCTCACCGGCCTGATGAGCGGCATTGCGGCAGTACTGCTGACTGCCCGTCTCGGCTCGACCCGTCCGTCCATCGCCGAAGGCTTCGAGCTCGAGGCCATCACCATGGTCGTGCTCGGCGGCGTCTCCATCCTCGGGGGTGCCGGCTCCATTGTGGGCGTCGTGCTCGCCGCTCTGATCATCGGTCTCGTGACCTTCGGCCTCGGCCTGCTCAACGTCCCGGGCATCGTGATGACAATCTTCACCGGGTCGCTGCTGATCGTTGTGATCGCGCTGCCCATCCTGTTCCGCATGTGGAGGCTGCGCGCATGATAGAAGACGCCGGCTACGAAAAACACGCCTTCAAGATGCAGCTCAATCCCGGCATGGCCGCCGAATACAAAAAGCGCCATGACGAGATATTCCCCGAGCTGGCAGACCTGCTGCATGAGGCGGGCGTGAGGGACTATTCGATCCATCTCGACGAAGAAACCAACACCCTGTTCGGCGTCCTCTGGCGCCGCACGGATCACACCATGGCGGCGCTGCCGGCCACCGCCGTCATGCAGCGCTGGTGGGCCCACATGGCCGACGTCATGGCCACCAATGACCAGAACGAGCCCATTTCGGTGAATCTCGTGCCGATGTTCTGGATGAAGTAGCCCGGCTAGGCAGCGCGCGGCCAATACCATAGGCTTGGCGCATGAATGAACGACCCGCCAGCCTGCACCAATCCGCCATCACCCTCAACGGCAAGCCGCTCAGCTTCTCCGACATCGCCCGTATCGGCGCGCGCCGGGTCTGCCTCGTCGCCGACTCCGATGCGATGCAGCGGGTCGCTTTGGCGCGCGAAGTGGTCGAGATCGCCATTGCCAGCGGCCAGCCGGTCTATGGATCCACCACCGGCGTTGGCGCCATGAAGGACGTCGAGTGGACCCCCGACCAGCTCGATACCTTCAATATGGGCCTCGTCCGCGCGCATCACTTCGGCACCGGCGAGCCATTTTCCAGCGAGATCGTCCGCACCGCCATGGCCATTCGGGTCAATATGGCGCTGACCGGTCGCGTCGGCTGCACCACCGATTTGGTGGAAGCCTACCTGGCGTTGCTCTCAGCTGACGTGGTGCCCGTGGTGCGCCGCACCGGCTCGATCGGCTGCGCCGATATCGGCCTGATGGGCCAGATCGGCGCCGTGCTGACCGGGGCAGGGGAGGCAATGTATGACGGCCACCGCCAGCCGGCCGCCGAAGCGCTCGAAGCCGCCGGCCTCAAACCCGTCCGCCTCGCCCCACGCGACAGTCTTGCCTCGATCTCCACCAATGCAGTTGGCTATGCCGCCGCCGCCGCCGCCATCCGCGATGCAGCCGGCGTCGTCCGCGTCATGCTGGCCACAGGCCTCACCACGGCGGGCGCGCTCGGCGCCTCGCGCGATCCGTGGAAGGCTGTCGCACATGTCGGCACCGAGCGCGAAGCCGGCATCGGCGCCTGGCTCTATTTTAACGCCAAGGGCTGGGACTGGCCCGACGCCACGCATATTCAAGACCCGCTGAGCCTCCGCATGATGAGCCAGGTGTTCGCGACCGGCTTCGAAACGCTGGTGGCAGCCGGCAAGATCCTGTTGGCCGCCACCGGGCGGACCGACGATAACCCCGTGGTCGCAGGCGGACAGGTATTGACCTCGGGTGGCTCATTGCCGCTCGACGTCACCGTCTTCCTCCAGACCGCCCAGCTTGGTCTGGCCCACATCGCCCGCAACTCGTTTAACCGCTGCGTGCTGCTCGGCAATGGCCAGCGCCGCGGCCTGTCGGTCAATCTCGTTGCCCACGGCGAAATCGCCACCGGCTTCGGCCCGATCATCAAGCTGGCCGGCGAACTGTTCGCCCGCGTCCTCACCATGACCAACCCCATCTCCGCCAATTCCATGGTCGTCGCCGGTGGTCTCGAGGACGAGGCGACCTTCCTGCCGCTGGTCGTCGAGCGGCTGGAGCGCCAGGTGCTGGCCCTGCGTCGTCTTGCGGCGCTCGAAGCCATGCTTGCGGCACAGGCCATGGACATTTCTGGCGACACGCCGGGCAATGTTCCCGGCATCATTTATGCACTGGTGCGACGCCATGCTGACACGTACCGTCAGGACCGCCCGCTATCGGCTGAGGTCGAGGCCATCGAAGACGCTCTTGCGTCCGATGAACTGATGAACGAACTAATTTCTCACTCGACTATTATGGAGTTGGACGAGTTTTTCGCGTTAGGCCCCATTGCCTAGCATGAGCGGCCTCGCTCAATTCTACCAACAGGTTAGGTTAGGGACAGCCGGGGACCACGAGCAGTGGAACACCCGGATAAAACGGAGAAACCAAATGCGCCTTAAGTCCACGCTTCTCAGCGCCGTCGCCGCGCTCGCTATTTCGGTGTCTGCGGCTCAGGCCCAGGTCGTCGTTTCCTCCAAGATCGACACCGAGGGTGGCGTTCTCGGTAACATCATCAAGCAGGTGCTTGAAGCCAACGACATCGCCGTAACCGATCGCATCCAGCTTGGTGGCACGCCGATCGTCCGCGAAGCCATCATCGCCGGCGAAATCGACATCTATCCCGAGTACACCGGCAATGCCGCCTTCTTCTTTGAGAAGGCCGATGATCCGATCTGGAACGACGCCGCATCGGCCTATGCAGAAGCCGGCAAGCTCGATTTCGAAGCCAATAAAATCGTCTGGCTGACCCCGTCGCCGGCCAATAACACTTGGGCCGTCGCCGTCCGCAACGACGTCGCCGAAGCCAACAAGCTTGCCACCTTCACCGAATTTGGTGCCTGGGTTGCCGGCGGTGGCGAGGTCAAGCTCGCGGCCTCCGCCGAGTTCGTCAATTCGCCTGCGGCCCTGCCCAAGTTCCAGGAAGTCTATGGCTTCACCCTGACGCCAGACCAGCTGGTCACCCTCTCCGGTGGCGATACGGCCGCGACCATTGCCGCTGCCGCTCAGCAGACCAATGGCGTCAACGCCGCTATGGTCTACGGCACCGACGGTGGCATCGCCCCCTCGGGCCTGACGGTTTTGCAGGACGATAAGGGCGTGCAGCCGGTCTACCAGCCCGCCCCGATCATCCGCCAGGAAGTGCTGACCGAATACCCGCAGATCGAAGAACTGCTCAAGCCCGTCTTTGAAGGCCTGACCCTCGAAGTCCTGCAGGACCTCAACGGCCGCGTTCAGGTCGGCGGCGAAGCTGCCGCAGCCGTCGCCACCGACTACCTCACCAAGGGCGGCTTCCTGAGCTAAGGCCTTTGGGGCGAGGCTCCGGCCTCGTCCCAACCTCGATCGTCACCCTCGGGCCTGACCCGAGGGCACTTCACTCAACCAGCGTGCAGCAAGTGAAGCCCCCTCGGGTCAAGCCCGAGGGTGACGCGCGGTGGTTATGGGGAAATCTCGCCCAATCGCCTGCGCCGCAAGCCAGCCACCGACATCGGAGCCAGCATGAGCATCGCCGATACCGCCCATGCGACGACCCGCCCCGCATGGCTTGCCCTCGACAAGCTCGGCGTTCTCATCGCACTGATTGCCGCCGCTGGCGCAATCCTCCCCTTCGCCCTGTTCCGCGCCAACCGCATCGTCGTCGGCAAACCGAAATCCCTGCTCGAGGCGCTGCCCAGCTTCCCCTCCGGCCTCCTGATCGGCATCCTGCTTGTCGGCGTCGTCATCGCCTTGCTGCGCTTCCCCGTCACAGCCAAGCTCGCCGCCGGATTCGCGGTCCTCGCGGCACTGATGATCTTCATCGGCCAATCCGCCAGCTACCTCACCCCCGAAGGCGATACCTTCGCCCGCGTCTCCCCCGGCGCGGGTTTCTGGCTGCTGCTGTTCGCCTTTGCCCTTCTCGTCACCGACGCACTGACCCGCCTGCGCTTCAAACCTTTGATCCGCATCGCCATCCTCGTCGCCGTCATCGCCGCCATTGCGCTCCTCTTATGGAGCGGTAGCTGGAACAGCCTCTCCATCCTCAAGGAATACGCCACCCGCGCCCCCGCCTTCTGGGCCGAGGGCCGCACCCACCTCGCGCTGGCCTTCGGCTCCGTCGCCATCGCCACCGTCATCGGCATCCCGGTCGGCATCCTGTGCTACCGCGTCAAACCCCTGCGGGCCGGCGTGCTCAACGTCCTCAATATCGTCCAGACAATCCCCTCTATCGCGCTGTTTGGCCTGCTGATCGCGCCCCTCGCCTGGGTCGCCGCCAATATCCCCGGCGCCCGCGACATCGGCATTTCTGGCATCGGCGCCGCACCGGCCCTAGTCGCACTATTCGCCTATTCCCTGCTGCCAATCGTTTCCAACACCGTCGTCGGCCTGCAATCGGTTTCGCCCGCCGCTATCGACGCCGCCAAGGGCATGGGCATGACCGGGCGCCAGCGCCTGTTTGCCGTCGAACTCCCCCTGGCCTTCCCGGTCATCCTCACCGGCATTCGCATCGTGCTGGTGCAAAATATCGGCCTCGCCACCATTGCCGCGCTGATCGGCGGCGGCGGCTTTGGCGTCTTCGTATTCCAGGGCATCGGCCAGACGGCGATGGACCTGGTGCTGCTCGGCGCCGTGCCAACCGTTGCTCTGGCCTTCGCCGCCGCCGTGGTGCTCGACGCTCTGGTTGAACTGACATCGCGTGGGAGCCGCCGGCCATGATCGAGATCGACGACATCACCAAGACCTACACCGGCACCACCGTTGTGGATCGGGTCACCCTGACCATCCAGCCGCATACCATCTGCGTCATCGTCGGCACCTCCGGTTCCGGCAAGACCACGCTGATGCGCATGATCAACAAGCTGGTCGAGCCCACCTCCGGCCATATCCGCATCGACGGCGAGGACATCGCCGGCATTCCCGCTTACGAACTCCGCCGCCGCATCGGCTACGCCATCCAGGGCCACGGGCTGTTTCCCCACCGCACCGTCGGCCAAAACGTCGCCACAGTCCCCAAACTCCTCGGCTGGGACAAGAAGAAAACCGCTGACCGCGTCGAGGAGCTCCTCACCCTGTTCCAGCTCGATCCCGCCGAGTTTCGCGATCGCCTGCCGCATGAGCTTTCCGGCGGCCAGCAGCAGCGCGTCGGAGTCGCCCGTGCGCTGGCGGCCTCGCCCAATATCCTGCTCATGGACGAGCCCTATGGCGCGCTCGATCCGGTCATTCGTGCCAAGGCGCAGGAAGACCTGCTCGCCATCCAGCGCAAGTTCGGCACCACTATCGTTCTGGTCACCCACGACATGGAAGAGGCAATCCACCTCGGCGACACCATCGCGGTGATGGACAAGGGCAAGCTGTTGCAATGCGCCAGGCCCGCCGAAATCATCGCCAATCCCGCCACGCCCTTCGTGGCTGAGTTGATCGGCACCAGCGAACGCCCGTTCCGCCTGCTGTCGCTCGCCAAGGTCGCCGACCACATCGAGCCCGGCGAGGTTACTGGCGAACCCATCGAAGCCACCGCCTCGCTGCGTGAGGCCTATGCCGAACTCCTCTGGTCCGGCCGCCCGTCCTTGCCGGTCAGCAGCGATGGCCAGATCGTCGGCCAGGTCACTCTCGCAGCCCTGTCGCGCCTCGCCGCGAGGCCGCAATGAAACCCGGCAACATCATCCGGCTGATAGTCTTCGTCACGCTCATCCTCTTCCTCGCCAAGCCGGAGCTGTTCAGCGGCTTCTTCAGCCTGTTCACCAAGAACAACCAGCCCGCCATCTACAATCAGGGCAGCCTGCTCGACATCACGCTGAACCACCTCGGCATCGTACTAGCCGCCACCGCCGCCTCGACCATCATCGCCGTCGGCCTCGCCATCATTGTTACCCGCCCATTCGGTGCCGAATTCCTGCCGCTGTCGCGCTCGCTCGCCAATATCGGCCAGACCTTCCCGCCCGTCGCCGTGCTGGCCCTCGCCGTCCCGATGCTCGGCTTTGGCACCGCGCCCACACTGGTAGCCCTCTTCCTCTACGGCCTGCTCCCCATATTCGAAAATACCCTGACCGGTCTCACCAACCTACCGCCAGCCGTCACCGATGCTGCCAAGGGCGTCGGCATGACCGGCTGGCAGCGCCTGATCAAGGTCGAACTGCCGCTGGCCTTGCCCGTCATCCTCGCTGGCATCCGCCTCTCGGTGGTCATTTCCCTCGCCACCGCCACCATCGGCTCCACCGTCGCCGCCCGCACCCTGGGCGAAGTCATCATTGCCGGCCTGCTCTCCAGCAACACCGCTTTCGTGCTGCAAGGCGGCCTTATCGTCGGCGTCCTCGCTGTGCTGATCTATGATGCGCTCTCGGCGCTCGAGCGCTACCTGATGGCCCGCACCGGCCAACTCGGCCGGGCGGCAGCATGATGCCAATGTCCTACCTCTCTCCGCCCTTTGAACTCGATCCAGTCAAAGTCACCGGCAGGCACCTCCCCCTTGAAGGGGGAGGCTGGGTGGGGGTGTCGGGAGCCACGATGATCGGCTCAATCCTATGATCCCAAACTCCCCAATCCGGGCTGATCGTATCGGCGGCGATATCGACGCACTTGCGGCAATCACCGAGCCTGGCCGCCCCTGGACCCGTCGCGCCTTCACGCGGATGTTCCTCACTGGCCGCAAATGGCTTGAAATGGCCATGCAGGATGCCGGCGCCGTCACGCAGATCGACGCGGCGGGAAACCTCATCGGCACCATTCCAGGGCGTAAGCCGGAACTCGGCAGCATCATGCTCGGCTCCCATTCCGACACCGTACCCGATGGCGGGCGTTTCGACGGCATAGCCGGCGTGGTCGTGGGGCTTGAAGTTGCGCGAGCCTTGCGTGATCAGGGCATTGTCCTCGATCACACGTTGGAGATTGTCGATTTCCTCGCCGAGGAAGTCTCCATCTTTGGCGTCTCCTGCATCGGCAGCCGCGGCATCAGCGGCACGCGTCCGGCCGAATGGTTGACCCGCGCCAGCGACGGTCTGACGCTGGAGCAGGGCATCGCTCAGGTCGGCGGCAAACCACACACACCCGCCCAGCGCGACGACATCAAGGCCTTCCTCGAACTGCATATCGAGCAAGGCCCTGTGCTGCAGAACCAACAGCTCGACGTCGGCGTCGTCACAGCCATTGCCGGCATCACGCGCATCGAGATCATCGTCGAGGGCCGCGCCGATCATGCCGGCACCACGCCCATGAGCGCCCGCCAGGACGCGCTGACCACTGCCGCCTGGATCGCCTTGGGCGTCGAGGAATTGGGCAAGGCCCTGTCCAGCGGCGCCGAGCATTTTGCTGCGACGGTCGGCGAATTCGAAATGACCCCCAATGCGGCCAACGTCGTCCCCGCCCGGGTCCGCATGCTGATCGACGCCCGCGCCGAGCTGCGCGATGACATGACCCGCTTCATCGAGGAACTGGCCAACGGCGTTGCTGCCATATCGGAAAAAACCGGGGTAACCGTCAGTGAGCCTCGCATCGTGTCCGACAACCCGCCGACGCCCTGCGACGCCGACCTGCTGAACATCCTCGATGCCGCCTGCGAGACCTCCGGCGCCCGCCATCGCCGCATGGCCTCCGGCGCCGGCCACGATACCGCCTGGATGGCCCGCATCACCAAAGCCGCAATGATCTTCGTGCCCTGCGTCGATGGCCGCAGCCACTCGGCCGACGAATTTGCCGCAACCGACGACATCGCGCTCGGCGCGTCTGTCCTGCTGGACGCCGTCAAGGCGCTCGATATTAAACTACAAGGGAATTTCTGATGGGGCGCATTCTCACGCAAAAAGACGTCGAAGCAGCCGTGCGCGGCGGCTCGATTTACGCGGCCGGCGGTGGCGGCTGGGCCGATCACGGCCGCATGCTGGGTACCGCCGCCGTCAATGCGGGCAAGCCGGAACTGGTCAGCATCGACGAGCTCGACGAGAATGACTGGATTGCCACCTCTGCCGCCATCGGCGCCCCGGCCTCCACCACGCCATGGGAAATGCAAGGCGTCGACTACATCCGCTCCGTGCAACTGCTGCAGGACGCGCTGGGCGAAAAGCTGACCGGCTTGATGATCGGCCAGAACGGCAAGTCATCCACCCTCAATGGATGGCTACCCTCGGCAATCCTGGGCACCAAAGTCGTCGACGCCGTCGGCGATATCCGCGCCCACCCGACCGGCGACATGGGTTCCTTAGGCATGGCAAGCTCGCCCGACCAGACCATCCAGACCGCTGTCGGCGGCAACCGCGCCGAAAACCGTTATATCGAGCTGGTAACGCGCGGCGCCACCGCCAAAGTCTCGCCTATCCTGCGCACCGCCGCCGACATGTCGGGCGGCTTCATCGCCTCCTGCCGCAACCCCCTGCGCGCAAGCTACGTAAAAAGACATGCGGCGCTGGGTGGTATCTCGCTGGCGCTCAAGCTCGGAGAAGCCATGATCGCCGCCGAGGGCAAGGGCCCGGGCTCGATGATCGACGCCATCGAAAAGACCACTGGCGGCACCATCCTCGCCAAGGGCTACATCACCGATATCCAGGTCACCTACACCAAAGAAGCCTTCGACATCGGCAAGGTCACCATCGGCACCGGCGACAAATCCACCGTTCTGCACGTCATGAATGAATACATGGCCGTCGATGATGCCGGCGGCACCCGCCTCGCGACTTTCCCCGACGTCATCACCACGCTCGACGCCGCCGGCCAAGCCCTCTCGGTCGGCCAACTCGGCAAGGGCCTCTACGTCTTCGTGCTGCACGTCCCCAAATTCATCATCCCCCTCAGCTCGTCGGTGCTGGACCCGGCTGTCTATCCCTTCGTGGAAGATCGCATGGGCATCGATTTGGCCAGCTACGCGCTGGACGGCGTTCAGAAATAACCGAGTAAATCATGCCCACCCCAAATC
>NZ_LAPV01000075.1 GCF_000971275.1 Devosia psychrophila | reverse complement strand
TCATGCATGTCGCGCCAGGGGCAGCCAACCCGCAGAACATGGAGCATGCCGTTCAGATAACGGCGATTGTCTTGCGCTGGTCGGGACTTGCGCCCTCGTTCAGCCGGCAAAAGCTCTCCAATGAGCCGCCACTCTGCGTCCGACAAATCCCCGCGTGCCAAAACCGCCTCCTAAAAAGCAGTCTTGAATCACAGCAAAGACGTTTTGGGAATCCAGTTTGTCAACACGACCTAACAGTCTGCTAACGCGAGACGGACCAAGTGTCAGATCTGTGGACATGAAATGAATGAGTGGCTGGTCCGGAGCGGCATGTCGAAGAGGCCACTCTGTCCGCATCCGGACCAACCGCCCTACGGGACTCAGGCGTTGCGGCGGACCTGAGATAGCCGTAGGGAACCCTCGGTAACTGTCCTAAAATGGGACACTCGCCGTGTTGGGGGCAACCTACGCTTAGTTGGGAATAACTCAAGGATTACCAGTGGACTCAAGCCGGTAAAGCTTTGTTAATTATAACGGATAACCCTAACGCAGCCAGCCGCGAAGCTCTTACGCGGCGTCGAATACCACGCGATTGCGGCCTTCGCGCTTGGCCCGATACAGCGCCACATCAGCCCGCTTGATGAGGGACTCAGGCGTGTCGGATGCGTTCTCGTTCAGCGTCACGCCGGCCGAAACGGTCACCGCTAACGGACGCCCGGCGTTGACCTCGAACACCCGCTCGGAAATCGACTGCCGTACCCGCTCGGCCACCATCTCGGCCTGAGCGTAGTCGGTGTCGGGCATCAACACGACGAACTCTTCGCCACCAAATCTGCAAGCAAGATCAACGCCCCGGATGTTTCGCTTCAGGCGTGAGGCGAACTCTTTGAGCACTGCATCGCCAATATCGTGGCCATAGGTGTCATTGACCGACTTGAAGTGGTCGATGTCCAGGATCATCAGCGCCATGTCGCGCTCCTGGTTCTGCGCCTTGCTCAACATGACGCCAAGATGGCGATCGAAATAGCGGCGATTATACAGCCCTGTCATGTCGTCAGTCACGGCCAAGGCCATGGTATTACTGACACTTTGGCGGAGTTCCATGGCATAGCGTTGGCGGCGAATCTGCGTCCGCACCCGAGCTGCCAGCTCATTGCGCTCGACTGGCCGCGAAATGAAGTCGTTGACGCCCAGGTCCAGCGCCCGCACCACACGCGGCTTGTCGGCCTCGTCGGCCACCAAAATGATGGGCAGGTTGCGCGTGTGTTCGAGCGTGCGAATCTGCGAACAGACGCGCAGCGGATCGAAATCGGTCAGCGACATCGCGACCAGTGCTAATTCATAATGTTTGCCAGTGACTTGGAACACCGCATCGGCCGGCTGGGTCAAGATATCCACGTCGTGTTCCGGCGTGAGATAATTCTTCAGCCGTTCGGCATGGCGCTGATCGGTATCGACAATGAGAATGGAGCCACCGGCCGTATTGATCTTGTCCATCTGCCGAATGGCGTCTTCGATGGCGATCTGTTGCCCGGTCATGGCGCGGGCGCGCAATTCATCGGTCAGCGACTTCAGCCGCACCAGGCTTTTGACGCGCGCCATCAGTTGCACGTCGTCGACCGGCTTGGTCAGGAAGTCATCGGCACCAGCCTCAAGGCCATTTACCCGGTCGGATGGCTGGTCTAGGGCGGTGATCATCACCACGGGCACATGCTGGGTACGGGGATTGGCCTTGATGCGACGGCAAACTTCGAAGCCGTCCATGTCTGGCATCATGACGTCGAGCAACACGATATCGACGTCGGAAGTATCAAGTATTTCAAGGGCTTGCGGACCTGACGAGGCCGTGACGACGTCGTAATATTCCGCCGAAAGCCGCGCTTCAAGCAGCCTGACATTGGTAGGGATATCGTCAACGATCAGTATGCGTGCAGTCACTGTGGGCCCCGAAACTGTGCGGCGGCCGATGGCTTCCCTGCATCGGCGTCAAGCAGCCGATCAGACAGTCCAGACTGCGTGATCAGGCCGGCCCAATGTATCGAGCAATAGTTTCCAGAAAGTGAGGCACCGAGATCGGTTTACTGATGTAACCCTCACAACCGCCTTGCAAAATTCGCTCCTCGTCGCCCTTCATGGCGAAAGCCGTTACGGCGATCACCGGAATATGGGCCAGGTCATCATCGTCCTTGAGCCACTTGGTCACAACAAGCCCCGAAACCTCGGGAAGCTGGATATCCATCAGGATCAGATCGGGGCGATGGGCGCGCGCAAGATCCAGCGCCTCCATGCCGTTGCGGGTCTGGATGACGGCATATCCACGCGATTCCAGCAGATCGTTGAAGAGCTTCATGTTAAGCTCATTGTCTTCAACGATCATCACAGTTTTGGGCATTTGTCGTTCTCCGCGTCGCCGGGACGCTGGCGCCGCTTCGCATTACCGCACCATTCAGGTAGCATCGAATCTCTTACAAAACACCAATGAGGCCTGCAGTGCCGCGTTCTGAACGAGCCGAACCTTCCGTCGCTCCCCTGGCCGGGTCCTGCCTCGGCTACCTGGCGGAGCACCCGGAGGAGCTGCTCGCTTTCATGCAATACGCCGGTCTTGACCCGGATGCGCTACGCAATTCTGTTGGCTCGCCTGCCCTCCAGCACGGCCTCATCGACTATTTTGCCTCAAACGAACCGATTCTGCTCGCTTTCTGCGCGAACGCCGGACTTTCCCCGGAACAGTTCATGCGCGTGTGGCATCGGCTCAATCCAGCGGGGTAGGCAATGGCGCTCGATTGGCTCTGCCGCGACTGCCTGGCGCACGCCTCGAGCACTATCGTGCCGATGCGCTGCCCAAGCTGCGGCTCGCCGCGCCTGCGCAGCCACGAAGAGCTGTTCAGCCTATCGATCGCCCATGTCGACTGCGACGCCTTCTATGCCTCAGTCGAAAAACGCGACGATCCCAGCCTCCGCGACAAGCCACTGATCATCGGCGGCGGCACCCGCGGCGTCGTCTCCACCTGCTGCTACATCGCCCGCCAGTCCGGCATCCGCTCAGCCATGCCGATGTTCAAGGCCCTGCAGCTCTGCCCTGATGCCGTCGTCATCAAGCCCAACATGGCCAAGTATGTCGAGGTCAGCCGGCAGATTCGCACCTATATGGACGCCCTTACGCCCTTGGTCGAACCTCTCTCCATCGACGAGGCCTTCCTCGATCTCTCCGGCACCCAGACCCTGCACAAAGCCCCGCCCGCTCTAGTGTTGGCCCGTTTCGCCAAGGCGATCGAAACCGAGGTCGGCGTCAGCATTTCCGTCGGCCTCAGCCACAACAAGTTCCTCGCCAAAACCGCCTCCGACCTCGATAAGCCACGTGGCTTCGCAGTCATCGGCGCCGCCGAAACCATCGCATTCCTCGCTCCCAAACCGATCAGCCTGATCTACGGCGTCGGAAAGGTATTTGCCGAAACCCTGCGCAAGGATGGCTTGGTGACCATCGGCCAGCTTCAAGCAGAGCCACCGGAAAACCTGATGCGCCGCTACGGCGAGACCGGCGCCCGCCTGGCAAGGCTGGCCCGTGGCGAGGACAGCCGTCGTATTTCCATCGATGCCGAGATGAAGACCATCTCGTCGGAAACTACTTTCAACACCGATATCAGCGGCGTGGAAGAACTCTCGACCCAACTGCTACAGGTTACCGAACGCCTTTCCGAACGGCTCAAGGCCAAGAATGTGGTCGGCGACACGGTGACGCTCAAACTCAAATCAGCCGGTTTCCGCTTGCGTACACGCGCCCGGCATTTGATGATCCCCACGCAGCTCGCCAATGTGATCTATGAGACCGGCCTGTCGCTGCTCGAGCGCGAAATCGACGGCACCGCTTTCCGGCTGATTGGAATCGGTGTTTCGGGTATCGATACCGCCGATGGCAGCGATCCGGCCGACCTGATGGAGCCGGCCATCGCGCGCAAAGCCGCCGCGGAACGGGCCATGGACCGGGTCCGCACCCGTTTCGGCCGCGAGGCCGTGGTGCGCGGCAAGCTGTACCGACAAAAGCCGGCACCCGTGCCGGACGAACCAGACGACCAGAACGAAAGCAAGAGAAGATGACCAGTCCGATCGAAAAACTCCGCGAATATGGATACGAACTGCCGGCACCCAAGGCACCGGTGGCCAGCTATGTCCCAGTAACCCGGAGCGGCAACATCCTCTATGTCTCCGGTCAGATTTCAGCCGACGCCAATGGCGTCGTGACAGGCCGACTGGGGGATAACATGAATGTCGTGCAGGGCGGCAACGCTGCCGAACTGGCCGCGCTCAATGTATTGAGCCAGATCGTGCACATGGGCGGCGTACCGCTGGATGAGATCAAGCGTATTCTCAAGGTTACCGTTCTGGTTGCCTCCACCCCAGAGTTCACCGAACAGCATCTGGTGGCCAATGGTTGTTCGAACCTGCTCGTTGGCGTACTCGGCGACAAGGGCAAGCACGCCCGCGCGGCATTTGGCGTGGCCTCCCTGCCCTTCGGTGCTGCCGTGGAAATCGAGGCGGTCGTCGAAGTTTAGGTCGAAGGCCGACTGCAACACGATCGTCACACAACGGTGCCACTGAGGCTTCTCAAACACGACGAGGCCAGCATGACCGACACTCTGTTTCCAAACCCGATCGCCCATCGCGGCCTGCATGACCGCGCCAAGGGCGTAATCGAAAACAGCAGCAGTGCCTTCGAAGCGGCTGTAGCGGGCGGCTTTGCCATCGAGTGCGACGTGCAGATCACCTCCGACGGCGTGCCGGTGGTCTTTCATGACGACGACATGAAGCGCCTGCTGGGCGAGGAAGGCGCCGTTGCCGATACCACGGCCGCCGAGTTCTCCACGACGCCACTGCTCGATAGCGCTGCCGGTGATTGCCCGCAGAAGTTCGCCGACTTCCTGGCCCAGATCGCCGGGCGCACCCTGCTGCAGATCGAGCTCAAGCATCAGCGCGACGCTCATGGCACCCAACTGCTGGCGCGTTCGGTCGCCGAACTGCTGAAGTCATATGAGGGACCGGTCACCGTCGAATCGTTCGACCCCAACCTGCTCACGGCGATCCGCCAGTTCGGCTTCACCGGCCCGCGCGGCATTATCACCTATGATTATGAGCAGATAGACTGGGATACGCACCTGACCGAGCAGCAGCGCTATACCCTCCGTCATCTGCTGCACTGGCACGAGACACAATTCGACTTCATCTCATGCCACGACAAGGCCCTGCAGCTGCCGGCCATCACCTTCTGGCGCGCGCTGGGCAAGCCGGTGACGGCCTGGACCATCCGATCGCATGCGGAGGCCGACGCAGCAGCGCCATTCGTCGACCAGATAGTGTTCGAAGGTTTCACTCCCGCCAAATCTGCGTGATTGGCGCGGAAAACCTTACAATACTGAGCGAAGCGTCCTATCTTGGGGGACGCTTCCTCTCCGCCCGGACGTCCCTTGGCCGATCAGCCCACATTGCGCGCCACCATCCATTCCAGCACGGCCAGCATTCCCGCTGACATCTGGAACAGCCTTGTCCCATCTACGGACGGGGTCACGGATAACCCGTTCCTGGACCATGCCTTTTTTTTGGCATTGGAAGAGTCGGGCTGCGCCACGCCCAAGACGGGCTGGCAGCCGCAGCATATCTTGCTCAGCGATGAGAGCGAGCAGCCGCTGGGCCTTATGCCCCTCTTCCTCAAGTCGCATTCCATGGGCGAATATGTCTTCGACCATGGCTGGGCTGACGCCCTGGAGCGTGCTGGCGGCAGCTACTATCCCAAATTGCAATGCTCGGTGCCCTTCACGCCGGCGACCGCTCCCAAGCTGCTGGTGCCCTCTGGTAATGCCGCAATCACCGCCGCCCTGCTCTCGACCGCCCAGCAACTCGCCATCCAGCGCGAGGCGTCTTCGGTGCACGCGACCTTCGTACCGGAGGCCGAGGCGGATGCCACTTCCGGTGATGGCTGGCTAAAACGACTGGATACCCAGTTCCACTGGCACAATGATGGCTTTGCCAGCTTTGACGAATTCCTCGAAACCCTGTCTTCGCGCAAGCGCAAGACCATCAAGCGCGAGCGGCGCGATGCTTTAGCTGACGGCCTGACCATCAAATGGCTCAGTGGCGCTGACCTGCGCGAAGAACATTGGGACGCGTTCTACGATTTCTACGAGGACACCGGCGCCCGCAAATGGGGCCGGCCATACCTCAACCGCAAGTTCTTCTCGCTGCTCAACCAATCGATGGCCGACCGCATCGTCTTGATGCTGGCCTATGACGGCCCTACCCCCATTGCCGGCGCCATTAATTTCGTCGGCAAGGACCGCATCTTCGGCCGCAACTGGGGCTGCACCCGCGACGTGCCGTTCCTGCATTTCGAGCTCTGCTACTATCAGGCCATCGACTACGCCATTGAGCACAAGCTGGCAGTAGTAGAGGCCGGCGCCCAGGGCGAGCACAAGCTGGCGCGCGGCTATGCCCCGGCGACCACCTATTCCGTCCACTGGCTGGCCCATCCGGGGCTGCGCGAGGCTGTTGCCGACTACCTAGAGCGCGAACGCCGCTCGGTGGAGCACAGCCAGGAAGTTCTCGAGCAATACACCCCATTCCGCAAAGGCGAGCGTACCGATCGCTAAGGCGTGGCACGATCGCCACTTTCGCAGGCCGCGGAACGCTACTATGTAGAACCCATGATCTGGGACATTGTTATTTTCCTGCTGCAGGCCGCGTTCGTCTTCGTCGTTTCGACAGCACTGTTCGACGCGCTGCATTGGACCCTGCATCAGTGGGAAAGCTCATCCATACCGCTGCTGCGCAAGTTCTCGTCCTGGCACTGGGTGCACCACAAGTTTCTCGGCCTTGATATGCAGATCAACCCGGCTTACGCGCGGGCCAACATCTGGTTTCACATCATGCCCGAATACCTCGCCTCGATGGCAGGAACGTTGATTTTCCTGTTGGTTTTTCCGTGGCCGGTCATCGCTGCAGTCTCGGCAATTCGCGCAGTCATGCTGGTGATGACGCTGCGCGAAGAAGGCCTCGACTACAACCACATGTCTATGGATCGCGTTGGCGGACAGCAGGGCCTGCTCTGGGTTGGCAACAACTACCACGCGATGCACCACGTCTATCCGCACAATTTCTTCTCGTCTTTCGCGAACGTCTTCGACCTGATCTTCGGGACCACCTGCCAAATCGAAGGCCGGCGGTTTCTGGTAACGGGCGCCAGCGGGGCGTTTGGGTCTGCCATGGTGGAGAAACTGACCAAGCTGGGCGGAATCGTCGAGACGGCCAAATCCGGCGTCGACTTTACTGGCGGCAACTACGCGGCCATGCAGGAAAAACTCCAGCGCGCCGACGTGGTGATCCTGGCGCATGGCGCCAAGAGCGAGGATTGCTGGAATGCTAACAACGTCACCTTCCGCGATTTAACCGAACTGTTCACCGAGATCGGCAAGACCCGCTTGGCACCGCCGGAAGTCTGGGCCCTGGGCTCGGAAGTCGAGTTCCACGGCGATATGGGCATCGCTGAGCTCAAGGCTTATTCCGCTTCCAAACGTGCCTTCGCCCTGCGCGCCCGCGACTACTACCGTTCAGACGCGCTGATCTACCGCCACATCGTGCCGTCTTCATTTACGTCATCCATGGGCAAGGGCGCGATGAGTGCTGAGACCGCGGTCAACATGGCGCTGTTCCTGATCCGTCGCGGATTCCGCTACGTGCCGGTTACCTTCACGGGTCTCGCCGTGCTCAACTATTTCCGCTTTCGATTCTTCCAGAAGGACGAGGCGGACGTTTCACAGCCGGCGGAGTGACCATGAGCTACGACCCATCCAATATCTTCGCCAAGATCCTGCGCGGCGAGATCCCCGCCCATAAGGTTTACGAGGATGATGTGGCTCTCGTCATGATGGACATCTTCCCGCAGTCACGCGGGCATGTGCTGGTCGTTCCCAAGACAGCGTCGCGCAACCTGCTCGATGCCGACCCGGCTGCCCTCTCGGCAGCAATTCCGCTGGTTCAGAAGGTTGCCAAGGCCGTCAAGCAGGCGACCCGTGCCGACGGCATCCGTGTGGCACAGTTCAACGAGGCGCCTGCTGGGCAGACAGTGTTCCACCTGCATTTTCACATCATCCCCGTCTACGAGGGCGTGGAAATCGTCGCACATGGTGGCGGCAAGGCGGACGACGCGGAGCTTGCAGCGCTAGCCAAGGATATTGCCGCCGCGCTCTAGTGCGTTCGGCTGCCCTTCGCAGTGAGCAACGCCACGACAGCCATAGTCCCGATGATCATCAGCAAAGTCATGTGCCGTTCTCCTCAAGCAGGAGAGCAGACTATGCGCCCGTCTGCCTGGATCACAAAGTGTGATCGATCAGTAACCCGCCCTTGAGCGTAACGATCCGGTCAGCCCGGCGCGCCAGATCATGGTTATGCGTCGCAATAAGGGCCGCAGCACCCTCATTCTTGATCAGGTTGGCCAGCGCGCCAAAGACGATGTCGCTAGTCTCGGGATCGAGGTTGCCGGTGGGCTCGTCGGCCAGGATCACCTTGGGATGATTGGCAGCGGCGCGGGCAATGGCCACGCGCTGCTGCTCGCCGCCGGACAGCTCGGCCGGCCGGTGGCTGGCGCGTGGGCCGACCCCGAGCAGATCCAGTAACTCCATCGAGCGCTTGTCCGCTTCGGCCTGCGACTTGCCGGCGATCAGTTGCGGCATCGAGACATTTTCGAGCGCGGTGAACTCGGGCAACAGGTGGTGGAACTGGTAGACATAACCAACCGTCGAGCGGCGGAGCTGCGTTCGGCCGCGATCACCCAGCTTGCTGGTCGGAATGCCAATGATCTCGATTTCACCACCCTGCGGGCTCTCCAGCAGGCCAGAGAGATGCAGCAGGGTCGACTTGCCAGCGCCTGAAGGCGCAACCAGAGCAACCAGTTCGCCGCTGTGCACCGTCAGGTTGGCAGCCTCCAGCACGCGAATGATCTTGTCGCCTTGCCCATAGTGACGATGCACGTCGGTCAGGACCAGATGTGGCTTACTCATAACGCAGGGCCTCTACCGGGTCATATTGGGCGGCACGCCAGGCCGGATAAAGCGTGGCGAGGAAGCTGAGGCCAAGCGCAAGGCACACCACGATGGTAACTTCCAGCGGATCGGTCTTGGACGGCAGCGAAGATAGGAAGAACACTTCTGGCGGAAAGATGGCCACGCCCAGAGTGTTGGACAAGGCTGCCCGCAGCGTCTCGGCGTTCGAGGCAACGATCAAGCCCAGCGCAACGCCGCTAAGCGTGCCGATGACGCCGATTGTGGTGCCAGTGATTGAGAAAATCCTCATGATGGCGCCGCGCGTTGCCCCCATGGTGCGTAAAACCGCAATGTCCGAACTCTTGTCCTTCACCAGCATGATCAGGCTGGAAATGATGTTGAAGGCCGCCACAAGGATAATCATCGACAGGATGGTGAACATCACGACGCGCTCGACTTGCAGTGCCGAGAAGAAGGTCTCGTTGCGCTGCTGCCAGTCGGTAAGGATCAACGGCCGGCTCGATGGGTCGCTCTGCAGGCGTTGCCGCATGACCGCGATGTCGTCGGGATCGTCGATGAAGATTTCGGCGGCCGATGCGCGGCCGATCCTCTCATAATATTCCGACATCTGCTCATTGGTCAGCGGCGGGTCCAGCGGTCCGGTCGCCGGCGGCTGCATGCCGGGCTTGAGGACCTCGTCGAACATCTTGAAATAGTCCTGCGCCGGTTCGAGCGGCATGTAGATGAACAGGCTGTCGAACTCGACCATGCCCAGGTCGAAGATGACGTTGACCGGATAGGACTTGATCTGCGGTGTAGAGCCAAACGGCGTCATCGCCCCGTCAGGATTGATGATCTGGACCTGGTCGCCCAGAGAGACGCCCAGCGTCTGCGCTAGGCGATAACCGATGCCAATGCCCCGAGTCTCGTCCCACTGGTCCCAGCCACCCTGTGCGGCCGAATTGTACAAGAGCTTGAGCTTCTTGAGGTTTTCCTCGTCCATGCCCCGCACCGAAGCGCCGGTCGAACTACCCTGCCCCGAAGCCAGCACCTGGCCTTCGACGAAATACACCGCAAAATCGACGCCATCGATTTTCTCGATCGAAGCAATCGTGTCCTTGTAGTCGGTGAACTCACGCTCGATGGGATAGGCGGTAAAATGACCATTTAGGCCGAGGATTTTGGTCAGCAGTTCGGCGCGAAAGCCGTTCATGACCGACATGACGACAATCAGCGTCGCCACGCCGATAGCCACTCCGACCATGGTCAGGCTGGCGATTACGGAGATGAACGCTTCTTTGCGCCGGGCACGCAGATAGCGCCCGGCGATCATCCATTCGAAGCGCGAAAAGGCGCGCGTGCCCTTGTTCAGCAGAGGCGGCGCCGTGTCGGTCAAATGTCGGTCTTTCGCTGCGGTTCGATGAGGCTCTTGAGGCGGGCGACCGCGTCGGCAATCGGCAGCGTTTCGCGCTCGCCGGTCTTGCGATGCTTGATCTCGGCATCACCCGAAGCGAGGCCACGCGGCCCCAGGATGATCTGGTACGGAATGCCGATCAGGTCAGCGGTATTGAATTTGGCGCCGGCACCCTGGTCGCGGTCGTCATACAGCATGTCGAGGCCAGCCGCGTTCAGCTCTCCATAAAGCTTGTCGCAGGCCGTATCACAGGCGGCGTCGCCGGCCTTGAGATTGATCAGCACGGCTTCGAATGGGGCGACGGAAACCGGCCATACGATGCCGGAATCGTCGTGAAACGCTTCGATGATGGCCGGTACGAGACGCGAGGGCCCGATGCCATAAGAGCCCATATGCACGATGGTTTCCTTGCCGTCCGACCCGGTGACCGTGGCCTTCATGGGTTCGGAATACTTGGTGCCGAAGTAGAAAATATGGCCAACTTCGATGCCGCGCGCAGAAACCCGGAATTCCTCGGGAACGGCGGCTTCGTATTCAGCCATATCGACCATGTCTTCGGTCGCAGCATAAAGCGAGGTCCAGTCGTCGAACATCGGCTTGAGGTCACCGCGGAAGTCGGTGTCCTTGCCGGGAATGGGTTTGTCCAGCAGGCGGCTGTCGCAGAACACGGCGCTTTCGCCGGTCTCGGCCAACACGATCCACTCATGGCTGAGGTCGCCGCCGATTGGGCCTGTATCGGCGCGCATCGGAATAGCGGTCAGGCCCATGCGGGCATAGGTGCGCAGATATGAGGCGAAGACCCGCTCATAGGCTTTCACCGCGTCTTCCTTAGTCAGGTCGAACGAATAGCCGTCCTTCATCAGGAATTCGCGGCTGCGCATAGTGCCAAAGCGGGGACGCACCTCGTCGCGGAACTTCCACTGGATATGATAGAGGTTCAGCGGCAAGTCCTTGTAGGACTTGACGTATGTGCGGAAAATGTCTGTGACCAACTCTTCATTGGTCGGGCCGTAGAGGAATTCGCGCTCGTGGCGATCCTCGATGCGCAGCATCTCCTTGCCATAGGCGTCGTAGCGCCCCGACTCGCGCCACAGGTCAGCCGACTGGATGGTCGGCATCAGAAGCTGGATCGCGCCAGCGCGATTTTGCTCTTCTTCGATGATCTTCTGTACCTTCATCAGCACTTTGTAGCCAAGCGGCAGCCATGAATAGAGTCCAGCCGCTTGCTGGCGGATCATGCCGGCACGCAGCATAAGGCGATGCGAGGCAATTTCGGCTTCCTTGGGCACATCGCGCAGTACGGGCAAGAAATAGCGAGACAGGCGCATGGAAAACTCCCGGAAAAATCCGTCGACTCGAGGCTTTTGTTGATGCCCACTCAAATCCTGTTCGTCCATCCTACGCAAGCATGGAAGGCATGCAGAATCTGCGTGACAGCGCGAAATCTTATTGTTAGAGTCTGTGACAATAAAGCACAGGCGGTGACAAACCGCCGGACGTCGACAACGTCAAGGGAGGAGCGTTGGCTGCCGCTTCATAGCGTGCCTAAGACCAGCGTATTGTCGATCAAACTCAATTCAGCGGGGCCTTGCGCCCCGCTTTTTTGTTTCCGATTCAGACTATAAGCGGTAACTGCAAAAGAGAAGGGGCAGCGATGGCGCATGCGGCAGACCTCAGACGCATGGCTCTGGCCTTGCCCGGCACCGGCGAAGCACCGCATTTCGACCGCGCTGCGTTCAAGGTCGACCGCATCTATGTGACATTGACGGGCGATGGGCTCACCGCCAATTTCAAGTTCACACCGGATGAGCAGGAGTTCAAATGCCAGTTGGCCCCTGAAGTCTTTGCGCCAATCGATAATGCCTGGGGACGCCAGGGCTGGACTGTCGCGACGCTTGCGGCTGCGACGATGGATGATATCCAGCTTGCCCTGGAAATGGCCCACGCACACGCCCTCGGAAAGCCAAAACACAAACGAGCTTAGCGTTCGCAGCCTTCAACAAAACCGTCGAGGCCGATATCGGTCACCGAGAATCGGTGGCTATGCACATCATAGGAAATCTGGATCGGTTGGCTTGCTGCCTGGGCCGCATCCAGAATGTCGCGGACGCGCGCTTCTTCCCGCGTTTCCAGCACCACGGTTCGCTCACCCTCGACTTCGTCGTAGTAGCCGCTGAGATCGTCGAACCGGACGCCATCGATCAAGGCATTGACGGAGACATCCGCAAACTCATCGTCACCGGCCTCGGCGTCGAGACTGGTAACGACCAGCATCTGGATGTCGTCCGGGTCGACATTGTCGCAGTAGAATTGCAGCTCGTCGATGCCATCCGATTGGTAAGCGACGTATTCCCAGGTTTTCTTGGTGTCGTGGCTATTCAGCTCCCAAACCGTAACGGCTGCCGAAGCGAGCAGCAAGGGCAGGAAAATGACTGTCCGGTACATGACGGTCCCCGCGTGGGAAGGCAAGCTGGCGACGAAGGGGCGCGGATGTAGCGCTCAACGATTCCAGTAGTGGTGCAGCGTTTCGTTGCTCAGGCCCCAGAACAGCAGAGCGGTCACCACAATGGCAATGCCGGTGGCGATCAGGGCGCGGCGTAGCAGATGTGGCACTGCCGGTGCTCCGGGATCGGTGCCCGCCACGACGTGACCGACCTCCGACTGACTGCGATTGCTAATCGGCAGCACGGCGACAAAACTCAGCCACCAGATGACGAAAAACACGGCGATGACGGAGCCGATCTGCATGGGCTTTCCTTCGTTAAATCCTGTACCTAGATACGCCGACGGGCATCTCTGCGAAAGCAGAAATGCCCGTTTCCTATTGCCGCACTAAGATCGGTCAGACGCGGTGCACGAAGACCGAGACGTTAGGCTTGCGGCCCCAATAGGCGTTGACCTCATTGCGGATGGCCTTGAAGAGGGCCGAATTCAGCACTTCGGTATCGCTGCGGCGCTTCGGCGGCATCGACTTCAGTACGCCGGCAACGGTGTCCTCCACCAGCTCGCTCAGCGACTCGTCCTCGGTCTCAGGCAGACCTTCGATCACCAGATCCGGGCCCGAGACGACCTGACCGCCGCCGTTGACGCAGAGGCTGACCACGACGTGTCCGCCAAACGACAGGCGCCGCCGGCCTTTAACGCCGGATTCTTCAGGCGTGCAGAGCACCAAGCCGTCGAGGTAAAGCTCGCCGGTCCGCACTTCACCCGGGAAAGCCAGCGTTTCCGGGAACAGGCGAACGAGATCGCCGTTGCGGGCTTCGATGACGTTGGCAATGCCGGAGTCGCGGCCAAGCTTGGCATGGGCAGTCAGATGAACGGCTTCACCATGCACGGGAATCAGCACGTCTGGCTTGAGCCATTCGTACAACCGGCGCAATTCCTCTCGGCGCGGATGGCCGGTGACATGCACCAGACCATCGCTCTGCGTGATAACTTCGACACCCTTGTCGATCAGCAGGTTCTGGATATCGATGACTTCACGCTCGTTGCCGGGAATGGCCCAGGACGAGAAGATCATGCGATCGCCAGCAGCAAGCTCGATCACCGGATGCTCGCCGCGCGCGATACGGGCGATGGCGGCACGCGCCTCGCCTTGCGACCCAGTACAGATCAGCACGATCTTGTTGCGGGCCAGCGTCTTGTAGGCGTCCTGGTCGAGCAGCGGCGGCAAGCCTTCGAGCATTCCCAGTTCGCGCGCGATACCGGTGATGCGGTGCAGCGAGCGACCGGACATGACCACCGTGCGGCCGGCCTTTTCGGCGGCACGGACGATGGAGATGACGCGGCCGACGTTGGACGCAAATGTGGTGACGGCAACCCGGTTGGGCGATTCGGCGATCATCGCAGCCAGATTGGCAGCGACCTCGGCTTCACTTGGGCTTTCGCCATCCTTGAGCGCATTGGTCGAGTCGCAGATCAGCGCCAGCGGCGTCGAGCGGTCTTCCCCGATTTTCTTGAGGCGCTCGACGTCGGTCGGCGCATTGCCAACGGGCGTCGGATCGAGCTTCCAGTCACCGGTATGCAGCACGCGCCCAACGGGCGTCGAGATCAGCAGGGCATTGGATTCGGGGATCGAGTGAGCAACGTTGATTGCCTCGATGGTGAAGGGGCCGACTTCAAATGGCTTGCCCGGACGCATGATGGTGACATCGACGTTCTCGACGATACCGTCGCCTGCCCGCTTCGCTGCCAGCATGGCGGCGGTGAAGGGCGTGCAATAGACCGGCTTTTCGAAGCCGGGCCACAGGTCCAGCACGGCGCCGTAATGGTCTTCGTGGCTGTGGGTGAGGATCAGCGCGAGCACATCGTCGGCGCGCTCTTCCAGAAATTCCGGATTGGCCATGATCAGCTCGATGCCGGGCAAGTCCGGGCCACCAAAGGTCACGCCGCAGTCGACGACGATCCACTTGCGCGAAGCCTCGGGGCCGAAGCCGTAGGCGCCCATGTTCATGCCGATTTCGCCAACGCCGCCGAGTGGCACGAAGACGAGTTCATCCCTTTGGTTTTTAGCCATTGGTCAGTTCAGTCCTTTCGAGCGCAACGCCGGGTCGATCATTGGTCGCCGGTCGCCTGCGCAGTAGTGATGGTCAGCTTCGGGCGCTGGCCGTTGCCCCAAAATGGACGTCGCCCGCGGTAATGGCGATGCGACGGTTATCTTCGGCACGGACGATCAATCGCCCCGCGTCGTCGATACTTTCAAAAATGCCACGCAGCACCTCGCCGTCCTGATTGACGGCAACGGGTGCGCCGATGCCCGCGGCGGAAGCGCGCCATTGCTTGAGCACGTCGCCGACGCCACGTCCATCGTCCCAAAGGCCAAAAGTGTCGACCCAGGCATCGCTGAGCGCTTCAAATACCTCTTCAGCATCGCGCTTGACGCCGAGATCGGCAAGGCTCGTCGCCGGATAAGGCAATCCCTGGGGTGCAGCGATGGCATTGACGCCGAAGCCTATTGCCACGGCGTGCCGCCCGTCGGGCAGCTTGCTGGCTTCCAACAATATGCCCGCAAGCTTTGCGCCATCGGCCAAAACGTCATTCGGCCACTTCAGCGCGATGCGACTGCCGCCTCCCAACGCATCCGCACCGTCGATCCCGATCTTGACGAGACCGCCCGGCAGTATCCTGGAAAGCGCACGATTGAGCGAAACGCCTGCAACGAAGCCCAGCGTCGCAGCAGAAGTAGGTTCGGCATCGGGCACGATCAAGAGCGTAGCGGCCAAATTGCCATAAGGACTTTCCCATTGGCGGCCGCGACGGCCCCTGCCCGCGGTCTGCTGGCGTGCGGCAAACCACACACCACCGGCATCTCCGGCGGCGGCAGCTTCGAGCGCTTTAGTATTGGTCGAGCCAATGGTGTCATAGCCGCGCAACCGATATCCGGCCGCGCGTGCTATCGGCCCTAGGCTAAAGTCCGTCACCTAGAACAGGCTTCCGGCGGCCGTGTGAGCAAAGTTGGCCAAGGGACCTCCCACGGTGAAATAGTAGGTCACGACGAGAAAGCCGCTCACACCAATGATGATGTTGAGCTCGGCAGGTACCGCCTCGAAGTCGCGCACTGGCTCGTCAAAATACATGACCTTTACCACGCGCAGGTAGTAAAACGCGCTGACGGCCGAGGCCAGTACGCCGATCACCGCCAGCACATATAACTGCGCATCAATCGCTGCGAGGAAGGCGTGCCATTTGGCAAAAAAGCCTGCAAGCGGCGGCATGCCGATCAGCGAGAACATGATGATTGCCATTACAGCCGCCACGAAGGGCCGCTTTTGCGCGGCTCCGGCCAGTTCGTCGATGGTTTCGACAGCGCCGTTTTCGGTGCGCAGCGACAACAGGCAGGCGAACAACCCCACCGTCATCGCCACATAGATCGCCATGTAGATGGCGACGCCTTCGACGCCCACTTGGGTGCCAGACGATAGGCCGACCAAGGCAAAACCCACATGGCCGATCGACGAATAGGCAATCAGGCGCTTGATCGACTTCTGGCCGATGGCAGCGAAAGCGGCCAGCACCATGGAGGCGATCGACAGGAAAATCACGACCTGCTGCCAGTCGCTGGTAATACCCTGGAAGGTGTCCATCACCAGACGAACAAGCAGCGCCATGGCGGCGACCTTGGGTGCCGTGGCGAAGAAGGCCGTAACCGGGGTCGGAGCGCCTTCATAAACGTCAGGCGTCCACATGTGGAACGGCACTGCGGAGATTTTGAAGGCAACGCCCGACAGCAGGAACACCATGCCGAAGATCAGGCCAATGGAGCGACCCTCGTCCGCAATGGCAATAACGATTTCCTGTAGATTGGTGTGGCCGGTAAAGCCGTACACCATGGATGCACCGTAAAGCAGCATGCCCGACGACAGCGCACCCAGCACGAAGTACTTGAGGCCCGCTTCCGTCGCCCGGCTGTCGTCGCGCTTAATGGCGGCGAGAACGTAGAGCGACAGAGACTGCAGTTCGAGCCCTACATAGAGGCTCATCAAGTCGTTAGCCGACACCATGGCCATCATGCCCAGCGTCGCGAGCAGAACCAGGATGGCATATTCGAACTTGTGCGTGCCGTATTCCTCGGCGCGCGGCAGGGCCAGCATCAGCGAGAAAGCCGAGCCGCCCAGCACGAGCACTTTCATGTAGCGGGCAAAACTGTCCGAGATGAACACGCCATTGAACAATACGCCTTCGGCCGGCGCGAACAATACGAGCGAGCCGACGACCAGCAACAACAGGACGGCGCCATAGGAGACCAGTAAGGAGCGTTCCTTGTTGATCACCACGCCGACAAGCAGCAGCACGATGGCGCCCACAGCCAGCAGCATTTCAGGATAGGCGGGAGCCAGGCTCGCGAAATCGGTAACGTCTGAGTTCACGGGACTCTCCTAGTGGGCAGCAGGCTCGGTGGCAGGTGCTTCTTCAGCACCAGCAACCGGTTCGGCGTGAGCAAGCGGCGCCTGCGCGTCGGCTAGCGATACAGCCGGGTCGAGGCCCACTGCAGTCGAATAGCGGGTAACGAGATTGTCGACAGCCGCGGCCGTCGTATCGAGTATCGGTGCCGGATAGAAACCAAACACGATGGTCAGCACGATCAGCGGATAGAGAATGAACCTCTCGCGCAGGTTGAGATCGAGAATACCCTTCAGGCTATCCTTGGTCAGTGCGCCAAAGATCACCCGACGATACAGCCAGAGCGCGTAGCAGGCCGACAGGATCACGCCAAAGGCCGCGCCGAAGCCGACCCAGGTGTTGACCTGGAACACGCCCATCATGGTCAGGAACTCGCCAACGAAGCCCGAGGTACCCGGCAGGCCAACGTTGGCCATGGTGAATACCATGAAGGCGAAGGCATAGCGCGGCATGCGTTCGACCAAGCCGCCGTAGGCCTCGATTTCGCGGGTATGCATGCGGTCATAGATGACGCCGACACAAAGGAACAGCGCACCCGACACGACGCCGTGCGAGATCATCTGGAACAGCGCGCCCTGGATACCCAGCGCATTGCCGGCAAAAATGCCCATGGTGACGAAACCCATGTGGGCCACCGACGAATAGGCGATCAGCTTCTTGATGTCGGTCTGGACCAGCGCGATCAGCGAGGTGATGATGATGGCCGCGACAGATAGGAAGAAGATTATGTTGGCGAATTGCAGCGAGGCATCCGGAAACATCGGCAGGCTGAAGCGCAGGAAACCGTAGCCGCCAAGCTTGAGCAGGATGGCGGCCAGGATCACCGAACCAGCGGTCGGCGCCTGAACGTGGGCCTCCGGCAGCCAGCGATGGAATGGCCACATCGGCATCTTGACGGCGAGCGAGGCAAAGAATGCCCACCACAGCCAGGGCTGCCAGTCCTTGGGGAAATTATGGGTCAGCAGGCGTGAAATGTCGGTGGTGCCGGCATTCCAGTACATCGCCATGATGGCCAGCAGCATCAGCACCGAGCCGATGAAGGTGTAGAAGAAGAACTTGTAGCTGGCCTGGATGCGCTTGGCGCCGCCCCAGATGCCGATGATCAGGAACATCGGCAGCAGCGTGCCTTCGAAGAACACGTAGAACATCGCCAGGTCGAGCGTGGTGAACACGCCGATCATCAAGGTCTCGAGGATCAGGAATACGATCATGTATTCCTTGACCCGTGTGTCGACTTCCCAGCTCGCGAGGATTGCGAATGGCATCAGCAGCGCCGTCAGCACCACGAACAGCACCGAGATGCCGTCGACGCCAACGCGATAGCCGATGGTGTCGCCGATCCATGGCTTGTTCACGACGAACTGGAAGCCAGCATTGGACGGATCAAAGCTCTGCCACATCGCCAGCGACAGCACGAGCGTGACCGCCGTGATCACCAATGCCATCCAGCGGATGGCATCGACCGAGTTTTTAGGCGTGAACAGGATCACTGCCGCGCCCACGAAGGGCAGCCAGGTGAGGACTGTGAGGATGGTATTTGCGAAGTTCATCAGATCAGTCCCCCGGCCGCGATGGCCCAGGTCAGCAGTGCCGCAATGCCGATCAGCATGGCGAAGGCGTAGTGATAGAGGTAGCCTGACTGCAGCTTGACGACCCATGACGTCACGTTCTGCACTCGGCGGCCAAGGCCCTCCGACAGCGTCTCGTCAATCAGCCAATCATCGAAGCCCTTCCACAAGGCACGTCCCACCCACAGGGCAGGCCTGACGAAGATCCTGTCGTACAACTCGTCGAAGTACCACTTGTTGAGCAGGAACTGGTAGAGGCCTGGATTTGTCGCGGCCAGACGGCCCGGCATTTCGGGACGACGGATGTACATGATGTAGGCGGTGCCTGCACCAATCAGCATAGCGATGGTCGCGCTCCACTTCACCCACAGCGGTACATGGTGCGCGGCTTCAATGATCTCGTGATCGACCACGATGGCCCCGGCGAAGAAGTGCTCGATATGCTCCACATCGTGGAAGAACATGCCGTAGAACACTGCACCGGCCAGAACAGCGCCGACCGCCAACACGTAGAGCGGGATTTGCATGACCTTTGGCGCCTCATGCGCGTGGTCATAGGCTGACCCATGCGCATGATGGTCGTCATGGGCATGATCGTCGTGAGCATGCGCGGCATGATCATCGGCCAGCGGCTCGTCATGGCTGTCGCCGTCATGAGCGTCAACCTGATGCCCATGATCTTGCTTTGCGTCGCGTGGCGAGCCGTGGAAGGTCAGGTGGATCAGGCGCCAGGAATAGAAGCTGGTGAACAGCGCGGCGATGACCAGCAGCCAGAAGGCGAACATGCCGGTATTGCCACCGAACGCATAGGCCGCTTCGATGATCGAGTCCTTGGAGAAGAACCCGGCGAAGCCGAGGAATTCCGAGCCCGGAATACCAACGCCCGTCAGGGCCAGCGTGCCGATCAGCATCATGGCATAGGTGATCGGGATCTTCTTGCGAAGGCCGCCCATGTTGCGCATGTCCTGCTCGTGATGCATGGCGTGGATCACCGCGCCGGCGCCCAGGAACAGCAGCGCCTTAAAGAAGGCATGCGTGAACAGGTGAAACACACCGGCAGAATAGGCCCCTGCCCCAAGCGCCACGAACATGTAACCGAGTTGGCTACAGGTTGAATATGCAATGACGCGCTTGATGTCGTTTTGCACCAGGCCCACCGTCGCCGCAAAGAATGCAGTGATGGCGCCGATGATCATCACGAAGGTCAGCGTGAAGGGCGATGTCTCGAACAGTGGCGAAAGGCGCGCCACCATGAACACGCCGGCGGTCACCATGGTCGCAGCATGGATCAACGCCGACACCGGAGTCGGGCCTTCCATGGCGTCCGGCAGCCAAGTGTGCAGCAGGAACTGCGCCGACTTGCCCATGGCACCCATGAACAGCAGCATGCAGATGACAGTCATGGCATCGAGCCGCCAGCCGAGGAACTGCATCACCGGCAGGCCGGTGGTGGAGAATTGGCTCGCTGCTTCGAAGGCGCCGTCAAAGTCGATATGGCCCAGCACCATGAAGGCGCCGAAAATGCCAAGGGCAAAGCCAAAGTCGCCGACGCGGTTGACGATGAAGGCCTTCATTGCCGCGGCCGTTGCCGATGGTTTGGTGTACCAGAAGCCGATCAGCAGGTAGGACGCGAGACCCACGCCTTCCCAACCAAAGAACATCTGCAGGAAGTTATCCGCAGTGATCAGCATCAACATGGCGAAGGTGAACAGCGACAGATAGGCAAAGAAGCGGCTGCGATGCGGATCGTCGGCCATGTAGCCGATTGAATAGACGTGCACGAGGCTGGACACGGTGTTGACCACGACTAGCATGATGGCGGTCAGCGTGTCGACGCGCAGTACCCAGCGCAGGTCCATGTCGCCGACTTGGATCCAGCGCATGATCTCGATCTTGAGGACCGCGGTTTCGCCGTCGACCGCACCGCCCATCAGCCCGCCGCCAAAGGCGACCGGCAGGAAGACGACCCAGCTCAGAACCGCTGAAATGATCAGCAGGCCGGTGGTAATGAACTCGCTCGGACGGTGGCCGATAGTGCGGCCGAGAAGCCCCGCGATCAGCGCGCCGACGAGAGGCAGGAAAACAATCGCCTGAATCATAGCGGTGGTTCTTAGCCCTTCAACTGGTTGACGTCTTCAACCGCGATCGAGCCGCGGTTGCGGTAGAAAATAACGAGAATGGCGAGACCAATGGCAGCCTCGGCAGCTGCCACGGTCAGGATCAGAAGCGCAAAAATCTGCCCCTGCAGATCATTCAGCGCCGCGCTGAAGGCGACCATGTTGAGGTTGACCGCGAGAAGGATCAACTCCACCGACATCAGGATGACGATGATATTCTTGCGGTTAATGAAGATGCCGAACACGCCAAGCGTGAACAGAATTGCTGCTACGGTCAGGTAGTGACCGAGCTCGATACCCAAGCCCATGGTTGCCTCCTACAGTCCTTGACCGCTTTTGACTTTGACCACTTCCAGCGTCTCGGATGGCCGACGGGCCACCTGATCCACTGGATTCTGGCGTTTGACATTCGTCTTGTGGCGCAGCGTCAGCACGATGGCGCCAATCATGGCGACCAGAAGCACTGCTGCGGCCCCCTGGAACAGGAAAACATAGCGCGTGTAAAGCACCAGTCCGATGGCACGCATGTTGTCGGTGGCCGCGTCGATTGGCAGTACCGACCCGGACGCAGCTTCTGGCGACACGACAAAGCTACCAGCCAACAACAGCAGTTCGAGCAGCAGGATGACCCCGACAACTACCCCGACCGGCGCATATTGCAGGAAGCCCTGCCGCAACGAGGCAAAGTCCACATCGAGCATCATCACGACGAACAGGAACAGCACCGCAACCGCGCCCACATAGACGACGATCAGCAGCAGCGCCAGGAATTCGGCGCCTGCCAGCATGAACAGGCCCGAGGCGTTGAAGAATGCCAGGATCAGGAACAGCACGGCATGCACCGGATTGCGCGCCGAGATGACCATGAGGGCGGACGCCACTAGGATCGCTGCGAACAAGTAGAAAAAGAAAAGTGGAAGGGTCATCTGCTCTTCCCTCTCAGCGATACGGGGCGTCGGCGCTGAGGTTGGCTGCGATTTCACGCTCCCAACGGTCGCCGTTGGCGAGGAGCTTCTCCTTGGAGAAGTAGAGCTCTTCACGCGTTTCGGTTGCGAATTCGAAGTTCGGGCCTTCGACGATGGCGTCTACCGGGCATGCTTCCTGGCAGAAACCGCAATAGATGCATTTCACCATGTCGATATCGTATCGCACGGTGCGGCGGGTACCGTCGTTCTGGCGCGGGCCAGCTTCGATGGTGATTGCCTGTGCCGGGCAGATCGCTTCGCACAGCTTGCAGGCAATGCAGCGCTCTTCGCCGTTAGGATAGCGGCGCAACGCATGCTCACCCCGAAAGCGCGGCGACACATGGCCCTTCTCGAAGGGATAGTTGATCGTCGGCTTTGGGGAGAAGAAATAACGCATGGTCAGGAAGAAGGCTTTCACCAGCTCTGTTAGGAGTAGCGTGTTGACGAACTGGGCGGCGCGCATCAAGCCATCCCTCCATGCCAGCCCCAGCCCGTGAGCTGGAGGACGAATGCAACAATGACGACCATGGTGAGCGACAGCGGCAGGAACAGTTTCCAACCGATCCGCATCAACTGGTCGTAGCGGTACCGCGGCACGATGGCCTTGGCCATGGCGATCATGAAGAACACCATGCTGAGCTTGATGACGAACCACACGACGCCGGGAATCCAGGTGAATGGCGGCAGGTCGATCGGCGCGGCCCAGCCGCCCAGGAACAGGACAGTGGTCATGGCGCACATCAAGAGGATCGAGATGTACTCACCCAGCATGAACAGCATGTAGGGCGTGGCCGAATATTCGGTCATGAAGCCGGCAACGAGTTCGGACTCGCCTTCCGCCAGATCGAATGGCGGACGGTTCGTCTCAGCCAGTGCCGAAATGTAGAAGATGATAAACATCGGGAACAGCGGCAGCCAGAACCAGTTCAGGAAGCTGAGCCACGGCACGCCGAGCATGTGGGCAAGGCCCATTTCCTGCTGGGCGACGACGATGTCGGACAGGTTCAGCGAGCCCACGCACAGCAGCACGGTGATGATGACGAGGCCGATGGAGACCTCGTAGGACACCATCTGGGCCGCGGCACGAAGCGAGCCGAGGAACGGATATTTCGAGTTGGACGCCCAGCCGCCGATGATCACGCCATAGACGCCAAGCGACGAAATGGCGAGCAGGTAGAGAATGCCCAGGTTGATATCGGCCATGACGACGCCAGGGCCAAAGGGGATCACGGCCCAGCCCGTCAAGGCCAGGGTGGCTGTCAGCAATGGCGCCAACAGGAACAGCACCTTGTCGGAGCCGCCCGGAATGATCGGCTCCTTGAGAGCGAACTTCAGCAGATCGGCAAAGCTCTGAAGCAGTCCGAAAGGGCCAACCACGTTCGGACCACGACGCATCTGCACGGCGGCCCAGATTTTGCGATCGGCCAAAAGGATAAACGCCGTAAAGATCAACAGCGAGATCAGCAGCAGCAGCGCCTTGTAGACCAAACCGACTTGAACGCCCCATCCGAGGATGGGAATGCCAAGCAGGTAGTCGAGAGCGGAGTTCACAAAGTCCATGATACTCCCTACTCCGCAGCTTGCTGCAGGCTGGCGGCCGTAGCGGCACATTCGCCCATGACGGCGGATGACCGGGCAATCGGATTGGTCAGATAGAATTCAGACACTGCCGAGCCATACGGCGCCGACTTGGTCTTGATGACAGCCTTGGCCAGCTTGGCCACATCGGCGACGGATCCCGCCGCAATCTGGTCGATACGGGCCAGATGCGGGAATTCCGCATAGATAACCGAACGCAACTGAGTCAGCGAGTTGAACGGCAACGGCTTGCCGATGGCACCAGACAAGGCGCGAACGATCGCCCAGTCTTCCTTGGCGTCGCCCGGTGGGAACACGGCGCGGTTGGTCACCTGCACGCGGCCCTCGGTATTGACGTAAGTGCCCGACTTTTCGGTATATGTCGCAGCCGGCAGGATGACGTCGGCGCGGTTCGCACCGGCATCACCATGGCTGCCGATATAGACGACGAACGCCTTGCCCATGGCCGACGTATCGTATTCGTCAGCGCCGAGCAGGAACAGCACGTCGAGTTCGCCCTTGCCGGCCAGTGCGATCTGGTCTGCAGAACAAACGCCACCGTCATGCGGCACGAAACCGATGTCGAGACCGCCAACGCGGCTAGCCGCGTTGTGCAGCAGCGCAAGGCCGTTCCAGCCCTCGGCGACATTGCTGCCGGTTGCCAGCTTGGCGGCCAGTGCGATGGTGTCGCGACCGGCCTGCTTGCCGAGCGTGGCATGCGAAACCGCACTCTCGCCGACGATGATCAGCGGACGCTGTGCCTTGGCAAGGGTCTCGCCGAACGAGCCGTTTCCCGCGACCAAATCGGTTAGTGTCTCGAGGCCTTCACCGAGATAGGAGTATGTATAGGTCAGGTCGGCCTGTTCGCCGATCACGGCGATCGGCAGCCCCTTGGCGCGCCAGGTCTTGCGGATGCGCGCATTGATCAGCGCGGCTTCCTTGCGCGGATTGGCACCAATGATGACGATGGCATCAGCCTCTTCGATCCCGGCAATGGTCGGGTTGAAGATATAGGCCGAGCGCGGCATGGATGGATCGATGCCCGACATCGCCGGACGAACATCGGTCATGCCCGAGCCAATCGAAGCCAACAGCGCCTTAAGCGCATACATCTCCTCGACGGCAGCCAGATCACCGGCGATAGCGCCAACCTTGTTGCCGGCCTTCTTGATGCGTGCCGCAACGGCAGACAATGCTTCTTCCCAGCTCGCTGGCAGCAGCTTGCCGCCCTTGCGCACATAGGGACGATCGAGGCGCTGGCTCTTGAGGCCGTCCCAGATGAAGCGGGTCTTGTCGGAAATCCACTCTTCGTTGATGGCTTCGTTGATGCGCGGCAGGATGCGCATCACTTCGCGGCCACGGCTATCCACACGGATATTGCAGCCTACAGCATCCATCACGTCGATGGACTCGGTTTTGAGCAACTCCCAGGGACGCGCATTGAAGGCGTAGGGCTTGGAAGTCAGCGCACCAACAGGACAGAGATCGATGACATTGCCCTGCAGTTCGCTGCTCAGCGCCTTTTCGAGATAAGTCGTGATCTCGGCATCTTCGCCCCGCCCCAGCAAACCCATTTCGGCGATACCGGCAACTTCGGTGGTGAAACGCACACAACGCGTGCAGTGAATGCAGCGGTTCATCGATGTCTTGACCAACGGGCCGATGTACTTGTCCTCGACTGCACGCTTGTTTTCGGAGAAGCGGTTCTTGTCCACGCCATAGGCCATGGCCTGGTCCTGCAGATCGCACTCGCCGCCCTGATCGCAGATCGGGCAATCGAGCGGATGATTGATCAGCAGGAATTCCATCACGCCTTCGCGGGCCTTCTTGACCATCGGGGTGTTGGTGAACATTTCAGGCGGTTCGCCATTTGGGCCGAGACGCAGGTCCTTGACCGACATGGCGCAACTCGCCATGGGCTTGGGCGGGCCACCCTTGACCTCCACCAGGCACATGCGGCAATTGCCGGCCACCGACAGCCGCTCATGGTAGCAAAAGCGTGGAATCTCCGCGCCAGCCGCTTCAGCGGCCTGCATCAGCGTGTAGTAATCGGGAACTTCGACGAGCTGCCCGTCAACCTTGATATTTGCCATCAGCCCTACTCCGCAAAACCAACTGGGCTGAAGATGTCGAGACGCTTCTCGATCCGCAGCACTCGGTCTTCCAGTCGATCCACGCGCCGGTTCAGGCTGTTAAGCCCCTCCTCGACCGAGGTCATCCTGATCTTGATCTCGTGCACATCAAATTCGATACGCTCGAGACGCTCGTCCATCCGGCCGAGACGCTCATCGATACGACGCAACAGCACCAGAACGAGGTTGTCGGGTTCGTCAGCCATTAGCCCCTACTCCGCCGCAATCGACGGCACGGCGCCGTCGCTGGTGGACGAATATGTATACTGGTCGATACGCTGTTCGATGACATCGCGGAAGTTGCGGATCAGGCCCTGGACCGGCCACGCCGCAGCATCGCCGAGTGCACAGATAGTGTGCCCTTCGATCTGCTTGGTCACTTCGAACAGCATGTCGATTTCGCGCTTCTGAGCGCGGCCTTCGACCATGCGCTCCATGACGCGCATCATCCAGCCCGTGCCTTCGCGGCACGGCGTGCACTGACCACAGCTTTCGTGCTTGAAGAAAGCCGAGATGCGCCAGATGGCTTTGATGATATCGGTCGATTTGTCCATGACGATCATGCCGCCGGTGCCGAAGGACGACTTCTTCTCGCGCAGGCCGTCAAAGTCCATGATGACATCCATCATGTCTTCGCCACGAACCACAGGGCATGACGCGCCGCCGGGGATCACGGCCAGCAGGTTGTCCCAGCCGCCGCGAATGCCGCCGCAATGCTTTTCGATGATATCCTTGAAGCTTTCACCCAAGGCTTCCTCGAAGGTCGCCGGCTTGTTGACGTGGCCAGAGACCATCAACAGTTTGGTGCCGACATTGTTCGGCCGACCGATCGAGGAGAACCAGCCCGCCGAGCGGCGCAGGATTTCCGGCACGACGGCGATGGATTCTACGTTGTTGACGGTGGTCGGATTGCCATAAACGCCCATGCCGGCTGGAAATGGCGGCTTGAGCCGTGGCTGACCCTTCTTGCCTTCAAGGCTCTCCATCAGGGCGGTTTCTTCGCCGCAAATATACGCGCCGGCACCGTGGTGGACGATGATGTCCAAGTCCCAGCCGTGGATGTTGTCCTTGCCGATCAGCTTGGCCTCATAGGCCTCTTCGACGGCACGCTCGAGGCGTTCACGTTCACGCACGAATTCGCCGCGCACGTAGATGAACGCCAGGTTGGAATCCATGGCGCGGCAGGCAATCAGGCAGCCTTCGATCAGGTGGTGCGGATCGTGGCGCAGGATTTCGCGGTCCTTGCAGGTGCCCGGCTCGGATTCGTCGGCATTCACCAGCAGGTAATGCGGGCGGCCATCATTGACCTTGGGCATGAACGACCACTTAAGGCCGGTGGGGAAACCCGCACCGCCGCGGCCACGCAGGCCCGAGGCCTTAACCTCGTTGGTGATCCAGTCCCGACCCTGGTCGAGAAATTCCTTGGTGCCATTCCAGCCGCCGCGCTTGCGCGCGCCTTCGAGGCCCCAGTCGCCGTGGCCATAAAGGTTGGTGAAGATGCGATCCTTGTCAGCAAGCAATTCTCACACTCCTAACGCGGCTTCTTGCCGAAGACGCGGGTATATTCTTCCTCGCCGCCACGTGCGAGCACTTCGGCCTGAGCCAGCCAGTTGTCGCGCGCAACGCGACCCTTGAAGTTCAGCGAGCCTTCGACCAGATCGATCTGTTCTGGTGTCAGAGCGGCAACCTGGCTCCACTTGGTAATACCAAGTGCATTGATGCGGCGCTCCAGAACTGGGCCTACGCCCGAGATCAGCTTGAGGTCGTCCGCTGTGCCTTCAGGCGTCACGAACAGCGGGGCATCCCCGCCCTTTTCGGCGATAGGATTAACCTCTTTGGGGTTCGCCTTGGGAGCGATGATGGTCCGGCTCTTCTTGGCGCCGGTCGCGGTCGCGCCATCCGCAGGTGCGCTCGCAGCATTCTTGCCTGGAGCCTTGCCGCCGTCGATCTTGGCCGCGTCGGATTCAGCGCCAGTGGCTTCGGGACGCATGGCTTTGTTGGGCTCGCCATCGGCCTTAGCCGATGTGTCGGCAGCTTTGCGCTCATCCTCGGCCTTGGCTTCGCTAACCTTGGCATCAGCGGACGGTCCCTTGATGGCCGGGGCTGATTCCTCGGTCACGTCCTTGGGTCGGGCAGCTGTGGTCGGGGCTGGCGGTGCCGCTGGAGAAGCCGGTGCAGCGGGCGCTGCAGGTGCAGCCGGGCTGGCGGCCACTGTAGCTTCCGGCGGTGCCGGTGGTGGAACGAATTTCTCGCGATATGTGGTCGCTTCTTCAAGCAACACGACGCGACCGCCTTCAGGCGCAGCGTTGAGGCGGTCGATCTGGGTGCCGGCCTTGATCGTGTGGCCGTTGCCAGCAGCAAAGGCATCGATGATCTCGACAAGCCGGTCTTCGCTCAGGTCCTCATAGGTATCCTTGAAGATCGTCACCATCGGTGCGTTGACGCACGCCCCGGCGCACTCGACTTCTTCCCAGCTCATCGTACCGTCGGCACTGAGATGGTGCGGCTCGTGGTGGATCTTTCCCTTGCAGACTTCGATCAGCCGTTCGGCGCCGCGCAGCATACAGGGCGTCGTGCCGCAGACCTGAACATGGGCGCGCGTGCCGACGGGCTGCAACTGAAACTGCGTATAGAAGGTCGCGACTTCCAGCACCCGGATATAGGCCATGCCCAGCATATCGGCGACTTTTTCGATGCTTGCACGGCTGACCCAGCCGTCCTGCTCTTGCGCCCGCATAAGCAGCGGAATGACCGCGGACTGCTGCCGGCCGGTCGGGTACAAGCCGATCTTCCAGTCCGCCCAGGTGGCGTTCTCATTGTTGAAAACAAAGGCAGCCGGTTGAACCGACTCATCTGCAAGGCGACGCGCAACCATCAGCGATCAACCTCTCCGAACACGATATCGAGCGAGCCGAGAATGGCCGACACGTCAGCCAGCATGTGGCCGCGGCACAGGAAATCCATGGCCGACAAATGCGCAAAACCCGGAGCCCGGATTTTGCAGCGATAGGGCTTGTTGGTGCCGTCGCTGACCAGGTAGACGCCAAACTCACCCTTGGGGGCTTCGACGGCAGCATAGACCTCGCCTGCAGGAACCTTGTAGCCCTCGGTATAAAGCTTGAAGTGATGGATCAGGGCTTCCATCGACTTCTTCATGTCGTCCCGGTTCGGCGGAACGACCTTGCCATCGAGCGAGGACACGGGGCCCTTGCCTTCCGGCGCGTTCAGCTTGGCGACGCATTGCGCCATAATCCTGGTGGACTGGCGCATCTCTTCCATGCGGATGAGGTAGCGATCGAAGCAGTCGCCATTCTTGCCGATTGGAATATCAAATTCCATCTCATCATAGAGTTCGTAAGGCTGGCTCTTTCGCAGGTCCCATGCAGCGCCGGAGCCGCGAACCATGACGCCCGAGAAGCCCATGTTCCAAGCGTCTTCCAGCTTCACTACGCCGATGTCTACGTTGCGCTGCTTGAAGATGCGGTTTTCAGTCAGAAGTGTGTCGAGATCGACGATGAATTTTGGAAATTCAACGCAAAAGGTCCCGATGTCGTCGACCAGTGCTTGCGGCAGGTCCTGATGCACGCCGCCGGGACGGAAATAGCTTGCATGCATGCGAGCACCCGAAGCGCGCTCGTAGAAAATCATCAGCTTTTCGCGCCACTCGAAGCCCCAGACCGGTGGCGTCAGCGCACCTACGTCCATCGCCTGGGTGGTGACGTTCATAAGGTGAGACAGCAGCCGCCCGATTTCCGAATAGAGCACGCGGATCAACTGGCCACGGCGCGGCACTTCGAGCCGCAGCAGCTTTTCGACGGCCAGAGCGAAAGCATGCTCCTGGTTCATTGGCGCCACGTAGTCGAGGCGGTCGAAGTAAGGCACAGCCTGCAGGTAGGTCTTGGATTCGATAAGCTTTTCGGTGCCCCGATGCAGCAGCCCGATATGAGGATCGACGCGCTCGACGATTTCGCCATCGAGTTCAAGAATCAAACGCAACACACCATGCGCCGAGGGGTGCACGGGCCCAAAATTGATCGTGAAATTGCGGACTTCGGCTTCAACACTCATTGCTTGGCCTTCTCGTCACCGGGCAGCACGTAGTCCGTACCCTCCCAAGGTGACAGATAGTCGAACGAACGATATTCCTGCATGAGCTTTACCGGCTCATACACCACGCGCTTGCGCTCTTCGTCATAGCGCACCTCGACGAAACCCGTCGTCGGGAAGTCCTTGCGCAGCGGATGACCGTCAAAGCCGTAGTCGGTCAGGATGCGCCGCAGATCGCCATGGCCCGAGAACAGCATGCCATAAAGGTCATAGGCCTCGCGCTCGAACCATTCAGCGCCCTTGAAGACACTAGTAATGCTCGGGACCGGGTTCACGTCATCCGCCGTAAGCTTTACCCGAATGCGGTGATTCAGATACGGGCTCATGAAGTGATAGACGACATCGAAACGCTCGTCGCGGGCCGGATAGTCCGAGCCGCAGACATCGATGAAGCTGATGAAACGGCATCGGGAGTCGTCGCGCAAAAACGTTACCACGGCCACAATTGCGTCGCGCTGCACGGTCAGTGTCAGCTCGCCGTAGGCTACCTGCTGGGACAATACTGCATCGCCCAGCGCGCTCGCAATATGCTCACCGAGATCCACAAGCGGCTCGACCTGGGTCACTTCATCCATTCTCAGCGCCCCTAGCGTTCGATCGTGCCGGTGCGGCGAATTTTCTTCTGCAGCAGTAGAATGCCGTAAAGCAACGCTTCTGCAGTGGGAGGGCAGCCGGGGACATAGATGTCAACCGGAAGCACGCGGTCGCAACCACGGACGACCGAGTAGGAGTAGTGGTAGTAACCGCCGCCATTGGCGCAACTACCCATGGAAATGACATAGCGCGGCTCAGGCATCTGGTCATAGACCTTGCGCAGGGCGGGAGCCATCTTGTTGGTCAGCGTTCCCGCAACGATCAACACGTCGGACTGGCGCGGAGAAGCACGAGGTGCGGTGCCGAAACGCTCGACATCGTAGCGCGGCATAGACATCTGCATCATCTCGACGGCGCAGCAGGCAAGACCGGTCTGCATCCACATCAGCGAACCGGTGCGGGCCCAATTGACGAGTTGCGACACGGTCGAGACGAGAAAGCCCTTGTCGGCCAGTTCGTCCGTCACATCGGTGAAGAATGGATTGCTGCCCTCGGCAGGCTTGTTGCTGCGCGGGTCAACCAGCCCGGTCGGGCGCGGCACCACCATCGTACCGTTCTGTTCGCTCAATCCCATTCCAGGGCCCCTTTGCGCCATTCGTAGATAAAGCCGACGGTCAACACGCCGAGGAAGATCATCATTGACCAGAAACCGAACCAACCCACATCGCGGAACGCCACGGCCCAAGGGAAGAGGAACGCCACTTCAAGATCGAAAATAATAAAGAGAATCGAGACGAGATAGAATCGCACGTCGAATTTCATGCGAGCGTCGTCGAAGGCATCAAAACCGGCTTCGAACGCCGAAACCTTTTCCGGGTCCGGATTCTTCACTGCGATGATGAATGGCGCCACCAGCAGGGCCCCACCAATAACGGCGGCAATGCCAAGGAAGATGACAATCGGCAGATATTCGCTGAGCAAATCAGTCATGCGGCAGCCTGTTTTTAGTCCGGTCGGGCGACCGGGATACGCGGGCTGCGCAAGCAATTGGGGCGAGCGAACCGACGCGACAGTTGATGACTTGGGCTTAGACCTTTGCCTACCGGGATTCAAGGAAAAGAAAATCTGATAAAAATAATCATATATGGATAATGGCAAACCGGAAAACGCCAGTTTCCCGCTGCCCGTTCCGGCAGTGCGCTTTTGCCTGAATTGAGCACAATTCTGGAATGAACCCGTTTGCTGGGGCGCGGCGCTAAGCCGCATTCAAACACCAAAACCAAAACGGCGACCCAGTTGCCTGGGTCGCCGAATTGGGTTTGCAAGACGCTAGGTCGAGAGGGCGGCGAACCGCCCTGCCCGATTGCAGATGTTAGAAGTGGTAAGCAACGCCAACGGTTGCCTTGGCAGCTTCGAAGAACGAGTCCGAAGCGCCGTCAAAGTCGCCCTGGCCAACAACTTCACCGCGAACCGACACAGAGTCGGTCACTGCGAGTTCAACACCGCCACCGAGCTGATAGACGCCCTGGTTGAAGCCAGTGCGGCTGTTGGTGCCGAGGCCGCCGATTGCGTAGACCAGAACCGAGTCGGTCACTACAGCGCCGGCGCGCACGTTGACGAAGTACTCGCCAGTGCTCGGAGCAGCGTTGTTCCAGATGTAGTCAGCGGTAACTTCAGCACCGATCAGGAAAGGATCGACGGGGATGAAGTTCACGCCAACCGAAGCGCCAAGCACTCCTGCCGTGGAGTTCACTGGCGAGCCAGCATAAACAGTGCCGGTGCCGGTAAACTGGCCGCCGGCGCGAACGCCTGCATAGAGACCTTCCCAGTTGAAGCCAGCAGCTTCATAAATCGGCTCTGGCGTGGTTGGGATGATGAGGTCGGCTGCCTGAGCACCACCGACGAGCAGCGCGGCAGCAGCCACACCGATAGAAAGCGAACGTGCGAACATATCTTGCACTCCCATAGAGTTAACCGTAGTCGACTGACTAGATGCATCACCCTAACGCGCGTGACAAGCCTTTGGTCGCGTAAATTGGGCGGTTTGGCTAAGCGCAGGTGACCAATTGGGCGGAGGTGTTGCAGCATTGCCGCGCAATTGACCCAGTTTGATACAAATTGCATGGAACGCAGTCACCTTTTGCGGCCATGCGATGTCTCGAACCCGGCCTCAATACGTCACCTAAATGACAATCGAAAATCAAAACGACCCCGTCAAACGGAGCTGTGATTCGTTCTTAGAGACCGTTTGAGAAGTCCATTGCACGGTTTTTTCCGGCGTGATTCAAGCTTTGGATGTGGACCCCAGCGACGCTTGGCCGGATGGCCGAGATTGAGCAGAAGACCAAGCGCTACCCGACGGATCTGACTGAGGAGGAGTGGGCGCGGATACGGCGGTTCCTGCCTAGCCTTGCGAAGAACGGGCGTCCGGTTGAGACGGATTTGCGCGAGGTTTTGAACGCGATCTGCTATCTGGCCCGCTCTGGCGGGGGTCACCTTCGGATGGATGACCCGATGGCGGCGCCTCGTGCGAGACTTATGAGGAGCGTATCGATTGCTCCGAGGCCATGATCCACGTCGCCATCGGAAGTCTCCTCCTCAGGCCCATCGCCCACAAATAGGAGTGCTCAAACCGACTCTTAGGACTGTGGATCCCGACCCTTTGAAATGGACCTTGGCGCCCACTGTGAACTGGTCCTTCGCATCGCAGCCAGGTTCAGACGAAAAGCCATGTAGGTACTCAGCGTCGAAAAAATTGCCGAACCACCACAGCGCAGTCCGGCAACCGAGATTAGAGCGTGCCCACCAACACGGGTTCGTCGCGATAGGCGTCGGGGAACAACTGCTTCAGCGCGGCGACCTTGGGCAGATCATTGACCACGATATAGGGGTAGGTCGGGTTGAGCGTCAGGAAATCCTGATGATACTGCTCGGCGGCGTAGAAAGTCTTCTGAGGCTCGACAGTGGTAACAATCGGCCCATCGAACAGGCCGGTCTCATCCAGCTGAGCAATATAAGCCTTAGCGTAACCAGTTTGCTCGTCGTTAAGTGGAAAAATGGTCGAACGATACTGAGTGCCGTGGTCTGGACCTTGGTAATTCAATTGGGTCGGGTTGTGAGCAACCGAGAAGTAAATCTGCAGCAGGTCGCCGTAGCTGACTACGGACGGATCATATGTGACCTGGATGGACTCGGCATGGCCGGTGCTGCCGTTGCTGCTCTGGTCATACGTGGCGGTATCAGCGGCGCCGCCGGCATAGCCGGAGACGGCCTTGGTAACGCCGGCCACGTGCTGGAACACGCCCTGCACACCCCAGAAGCAGCCGCCGGCAAACACCGCCGTTGCACTGGCGCTGGTTTCATTCAACGTAGTTGCAGGCGCCGGAATTTCGACAGGCGCCTCTTGGGCGTCTACGGGCCGGTTCCAGAGGCCAAAGGCCAAAGCAGGCAGGAGCAACATTGCAGCGAGCACGGCGCGCTTCGGCTGGGTGCGGGCAACGGTGGCGGTAGTTGAGCGGGACATTGGCGATCCTCTAGGGGCGATATGCACGTCAGTTCGGCTTATATGCGCCTACGGTTACATTGGATCATGGCCTTCACGGTGACTTGAAGGCCACCGTGCTAGTCAGAGCGTCGCCGGCGATTGCCGATGCTGCCCGCGTAAACAGCCTGATCGCGACCTTTCCTCCAACTGCCGCTTCGCGATTGCTATTGTGGTCAATCTCGAAGCGCGACCGGTGAAACACTATTCGGTTGGAAACGTCCCGGAGGGTGAATTCGGTCAAGAGGTCATCCTCCCGCAGGCGCCCGCTTCGCTCAGCGCCATTAGCCCTAGCAGTTCGTCACGCACCATGTGACCGTTGTGGATGGCCGTGCCGGTCAGTGGCGTAGCGGCCATTTACCGACCAGACGTCGGATTCGCCCGCTTCAAATGCGAGGACGTGCGGTGTCTGAGTTGATCATGTTGACGCTTGTGTGATCGTTCAAAGTCAACGGAAAACGGGCTATGCAGTTCCACGTCGATGCCGATGTAGCCGTGCGCCATGCCTTCCCTGAAGCGTTCAGCGCAACGGAGCGCTACAAAAACCTGCGTTTTGAGCATCGGCATATCGACGCTTGGCGGCTCGGGAAAACATCCGTCCAACCAGTTGAATCCGCCAACGGAGAGGTGCAGTTTCCGAGCCAGAAATGCCGGTCAGCAAGTGAAGCGGCAAATGAGGAGAAGACTATGAAACTCTCGAAGTGGCTTTTGGCCATTGGTGTGCTGGCCTTGGCAACGCCGACGTTCGCCCAGTCCGCGCTTGATACGGTCAAGCAGGCCGACGCGCTCCGCATCGGCACAGAAGGCACCTATGCCCCCTTCACCTTCCACGACAGCACTAACGAACTCGTTGGCTTCGACGTTGAAATCGGCCGCGCCATCGCCAAGCATCTTGGTGTCGAGGCTGAGTTTGTCGAGGGTCCATGGGATGGACTGATCGCCGGCATCGATGCGAACCGCTATGACGTCGTCATCAACCAGGTCGGCATCAATGCGGACCGCCAATCCAAATACGACTTCTCCGAACCCTATATCGCGTCGAAGGCTGCCCTCGTGGTCCGCGGTGACAATACCGAGATCACCAGCTTCGAGACCTTGAGCGGGAAGAAGGCGGCCCAGACCCTCACCAGCAACTTCGGCAAGCTGGCCGAGCAGTACGGCGCTGAACTCGTGGCAACGGAAGGCTTCGACCAGTCTGTCGCCTTGGTGCTTCAGGGTCGTGCCGATGCGACTATCAACGACAGCCTGTCGTTCTTCGACTTCAAGACTCAGCAACCTGATGCCGACGTCAAGGTCGTCGCCACGGCAGCGGACGCGGACTTCTCTGGCGTCCTGCTGGCGAAGGGCAAGCCGGAACTGCTGGCCGCCATCAACGAGGCGCTCGCGGCCATCAAGGCCGACGGCACCTATGCCACGATCTCGCAGAAGTATTTCGGCGAGGACGTCTCGCAGTAGCGAAAGCGCCGGCTAGCAACTAGAAGGATCGGGCGACCAGATCGCCCGATCCTTCTTGCATGAACTGATGGAAACCGCGATGTCACCCTGGCTTTCCCTGATGATCGAGTCGCTGCCCTCCCTGCTCTGGGCATGCCTCCTCTTCACGGTGCCGCTGACACTGCTGTCTTTTGCACTGGGTCTGGGTCTCGGGTTCGTCGCCGCTATCACGCGGCTCTTTGCGCCGAAGCCATTCGCAATGGTGGTTCGCTTCTATGTCTGGATCATCCGCGGCACTCCGCTGCTGGTGCAGCTATTCCTGATTTTTTATGGTCTGCCCAGCGCAGGCATCGTGTTGGATGCCTTTCCGGCCGCATTGATAGGCTTCACGCTCAACGTGGGCGCATATACGTCCGAGATCATCCGGGCAGTCTTGCTATCTGTGCCCAAAGGCCAATGGGAAGCGGCTTATTCCATTGGCATGACCTGGGCACAGGCACTGCGCCGTACCATTCTGCCACAGGCGACGCGGATTGCCGTGCCGCCGCTGTCCAACACCTTCATATCACTGGTCAAGGACACCTCCCTCGCCGCGGCGATCACCGTTCCCGAGCTGTTTCGCGCTGGGCAACGAATCGTCGCCACCAGCTATGAACCACTGATCCTCTACGTAGAAGTTGCGCTGATTTATCTGGTGGTCAGTTCCGTGCTGTCCAGCCTGCAGGCCCGCGTCGAAAAGCGCTTCTCACGCTACGGCGGCTACATGGAGGCCGCATCATGATCGCCGTCGAAAATATCCATAAGAGCTTCAACGGCGCCGAGGTGCTGAAGGGTGTGAGTCTAACTGTCCCGGAGGGCAGCGTCACCGCCTTGATCGGCCCGTCCGGTAGCGGCAAGAGCACGTTGCTTCGCTGCGTGAACCTGCTCGAAACACCGCAATCGGGGCGCGTTCGCATCGATGGCGCGGTCGTCGACTTTGAGCCTGGCCGCAAGGTCGACCGAGCCGATGTCCTGGCGCTGCGGCGCAAGACCGGCATGGTATTCCAGAATTTCCAGCTTTTCCCGCACCTTACGGCGCTTGAGAACGTCATGGAGGGACTGCTGACGGTCCTCAAATGGTCGCGTCAGGATGCGCGCCGGCGAGCCACGGAACTACTCGACAAGGTTGGCATGAGTGATAAGGCGGATGCCTGGCCTGCAAACCTCTCAGGCGGTCAGCAGCAGCGCGTGGCGATTGCCCGGGCGCTTGCCCCCTCGCCCAAAGTCTTGCTATGCGACGAGCCGACCTCTGCACTCGATCCGCAACTGGCAGGTGAGGTGGTTGAGGTTTTGGCCCAATTGGCGCGCGAGGGTACTACCATGCTGATGGCCACCCACGACCTGCGCCTGGCATCGACCATTGCCAGTAATGTGCTGTTTCTCGACGGCGGAAACATCGTCGAGTCTGGCCCGTCCGCCCAGGTCTTTGGCAGCCCGGTCGATCCGCGTACCAAGCGCTTTGTGTCGTCGCTGGCGTCAGTATCGATCGGACAAGGCTAAAAACGTATCAAGTTTGTGGAACAACCGGGCGTTCCGGGGATGTCCCGGCGATACGGAAAGCTCAATCAACGGCGACATGCGATCTTTCTGGCCGTCGGCCAGAAGTTTGAACAGGTCGAGGCTGTGGTCAAGTGCAATGCGGATTGACTGTTTCTAGATGACCCCGTGGCAAAGCAATTGTTTGCCGACTAGCTACTTATAGGCTGACATCGGAATGACCGAGTATGAGCGACCATTCGGTTTTGGGAAACTCGTCGCTGCGGCCGATCTTGGCCGCGTCGGTTCAATCTTCGACGGTTTCCGTGGCTTTGGTTATTGCCAGATCTTGAAATTGCAAGGCCTCGTCGGGTGACTTGTCAACGATGCTGATCATGGCCGCAAAGGCGGCGAGCCGGATGTCCTTCTTGGATGCCTTCGGATGAGCTTTGCCGATTTCCTTTTGCAGCTGCTTGGAGGTTATGCCTGGCTTGACGAGGGACAGGAGGGTGGCCTCGATATCGCTTTGCTTGCTCATGAAATTGCCTTTGTTGGTTTTAATCGAGCAGACATAGGCCGGTCTTTCTGGCGATCAGTCATTCAGAGCTCCTGAAGGCTTTGTTGGCTGCCAGAAATCACGTCGGGGCGACTATACGGTGACACTCGTCATGACCTAGCAAATGGAGCTAACGCAGGCCCTCGATGACTGGGCGGCGGTAGATCAGCAGTGCGGGAATGGTGGCCAATACCAGACACAGCACAATGACAGCGCCAGTCAGACCTAGCTCGCGCCAACCGACCACCGCCTGCATGGCGATCCCCGTCGATTGAGCTATCGCGGCTGACAAGAGCACAGCCACTGCCCAATCCAGCACAAGGCCGATCAGCGCGCCGGAAACCACCAGTGCAGTCACATAGGCACAGACGGTGGCAAATGAAACTCGGCGAGGCGCCCAGCGCTCTCAGCACAGCGAAGCGCTGGCGCTGCAAGTCAAGGATAGCAACGATGCCGGCAAGGATCGCCGCCACCATCACCAGCCCCTGCGAGGCCAGGGTCAGCCCACCCATGATGACGGTCACATCTCCCAGCACAGCATAGAGACCGACCAGGACCTCGGCAGGAAAGAAGGCCGTGGATTGCTCCGTCCGATACTGACCGCGTAGGCCATAGGCGGCGGCAACGTCGCGTGGCTTGACCACCATGGCCGGAATGCCGGGCAGCGGTCGCGCCTCAAACGGTGGGCCGATACGCATGTCACCAGCTGTGTGGCCAGTCCCCAGGCCATGCGCTTCCCAATCATATTCGATCGGCACCACACTAGCGCGATCCCAAGGCGTGCCGGTGGGCAGCATGCGGCCCACGACGGTGATGCCATGGTGGTCACCCTCGTGTTCGTGTTCGTGGTCGTGAGCCTCGGCCTCGAGCGCATCCGCTGCCGCATCGGCATCGATGCCACCGGCTTCGGTCCTGTGATGCACTTCGAGTTCATCGCCCAGCGAGAACGGCGCCAAAGCCCCCACCACCGCCTCGTTGATCTGGGCAAACATCCGCCCTTCCCCGAGCCCGCCGGACAGATACTCGACAAATGGCGCGATGGTTCCCACTAGCGGCGCGCCATCTATGCTGCCGCCAAAGCCGATCGGCGCGACAAACTCGGTCGCGGGCTCGGCCAATAAGGATGCGCTGACTGCCGGGTCGAGCAGTTCCACTGCGCTTGGGTTGAGATAGACCGTGGACAGAAGCACGTCATTGAAGCTGCCGGGCGCGGCCACGATCAGATCGAACTTGTCGGCCGCCCGTACACTGCCGCTGCGCAACGCGCGCTCCTGTGCGGAAATGGCTTTGCCAAAGGCGACGACCAAGGCGACGACGACCACGAACAGCACTGAAGTAAAACCATTGCGGCGCAGGCTGGCCCAGACGATTGGCAACGGGTTCATGATGCTGCCTTGGAAACGATGCGCACTGGGTGCCCGTGCTCGAGCGCAATGGTAAGGTCTGCGGCCGCAAGCAGCGCTGGATCATGGCTGGCGACGATCACTGTACGACCCTCGGCATGAGCCAATCGTGCCAATGCGGCGATCACCACGGCGCCCGACGCTGCGTCAAGGCTCGCCGTTGGTTCGTCGGCAAAAATTACTGCAGGATCAAACATCAGGGCCCGGGCGATGGCCACGCGTTGCTGCTCGCCGCGCGACAGCAGCGCTGTGCTCGTTCGATTGCGCGGAACCCCGAGATTATCCAGCAATTCTGCCGCCCGCTGTCGCCACGGTGCGGCGGAGGCGTGGCCGAACCAGGCGGGGACCAGCACGTTGGCAAGGGGATCGAGCTCTTCGGTCAGGTGGAAATTCTGGAAGATGAAGCCGGCATGAGCCGGCGCCAGCCGTCTCGCTGAGGTTCATTCAGGCCGACCAAATCGGTGTCGGCCCATTCCAGGCTACCGAAATCGGGCAACAGCAGCCCGGACAGCAAATACAGCAGACTGGATTTGCCCGCACCCGAAGGGCCATCGAGTACTGTCAGCGTTCCGGATGCGATACGTAGCGCAGGCAGATCGATGATGGTTTCGCCGCCAAGGTCGAGCCGAAGTCCGGCGACTGCACAGTTCAGGCCGGCCATGGCAGGACTATCCTAAAGCTTGCGGTAGCGGACATCCATCAGGCGCAGGAAACTGGCAAAGCCGGTATCTGCGTCGGTCTTGAACCCAGTTTCGAAACGCCCTTCGGCCATGATCAACGTCGAAAATCGCACCACGTCGATCGGGTCGGCCGCCATGCTGGCCGATTGAGCCTACAATTTCCTGTCGGCAATCGCCTGCGCAGCAACCTTCATCTTGTGGATCAATGAGTCCTGCCCCTCGTCTGTTGATTGCCGCTGAGATCTGACCCTTTAAGGGCATAAGTTTTCACTGAGATCTGACCCATGTTTTGATCGTTCCCTGGCTGTTGGTCGGGGAGCACTGGAGTGATCGACATGGCGTTATTGAGCGTAATCCGGCGCTGGCATTTCCGTGAGGGGATGCCGATCCGGGAGATTGAGCGGCGCACTGGATTGTCGCGCAACACCATTCGCAAGTATCTGCGGGCCGACACGGTGGAGCCGAAGTTCAAGGTTCCTGCGCGGCCCAGCAAGCTTGATCGGTTTGCGCAAAAGCTCTCCGACTGGCTGCGCGTGGAAGCCGGTAAATCGCGCAAGCAGCGGCGCACGGCCA
>NZ_LAPV01000074.1 GCF_000971275.1 Devosia psychrophila | reverse complement strand
TTAGGAACCGAAGAGTTGGCCTTGAACGGCGGATATGGGTCGGAACCTGACTGGCCACTTCGGGTCGGTTGCGGACGTCCACGTCGAGCAACTATTCCACTGTTCCAGTCCGCATATTATGCGAATCTGAATTTCAGGATGGCAGACCTTGTGAGCCAGAGCGTGCCTCGGCAGCTCACAGAAACTATGAGTGCGCCTGCCCCAACGACGACATGGAACCGGGCGGCACTCACTCCAAGACAATCGGGCACAACCTATGCGAGCCGACTGCCACCGGCATCAAAACGTAGAATGGCTCCCTCATCGGCAGTCAGGGCCACAGCATCGCCCTGGGCGAACGCCGCAGTACCGGGCGTTCGCACAATCATCGGCTCGTCGGAGCCGACGTCTACATAGACGTAGGATTCCGAACCCAAGTGTTCGGTACGCATTACAGTTCCAGCCCAGCCTTCCCCCGGCTGGCCGAAGGCCAAGTGTTCGGGTCGGACACCGATGGTAGCGGCGCCAAATTTCGCCGCTTCGGCACCAGCAAGCAGGTTCATCTTTGGAGAGCCGATGAACCCTGCGACGAACACGGAACCAGGGCGTTCATAGAGTTCCAGTGGCGTGCCAACCTGTTCCACCCGGCCCGCATTGAGCACCACAATCCGGTCGGCCAGTGTCATGGCTTCGACCTGATCATGGGTGACATAGATCATAGTCGTGCCCGGGAGCGATTGTTTCAGCGCCGCAATTTCCAGCCGGGTCTGCACGCGCAGCGCGGCGTCCAGGTTGCTGAGCGGCTCATCAAACAGGAACACCTTGGGGTCGCGCACGATGGCACGGCCGATGGCAACGCGCTGGCGCTGGCCGCCCGAGAGTTGGCGCGGTAGTCGATCCAGCAACAGATCAAGCTGCAGCTTGCGCGCCGCGTCGCGCACCTTTGCTTCAATCTCGGCCTTGCCAAGCTTCTGGATCTTGAGGGCGTAAGCCATGTTGTCAAAGACGCTCATATGCGGATAGAGCGCGTAGGACTGAAACACCATGGCGATGCCGCGCTGAGACGGAGGCACTTTGGTTACATCGACGCCATCGATGCTCAGCGTACCGCCACTGACCGCTTCAAGCCCCGAAATGCAGCGCAGCAGGGTCGACTTGCCGCAGCCCGAGGGGCCGACGAAGACGACGAATTCCCCTGAGGGGATTTCCAGATTCACATCCTTGAGGATGTCGAAGGCGCCGAAGCGTTTGTCGAGATTGCTGATCGTTAGTCTGGCCATGAAAGCAACTCCGGGTCGGTCTAGCGGACGAACACGGCCTTTTCGGTTTCGCGTTGATCAAAGAGGCGGAAGGCGGTTTCGGCTTCGTCGAGCCGGAAGGTGTGTGTGGCGAGCCGTTCCAGGTCGATCTTGTGCGTCGCAATGGTGGTGAGGATGTCCTGGTATTCGTTGATACCGAAGTACCAGGAACCGAACACCGTCAGTTGCTTGCGGATGAGTTGGTCACTGGGGCGGATGGTGGTCTGGGCGTTTTCGCCGACAAAGGCCATGCGCCCGAGCGGGGCCAGGGCATCGAGAGCCATGTTGTGCGCCGCGGTGTTGCCGGAGCAATCGATGGCGCCCGTCAGCCCCTCACCGCCCGAGAATTCCCGAATGGCCTCGGCGGCTTGAGGATCGGTGGGGTCGATCACTAGGTCGGCGCCGAGCTTTTTGGCAAACTCTCTTCTCTCGGCGATGGGGTCGAGCGCCACCACCTGGCCACCAAGCGCCTTGGCCGCCAGCACGCCGCTGGACCCCATCGGCCCGAGACCCCAGATGCCAATGCGCGATAGACCGTTGACGCCCACCTTTCGGCAGGCGGAAAACAGCGTGCCGAAGGCATCGGTGGATATGGCGGCGGCCACTGCCGACATGTGATCGGGCACTTTCAGCAGATTGCGTGCCGGCACCTTGAGGAACTCGGCGTTGCCGCCATCGATCGTGAACCCAAGGCATTTCCACTTGGCGCAGAGGTGCATGTCGCCGCGCCGGCAATGGGCACAAACCCCACAACCGATGGCGAGATAGACCGCGACGCGATCCCCAACGGCAAACTCGGTCACCGCTGCGCCGATGGCCACGAGGGTGCCCGCCGGCTCATGGCCGCAGACAAAGCCGCCGGTCGCATTGCCACCGCCCACCACGGCGTTGCCGTAGTACAGGCTGAGATCGCTGCGGCAAATGCAGGAGGCGTGCATTTCGACCAGCACATCGTCTGGCCCCACTTCGGGAACGGGAATCGAGCGGATTTCCACCTGTTTGTTGCCCGGCAGAAAGACGGCTTGCATCTGCGACACTGGAATTCTCCTGCTATTTGACGGCGCCGGCGGTGAGGCCGCGCACAAAGGATCGCTGCATGGCGAGGAACAGCACGACGAGGGGCGCAAAGGCGATCAGCCCCGCGGCGGCGATTCCGCCATAGTCGACGCCGTAACGGCCCTGCAGGCTTGCCGCGCCCACCGTCAGCGGCTTGAGGCTCTCAGTCTGGAAGACCACCAGGGGCAGCAGGTATTCCTGCCAGGCGAAGAGAAAAGTGATGAGGCCCAATGACATAAGACCGGGTTTGACGACCGGCACGACGATGGTGAGGAAGAGCTTGAGGAGCCCTGCCCCGTCCATCACGGCCGCTTCGATCAGCTCGTCCGGTACGTCCTGCATTACCGTGCGCATCATGAAGACCGAGAACGGCATCAGCAGCGCCGCCTGCGGCAGGATCACTCCGATCCGGTTGTCGATGAGCCCAAGCGCCTGCAGGTTGCCATAGAGCGCCACGATCACCGAAGGCGCCGGCACGACGAGCCCGGCGAGAAACAGTGCGAACAATATCTCTTTGCCGGGAAAGCGCAGTTTGGCGAAGGCGAAGCCCGCCAGCGGGGCCGTCAGCAGCACGAGGATGGTGACGCTGACCGCCGTGATGACGCTGTTGAGAAAATAGGTGGCAAAGCCCGCCTCGCTCCAGATACGACCGAAATTGGCAAAATTGATCGGCCAGCTCAGCGTTAGGGGGCCGGAAAACAGGTCGGCTTCGCTGCGGATGGCGGCCAGGAACACGAGATAGACCGGCACCAATGCGTAAAGCGCGAAGACCAGGAGTAGCAAGTTCTGGAAAAGTCGGGTGCTCTTGGTCATGGCTTCCTCAGCAGGGTAAACGCGCCGGCGCTGATCGCGAGAACGATGATGAGCAAGACCACCGAGAGGGTGGCTGCGTAGCCGAAGTCGCCGACCAGGAAAAAAGTCTTGTAGATATGCGTGGTCAGCACTTCGGTCGCGTAACCCGGGCCACCCTGCGTGGTGACCCATACCAGATCGAAGAAACGCATCGCCTCGATGGCGGCATAAAGCCCAAGGAACAGGGTGGAACCGCGCAGCAGCGGAACTGTGAGATCGCGGAACTTCCGCCACCAGCTGGCCCCATCAATCGAGGCGGCTTCATAAAGTGCGGGGTCAATGGACTGGATAGCGGCGAGGTAGATGATCACGCAGAAGCCGAAGAAGGTCCATGCGCCCACCACATTGAGTGACAGCAGGGCTGTACTCTCCTGCGCCAGCCAGGCTCCTGCCAGTCCGCCGAGACCGACCGCCTCGAGCCCGAAATTGAGCAGGCCGAAGATCGGGTTGTAGATCCAGCCCCAGATTATTCCGGCAACCACCAGGGGAATGGTGCGCGGGATGAAGTAGATGGCTCCCAGCCAGCGCACAACATTGGCATTGCGGTCGGCCAGGATGGCCGCAATGACCAGCCCGGCCAGCAGCGGAAAGGCCAGCGTCAGCACCACCCAGATGGCGTTGTGCCAGAGCGCGGTCCAGAACACGCTATCCCCCAGCAGCCGGCCGTAGTTGGCGAGGCCAATGAAATCGCCGGCAATGCCGTTGTCCCACGCAAAGAAGCTGAAGCCGAAGACTTGCAGGATCGGCAGGCCAACGAACAGCAGGTAAAGCGTCAGTGAGGGCAGCAGAAACAGATAGGCGGATCGGGTGGTCAGCATGGCTCACTCGCGTCTTGGGCGTGAAAGGGCGGGCTCGGTTGGAGCCCGCCCGGGAGAGCACGGCGGGTCAGGGCACCCAGCGCTCGCCATTGTCGATGGCTGCTTGCCAGGCGGCGTCCATGGTGCCCAGGAACTCATCCGCGGTGGCGTCGCCGCCGACCAACCGCTGCAGCTCGGCATAGAGTACCTGGGTCACGCTTTCGGGCAGGGTTGTATGCAGGTCGTAAAAGTTGGTATCGGGCGTTGCCAGACCTTGCGTGTAAAACGACTTAACGATGGGCAGAGCATCCCATTGCTCAAGCTCTTGGGGGGTCGTGCCAATGGGAACGAGGTAGCCCTTCTCGACCCAGACTTCGCGGCTGGTCGGCGAGATCAGGCAGTTGATATAGGCTGCGGCGGCGTCCTTGACATCTTGGCTGGCATTGGCAGAAACCTGCCACTGCGAGCCCTCGCCCCACATTGTGCCCGGCGCCACACCGTCGGCGATCGGCGGCAGCATGAACACGCCGAGATCAAACGAAGCCCCCCGCGCCATGTCCTGCAACACCCAGGTGCCGGTAATGGTCATGGCGGCGCGGCCGGATAGAAACAGGGCATTGGCTTCGTCATAGCCGATGCCATTGAAACCCTTGGGGAAGTAGTCGTTCTCGGCCCAGGACTGGAAGGTTTCGGCGGCCAGTTTGAACTGGTCATTGGCCCAGGGCGCATCGCCGAACAGCACCGTTTCCTCCACATCCTTGCCGGCTGTGAGGCCAAGCAGCAGGCTCAGGGTATTGGTCGCCGGCCAGCGGTCCCGGTTGCCGAAGGCAATTGGGGTGATGCCTTTTTCCTTGAAGGCCGCCGCCGCCGCCTGGAACTCGGCATAGGTGGTGGGGACGGCGATGCCATTTTCCGAGAACAGCGCGGGATTGTAATAGACCCCCATAAGGTCCTGCTCCATCGGTACGCCATAGATGGCGCCCTCAAAGCTGTTGCGACCGCGGTAGAAGCCGTTGATGCCCTCCCAGCCATATTGCGCGTAATAGTCATCGAGCGGTGCCAGTGCGCCGACCCGGGCATAGCCTGCCAGCACCGATGCGGCCGGCCAGGTGTAGGCGAGGTCTGGTGTCTTCTTGGCGGAAACGGCAAGACGATAGCTATCGCGGATGCCGATCGAGGGCGCGATGGTGCGGAGCACCGAGGCGCCATTGAGATCGGGAGCGCAGGCGGTGATCAGCTCGTCCATCGCCGGGCCGGCAGCCGTGATGCCGGCCATGGCGAACTGGTCCCACTGTGTGACCACGGTCTGTGCGGCCGTCGGCTGGATCGTGACGCTGGCGGCAATGCCGGCAGCTAGCAGCAACGGCAGGTGCCGCTGGGTCGAAAGTGTCATAGTTTCCTCCTTCTATGAATGGGAATGGGATGGCGCGGTCTCAGGCCAGCAGCGATCGTATGTAGTCATGGGCGCGTCGTGCCATGTCGTCGGGCTCCACATTGCGACGGTTGAAGCCGATCTCCATGGTCAAGTATCCGTCGAAGCCCTCGGACTTGAGGGCGTCGAGCAGGCTCCGGTAGTCGACCACGCCGCTGCCGGGGGGCTCGCGGTTGACGTCGGCAAGATGGATGTGGGTCAGGTCGCGGCCCAGCCGGTGGACGTAGTCGGTGGGCACTTCGCTGCGGTAGAGCGTATGGAAGGTGTCGAACATCGCCTTGACGTTGGGGCGGTCAACCTGGGCCAACATGGCGATCAGGTCGTCACAATCGTCGACCAGATTGCTGTCCGACGAAGTTGGTTCGACGGCGACCGTGATGCCAAGCGGACGCGCAAAGTCGGCGATTTCCGACAATGCCTCGCGGCTCCAGGCCCAGGCCTGCTCGCGGCTGGTGCCGTAGACCTGCCAGCCGGCGACGTAAAGCAGGGTCTTGCCACCCCATTCAGCACAAAGCTCTGCCACCTGCTTGTACTGGTCGATGGCACCGGCCCGCTCCAGCGGATTTGCCGAGGCGACGTTGAAGCCGGGGCCGCCACCCGGGGCGGGCAGCATGCTTGAAAGCGCCAGCCCATTATCATCCAGTATCTGTCGTATTTCGCGGCGGCGCTCCTTGTTCAGGTATTCGGGATAGGCGTGCGGACTGGCCGCGCCGATCTCGATGCCATCATAGCCGATGCGGGCGATGCGCTTGATGACCTCTTCGAGGGGGTAGGCCGGCACCCATACCGGAAAGCTCGAATAGACCCAGGTATTGAATGCCAGTTTCAACAATTCCTCCTCGTGCAGGCAAGGCAATCCCGACCCCGGAATCGTACGATTCCGAGCCTCTGTTCGGCGTTTTGCGCGCCGGGTTAGGCCTTGCGTTGGTGCTTATGGCTTAGTGCACTGCGCTGGAGGGCAACACCCGCAAATATGTCCAACCTGGATAAGTTCGCCCCCACCATTGACGTTAGTCGCGATCCAGCCCTCGCATGACCGCTTCGGCACGGTTCTGGGCAGTGGCCAGCGCGACGGCACGGGTCTTTAGCCCGCTCAGCATGTCGTGGATCTCCTCGCCCGCAATGGCGATGAGCGCGGAAATGCCAGGAACCGGCGGGCGCGGCCAGGCGCGCAGCACACCCTTTCGCGCTATGGCATCGACCACCCCAATGACCGGCGAGAGTGCCTGCACTTCGGGATCGCGATTGACGCTAAAGCGCGGACTCGCGAGGCTCCCATTGGTCATGAAAAGCTTGGCGGCGCTGGCTGAGGTCAGGGCAGCCAACGCCGCCCAGGCGGGTGCGACGCGTTCCGGTGCGATATTACTGGGAAGGGCGAGAGCGTAACCACCGAGCGGGGAAATCGGCCGGCCGCCTAGTCCGATGGGCTGCGGTACATAGCCGGTTTTGCGATACGCCGGAGAGGCCGGATCACTCTCAAACAGGGTAACGAGCAGCGTGTGGGCATAAGCGAGCGATGTGTGGCCGCTGGCATAGGCGCGGGCGCGGTCGTACCAGGTCATGCTGAGGATGTCTGGCGGGGAGACTGCCAGAAGCTCGGTCAGATAGTCAGCTGCGGCGTGAGCAGCTTCGCTGTCGAACATCGGCCGCAGATGGTCCTCGGTCATGTCCTCGGGCAGGAAGCCATCCGCGGTTTGGCCAAGGTTTACGATCGGCTGGCCGTGAGCGGCCATGGCGACCATGAAGGTGTGGCCCAGCGCCGTCCCCCGGCCGCCATTCCAGGCGATGCCGAAGCGGCCACGCTCAGGCGCGTGCAGCGCCCGGGCCACAGCAAGCGTCTCTACCGTCGTTCGCGGGGGCGCCAGGCCCGCGTCGTCCAGCAAATCGGTGCGATAGGCAAGAAGCTCCGCCGTGCTCAGCAGCGGAATGCCATACTGCCGGCCACGGCGACGGGCACTCACCACTGCGTCGGGCAGGAAGTCAGCCATGTCCATTTCGGACCCGGCGATCAGGTCGTCGAGCGGTCTTAACCGATTTCTCCCGACCATGTCGCCAAACCAGGGCAAGTCGCAGGCGATAATGTCGTAAGCCGAGACCGGCCGCTGTCCGTTCTGGACGATTTCAGCCCACAGCCGGTCGATCGACAACGCCTTGCTCTGGATCGGAACGCCCAGGATCATCTCGAACTGCCGTTTGAGCGCATTCATCGCCATGAAGGTGGGATCTGCATGGACCAGCAAGCGCAGGCCGCGTGGCAGCGCGAGCTTGTTTTCCAGGACGGTGGGCGGCGCAATCACCGCTGCCATGTCGGCGGCCGGCTTCCGAACCGCTTGCGACACATCGCTGGCGATCTGCTCGATCAGGCGCCGCGTATGGCCGGCAAAGAGCTGCCACCGGCGCAACAGCTCGGACGAGGGATGCAGCGAGAAGGATCGGCCGGTGGCTGTGCGGGGGCGACGAACAATAAGACCGCTGCCGATCAGCCCCTCGATCGCCCGGAAAGCGGTGCCGTAGCTAAGGCCCGAGGCGGCTGCCAAGCATGCCATCGTGGTGAGCCGCCCGCTCACGTGATTGCGCACCAGATGCAGCACGATGCCCAGGTCGCGCAGGTCAAGTCCAAGGTTTTCGCTACCCTGCCCCCGAAGGGAATCGACGAATTCGATTGTCTGCAGCATAGCCGCATTCGAGGTCGAGCGCCCCGGAGGGGCACTTTCGGCCTCATAGGGACCTTCGGGCAGGGCCGCAGTCGCAATAGACTTTGAACGCCGGGGGGTTATAGCCACGCATTACATCCCGTTGGTCGCCCGGTCGTCAAGCCGGCCGAGTGCCCGCCTGACTCAGTGCCACAGCCAGGATGATGATCCCGCCGCGGGCGATGAGTTGCTGGGAATACTCGAGGCCCATCAGGATCAGGCCGTTGTTGATGACACCGATCATCAAGGCGCCAATGATCGATCCGATCACGGTGCCTTTCCCCCCAAACAATGAGGTGCCGCCGAGCACGACGGCAGCGATCACCGACAGTTCGTCGCCTTCCCCGAGCTGGAAGCGGCCCGTCTGCAGGCGACCGGCATAGAGCATGCCGGCAAGCGAGGCCGTCACCGCGGAAATGACAATGACCCAGAGCTTGACCCGGCTGGTGTTGATGCCGCTATAGCGCGCCGCCACTACATTGCCGCCGACCGCCAGCACCTGTCGGCCAAATTTGGTGCGCCGCAAGACGACGTGACCGATGACGCCGACGACCAGGATCCAGATCAGAAGCGTCGGGATCGGACCGAGATTGCCGCCACCGAAGATGGCTGGATAGAGCGGATCGAGCACCGGAATGGCGGCGGTATCGGAAATCCACATCGCCGTGCCCTTGGCTATGCCCATCATGGCGAGTGTGGTGAGAAAGGTCGGGATCATCAGCCGGGTCGAGAGCAGCCCGTTGATCAGCCCCACCGCCACGCCGGTCAACAGGCCGATGGCAATACCGGCAGGCAACCCGCCCCAGGTAATTGCCATGGCGGTGGTGACAGAGGCCAACCCGGCCACGGCGCCGACCGACAGGTCGATCTCGCCGGAGGATAGTACCAGCGTCATGGCCACCGCCATCACCGCGATCATGGCGGTCTGGCGGGCGATGTTGAGGAGGTTGTTGGGGGCGAGGAAGCCCTTGTCATAAAGCGTCGCCGCGAAAAACAGGAACACCACGATGAAGCCGATATAGATGATATTCTGCCGCCAGGTGCGTTTGAAGTAGCCCAGGAAGCTCTCGCGTCCTCCTGCCGTTGCGGTGGTGTCAGCCATGGTTTCCTCCCCGTTGCACAATCAGTTGCAGCTTCTGTTCGGCGCGCAGTTCCGCTGCATCGCCGGGGCTGCTCAGTAGGTCCGCCTTGTCGACGGTTTCGACCAGCCTGCCACCCGACATCACTGCGATGCTGTCGCTGACGGCCATGAGTTCAGCGAGTTCCGATGAAATGAAGATGATGGATTTGCCTTCGGCGGCCAGCTCGCGCACCAAGCGAAGCACTTCGCCCTTGGAGCCGATGTCGATGCCGGCGGTGGGTTCATCCATGATGAGAATGTCCGGATCGGTGGCCAGCCATTTGCCGATGACGATCTTCTGCTGGTTGCCACCAGACAGCGAATTGGCCGCCGCCTCGCGCGACACCGTCTTGATGGCAAGGCGCTTGATCAGGTCGTCGGTCGTGGCGCGGGATTTGAACAGGTCGACGAAGGGGGACGATCCGAGGCGCTTCAGGATGGGCAGCTCGATATTGTCCTGGATGGAGTGGGCCAGTACCAGACCCTGCCGGCGTCGGTCCTCGGGCACCAGCGCTAGACCGAGTTCGGTCGCCTGCTTGGGCGAGCCGATGGTGGTCGTCCGCCCCCGCAGCGTGATGGTGCCGCCGGCAATGGGTTCGAGCCCGAACAGCATGCGCGCCAGCCGGCTGCGTCCTGCGCCGAGCAGTCCGGCAATCCCCAGCACTTCGCCGCGCCTAAGTGAAAAACTCACGTCGCCGCCATGGCGCAGCTTGCTCGACAAGTGCTCGACCCTAAGGATGACTTCATCCTGCGCTGTCGAAGCCGTGGTGAACTCAGACAGGTCGCGGGTCGCCTTCCCCATGATGTCGGCGATCAGCGTCGCCAGCGTGTAGTCGGCGATCGGCCGGCTATCAATCAGCCGCCCGTCGCGCAAGACTGTCGCGTGATCGGCAATGCGGAAGATTTCGTCCATGCGGTGGCTGACATAGACGATGGCCTTGCCTTCGGCCCGGAGGCGCCGCAGCAGGCCGAAGAGGATATCCACCTCGCCCGCCGTCAGGGCCGAGGTCGGCTCGTCCAGCACAAGCACCGCTGCGTTCTGCGACAGTGCCTTGGCGATCTCGGTCAGTTGCTGCTGGCCGGTGGAGAGGTCGGCGACGATGGCGGCCGGATTGATGCTGACCCCCATCGAGCCGAAGATCTCGGCGCTGCGCCGCTCCATCGCTCGGTCGTCAATCAGACCCGCCGATGTCAGCAGTTCGTTGGCAAGAAACACGTTCTGCGCGACACTCAACGTGGGCACCAAACTCATCTCCTGAAAGATCATGCCGATGCCCTTTTGTCGGGCCACGTGCGGGGTGAGGCGATCAAACACCTCGCCCCCGATGGTTATGGTGCCGCTATCGGGCGCCTGCACGCCGCGCAAGGTCTTGAGAATGGTGGATTTGCCGGCGCCGTTCTCGCCGAGCAGGGCGTGGATTTCGCCCGAGCGGGCGCTGAAGCTCACCTCGCGCAGGGCATGCACCCCGCCGAAGCGCTTGGAAATAGCAGCCATTTCGACCGCGATGGGTTTGGCCGCCAGTTCGATCATTGCACGTCCACCCATTGTCCGGTTTCCCCCGACGCCAGGATCGCGTCGGCGATCAGGGCGATCCGGTACCCGTCCTCGAAATTGGGCGAGGGTTGCTTGCCCGTGACGATGGCAGTGCACAGATCGTAGCACTCGACGATCTTGGTTTCACCGTAGCCGATGCCCAGCGCCGGAATCGGCCAGAGGCCACCGCCATAAGGGTGAGCCGGACCCGTATAGACGGTGCGAAAGCCTCGGGCGTCGGCGACGTCGTCGGCGAACATGACCTGGAGTTCGTCGCGCCGTTCGTAGTTGAAGGCCAACGACCCCTTGGTGCCGTGGATCTCGAAGGTCAGGAAATTGTTGCGGCCATAGGCGTTGCGGGTGGCCTCGATCGAGCCGATGGCGCCATTGGCGAACTTGACCATAGTCAGCATCTCGTCATCGACATCGACCGCGCCACGCTCGGCATTGTTGTCGCCGCCACCGACACCAAGCTTGTCGACACCCCCAGATTGCTTGGGACGGGTCGGGATGTGGGTCTTGACGAGGGCGTTGACCGAGGCGATCTCCCCGACAAGATAGCGCGCAAAATCCACTGCATGGGTGCCAATATCGCCCACTGTGCCCGAGCCGGCGACCGACTTCTGGAAGCGCCAGGAGAGTGGGCTATCGGGATCGGCCGACCAATCCTGGAGATAGGTGCCGCGGAAATTGAGAATGTCGCCGATGCGGCCTTCCTCTATCAGTTTTTTGGCGAGGGCCACCGCCGGGGTGCGACGATAGTTGAAGGCGACCATGTGGATGGTGCCGGCGGCTTGTGCCGCGTCGAGCATGGTCTTGGATTCAGCGCCAGTACGGGCGAGCGGTTTTTCGCAGATCACATGCTTGCCGGCATTGGCAGCGGCGATGGCGATCTCGGCGTGGGAATTGTTGGGGGTGCAAATATCGATGATGTCGATATCGGGCCGAGCGATCACCGCGCGCCAGTCGATTGAGGCTTCCTCGAAGCCGAACCGGTCGCGCGCCGTCTCGGCCATCTGCTGGTTGATGTCCACGACCACCTTGCGCACCGGAATGGCCGGCGCCGGCCAGAAGAACATTGGCATGGCGGCATAGGCCATGGCGTGGGCCTTGCCCATGAAACCGCCGCCGATCATGGCGACATTGAGCTTTTGCATTTTCTGTCTCGTTGATGGGGTGAAGGAAAGTGCGGGACGGTCTTGGGAGGCCGTCCCACGCAGGCGCTGGGAGGAGCGCCTAGTTCATGGAGCCGCTGACCGTGGCCGGCGCTTCGGTGGAGTAGACAGCTTGCCAGGCGTCGAGCAGGTTGGCCTTCTCGACCGGCAAGGCCGGTAGGGCGACATAGGCTGGCGCATCCTTGCCAAGCAGGCCGTAGCCGGCGAGCATGGCTTCGGTCACGCCCTGGTCGAAAGGCCGCTGGGCACCCAGGCCCTTGATGAAGCCACCGCGCGCCATGTCAATTGCGACGTTTTCGCCCAAGTCGATGGTGGTAATGATGAGGTCGTCACGACCATTGGCGCGGGCCGCAGCAATCACCCCTTCGGCCGGCACGTCCCACACCGCCCAGATGCCGTCGATCTCGGCATTGCCCACCATCATCGCCGAGGCGGCGCGGTCAGCGTCGCCGGTAAAGTCGGGGCCGCCTATGCCCTGTTCTGCAACGACCTCGATATCGGGATAGCTCTGCTCGATGGTCGCCTTGAAGGCGTCATAGCGCTGGCGCGTCACGAAGAAGTCGGCGGCGTGGAAAACGATGCCGATCTGGCCCTCGCCGTTGAGCGCCTTTGCCATCAAATGGGCTGAAGCGACGCCATTGCCATAGTTGTCGGCGGAAACGACGCTGACATAATCGGTGCCTGCCACGAACCCCGCCGGCACGTTATCCATGAAGACGAGCTTGACCCCCGCCTCGGCAGCTTGGCGATAGGCGGTTGCCGTGGCCGTCGGATCGGTTGGGATCGATACAATGATGTCGGGGTTCTGCGCCAGGATGGTTTCGATGTCGGAAACCTGCTTGGCCGAACTGAAGCCAGCGTCGGTGGTGGCAATCACCTCGATGCCCATCGCCGCAAACTGGGTTTCGAGCCCGTTGATCTGGGCCTGGCTCCAGTCGTCACCACCGTAGTGCATGACGATGGCGGCAGTGGCGCCCATAGCCTTGATCTGGGCCAGTTCGTCATTGGAGAGGGTGACTTCAGAGGCCGAGACCGGGCTCTCGCCGTTCGGCCCGGTGCTCAGCGTCTGGTTGGCGAGTGCTGCCAGCGCCTCATCCGGGCTCTGTGCAAAAGCTGTCCCGGCGATGGTGCCAGCCAGCAATGCTGCCGCCAGCAGTGTCGTCGTCTTCGAATGTCCCATGGTATCCTCCCTTTGGTGACTTTGGTGTTTGTCTGATCAGGCGAAGTGCCGCTTCAGGTATGTGTGACTGCGCACCGCCCCCTCGTACGGGTCGGGCCAGCTATCGAGTTCGGCCATGACCCAGCCGGAATAGTTGGTATCCTTGAGGGCCTGTATAACCGCCCCGTTGTCGAGATCGCCGGCATCGAGCGGGGTGAAGCCAAACGGTTCGCGCTGCAGGCCCTTGAGATGCACCAGCCCGATGCGCCTGGAGAACTCGCGAACCTGCGCCGCAGGGTCGCCACCGGCCGCCGCGAGGTGGGCCGTGTCGGGGCAGAAATCGAGGCTGGTGAGCCCAAAAATTCTGGTGACCTCGGCCGGGCTCTCGACAATGGTGGAAAGGTGCGGATGGTAGTGAGCCCGCAGACCGGCGCGCCTGGCAATTTCTCCCACCAGGTCAAGTGCTTCGCCAAGACGCTGGTAGTCGTCTGCCCGAATGCCGCCGGCGCGTTTGGCGCCTCCGCCGATCACGTAGTGGCTGGCGCCTGCGTCTGCGGCCGCCGCCGCGACGCGTTCGATCCGGGCCAGTTCTTCGGACAGGATGTCGGGAAAGATGAAGTTGCCGCCCGAATAGGTCGACACCAGTTCCAGTCCGGCTGCAGCGAGCCTGCGACGCAGGTCGGCCGGCGTGTCGTCGAGCAGGTTGCCGTCGAAGATTTCCACGCCCTGATAGCCCGCTCGAGCAATGTCGGCGAAGGCACGATCCATGTCGGCGAAGGTCCGGTAAGTCAGCTGGGTGATTGACGTCACCCCCACGGCATTGCCGCCGAGCGGTCCCCAGCAATTGGCGTGATAGGCCAGTTTGACGGCCATGGGCTCCTCCTCCGAGCAGATCCGGCTTTGCCGGGATTGGACTGACACTGCGGCCAGCCCGTTGTTAACCAGACCTTACGCCGTTTGAAAACTCGAAGTCAATGCCAATTCTGCACAAGAACCACATCTTTTGTCGGATAATAGGCATAAGTCGCAGCTTGATGCGAAGAACCTGCCGGGTTAGGTTGGAACTGCAATAGAGACAGAGGGATCGAGGAGTGGCGGAGAAGAAAACAGCGCTACGATCGGTCGGCCGCCCACGCAGCGTCGACACGGCCCAGGCAAGCCTGGCGCTATTGCTCAACCTAGTGCGGACCGGAACAGCCACGACCCGGCAGGAACTCGAACGCGGCTCCGAGCTGGGGCGAGCCGTCGTCGCCGACCGGCTGGCGACGATGATTGACCTGGGCCTCCTCAAGGAAGGGGAATTGGGCCAGGCCACCGGCGGCAGGGCGCCCCGGCAGATGCGGTTCCGCGAGGATGCCGGCTCACTGCTGGTTTCGGCAATCGACCAGAGTTCCATAGCGCTCGGTATTGCCGATCTCAACGGCCAGATGCTCGTGGAGCACCACGAAGCGGCGCGGCTCGACGCGGGGCCGGAGGCAATTCTGGAGCGACTGGCTACCATTTTTGATTGGCTGCTCAGGGAAACCGAGAAACCGGCGCCTTGGGGAATGGGGCTTGCCCTGGCTGGCCCAATCGAAAAGCCGTCGGCCGAATTCGAGGCCGTTCACGTCCTGCAAAGCGTGCAATCATGGCAGGGTTTCCCGTTCCTGGAACGGCTGTCGATGCGGATCGGCGTGCCGATTTTCGCCCGCAGCGGCGTTCAGACCATGACCATGGGCGAGGCCAAGGCTGGTGGCGGCCGGGGTCTCAGCGACATCATTTATGTCAAGCTGGGCCGCTCGATCAGCGCCGGCCTGATGTCCGAGGGCCGTCTGCATCGGGGCGCCCAGGGCGCGGCCGGCATGATCGGCCACAGCAGGGTCGGCGACGACCTGCTTGGGGCCATAGCCGGCGCCGACGCCCTGGCCCGTGAGGGGACGGCCGCAGCCGAGGACGGCCGCAGCCCCTATCTGGCACAGGCGCTGGCGCGGCAGGGCGAAATCTCGGTCGTCGATATCGGCCATGCCGCCCAGTTGGGCGACTTGTTCTGTGTCGAACTGCTCGGCCGGTGTGGTCGCATGGTGGGCGAGGCGCTCGCACCGCTGACCAACCTGGTCAATCCCACACTCATCATCATTGGCGGGATCGTCGCCGAATCGGGTGGCGACAGCCTGCTCGCCGGCATTCGCGAAGCGGTTTATCGCCAGTCTCACCCGATGGTGTCGCGCGACCTTCAAATCATGCGCTCCCAGATGGGGGCATCCGCAGGCCTGGTCGGCGCCGCCCAGGTGGTGGTGGAAGAATTGTTCTCGCCCCCCATCCTGCAGGGCTGGATCGGGCACGGCTCGCCCCTTCTCCATCCGGACTTCCAGAGAGTCATGGAGAGATACACCACAACACTGGCGCCCAAGGCGGCAACACCATCGGGACGAACGGCACCATGAACGGCAAGACGCCAGTGGATACCGCCAAGCCGATTGCAGGCCTGGGTCCGCATGGAGAGCGCGCCGTGCCCGCCGACCAGATTCAGCTGACCGAGGGCGACGCCGTCGAGGCCAAGGCGCGCCGCTTTGCGGTGGCAGTGGTCCTGCACACCACCACCAGCGATTGGTCAAAGCAGGAACTAGCGGGCATTGCCGCTACGCTGGGCCTCTATTCCGCTGCCGTCGTTGAAGTGGTCGATTGCAATTTCGACGTCGAATTGCAGATCGCCGCCCTGACCCGGCTGGCGCGTGAGCCGGTCGACGCGGTAATCTCGATCCCAATCGGCAATACGCGCGTCGCGGCGGCCCATCGGGCCCTGGCCCACAGCGGTCGTAAACTGGTGCTGCTGGACAATGCCCCGACCGGCATGCTGCCCGGTGCCGACTATGCCAGCGTCGTCTCGACCGACAATTTTGGCCTGGGCCAAAGCTGCGCCGCCATGCTGTCGGACCATATCCCGCCGAACGGCGCCGCCGGCATCCTGGGCTACGGCATCGACTTCTTTGCCACCCACGAGCGCGAGATTGCGTTCCGCAAATGGATGGGCATCCACCGACCGGACGTCACCCTGGTCCGAGAACGATTTGCCGAGCTGGAGGATGCCGGGCCGGCCGCGCTGGCGATGGTGGAGAAGGCTCGCGGCCTGTCAGGCATTTTTGCGGTCTGGGACGTGCCGGCGATGAAGGCGGTCCGGGCGCTCGCGCAGCAGGGCTTCGACATTCCCGTCACGACAGTGGACCTGGGCAATGACGTCGCCCTCGATATGGTCCGCCGTGGCATGATCAAAGGGGTCGGCGCCCAGATGCCCTATGATCAGGGCAGCGCGGCCGCTCGGGTGACAGTTGCGGCCCTGCTGGGGTTGTCGGTGCCACCATGGGTCGCGCTGGCCGGACGCGAAGTGACGCCATTAGATGTAGTCGAGGCCTACCAGGTCATCTGGCACCTGCCGGCACCGAGGGCCATCATTGATGCCATGCGAATATTGGTCGCCACTCAAGGCCATTCTAAATGATTGCAAAGCCCTGTTCGCGCACCAACCATGCGGTGAAGGGTATCGATCTCCCAGTAAAGAAGGGCGAATGCTTCGGCCTCGTCGGGGAATCCGGCTGCGGCAAATCCACATTGCTCGGTGCGATAGCCGGACGCCTAAAAGACTGGCACGGCAGCATCACTATCGCCGGCGATCAGCTTGGCTGGAAGAAACGCAACCACGATCAGTTACGCCGCTACGCCGCCAGCAGATGGTTTTCCAGGACCCATTCGGTTCGCTTCACCCTCGCCACACCATCGGCGGCATCCTTATGGAGCCGCTGGTAATCCATGGTATTGCCGATCACGAGGAGCGGGAGGAGAAGGCCCTGGACCAGGTCGGCTTGCTGCCGCGCTTTCGCTTCCCCTATCCCCACCAGCTGTCGGGAGACCAACGCCAACGCGTCGCCATTGCACGCGCACTGATCCTTGAACCGGAAATCCTGCTGCTCGATGAGCCGACATCGGCGCTCGACGTGTCCATCCAGGCCGAAATCCTCAATCTTCTCAGAGACCTGAGAGAACGCGCCGGCCTGACCTATGTGCTCGTCAGCCACGACATGGCCGTGGTGGCCCATCTGTGCGACCGCATCGTCGTGATGAAGGATGGCCAATTGGCGGAGATATCGACGCGCCAGGCCATGATCGACGGCAAGGTTCAGCACCCATACACGCGCATGCTGCGCGAGGGCAGCCTCGGATATCGGCCCGAAGGCGCTGTTGTGGCGGCCTGAAATTTCAATTCTGGCCACCGGCCAGTCAGGTCTGGCGCCTGCGCGCGGCCTGTCGTTCAAAGAGGGGAAACTCAATGAAAATCGACCGCATGCGGGTCTACGTGACACGCGACAAGGACCGTCCACGCGTTATCATCGCGCTCGACACCGATGACGGCCTCACGGGTTAGGGCGAGTGCTACAACCATGGTCCCGACCTGGCCCTGCCACCGCTCCTCGACTACCTCTATAATTTCATCGCTGGCCAGGATCCGTCGCGCGTTGAATATCTCTTCAACTACATGATCCAGCAGTGCCGCTTTCCGCCTGGTGCGCTTGGGCTTGCGGCCATATCGGGCTTCGATCATTGCCTTTGGGATCTGGCGGCGAAAGCCCGCGGCGTGCCTGTGTAAAAGATGCTTGGCGGAGAAGTCCGTGACCGCATCAAGGTCTATGCCGGCGTTTACACCGCTTCAGACTTGCCCACCGCCAAAGATGAGCTCGACCGGCTCAATAGCGAGTGGGGTTTTTCCGCTTTCAAACTCAGCCCATGGCGGCTGGAGCCCAATAGCAACCGCTGGGGGGAGGTCGTCCGCACCTCTGCCGAGTATTTCCGGCAGCTGCGGGAAAGCGTAAATCAGGACTACGAAATCGCCTTTGATGCCCAGGCCAAGATCTTCGACGTCAATTCGGCCCGCCAGCTTGGCAATGTCCTGGCGCCTTATGATCCGCTGTTCTACGAGGAACCCCTGCGTCCCGAAAACATCGAGCTCTATGGGGAACTGAACCAGGGTCTGAATTGCGCCCTGGCCACGGGCGAATCTCTCTATAGCCGCAACGAATTCCTTCGATTGCTGCAGGTAAAGGGTGCCTACCTGATCCAGCCCGACATCTGCGTTGTTGGCGGCATTTCAGAGATGCGCCGGATCGCAGCGTTGGCGGAGGCTTATTTCGTCGGTGTGGCGCCACATAACCCGATGGGTCCGCTGGCTTCCGGGATGGGGTGGGATGCAGACCGGCTGCTTTTGAGGCGAAGTGGGCACTTGCAGTCGCGTCGCATGCAATCAGAAATAATGACTCAAACCACTTTGATAGATTTGAGCCGATGGACCGTCAGGAGACAGCCACCAACACGGCACCGCCGGCAATCAGGCCGATGCCTAGCCAGCCGGTGGGCGGCAGGCGTTCTCCGAGCAATAGGGCCGCGAATATGGCGACGAGAACGACGCTGAGCTTGTCGATTGGGGCTACCTGGGCCGCCTTGCCGAGTTGAAGGGCGCGGAAATAGCATAGCCAGGACAGCCCGGTGGCGACGCCGGATAGAATCAGGAAGGTCCAGGTCTTGCTCGAAAGCGTCCCTGGAGCCTGCCAATGGCCTGTGGCTGCCACGATACCGGCCGCGACGATCAAGATGACCACGGTGCGGATCAGGGTCGCAAAGTCGGAATTGACGTTCTCGATGCCTATCTTGGCGAAAATGGCGGTGAGCGCGGCAAAGCCAGCCGACAGCAGGGCCCAAAACAGCCAGGACGATAGTGGAGCTTCCATGGTGTGACCTTTCTGTGAGATGAAACGGAAGGGGTGCGAATGCGCGCGAGGCGATGCAATGGTTTATGGCGCGGCGGACATGGCGAGCTGAGCGACAAACCGTACGGCGATGCGCAGACCTGGGTTGTTGTCGCCGATATCGATGCTCGCCCCATGCAGGTCGGCGATGGCCTTGACCAAGCTCAAGCCCAAGCCGTGGCCCGGCGTGCTGCGGCTCTTGTCCAGCCGATACAGCCGCTGGAACACCCGATCGCGTTCTGCCGCCGGAATGCCAGGTCCGGTGTCCGACACAGTGATGCTGAACGCCTTGTCCGGCTCCACTACGCTGGCCAGCGTGATCCTGGTCCCCCGCGGACAATGGCGGATCGCATTCTCGATCAGATTGGCGAACATTTGAGTGAGCAGATCGCGGTCGCCGATAATATGCGGCAGCGGCGCGGCGTTAAACACCAGTTCCTGTTCCTGCTCACGGGCAACCTCCTCATAGGCATCGAAGAGCGTTTCGAGGACCGGCTCTATTGCTATGGGCTTGAACCGCGCGCGGCGTGCACCGGATTCTATCTGGGCAATGCGCAGCAGCGCATTGAATGTCGTGTTGATCTGGCGCGATTCTTCCTGCGCCTGCTGCAGCAGGCCAGCGATCGGTTTGCCCGCTTCGTCATCGTCAATGGCGTTCTGGACAGTGAAACTCAGCCGGTTGAGGGGCGTCTTGAGGTCATGCGCAATATCCACGCTCACCTGCCGCATCCCCTCTACGAGACTGGCGAGCCGATCGAGCGCTTGGTTGATCTGGACGGACAGATCATCGAGATCGTCGTGATTGGCTCGCAGCGGGATACGCGAGGCCAGCTCGCCGCGCCCAACCCGGTCCATGGTCGATGCAATGCCGTTGATCCGGCGCTGTCCGCGCACGGCGATGAGCAGGCCGGCAATGACGACCAGAACGGTGAAGGCGAGCCCCGCCAAGCCCAGGATGTTGCGCACGATGGCGCCCACCGCGTCGCTTTCTTCAAAACTGGCGCCCACGGTCAGCTCCGTGTCAGCCGCCGATCCGGAATAAATCTGGTAGCTGTCATCCGCATCGAGGCCCAAGGCAGCGCCAGGTACGACGGACCACCCGGTGCCTCCTGGCGCCTGATCGATATTACCGGCAAGCTTTAGTCCGTTGCCGTCGCGCAGGAAAAAAACCCGTTGGTCTCGCGGATTGGCCGCCGCGTGGCTGCGCACCAGTTCTGTCAGGTCGGTGAGGTCACTTTCCGCATAGGATTGGGTGATGACGGCAAAGGTCTGTTCCAGTTGCTGCCGCATGCGTCCGTCGAGCTCGCCCTGGATCAGCAGGTAAGCGGCAAATCCGGCGAGCAACAGAAAGACCAGAAATGCCAAACCGAGCGGCGCGATCAGCCGGATCGCCGTGCTGCGATAAAGGGACCTAAGCATGCAGGCTGTAACCCGTGCTGCGGATGGTGTGCAGCAACGGCTTGGCAAAAGGCTTGTCGATCTTGGCGCGCAGCCGGCTGATATGGGTCTCGACCACGCTGGTCTGCGGATCGAAATGAAAATCCCACACCCGTTCGAGCAGCATGGTGCGGGTCAACACCCGGTTTTCGTTCTGCATGAGATAGGTCAGAAGTGCGAATTCGCGCGGTAGCAGGTCGATGGCCATCGTGCCGCGCCGGCAGGAGTGCCGGATCAGGTCGATTTCGAGGTCCGCGACCTGCAGCTTGGTTTTCTCCGTAGTCGGGGGCGGCCGCCGCGCTAGGGCGTTGAGCCGCGCCAGCAGTTCGGAAAAGGCAAAGGGCTTGACCAGATAATCGTCGCCGCCGGCTTCGAGACCATCGACCCGGTCATCGACGCCGCCCACGGCGGTCAGGAACAACACGGGCGTGGTATTGCCCGACGCCCGGAACGCCTTGACCAGCGACAGTCCGTCGAGGCCGGGCAACATACGGTCGACCACCATGACATCGAAGCGTTCGGCCATGCCATGTACCAGCGCATCACGGCCATCGGCGATGACGTCGGCGACATGGCCTGCCTCGGTGAGCCCGCGTTTGACGTAATCGGCGGTGCGGGCATCATCTTCGACGAACAGGATACGCATGGCTGAAGTCTCGGTCAGAAGGGGGCCATCGTCAATGCGGGACGGTGATCCAGAGACCGCCGCCCCGACGGGCTCAGGCCGATATGGCCCTTGCATCGCGCTTACGGGCCGCCAGCGTCATGTAAGCGACCAGCGCAGCGATGACGGTCAGGAAAATGACGCTGGTTACGATCGTTCCAAGGCCCAGACCGCCATAGTCTATCGGCTGCGACAGAAGATCGCCAAATGAGGCGCCGAGGGGCCTGGTCAGGATATAGGCCAGCCAAAAGGTCAGGATGGCATCGGCCTTGAACACAAGATGGGCAACTGCGATGGCCGCAATGATGGCGAGGAAGACGAGGCCCGTGGCAAGATAGCCCAGTCCCAGGGTCTCGGCGAGATAGTCACCCACGGCGGTCCCAAGCGCAAAGGTGAACAGGATCGCAAGCCAATAGAAGATTTCGCGCCGCGTGGTGACGATGGTATGGATCGACAGCGTCTTTTCGCTGGCGAACCAGGCGGCAAAGGTGGCAGCCAGCAGGATGCTGCAGCCGAGTGTCGTGGTCAGGAGCGGCACGTCGAACGTATCGACCAGGTTGTCGGTAATCAGCGTACCGACGACGCTGACCAGCACCACGGCCAGCCAATAGGTCCAGGGTACATAGCGCTTGCGGCTGAACTGCAGACTAAGCGCCACCACCAGCACCGCCATCATGATTAGGGTTGTCGTCTGCAAGCCAATGCCCATGTTGAGCGCGAGGAAGTCGGCGGCGGTTTCGCCAACCGTCACGGCCATCAGCTTGATGAGCCAGAAATCGACGGTGACGCGAGGGACGCGATTGAGGGCCGGGACGCCGCCCGAAACGACCGTCTCGGCGCCGGGTCCGCTATAGTTCAGGTTTTTCATCATGCGCCTATCAGCTGGATGGCCTGGGCAAAGAAGTCGTCGGCCCGCTTATCGTCATCGGCATTGCAGCGCTCCAGGCCCTTGGCCTCGAGTTCGGCGACCTTGGCTTTGTCCGCATCCGGCAGCGATGCAGTTTTCGGTTCGACCGTACGATATTGCGCCAGCATGTCTTCGCAGGGCACGGGCTTGCCAGAGGTATCGGTGGTAGCGACACCTGCCGCGTCGGCAGCGCCGGGATTGTCGAGCTGGGCCAGGAGCGCCGTCAAAGTGGCGTCGGCAGTCGGAGCATCGTTACGCACGGCATCGAGTGCAGCGTCGGCCGCCAAGTCGACGGCATCCCATTTGGAGGCATCTTTGCCCCGCAAGTCATTGGCCGCCTGATCCCAGGCGGTTTCAAATTCGGTGATCCGGGCCTTGGCGGCCGCGGCATCCTTGGCAGCGACCAGCGCCTGAGCATCGGCGACAATCGTGCGCATGGCAGACAGGTCGCCGAGCGCGCTAGCAGTGGCGGCCGCAGTTGCGGGGACCACGAAGTGAGCCGTAGTCGCGATCGGCGTGGCGATGAGGCAGGCGGCGAAGGCAAGCTGATACAGTTTCATGGGTGAGCTCATCGGGGTTGGAGCGGTTGATGTCACCCTTGTCGGCCCCCGAACTCACGGCCGCCTGTCGCCAAATATACATCGCTGTAAGAATTGCTGCTGCAGCGAGACGGTCCGAAAAACTCATGCCATAGCATTGACCATGCACATGTCCCCGTCGGCCTTGCCTCCACTAGGCGTCAAGTGTCGTTGCCACAAGCGAATCGCATAAGCTGTCCGATTACCGGCAATGTTGCCGCGCCACTACAGGAAAGTCGAAAATGAACGGGACCCAGACGTCAGGTTATTCGAAGCTTCAGATTACCCTGCACTGGGTCATCGCTGCGCTTGTGGCATTTCAACTGATATTTGGCGAGGGCATGACCAACGTGCGCGATGCCGCAGAAGAAGGCACGACTGCATCGAGTGTCGATACCGCAGTCAGCATAGGACATTACTGGTTTGGCATTGCCATTCTGGTGCTCGTCCTCGTCCGGCTGGGTGTCCGGCTCATGCAAGGTGTACCGCAGCGCCTGGCCGGGACGCCCACCTGGATGGACTGGGCTGCCAGGCTGGTGCATTGGGCTTTTTACCTGATGCTGTTTGCCATGCCCTTGTTAGGACTGCTGACGGTTTATGTGTCGGACGCTTTCGGCGACATTCATAAACTGGGCAAACCCGTATTTATCGTGCTCATCGCCGTGCATGTCGTTGCGGCCCTCTACCATCAGTTCATCAAACGTGACGGCACTTTGCGTCGAATCCTGGTGCCTGGCCGTTAGGCCTTTGGTGGTTTCGGTCGAGAATAATCCCTGACCGGGAAAGCACCGGCTAGTCGAAGGTTACCTATGACGTCCATGATGCATCTGCCTATGGCCCACCTGATTGCGCTTTCTACCCATGTGCCGCCTTACGAACTGCCGCAGGAAATGGTGAAAATTGTTGCGAAACGTGTGTTGGGCGAGCGCTATCCCGAATTCGAGCGGTTGACCAAATCCTTCGAAAACGCCGTGATCGACAGACGCTATTCGGCGGTGCCCTTTGAATGGTTCGAACAGCCTCAAGACTGGCCGAGTCGAACGCTGGCGTATTTGCAAGGCGCGCCGGAAATGTTTATCGGCGCAGCGCAAAATGCACTGACGGCCGCTGGCTGGACAGCCGATGAGGTGGACTGCATCGTGACGGTGACGTCCACGGGGATCGCCACGCCGACGCTCGATGCTCGCGCCATGGTGACAATGCCGTTCAGGTCTGATGTGCATCGGGTACCGGTGTTCGGGCTTGGCTGTGCGGGAGGTGTTTCCGGCTTGTCGATTGCTGCGCGTTTGGCAAGCGCGTCTCCAGGAAGCAAGGTCCTGTTCGTTTGCGTCGAAGCCTGCACATTGTCGTTTCGTGAGGATCGCTTGCAAAAGGCCGACATCATAGCGACCGTGCTGTTTGGGGACGGCGCCGCGGCGGCCTGTATCTCGACCGAAGGCAACAGTCTGGGCCAGTTTGGCCATGGTGAGGAACATACCTGGCCCGATACGCTGGCCATCATGGGCTGGGACGTCGACGAGGCCGGGTTTGGCGTGGTCTTCGATCGGTCAATCCCGGAATTCGTCAAGCAGCACTTTGCCGCGGCCGTCGAAAGCGGGATGGAGCGCATGGGCTTGGCTCAAGCGGATTTGGCCCGGATTATCTGCCACCCTGGCGGCGCAAAGGTGGTGGACGCCATCGAGGGCGCTTTGCATCTGGGCCAGGACGTCCTCGACCACGAGCGTGGTATCTTGCGGGATTACGGCAATATGTCAGCGCCGACCGTGATGTTTGTTCTGGAGCGCCTTCTTGCCGATGCACCCCACGGCCAGATGATGCTGGCAGCATTGGGACCCGGCTTTACCGCCTCGCTCCTGCCGATCCGGTTTGCGGCCTGATGGGTGCGCTGTCTGTGCCAGCAGTATCGTTTATTGCCTTCGTCGTCCTGCAAAGGCTCAGCGAATTGGTGCTGGCACGCCGCAACACGGCCGCCTTGCTGGCCCTGCGCATCTCGGTAGAACAACGCGGACTTAGTCGGATAAAGGCACGAAGCGAGAGCGTTAGGTGATCATAAGCGGCAGCTTTTGGGCAACGCAGAGTGAAGCTTAGATGACCGATTTGGAGGTCGCAAGCTGCCCGGCAACTCCGCCAATTTTGAAAAGAACTTGGCCGTTAGGATCGCGATTGATGTGTCAAGATGCCCGATCGTTAACACCGTACGTTTCCAAGCTTTTCCGGTGACTGCTGGCGGTCCTCTCAGATGCTCTTGATCATGCCCCCATCGACGCGGATCAGGCTGCCCGTGATGTAGGACGATCTGTCGCTGACCAAGAACGCCACCACGTCAGCAAGCTCTTCCGGCCGTCCGTAGCGTCCTGCGGGAATGGTCGAGAGCGACTGCGCGCGCACCTCATCGACGCTCTTGTTCAGGCGCTCGGCTGCCGCGGCGTCGAGTTCGTCGACGCGGTCGGTATGAATCCGTCCCTGCACCACGACATTGACCGTGATATTGCTGGCCGCCACTTCGCTGGCGAGCGTCTTGCTCCATCCGACGAGACTTTGGCGCAGGGCATTCGACAGGGCAAGGCGCGGGATTGGGGATTCAACGCCTGACGAGGTCAGCGTAACGATACGACCCCACTGTTGGGCCTGCATCCCGGGCAGGACAGCCTGGGAGATGGCGATCAGCGGCGTCACCATAGTGTCGAATGTCTTGGAGAACTCCGATGCTGCGATACTGCCCGCCTCGCCGGCCGTCGGGCCGCCGGAATTGTTGATCACGATGTCGGCGCCGCCAGCAGATTGGACCTCAGCAATGAAAGCCGTGACCGATGCTGGGTCGGCCAAGTCCAGACGGACAGCCGTGATGGTGCCGGTGGCTCCAGCCTCCAGCTTTACATTGAGGGCACCGATGGCATCGGTTGATCGCGCTCCACCGATGACGTGAACGCCTTCATTGGCCAATGCCACGGCGATTGCGGCGCCCAGCCCCTTACTGGCGCCAAGGACGATTGCCCGCTTGCCTTCGATCCCCAGATTCATGCGCCGATCTCCTGCAGGCGCTTTGTCTGGCGGGCCAGCAAGCGCTCGACATCCGCAATATCAGCATTGGACAGGGCCCCGCCGGGCTTGCGTAACGCGGCGGATGAAATGACGCCGCGCTTGGCCAGCACGTATTTGCGCGATGCGAGCCCGATGCCCTGCTGCTGCTCGTAGCGGGCCAGTGGCAGGTAGGCGTCGAAAATGTCGTGGGCGCGCTGTACGTCGCCCTTGGCATAATTTTCCACTACTCCCACCATCATTTCCGGATAGCAGAAGCCGGTCATGGCGCCATCGGCACCGCGCGCCATTTCCTCGGGCAGGAAGAGGCCGCCATTGCCGCAGAGGATAGAGATGCGCCGCACTTCGCCCTTGTCGCTGGACGCCCGCAGTGCGCCGATCTTGCTTAGCCCGGGCCAGTCCTCATGCTTGAGCATGACGCAGGTGGGCACGTCGCGCACGATGCGTTCGATGACCTTGGGAGCGATGGTGACATTGGTGGTCAGCGGATAGTCCTGCAGTACCCACGGCGTCTTGCCCAGCGCGTCGCCGACAGAGGCGTAGAATGCATAGGCCTGATCGTCGGTCTTGGTGGTCCAGGGCGGCGCGACCATGACACCGGATGCGCCCATGTCCATCACCGACTCTGCCAGTTCGCGCATCGGGGCAAGGCCCGGCGCGGTGACGCCGACAACCACGGGCAGGCGACCGGCGACGCGGTCGATGACCCGCTTTGCAATGCTGCGCGATTCCTCGGACGTAAGTTTTGGCGCTTCGCCCAGCAGGCCGAGAATGGTCAGGCCGGTAACGCCCTTTTCCTCGTAGAAGTCCACCATGCGATCAACGCCGTTCCAGTCGACCGCGCCATCATCGGTGAAGGGGGTGACGGCGATGATGTAGACGCCCTTGGCGTCCTCGGTGAGCAATGGCATCCAGGGATCTCCGGTAAAAGCGGTCAGTGCGACCAGTAAAGGGGAACGGCGTTTCGTAGGAATACGAGGTCATGCGCGGAAGCGGGCACGGCCTCAAGGCTCAACGCAAGTAGCGAAACATCGTCCACCATACTGTCGAACAGTTCGGTATGTGGCCAATCGCTCGCCCATAGCAGCCGGTGGGCATGGCTGGCGGCGAGCGCGGCGACCGCTACGCGATAGCCGTCGCTATTGGCGGTGTCGCGCATGCGGTAGGGTGCCGAGATCTTGACGTGGATGCGCCCGCCGTCGAGGGCCCGCAGCATATCGTCGAGTGCCGGGCCGACTGGATCGAGCGGCATGAAGGCGAGATGATCGATTACGCCGTTGATGTCATGCTTCTGCGCCAGTTCGGCGACAGCCGCGATGGCCTCGGGGCCGACCTGGAATTGCACGTGCCAGCCAAGCGGCCGGATACGCGGTGCCAGGTCCTGCAGCGCGTCGAGACCGATACCGGCCTTGTTGCGCAGGTTGATGCGCACGGCACGCACGCCAAGTCGATCAAGGCGCTGCAATTCAGTGGTGCTGGTGTCCGGCGGAATGACGACGACGCCACGCAGCCGGTCCGCATCGCCAGTCAGCGCCGTCAGCAGCACGCGGTTGTCTAGCCCGTAGACGCTGGGCTGCACCAGCACGCCGCGCTCGATACCGGCGAGGTCTGCATAGGTTCGCCAGTCATCCAGCGTCATGATGCGTGGCGTATAGCTGCGCGGTGTGACGAGCGGCGCGTCAGCGTTGAAGACGTGAAAATGGCTATCCGCCGTACCGTTTGGTAATTTCACCACCAATCCGGACATGGGCCGCGGCGGCAGGCAGAGCGGAGCCTCACTCTCGATCACGGTGCAACCTGAAGGAAATCGAAATCGGCGCCTTCGTCGGCCTGCATTACGTGCCTGTGGTATAGGCTGGCATAGCCGCGCGGTGGCCCCTCGGGAACGGGTGGAAGCGCGGCCATCCGGCGATCGAATTCAGCGGGGTCGATATTGAGGTCGATGCGGCGTGCTTTGACATCAAGCGTTATCGTATCGCCCGTGCGGACAATAGCAAGCGGGCCGTTATCTGCAGCTTCCGGAGAAATGTGCAGGATGACCGTGCCGAAGGCGGTGCCGCTCATCCGGGCGTCGGAAATGCGCACCATGTCCTTTACCCCCTGTCGTGCCAGCTTGCGCGGTATCGGCAGGTAGCCCGCCTCGGGCATGCCCGGCGCACCCTTGGGGCCGGCATTGCGCAACACCAGCACGTCCTGGGCGGTAACGTCGAGGTCATCGCTGTCGATGCGGTTGCTCAGATCTTCGACGCTGTCGAACACCACGGCCCGGCCGGTATGCTGCATCAGCTCCTTCGAGGCGGCCGACTGCTTGATTACGGCGCCGCGCGGCGTGAGATTGCCCTTGAGGACAGCCAGTGTACCGATCGGCTTCAGCGGTGCCACCATGGTGCGGATGATGGTCTGGCCTGGTTCGTCAACGACGGCGTCGATAACGGTACCAATGGTGCCACCGTAGACCGTCAACGCCCCAGTATCGAGCTCGCTGCGCACTTCCTTGAGCAGGGCAGGCACGCCGCCGGCATTGTGGAATTCGGCCATGTAATGCTGGCCCGATGGCTGCAGGTCGACCAGCAGCGGCACACGCTGACCCACTTGGTCGAGCAGGTCCATGTCGAGCTTGAAGCCGAGCCGCCCGCAGATCGCCGCAAGGTGCACGACGGCATTGGTCGAGCCCCCCATCGCCTGCAGCGCCACCATGGCATTGCGAATGACGGCGGGCGTCAGCAGTTCGCGCACGGTCAGGCCACCGTCTCGCGCGAGTTTCGCGGCCTGCGCGCCAGTGGCTTCTGCGAGGCGCACACGCTCGGAATCGGTGGCGGGAGCCGAGCCGCCCTTGGGTAGGCACAGCCCCATGACCTCGGTTAGGTTAGCCATGGTGCTGGCCGTACCCATGACGGTACAGGTGCCGATCGAGGCCACCAGTTTATTATTGACCTCGGTGATCTCGGCCTCGTCGATTTCACCGGCGCGAAAGCGTCCCCACATCCGGCGGCAATCGGTGCAGGCACCAAGCCGCTCGCCCTTGTGATGGCCGGTGGCCATAGGCCCGGTGGGCAGGAAGATCGCTGGAATTTCGCTCGATGCGGCCGCCATGATCTGGGCCGGTAAGGTCTTGTCGCAACCGCCGATCAGCACCACGCTGTCCATCGGCTGGGCCCGGATCATTTCTTCGGTTTCCATCGCCATCAGGTTGCGTAGGTACATCGAGGTGGGGGAGGCGAAGCTCTCATGGATCGAGATGGTCGGGAACACCATGGGCAGCGCGCCATTCAGCATGACGCCGCGTTTGACCGCTTCGATCAGCTGCGGGACGTTGCCGTGGCAGGGATTGTAATCGGAATAGGTATTGGCAATGCCAACGATCGGACGATCCAGCGCGTCGTCGGAATAGCCCATGGCCTTGATGAATGCTTTGCGCAGGAACAGGGAAAACCCCTGGTCGCCATAGCTGGTCAGCTTGCGGCGCAGCCCGTTGGACACAATACAATCCTCTCGCATCGGGCGCGCGTAAGCCGTCGCCGCTTTCATTTGAAACTAGCCGTAAAGCGCGTATTGTCAATAAATAAGCGTGAGCAGAATCCAAAATATGGCTGTTTATGCGCCGATATGTGTTGTGGCTGCGCAGGCTAGTCAGGTAGATTATTGATAAATTCCGTTAGGGGAGAAGCGGTCGATGCTGTCGGATAGGAAAAACAAGCGGCGCGTCGGCCTTGTCGGTGCAGGCTGGGTCACCGGCTATCACCTGCCGGCGTGGCAGCGCCTGGGAGGCCGCGTCGAACTGGTTGGCATTGCCGACCCCAACCTCGACGTCGCAAAAACACGTGCGGCTGCATTTGGCATCGCGGATAGCTATGCGAGCGCCGAAGCAATGTTCGATGCTGCGGCGCTCGACATTGTCGATATCTGCGCCCCGCGCGAGCACCACGCCGCACTGGTGCGACTGGCGGCTTCGCGTGGCATCGACATCCTCTGCCAGAAACCGTTGGCGGTGAATCTCGCCGAGGCGGAGGCGCTGGTCGACAATCTGCCCGCTTCACCGCGCGTCATGGTGCATGAAAACTGGCGCTTCAGGGCCTGGTACCGGCGCCTCAAGGCATGGCTCGACCAAGGTATGGCAGGTGAAATCCGACAGGTGCGACTGGATTTCCTTTCCAGCGGCATGCTCCGCGACACCGAAGGGCTCCGTCCGGCCCTCGTGCGCCAGCCTTTCTTTGCTCGGCAGCAGCGGCTGCTGGTGATGGAGGTGTTGATCCACCAGCTCGACAGCCTGCGCTTTCTGATCGGTGAAATGGACGTGGTGGCGGCGCGGCTGGAGCGCAGCAATGACGACATCATTGCCGAAGACGTCGCCGCCATCACGCTGCGCCGCCGGGCCGATGGCGCGCTGGTGCAGGTGACCGGCAATCTGGCCGTACATGGCGCGCCGCCCGCGCCGCGTGACCAGTTGCGCATCATCGGCACGGCGGCAACGCTCGAACTGGAAGGCAATCGACTGAGCGCCGCCGGAATTGCTTCGCGTGACGAAAGCTTCGATCCCGACGCGACTTATCAGGGCTCCTATGATGCGGCGACTGCCCATTTCGTCGATGGGCTGGATAGCGGTTCACCCTTCGAGACTTCGCCACGAGATAATCTGGAGACGCTGCGGCTGGTCGAGGAAATCTATCGACTGGCAGCGTTCGACCCGGCAGCAAAACCGCGCTAGAACTGAGCGATAGCCAGGAGCCAAAAGTGAAGCCTGCCAACGATACGCAAACCGGCGAACATGACGAGCTCTCCATCGCGCGGGCGCTTGAGGAGGACATTATCTTTGGCCGGCTGGCGCCCGGAACCCGGCTCACCGAGGATACGCTGCTGGCCCGCTTTGCGGTGACGCGCCATTTCGCGCGGCAGGCGCTGGTAGAGCTCGAGGCCATGGGCATCGTGGTGCGCGAGCGCAACCGCGGCGCCACCGTCCGCTCGTTGACCCCCCGGCAGGTGCAGGAAATCTACGCCGTGCGCGAACTGCTTCAGCGCCAGGCGGCGCTATGGATTCCGCTGCCGGCGCCGGACGGCCTGATCGAGGAACTCAATGCTATCCATGCCGAGCATGGCCAGCATATCGAAGCCGGCTTCCTGCGCGGCGTGCACGAAGCCAATGACCGGTTCCACCTGACGCTGTTCGGCGCCTGCGGCAATGATCATCTGGTGCAGTCCATCGAGCTCTATATGCGGCTCAGCCTGCCGGTGCGCGCCAATTCCATGGCCAACAAGGATGGCCTGCGCATCGCCCATGAGCATCACCGCCTGATGATCGAGATGCTCAAGGGCCGTGACAACTGGGTGCTAGCGCAGCTTTGCGTGGATCATCTGCAGCCCAGCAAGGCGCGCTATTTGAACCGCGTTACCTAAAAGATGGAGCGCGCCAGAGAGGCCGGCGCGCTCCTCTGCCGAACCTACCAGTCGAGGCGCAGGAGGGAGACGCCTTGCCTTGGCAGCGTGGTCCGGAGTTCGATTGTGCCGGCGTTGACGGCGACGCCGGCGACATCCTCGATCTGGGCAAGCTGCCCCGAGGCTTCCAGCTTCGCATAATCGGCGCCCTGCGGATTCTCGGGCTTGCCCATGGCCTTCCACATGCCAAACGAGTTGGAGTGGGTCTCGTCCATGCGGAAGTGCTTGAGTGAAGCCTTCTTGTCGCCCCAACCGTCGATGGAAATGGTCACTTCGGCGTCGGGGCCCGCCTCGTCATCGTCATGGTAGTGCCAGACCAGGACGCTGATGCCCTTGTCGTCGCGCGTTGCTACCACGTTGACGTCGGGGTCGCCCCGCACGCCATGTTCCATGACGTCGTTGATGTCACGGCGGTGGGTGCTTTCGCTAGCCAGCCAGTCGCCGCCCAGCTTGCCGAGCATGCGGAAGCCGTTGAGCACGGCCTTGTCGACGCCATTGGTGGCGAGATCGCGGAAACCGTCATACCAAGCCTGGTCATCGAACAGGAATGCCCAGGTAACGGCGCCTTCGATATGGATGTTCTTGAGCTTGGCCAGCTCATAGGTGCGCAGCATGCTCTCGACCACATAGACGCCATACAGCGGGCCGTTGCGGTAGCCGTTCTGCGGATGCACGCGAGCCGAGCAGGCGGCGCAGCCTTCCGGATCGCTCTCGCCGATGACGACTGGCAAATGCTTCAGCGTCGGGAATTCGTTGATGATGTCTAGATTGGCCTCGATATCGCGCAACTGCTTGTGCACGCCCATCCGCACGTGATCCTTCCAGATCACCGGATTGCCCTTGGCATGGAAGGCGATGAAATCGAGCGGCGAGTTGTGGTCGACCACGTACTGCAGAAAATCGCGGAGGAATTTCTGCGCCTTAGGATTGGAAAAGGCGCCGCAGGTGTGCGGGCCGCCAACGCGGGCCTTGGGAAGCGCGCGTTTGACTGCCTTGGCGCTGACATCGTACATGTCGCAGAATTCGGGAATGGTGCCGAGCCAGTAGTGCCCGTCAGGCTCGTTCCAGACCTCGAACGGCCAGCTTGAGACTTCGTCTTCCCCGTAGCGCTCAGCAAGATGGCGCGCCCAGGCGTAGATCAGGTCTCCCCACTTCTTCAGATCGTTGGGTGGGGATGCCCAGCCGGTAACGATGGTGGCATATTTGTCGGCCGGCTCCCAGTGATGCTTGTAGTCGCCCTCGAAATCAGACAGCGCTTCTGGAGTGAAGCCAATCTGCACCATCGGCTTATTCCCAGCCTCTTTATAGGCGTCGAAAATCTTGTCCATGATGGTCCAGTCATAGACGGGATTGCCATCCGCATCTTCGGTATAGGCATTGGTGGAACCCCACTTCAGAGCCGCCACCCCGTCGCCGCTGGTGAGCAGGTTATGGGTGCGGATATGGGGCGGGGTGCCGCTGAGCTCGGTCAGTTCCTTGAGCAGTTTCTTGCCATGCGGGGAATAGGTGTAGTTCGGTTCGTCATAGCCAAACCAGTTCCACAGCGGATGATAGGGCTCGGTCGGCTTGTCAGCGTGAACCGTGGTCGAAACTTTGAACGGGGCAGCGGTCATAGGGGCAGTCATTGGGCTTCCTCTGGCGAGATCCTGCCGAGCCTCCTCCAGAAGACCGGGCCATGATGATGCGGAGCGTGCTGCGCAGCTGCATTATGCCGCGCGACGCCGCATGGAAGCTAAGCAAAAACACCTTTTTGTCAATAATAATGCCGCAGCCAAGAGTCGGAAAGTCGAATTATCCGCGCATAATGCGGGATTATCGATATTTTGGGTTGCTGCCTGAACATAAATTGTCGATAAAGCTGCGTGGACCCGCTGCCTGCGGGGAGTCGAGTGCGCTTGAGGAAGCGCGGCGCGGGCAAGATCGGTCTGGAGGGGCTGTTCGCCCGTCAAGCAGGAAAGCTCGCGTGGCGAGCTCCGAGGAGGAACGCATGAGGCTCTTTAAGAAGATTGCCCTGGCGGCCGTCGCGTCACTACTGGCGCTGCCGGCTGTCGGCCAGGATTTCATCGCGGGCATTCCCCGCAACGAGGCTTTGATCATCCAGGGACCGACGGCTCAGAATGCCGACTGGTTCAACGTGTGGGCGCCCGGCGGCGGTGCCAGCGTCAATGGCCAGCAGCAGCTGACCACCGATACGCTGTGGTGGATCAATCCCGAAGGCGGCGACGACGCTTGGACCAATGCGCTGGCCACCGAGCCGCCGATCTACAACGAAGATTTCACCACCATGACGGTGAAGCTGCGCGAGGGCGTATACTGGAGCGATGGCGTTGAATTCACCGCCGATGATCTGGTCTATACCGTCCAGACCCAGATAGATCATCCCGGCATGGGCTGGAGCGCGGCATTTTCGCTGAATGTCGCGAGCATCGAAAGCCCTGACCGAAACACCGTGATCTTCACGCTCAAGGCACCGAATTCGCGTTTCCACACCCTGTTTACCGTGCGCTGGAACGCTGCGTGGATCATGCCCAAGCATATCTTCGAAAAGGTCGAAGATCCGCTGGCCTTCAACAACAATCCGCCAGTGTCGCTATCGGCCTATGTACTCAACAGCTATGACAAGGGCGGCAACTGGGCGATCTGGAAGCTGCGTGACGACTGGCAGCGCACCACGATCGGCATGCTGCAAGACAAAGCGCCTGACGTGAAATACGTGGTCTATGCCGCCTCGGGTAATCCGGAAGCGCGCGTCATCGCCCAGCGCAACCACAACCTCGACGTGATCAACGACATTGCCCCCGAGGGAATGTTTGCCATCATGAAGGACGCGCCCGAGACCGCGGCCTGGCTGCCCCATTTCCCCTTCGCTCATCCCGATCCGACCCTGCCTTCGGTGCTTTTCAACCTGCAGAAGGCGCCGTTCGACAACAAGGATGTGCGCTGGGCTTTGGCGCTGTTGATCGATATCCGGGCGGTTGCGCTAGGTTCCTATCGCGGCGCCGCTAACCTTTCGGCTCTTGGCGTGCCACCCACCGGTTCGGCTCCCGAAAACTACTTCGTGCCGATGCAGGATTGGCTGACCAACTTCGAGCTCAACACCGGCACGCGGACGATCAAGCCCTATGATCCGACCATTGCTACCCAGCTCGCGGGCATGGTGCGCAACCAGTGGCCAGACCAGATCCCGACCGATGAAGCAGCGCTGCAACGATCCTTTGGCTTCGGCTGGTGGAAGCAGGACGTGCAGGCAGCGACCGAACTGCTGCAAAAAGCCGGTTTCACTAAAAACGGCAACCAGTGGATGAAGCCAGACGGCACGCCGTTCGAGATCCGCGTCATGGTCGAAGGCGACGCTATCCCAACGCTGGCGCGCGCCGGCACGGCAATCGCTCAGCAGTGGAGCCAGAACGGCATCAAGGCTACGGTCGATGTGGCGGGTCCCACCAACGGTCAGCGCCTCGGCACGGGCGACTTCGAAACTGCCATCTACTGGACAGTGGAGACCTGGGGCGGTCATCCCGACCTGAGCTTCTTCCTCGACAGCTATCGTTCGGACTTCATCAAGCCGACTGGCGAAATTCAGCCGCCACGTAACCTGCAGCGTTGGCAGGATCCGCGCCTCGATGCGCTGATTGATCGCAACCGCACTCTGGACTTCGACTCGCCAGAAGTCGTGGCGCTCGGCATCGACTATCTCAAGCTCGTCGTCGAGGAGATGCCGATGATCCCACTGATGGCCTACAATAAGTTCGCGCCCTTGGACACGACCTACTGGACTGGCTATCCGAGCGCCGAAAACCCTTATGCGGCCTCAGGTCCCAACTGGAGCAACGTTCGCTACATGATCGTGGCGCTCGAAGCCAATCCAAACGCTCCTAAGCCCTAAGTAAGCCCGGACCGGCTGGGTCACCAGCCGGTCCGACCGATTTTTCCGTCTTCGTCATCCTAGATCGGAACGCCCATGAACGGCTTTCTCATTTACGTCGCCAAACGTTTCGGCCAGTTCGTGTTCGTCGTTGTTACCGGAGTGACGCTGGCTTTCCTGATCGCTCATTTCTCGCCTGTAGACCCGGTCGAGCAGACACTGTCGCTGGTCACCAGCTTTGGCGCCACAGATCCGCGTTCGGTGGAAATCCTGCGCCAGTCGCTGCGCGAGCTCTATGGCACTGACGGCTCGCTGATCGAGCAGTATTTCCTGTTCTGGAGCCGCGTCGTGCGAGGCGATTTCGGGCCATCGCTCTCGGCCTTCCCGACGCCGGTGATGACCATCATCAGCCGCGCCTTGCCCTGGACCATCGGCCTGCTGACCCTCGCCACCATCATTGCCTGGGTGGTCGGCAATACGTTGGGCGCCATCGCCGGCTATTTCCGCGACAGCCGTGTCATGAAGGTCGTCGGCCTGTTCGTGATGGCCCTGCAGCCGATCCCCACCTATATTTCCGGCCTGACGCTGCTGATTGTCTTTGGCTTCCTGTGGCCGATCCTGCCGATCAGCGGCGGCGCCCAGCTCAACCTCGAGCCAGGTTTCACCTGGGCCTACATCACCTCGGTGATCCAGTACGGCACGCTGCCAGCACTGACCTTGGTGCTGGTCGGTATTGGCGGCTGGTTCATCTCGATGCGCTCCCTGGTCTCAAACATAGTGACCGACGACCATGTGGTTTATGCGGAACTCGGCGGCGTTTCGTCGCGCACGGTATTTTCGCAATATGTCGCGCGCAACGCCATGCTGCCGCAGGTAACCGGCCTCGCGCTAAGCCTTGGCAACGTGTTCGGCGGGGCAGTGATCGTCGAGTTCATCTTCAACTATCCCGGTATTGGCAAGCTGATGGTCGCGGGTATCTATGCTGGCGATTATAGCCTCGTGCTTGGCGTCACGACATTTTCCGTGATCGCCGTGGCCGTCGCCGTGTTCCTGATCGACATCACCTATCCGCTGATCGATCCACGCGTGAAGCTGGGATAGCACCATGTTCAAAGTTCTTCGTGACCTGCTGCGTTACAACCGCGAGTTCCTGTGTGGCACATTGCTGGTCAGCATCATCCTCGGCGTTGTCATCGCCTCGTTCTTTGCGCCTTACGACGAGATGATGACCTATGCGGTCATTCCCGACATGCCCCCCGGGCCCGAATACTGGCTGGGCACCAATAGCCGGGGCCAGGACATGTTCTGGCAATTGGCAGCATCGATGCGCAACACGCTGATGTTCGGTATCGTGGTCGCCTTGATCAGCCGCGTCATCGCCATCGCGGTCGGCCTGATTTCGGGCTATGTCGGGGGCAAGACCGACCAGATCATCATGGCGTTCAACGATACGCTTGGCGCGCTGCCTAACATCCCGATCCTGCTGCTGCTGGTGTTCGTGCTGCGAGACCAGATGACCTGGCCCGTACTGGCGCTGACCGCGGCGCTGCTCGGCTGGACCCATGACAGCCGCCTGATCCGATCGGTGGCAATGTCGTTGCGCACCCGTGAGTTTACCCGCCATGCTGCGTTTTCCGGAATGCGCACGGGGCAGATCTTGCTGCGCGAGCATCTGCCCTATGTGATGCCCATAGTGTTTTTCACCACCATGAACAACCTGATCTGGGCCATCGGCCTTGAGGTCACGCTGTCTATCCTTGGTTTTAGCGACATCAACCGGCCGACCATTGGCGGCATGATCTACTGGGCCAACGCTCACTCAGCCATGGTCGCAGGCATCTGGTGGTGGATAGCGGTGCCGATGGTGGCGGTTGTCATGCTGTTCATCGGCCTGTTCCTGTTGGCCATGTCCGTCAACGAATATATCGACCCGCGCAGTCGTCTCGCGCGCATGGGAGCGTGAGATGACAAAGGTTCTCGAAGTCAAACCAGCCATAGTCCAGTCCGCCGATGTGCTGACCATCAAGGATCTCAAAGCCTATTACGTCAACGACCTGTTCGGCGTGCGCCGCGAAGTGCGAGCAGTCGACGGTATTAGCCTGACGGTGCGCCGCAACGAGGTCTATGGCATTGCCGGGGAAAGCTCATCGGGCAAGACCTCGCTGATCAAGACCCTGGCCGGCGCTATCAGGCCCCCTATGCGCGTCGTCGATGGCAGCGTCAACTTCACCTTCGGCAACACCAAGATCGACGTCTATGCCGAGCCGGAGAAAATGAAGACAGCGCGCTGGCAGAACCTCAGCTACATCATGCAGGGATCGATGAGCGTGCTGAACCCGGTACGCCGGATCAAGCACGCCTTCGACGATTTCGCCTACCGCCATATGGGGCTGGACCGGCAAGCTTTTCGCCAACGCGTTCAAAGCCACCTGCAAAAGCTGGGCCTCGACCCCAATGTGCTAGAAGCCTTTCCGCATCAGTTGTCCGGCGGTATGCGTCAGCGCGTGACCATTGCCCTAGCCACCGTGTGTGAGCCCGAATTCATCATCGCCGACGAACCGACCACCGCGCTCGATGTGCTGGTGCAGCAGGATGTGCTGGGCCTGCTCAAGGAAGTGCAGGGACGGCTGGGTTCGTCGGTGGTGTTTGTCACCCATGACATGTCGGTGCATGCCGCGATTACGGATCGCCTCGCCATCATGTATGCCGGCCGGCTTGCCGAAGAAGGCCCGACCCAGGCCATGTTCGACAATCCCCAGCACCCCTATACGGCCCATCTCATTGCCAGCCTGCCGCGCATCGGCGACCTGTCCATTCGCAAGAGCCTCGCGGGCAAGCCGCCCAGCCTTGCCAATCCGCCCTCGGGCTGCCGCTTTCATCCGCGCTGCCCGATCGCCGTCGATCGTTGCTCCAAGGAAGTTCCGGAAATGTTGCCGAGTGCGATTGGTGGCCGCGTCGCTTGTTTCCGGGCCGGGGAGGTCAGCGTCAAATGAGCAATCTGCTTGAACTCGACCATGTCACCAAACTTTATCCGGTTGGGGGGCTGTTCTCACGAAAAAGTATCAAGGCGGTCAACGACGTCAGCTTCTCGCTCGACGGCGACAAACCAGAGATCTTTGCCATCGTTGGCGAGAGCGGCTCGGGTAAATCCACCATTGCCAAAATGATGCTCGGAAACGAAATTCCCAATTCGGGCCGGCTGGTGTTCGATGGCGTCGACATTTCCAATATCCGCAACCGTGCGCAGCGCGAAGCCTTCATGGCCAAGGTGCAACCGGTGTTCCAGAACCCGTTCGAAGCCTTTAATCCGCTAACCCGTGTCGACGCCTATCTGTTCGGCACGGCTCACCGCTTTGCTGGCGCCAATACGTTGCAGGAAAAGGAAACCCTCTCCGATCAAGCACTGCAGCGCGTCGGCCTGTCCATGGCCGAGATCAAAGGTCGTTTTTCCCATGAACTGTCCGGTGGACAATTGCAGCGTGTCGCAGTGGCGCGCGCGCTCATTCCATCACCCAAACTGATCGTGGCCGACGAGCCGGTTTCGATGGTCGACGCCTCCCTGCGCATGTCGATCGTCAACCTGTTCCGCTCGCTGCGCGATGAGCTGAAGGTCTCGATCATCTACATCACCCATGACCTGGCGACGGCCTATTACATCTCTGACCGCGTCATCATCATGCAGAAAGGCGTGGTTATCGAAAGCGGCGGCGCGCGGGCGGTACTCGATAATCCGACTCATCCCTATTCGATCGCCCTCAAGAATGCCGTGCTACCACCCGATCCCAAGGCCGCGTCCGCTGCCATTCGCCTGCGCGGCGTAAGAGCGGCAATTTGATCATTGCTACTGCATCCTGCATGAGCTTTCTGTGTCTGCTCTTTAGTCGCGATGATCGCCTTAGCCTGACTTGGTTCTGGCGGCAGCGATCAGTCCAACAACGCATATCGCCCTGCAAACCAATGGCGGCTTTTAGGAACCCCTAGGCTATCCCTGAACGGCCGAAATGGGTCGGCTGCTGACCCGCCTCTTGGGGGTAGTCTACTGCCCGAACGCTTTTGGCCAGACCAACCATCTAAGCCGACACGCAAGGAGGCCTGGGCAGTGCCAAGTCGAAGTATGCAGCTTCGGGCGCGCGCCACCAGGTTATTGCCATAGCGCTTAATGCGATCCGCCTGTTCACCTACGTCGATGGGTAAGAGCTAGTTGCAGCGCCTAATCGCGACACGGCCATCTGTCGATCAGGTACGACACGAAATCCTCGGTGAAGTTGTACCTAGGCACACTGTTGAATGCGATGTCGTAGATGGCGACAGCTTGGATCATGATTGTCATTGTCGAAGGCAGAAACTCATGGTCGTAATGGCACAGCCAGATGCCGTTTTTGTATTTCGCTGCGGGCCTCTGGGGTCAGGGTAGCGTCGTAAAACGCACGCGAAGCTTATAGATGACGACGAGCTTCGCTTCCGGCTTCCGTGCTTGGAGAATGGAAGGAGACGGCCGAACATATGGCCGGGGCATCGGCGGGGAGCGCGCCCTGAAGACCCGCAACTTGATCAGCCAGGCATCGGGCGCTCCTGGGGCCTGCACCTGTGCCGCCATGGTTTTGCGATACAGTTCTCCCGCGAGCGCGTGAGCTTCCATATGAGTTAAGGCGCGCACGGGCAGATCGCTCGATGGGGCTTCGGCGAGCGAAAAAGCTGCGGCCCTCAGTCCCGCCCATTCCTCCTCGAGTTCCGCCACCCTGATCTTGAAGAGGCTGACGGCGACTTTGGGATCCCGCGTTCCGAGACATTTCGTGATCTCTTTTTTTCCCCGCGCGTTCCAGAGGTCGGCGGGGACTGCCAGGCGGGCGTAATAGACGCCGTTTCGATGGAACTGAGGCGTTCCCATTTTGAGGGTCCGGCGGAGAGACTGACGTTGCCCCCGGCCTCTAATCCAGTTTGAAGTAGGCTCTGGCCCCTAGAAAGGACCAGAGATGAAGCGCAGCAGGTTTACCGAAGACCAGATCATCGGGATTTTAAAAGAGCACGAGGCGGGTGTTCCAGTCGCCGATCTGTGCCGCAAGCATGGTGTGAGCAACGCCAGCGTGTACAAATGGAAAGCCAAGTATGGCGGCATGGACGTTAGCGAGGCTCGCAAGCTTAGGGCGCTCGAGGATGAGAATGCCAAGCTCAAGCGGCTGCTGGCCGATGCGATGCTGGACAACTCGGCGTTGAAAGACCTGCTCGGAAAAAAATGGTAACGCCCGCCGTTGAGCGGGATGCTGTCGCCCATCTCCAGACGGTGTTTGGAATGAGCGAGCGGCGGGCGTGCCAGGTGCTGGGATGCTGCAGGATGACGATGCGCTACCAGACCATCAGGGTCGATGATGCGGTGCTGCGTGAGCGGATGAAGGCCATTGCTCATGAGCGACGGCGCTTCGGATATCGGCGCCTGCACGTACTGCTGCGGCGAGAAGGCCATATGGTCAATCACAAGCGGCTGTTCCGCATCTATCGCGAGGAGAAGCTGGTCGTGCGCCGCCGCGGCGGCCGCAAGCGGGCGATGGGCA